>CAZEHA010000012.1:0-72318 GCA_964511665.1 uncultured Bacteroidales bacterium
TGGAGGTGGGTAATATTGGAGGTATTGCTTTGGTACATTTTCCTGCCTATTTCATAGTTATTCTTATAGGCGTATTGCAAACCATGGTGCGATATGCCAATGCAAAGGCCGAAACCGAGTTTAACCGTTCCGAAACACTGTTGAGGAATATTTTACCCGAATCGATTGTGGAAAGACTTAAGAAAAGTCCGTCGATTATTGCCGATAAGTATGATAATACCACAGTGCTTTTTGCCGACGTAGCCAATTTCACACCTTTTGCCGAAAAATCATCGCCCGAAGAAGTGGTAGCTTTTTTGAATGAGATATTCACCCGTTTCGATGCGCTCATCGAAAAGTATCATGTCGAAAAAATTAAAACCATTGGCGATGCCTATATGGTAGTGTGCGGAGCACCTGATGCCAATACCCGGCATGCAGAGATTATTGCTTCGCTGGCATTAGAAATGATGACGGAAGCATCGAAAATAGATAGAAAAAACACCGATGGGGTCAGTATTCGAATGGGAATTCATTCGGGGCCGCTTGTGGCCGGCGTTATCGGAAATAAAAAGTTTGCCTACGATGTGTGGGGCGACACGGTAAATACGGCCAGCCGAATGGAATCGAATGGTGTGCCGGGTAAAATTCAGATTTCGGAAGCGACCTATCTGCTATTAAACCATAACTTTGTAACTAGTTATCGCGGCGAAATCGACATAAAGGGTAAGGGAAGCATGAAAGTTTATTTCCTCGAATCGGTGAAACACAGCTTATAGAAACCAATAGAGGTTTTGCATATTGGGTTAACGAAAAAATCACTGATAATATCTAGTTACGGGTTTGTTTTTTTCTTATTTTTGAAAACTAACCCTTGTTCTCGAAAACAAATATGGTATGGAAAACGCCGTTATCTACACCTACAATGACGACAGTATGCCGCAACAATTTCTTTCGGTGGGCAGCCTTTTTGTTGTTGGTAATTTTCAATATACAATTCAATCACTCATCTCCTCCGGCACCGGCGAAGCCACTGTTTACAAAATAGCCGACAATGCAGGAAAAACTTTTGCCCTGAAACTGTATTACGAATTCCGGTTCGGTGAAGATGAGCCCAACGGAATTGCCCTGCAGCGCATACGGCAGCTCAACGATGCCGATATACTGAAACTGTACGACTTCGGAGTAGGTGCCGACAAGTATTTAGGAAAGTATTGCTACGAAATATCGGAATTTGCCGAAGGGGGCAATTTGTTGCAGGTAGAGAATTTCATGCAAAAATACACCGCTGATTTTATTGAAAAGGAGATTGTGCCGCAAATCTATCTGGCGCTAATCAAATTGCACGAATACAAAATTTACCACTGCGACCTGAAACCGCAGAATATTCTTTACCTCGATGCCGCCCAAACCAATCTGGTAATAGGCGATTACGGTTCGGCCAAAGCCTACGACATGCAAAGCGAAAAAGACCTGCGCCGCTCAAAAATAGTGAAAGGCACCGAAGCCTATCTGGCACCCGAGCAAGCCAGAGGCATTACTTCCGAAAAAAACGATTACTACTCGTTTGGTATGATATTGCTGCATTTGCTTTATCCCGGGCAACTATGCGACGATGGCTGCTTCGATGTAATTGATAGGGATAAGTTTTCGCATATTGTCGAACGACAGTACAATGCAGAGCCGATAATTGAATATAAACCGAAATTCGAAAGAATAAACGATTTAATTCAAGGTTTAACAAATGCATATCAGCACGAAAGATGGGGTAAAAATGAAGTTTGCGAATGGATAAATGGGAAACAAATCTCTGTTATTCGCAATTCCGCTTGTCTCCAATTAGGAGTACATGCAATAGTAATAAACGGACAAAAACTTAACAATACCGTTGAGCTTGCTGATTATATCGAGAGCAGTAGCAATTTTCATAAAGAATGCATACGAAACCAGGAAAACAGTACCGCAATTAAAACATTTTTAATTGAAACCTCAGGTATTGCAACGAAAAACAAGTTTTTAGAAATCATAAACTGTTATTCTAAGTATGGTGAACGATATGTGCAGCTGGCACAGGTTTTCTTTCTAGATGTAAGAAGAAGAGTAAAAATATATCATCAAGAATTTGATTTGTGGGACGATTTTAATAAGATATTCGAAACGAGTAAAAGTATATTTGAAAAAATTAAATCAATTCAGAATAAAGAAGAAAGAGATAATTCATTTTTTCGTCTGGAATTAGCATTCGAAAACTTGTCAAATCAGCAAGACTTAGATTTAAGTGATGAAATACATAAAATCTATAATTCATTATTTCAAATGGTAGAATCTCTGAAACAATTTCCTTTTACTCCTAAAACAGAATTAGGTATTTTGTGTTTTGAGGAGTTTAAACAAAAGGAGAAGCAGCAAAAGTTTTTAGAAAAGGAAATTTTGGAAAATGATATCTTTGAAAAAACCGGAATAGAAATGGTTTTTGTTGAAGCTGGCAATTACCGTATAGGTAGAGAGGAAGACAACCCTGAGTTTATGCTAACGAAAAACATAATGGACGTAAAGCTCCATGCTTATTATATTGGTAAATATCCTGTTACAGTTGCCCTGTGGAACAGAGTAATGAAAAACAATCAAATATGTAATAAAAACGATATGGAACCAGTAGTAAATGTTAATATCAAAGCAATAAATACTTTTATTAACTCTTTGAATAATAGGCTGAGAATGAAGTTTAGATTGCCATCGGAATGGGAATGGGAAGTAGCTGCACGAGGAGGTTTTTGTTCAAATAATTTTAAATATAGTGGTAGCAATAATATTGATGATGTAGCATGGTATGAGGCAAACAGTGACAATAAAGTCCATACGGTCGGGCAAAAAAAACCAAATGAAATGGGAATTTATGATATGAGTGGAAATGTTTCAGAGATATGTGCAGGTTTCTATTACAATAAATCTGACAATATGAAGTATATCTATTGCAGAGGCGGAAATGCATTTTGGGGCGAACACTACTGCAAGGTGTATGAAGCACTCTGTATAAGCGAAAACGATGCTAGCTCATGGTGCGGATTCAGGCTGGCTCTATAATATAACCCCAATGATATTTGCCCTATTCTAAATTAAAATCTTAAAAACATGTAATACTTCCAAAATGACCCAATCAAACAAAACCAATCTCTACACTTCATCCAACGAAGACAAAACCAGTCTGTACGCACCGGCAGAAAGCAATAATGGTGGTTTGCATCAGGGTATCAACATAGGTGACACTATTGTACTCCGAAACAATACCTATACCATTCAATCACTCATCTCCTCCGGCACCGGCGAAGCCAACGTGTATAAAATAACCGACAATACTGGAAAACCCTTTGCGCTGAAACTGTATTACGAATTCCGGTTCGGTGATGATGAACCCAACGGAATTGCCCTGCAGCGCATACGGCAGCTCAACGATGCCGATATACTGAAACTGTACGACTTCGGAGTAGGTGCCGACAAGTATTTAGGAAAGTATTGCTACGAAATATCGGAATTTGCCGAAGGGGGCAATTTGTTGCAGGTAGAGAATTTCATGCAAAAATACACCGCTGATTTTATTGAAAAGGAGATTGTGCCGCAAATCTATCTGGCGCTAATCAAATTGCACGAATACAAAATTTACCACTGCGACCTGAAACCGCAGAATATTCTTTACCTCGATGCCGCCCAAACCGATCTGGTAATAGGCGATTACGGTTCGGCCAAAGCCTACGACATGCAGAGCGAAAAAGACCTGCGCCGCTCAAAAATCATAAAAGGCACCGAAGCCTATCTGGCACCCGAGCAAGCTCGTGGAATTACTTCCGAAAAAAACGATTACTACTCGTTTGGCATGATACTGCTGCACCTGCTGTATCCCGAGCAACTATGCGACGAAAACAACTACAGCCTGATCGACCGAGATAAATTTGCCGGAATAGTTGAACGTCAATATGGTGCCGAACCGATAATCAGTTTCGACTTGCAGTTCGAAAGGCTCAATCAACTGATTGGCGGATTGACGATGGCGTATCACAATAATCGTTGGGGAAAGAAAGAAGTATTCGCATGGATTTCGAAAAAGAATAAGCCTTCCGTTTCGTTTGATCGCGATGTGAACACTGATGACAATGCGATTCGGGTCGGAAATATAATCATAAATTCTATCGACGGGCTTGCTGCGTATATTATTGATGATGATAATTTTTACGAAAACCTCTTCGAAGACAATGACAGGTTTACAACATTGAAAACATGGTTTATTCACAATTACGATATTGCTTACAAAAACACATTTTCGAATTTGGTTGTGTATTACCAACATAAGGGACGCAAATACTTGCGCGAAGCCTTATATAGGTTTCTGAAACCCGAAAGGCCGGTAGTGGTAAACAATGAGAGTTTCTTACTGTGGCAACAAGACGATGCGGTTCAGTTTGAACAGAAATTTATGCGAGTATTAACTTTGGTGCAGTCACTTTCCGATCTCGAAAAAAAAGCGTTTTATGAATTTCAAATGGAGTTTGCTGCGAGGCAGGTGAGCTTATTTCATGAAGCAGACCAAGTGCGGCATTGCGCCAAAAATGTTTTGCAGAATTATTACGATAAACTTGGTTTGACTTATCAGGAGCCCGAAAAGTTGATAACACTGATTACACACCTGCCAAAGGAGACCTCTGAAGTTGCTGAAAACACCGTGGCCGAGGCTGAATTGCCCGAAGATGCCGATATTATCGAAGATGCCTATATTGAACCGGAGGCAGATGAAACATTGGCTCGTCAATATAATGCGATACGTATTGTTGAATCAGAAAGTAAAGGAATTAAGTACTATGGCCACTGTTCAGCATTGGCCGGAAGCAACTGGGAAAATGCCTGGTATTTTTACTTTTTCTATACTGAAAAGGAATCCAAGAAATTTAAACGAGAAGTTATTTTAAGTGATCTACAAAGTTATTTGTGGGCAAAGGGCTTTGATTTCGAAAAAATTGAACATTATGCACGACATATGTATAATTCGAATGCTACTCGCAAATTATTGAAAAATGATTCTTTTAGCGAAAAAGGATTTGTAAAGCCCGAAAATTGGGCATCGTATGATAAAACCGAAATATATTATTTCGAAAACGGTTTTTATATTCCCATAGGTGTAGATAATCTCAATCTTATTCAACAAAAAGTAATGCTTCTGACTTTGTATGTAGTATATCCCTTAGATTACCAGATAAATCCTACAAAACACATTCATGACAACGCAATACTTGGAAAAAAAGGACTAAAAAAAACTGATGAAGATCTTTTTACGCTTATACCCGATAATCCCGATAAGAACGAGAGCGAAACATATAATGTTAAGCAATACTTTGGCAAAGGCGAATACGAAATGGTGCTGTCAATTGTTAATGCATATAAATCGTTGGCAGCATACGCCCATGGCAATCATGATTCAGACTTAAAACGCTGCAATGTTGAAACAGCATTGCTTGGCTATTACCTGTTTTTTAAATATACACGAACTGATAGCCAACGAATACTGAACCCTAAGTTTTCGATAGAAGCATACAATAATAACATATCGAAATTATTGACAAATACGCAAACAAATTGTCGTGAAGATGAAGAAATAATTGTTAAAAATAGGATTGATTCGCACTATCGGCAAATGAAAAATATGGGCTGGGAGATACGCCGAAATGTAGCTTTTCAGAATAACATCAACGTTGATTTGGTAACATATTTCAACTCGGGGCCTTGCTATTTAGCTTACTCGGTAATGGACTGTGTGAGCGATGCTTTGTTTGCAAAATCGTTTGCCAAGCTATTGACCATTTACAACCAATACAGCAGCATACGATACTTTGGAATATTAGATGTTCAAATGAATGAGTGGCTCTTGTTTGGAGATTACTATTATCAGAACCATGGTAACTACTACCTCGAAATGAAAGATAAATACCCTTTAGGTAAGTTGCCCTGATGTATACAATAAAGAAACAACAGCCATGAAAAATTGTTTTTTCATGAGAGTTTGATTTTATTTATTCTAAATTTATCACGATATAAAACTCTTACCACCATGAACGACAACGATAAAACCAAAACTTACGGAAATGTCAATAGCAACGACAAAACGGGGCTGTATAAATCTGATAGCGACCACGAAAATAAAACAGGTCTGTATGGTTCCGGCGATGGGTCTAAAACCGGTGTTTACAGCGATTCATCAACAGCATCGGCAAAATTTGAACAGGGAATTGCAATAGGCGACGCACTTACAATTAACAACACAAACTACAGGGTTGTTGAAGTGATTTCGGAAGGCACCGGAGAGGCAAATGTTTTTAAGATAGAAAACGACGATAAAAAGCAGTTTGCACTGAAACTGTATTATGAATTCCGTAATGTTTCAGAAGAGCCCAACGGCATTGCATTGGGGCGCATTCAGCAGCTCGACGACCCCGACATTCTGAAATTGATAAGTTTTGGTGTGGGAACCAATAAATATTTGGGAAAATACTGCTACGAAATATCGGAATTTGCGTTTGGTGGCAATCTTTTCGATGTTGAAGACTTTAGTAAGAAATACACTCCGTCTTTTATCGAATCGGAAGTAATCCCCCAAATATACCTGGCGCTTACCAAACTGCACGAGTATAAGATTTACCACTGCGACCTGAAGCCCGGAAATATACTGTATAAAGACAAAGAGCAAACCGACCTTATTCTTGGCGATTACGGTTCGGCTAAAGCCTACGACCTTGAGTCGGAAAAGTCGATCAGAAAATCATCCACTGTGAAAGGCACCGAGTTTTATCTGCCGCCTGAGCAAGCCCGCGGAATAGTTTCAGAAAAAAACGACTATTATTCGTTTGGTATGGTGCTGCTTCATTTGTTATATCCTACTGCACTTACTGCCGGAAACGATTTCGGAAAAGTGGATAACGATAAATTTGAACAAATAGTAGAACGGCAATACAGTCAGAAACCAATTGTTGATTTCAATCCGGTTTACAAGCGTCTGAATAATCTTATAGAAGGACTCACCTTGTTAAATCATATAAATCGTTGGGGGCCGGCTGAGGTGGAACGATGGATGAATGGTGAAACCATCGATATCAGCTATTACGCAACCAAAGCCTCCGATGTTAAGCCTCTTAAACTTGGTCCGGTGGTTATAGCCGATGCAATCGAATTTACCCGTTACCTCGAAACAAAAGCATCATGGTTCGAAGATTTGTTCGAAGACGAGGATGTGTATAAGCTTATCAAAGACTGGCTCGATAGTTATATTGGTATTCCCGACAGAAAGCGCTTCGAGAAACTAGTTTCACTCTATCGCCCGGCCGGAAAAGCAATACTAAAAGAAGCCGTATGCATGTTTTTTGCTCCCGATAGGCCATTAATCGTCGAAAACCAAAACTTCAATTTTACCAATACCAACAATATCAATAAATTGGTAAGCGATTTTATAGCGAAAATTGATGAAAACTACCGTTTGTTTTCTTCTGACATGCTTGCCATTTACATTTTTAAACTCGAGTTTGTTCTAAGAAGTTTGTATTATCAGTCAGATGGCAAAGATGCCATAAAGGCTGTGTTGGCAAAACTTTATACCGTATTCGACGAAACCCTAGAATTGCCCGATCAATTCGACTATAACTGTAGTTTAACAAAACATTTCAACCGAAGTAAGGGTGAGGAAAATATATATCAGTCTTTTATTAAACTCGCATATTCATTGAACCCGGCAAGGCCTTATATCGACAATAACAACAAAGCTATTGCTGATATTGAGGAACTGGCTGTATATTATGTGAAAAACAAAGAACTTTTCGAAGATAAATATCATAAATTCGAAAGGACAGGCTTATTGCAGAAATTTGGTAATCCAAAAGTAAAAGACGATAATCTGAAGAATTTTTGCGAATCAATTTTGCTAAAGCATTCCGAACTTCAATTGAAAATCAATTACATTTCGTTCGAAAAAATCTGTCAGGTTCACTATTCAGTCTGCTGGGTACTCGATACCTACCTTAAAAAGCATGACGTAGATGAAGTGTTTGTTATTAAAGAAGATGACTCAAAGATTTATGCCGAAAAAAACACGGGATCTACTACAAAAGCCCTCCAAAAGTTTATGGATGGTATTGAAAGCGACAATGGTGGGCAAGCTTTTTCTGAAGCAAGTTTGAAAGATATAAAAAACCAGTTTACAGCGGCGCATCGCAAATACTTCAGGTTGAACAATATTGTGTCGGCAGTGTCCATCGTGCTTATCGTTGGTATGCTGGTAGCCATAGTGTATAAAATAACTGTTTGATAATTACCATGAGTGGACCCAAAGTAGTTACCTACACCATGAGTGCTTTCAAAGGAAAGCTCAAAACACTCATGAAAACTCAGGCACAACTGAATCAGCTAGCCGTCATGCTGGGCGAATTGTGTATATCCGACAACGAGTTGAATATTCATTACGACCAGAAAAAAGAACTGGAAAAGCTGAAACCAAAAATAGAAAAGGCAATTCAGCAGTTGGTATTTCAATACAAAGGAGAGTTTAATCAGGCAACATACGATAGCATCGATAAAGTAATCGAAAAAAAAATAAGCGAAGTAAATGAATTGCATAAGAAATGCGATGCATTATTAAGCGATTTCAACAATCACAAAAACGATTACGATGCCTACAAGGAATATCTTGCTTATTACGAGAATTCAGAAAAATCGTTGTCGCGATTTCGCGATGTTTTAACCGATAATATTATCAGTGCATTTTCGGCTGAAAATGCCGAAATAGCAAACAAAGCCCAAAGTAATGCCTCGAAAGTGGTTTTCGAAGCTCAAAAAGATGGTTTTACCTGGGGTTTTGCCTCAAAAGCCAACCAATCGAAGGATAATATTGCCGACCATGTGATAGGGCAGGAGAACAAGATGCGTGATGTAAGGGCCGCATTTCTCGATGAGGTATTGAATTCGGGAATATCGCTTAACGTAAAGGCAGATATGTTTACCCTGAACCCTGTTATTTCGGATGAGGTAAAGCGAATTTCGAAAAAAATTGGGCAGCTTATCGATAACTGCACCAACCCTGAGCTTGCCGGGCAATACCGCGATAGCTTTTCGAAACTGAAGCAAAGCGAAAGCATGAACGATTTGTATTATTACAAAGAACTACACGACCGAATTTTTGAGGCAGGTAAAATAAGCCAATTCAAACACGAAATTGCAAAAGTTTTGGCTGTGTTGAATGCCTTTGATGAGCCCGAAACCTTGAAGCCCGATAAAGTATTCTTGCAGCAGAAAGCATCAAATTTGATAAGTGCCGCTAAGTTGCGCGACAAAGACTTCAATGCATTTAAAGCATCGGTGCAGGCCTTTTATGCCAAGAACAGGCAGCTTGCCGAAGAAGAAGAGGTAAAGAAGCGCGAGCAATTATTTGTGAAATCTCAAATTATTAATAATCTCGAAAACAAAGGCTACGAGGTTATGGACGACCTGCAGGTGATTGATTTTGAAAAGGAAAACGACTTTTATCTGAAAATTCCGGGGCAACAAAACTATTTGAATGTGAAATTTCGCGATGATGGCTCGTTCAGATATGTGTTCCAAATACCCGAAAACAAACAAAGCCTTAGTGTTGACGAGCAAAAGCAGAAACTCCACGAAATGAAAAATACGTGCGACGATTTTGTTGAAGTATTGAAAGATTTAAAAAAGATGGGTGTCGATATCGATATTAAAAGCGATAAACCCATTGCCATCGAGTCGATGGTAAGTGTTCCCGACAAGGTGAAAGAAAAAATAGAAAAAACTCAAACAGTAACTGTGCGTAAAGAACAGGTAAAGAAACTATACTTAGAATAATATGGATACAAAACGAATTTTTCCCGATTGGTTACAAGAATTCAAACGTTTTCAGGCATTGAAATCGCAGTTCTATTTTTTTGGCAATATTTACGATTGCTACTATTACCCCATGAATCATAAGGAAGCCGATAACGAATCGCAATTGAAATATGCCAAGTTCAACGATGTGAAAGAACTCATGCAAAAACACCTCATGCTCGAAGGTTTCGAGGTGCTCACTTATTTCGATGTGGTTGATGGACTAAGCCTGTGCGCTGCCGATCCGGCTATTACCATCGACAACCTATGCACACAACTTCAGCTAAAGAATAAAGAAGCCGACAGCTATTTGAAAGGTGCCCGTGCCCGCAAGCTCGACGATTGCATTGCCCTGTACCGCGAAATTATGGGAAACACCAATAAGCTATCGGCCTGTATCGTTAATTTTGCATCGCGCTTTACTTCCGACCCAAATCGACTCGAAGAAACCATTAAGCCTACTTTTCTGAAAATGGTGAAAGCGGCCCAGGAGTCGTATGCTTTTTCTGATAAAGACGGATTGCGAAACATTATTGTGTTTATTTGCGATAAGGTAAACGATATTCCACCATGGATGCTGCTCGAAAACCCCTTAACCAAAGATATTCACATACCTAAACCATGCCGCGAAGAACGCGAACGTTTCTTTATGCAGCGGCATCAGTTGTTTTATTCAGAAGGGCAGGAGCCCGACCTGAAAGAAGTGGGGAAAATATTCCCCGATCTTACCGATGGATTTCCGAACCGTGAGCTCGAAAATTTAATTACCATATCGAAGCAGGAAAAACTACACATAAACCGTATGAAAGAGATTATTGAACTCTTTAAGTACGGTGTGCGCGAAAACCCCTGGGAAAAACTCGATTATGCTAAGGTTGACGAAGCCGACAGCGAACTACGTAAGCGTGTGCTGGGGCAGGATAAAGCCATACAAAAAGCCGTCGAAATTATTCGTAGGGCGAAACTCGGCCTCGATTCTATCGACAAAACCCGTCCCAACAATAAACCCAAAGGGGTGCTGTTTTTTGCCGGACCTACCGGAACAGGTAAAACCGAGCTTGCCAAATCGCTGGCCGAACTTATTTTTAGCGACGAAGATGCCATGATACGATTCGATATGAGCGAGTATAACGACAGCAATTCCGATGTAAAACTCATTGGCAGCCCTCCCGGATATGTGGGCTACGAAGCCGGCGGACAACTAACCGATGCCATACGTAAAAAACCTTTCAGTATTTTGCTGTTCGACGAAATTGAGAAAGCACATCCCAAAGTTTTCGATAAGTTTCTGCAAATACTCGATGATGGCAGGCTCACCGACGGCAAGGGCGAAACCGTGTATTTTTCGCAGTGCCTCATAGTGTTTACCAGCAATTTGGGCATGTTTAAAGAAGACGGCACCGGCCGCCGGACACAGTATGTGCTATACAGCGACGAGTATCTCACCATCGAGAAGAAAATAAAGGAAGAAATCAGGTCTTTCTTTGCCTCCACACTCAATCGCCCCGAAATATTCAACCGCTTTGGCGATAACTTTGTGGTGTTCGACTTTATCCGTCCCGAAATTGCGGCTAAAATTATTGTAAAAAACCTTATGGTAATAAAATCGAACCTGAAAAAACTGAAGAATATCGATTTCGATTTCGATGACGAATTTGTGCTCGAATTCTTGAAGCAATGCGCCGACGACAACCTCGAAATGGGCGGTCGCGGAATTGTGAACCGCATCGAAACACACATAAAGAACGGATTGACCAACTTTATGTTCGAAAGCCGGAAAGTTGAAAATTGTTCTATAAATGTTACTGTGAAAAACGGCAGTATTGTGTTCGAATGATTTGGCAGCTCAATAAAATACAGTATCCTTTGTACAATCTTGGTCCGGGCAAGCGCATCGGTATATGGGTGCAGGGTTGCACTATTCGCTGCAGTGATTGCATCAACCGGTCGCTGTGGGATCCACACAACGGCAAACAGGTTGAAATTCCCGAACTTTTCAGTTTTATCAAGCAGCTTGGGGGCAGTTTTCAAGGTATTACAATAACCGGCGGTGAGCCTTTCGAGCAATATCCTCAATTGATGGCGTTCAGCCTGATGATTAAAAGGCATACACAACTTGATGTGATGGTGTACACAGGATATTCGCTCGATGCATTATTTTTGAAATATCCCGATGAAACATTTACTTCCAACATCGATTATTTAATCGATGGCCCTTACTGTAGCAATTTGCCGGCTGACGATGGTATCAGGGGAAGCAGCAACCAGAATATGTACCGCTTTTCGGGCAAAAGAGCTATTGCATGCGAATTGTCTTCCGAAACAAAGCAATGGTCGCTGTGTTGCAGCCAAAACACGGTGTATATGGCCGGAGTTCCGCTTTCGGGCGAAATGGAAAGTCTGCAACAGAGCCTGCTCGATGCCGGTATTGTAATGCAACATGTTTAAACTTTTTATTATGTACAGAATAATTTGCCCCGAATGCAAGAACAACAACGATTTCGAAAGTGCCGATAACCGGCCTGCCGAGTGCTCAGTTGCTATTTTTATGTGTTAATGTAGAAGCTGTTACCAACATGATAGATAAGAACCCAGGTTTGGAAAAACCAATTAAAAAAAAACGAAACACAAAGACGATAATCGCAATTGTTTGCGTGTTGATTGTTTACATTGTTTTGAGTTTAAAATATGATAATTGGATATGGATTTGGGAAGTTTTTAAAATTATAACCAATAATCCTTTGTATACATAAATTGATACATGAAAAAATGTTTCAAAATACATTATTCAAGCTACTATTTTAAGCTTAGCCTAAAGTGTCAATACACTATTTTTGAGTCCTTATTAACGAAAACCAAAAACTAATGTACAGAATAATTTGCCCCGAATGTAAAAACAACAACGATTTCGAAAGTGCCGATAACCGGCCAGCCGAATGCTCGTATTGTTTTTGCCTTTTCGATAATGCAACACCTGCCATCGAAATCGACACGCCGCAACGCGGTATTGTTGCAGGCATTAAACTTATTTACCAGAAGACTTCGGCTGAGATTCGCGTGGAATCTGATTATGAACTGTTGGGTAGAGATAATTTTGGATCGGAACTGTTGCGCAAGATTTTGTATGCAGGTGCACCGGTAATCAGTCGTAAACATTGTTCGTTTACCCTAATAAACGGTGACTACTGGCTAAAAGACGAAGGCTCGAGCAATGGAACCTATTTGGGTATCGACAAGCAGTCGTGCTCAGTTCCCCAAAAACTGAGCGATGGAGCAATCGTGTATTTGGGGCGCGAAATGTTTCTGGTAAAGCTTATGTACGAAAACCTTCCCGAAAGCATGCCCGAAGCACAACCGGTTCCCGAAATTGTGAATATCGATGAGGCGATGCCCACTACCGAACTGCCCGAAGTAATGCCGGGTAATAAAAAATACCGTTGCAACGAAGGCTGCGGGTTCGAAACCGAAACATACGTTGAAATGTGCCCCAATTGCTACACCTGTGGCAGCCTTGTCGAAATATCAAGTTAAACAAAACCCTATAACCATGAAATTTAATATCGCAGGTTTTACCCACAAAGGCACCGGATTGTACGAAAGCAACGAGGACAATATGCTTATAAACGGTGTTCAAACAAACGAAGAAACTCTTGTGTTTACCAATGTTGACCAGTGCATTTGTTTTGTTTCCGATGGAGTGGGAGGCAACAGTGCCGGCGATTTTGCCTCGGCTTATATTGTAGCAAAAGTAAAAAACGCCGACTCACATCAAATGGCCAATTTGAATGAGTATCTCGAAGCTGCCAACGAAGAGCTTATTTCGATATCGCTCAGCGATAGCGCATTACGCGGCTGTGCCTGTACCCTGTCGGGGATGTTTGTTGCAGACAACCAATCGGGGTATTTTCATGTAGGCGACACCGAAATATGGTTGTATCGCGACGAGATGTTCTATAAAATTACCACCGACGAAGTGCTCGACCCCGACGACTGGCGCAGCCCTATAACCAATTACTTCGGAAGTACGCAAAACAACCTGCGCATAAAAACCAATTACCAGTATCCAAATCCGGCTCCAGGCGATATTTTTGTTGTTTGCAGCGACGGATTGTTTAAATCGCTGAAAAGCAAAGTGGTGAAACCTATTATTTCGGCCGAAATCAGCATCGAAGAAAAAGTGCAGCAATTACTCGATACGTGTTTGACTACCGGCGCCGATGATAATGTTACGGCTATAATTGTTGAGGTATTGTAAAGTAATGGGGGCAGTAATACTTAAATATGTTACAATTAATTTCGGCTACTACTTTGTTCTGAAAGATATAACCCGATTAAACAACTTTTTAATTAACGTCGCTATTTTATTAGTAGCTTTTCTTTTAGGTATATGGAATTTTACCGAATTCTCATCGCGATTTCCGCTGATTTCGTTAGTACTTGGATTGTTGCTGTTAATTGCAATGATAAAATACGTGCTATTGGTATTCAAAACAAACTTCTATCATAGCAATTATGCTATAAAAATTGCTTTCATTACAGCATTTTATTCAATGCCTCTAAATAACTCGGGTTATGCAACCATCATACTACAGTTAAAAATTCCTTTTACTGATAACAATTTTGGCTATCAAAGCATCATTACCAATAATTATGACATATGGCATTTTATTATGAAAAATATATGGGATACAGGTAACGAAGAACATAATCGGGTGTTTAACCAAATGTCAACATTGCCGGTTGAGGATGCTTTCAACTTTGTTATTACCAAGAAAATCGCAATAAAAATCAGGGTCGATGAAAAGCGACCCCATTGTTTTAAGCTAGTAGGAGTTGTATGAGACAAAGCATCATTACATTATTGCCAACTATACAAAAATTCAGCTTAAGAACGCGCATATTGTGTTTATCGGTGTTAATAGTTGTTTACATTGGTATGCTTGTTTTCATCTCTAATAATCTATTCATTTTAATTGTCTCTTATTTATTTGAATTTGCATATTTCGCAGGCATCCGAATTTTGTTTAATCCTGTGAGTATTTACATTAAAGACTCTTCAGTAGGTAATAGTGGTTCTATTAAAAGAACAGACAATATTTTGCATAAAACCTTATATGCTATTGGACTTTTGTTTGCGCTGTTTTTAATGATATTCCCATTTATTCATAGCGTTGGAATCAAAGAATATCTCGAAATTACATTAAGCAAACTTCCATTTGTAGCTGTTTTGTTAGCCTTTACGGTTTTTCCACTTTGTATCCCATTAGTTGTTGATGGGGTCGTTTTTAAACTTAATATCGAAAACACAAATTGAAGCACATGAGTTTATAATTATGCCAATTCATAGTAATATAAGCAAAATTCTACTTATTGCAGTGGCTGTGCTGGCTGTGATCTATGCTATTATTCAACACGGGAGTGCTATTTTCCCTTATAGTATAGTGGTTGCATTAACTCTAATTGTCGGTGCAATTCTGATTTGGAGAATTATTAATGGTGTAAAAACGACAGGGGTATACACTCCTCAAACGAATCAAGGGATAAAAAGTTCTAATAATGCAATTTTAGGCGGTGAGATTGAGAAAATAGACATTTCACCTGATTATGATTTTGAAAAAACTCTTGTTGAATCGTATTCT
This sequence comes from uncultured Bacteroidales bacterium, assembly GCA_964511665.1. Classification (GTDB taxonomy): domain Bacteria; phylum Bacteroidota; class Bacteroidia; order Bacteroidales; family ML635J-15; genus JAGOEF01. The sequence goes on from CAZEHA010000012.1 coordinate 15,522, forward strand.
GATGAAACTGCCGAAGATATAGATTTAAAAAAGGCTGTAATAAAATTAAACAACCGAAAATTCATTGAATCAATTGCATACTCTAGTGAGGTTGTTGGCCGAAATCCCCTAAGTGGCATTGCCTATGCATTCCGTGCGTATGCAAAACATGAGTACGGGGCGAATTCGATTAACGATTATAATAAGGCTATCGAATTCGGGTACAACAATTATGGGGTATATTTCGGCAGGGCGAATGTTCTTGCTTCGGAAAGGAAATTTATTGAAGCCATAAATGATTTGTCACGGGCTATTACTCTGTGCTTTGAGAATAACCATGGTTATAAATTAAGAGATAGCGGAGTTTTCAAAGTTTTTCACCAAAGAGGATTCGCCCGCTATTTGATCGGAGATATTTCAGGAGCTATCGAGGACTATTCTCAGGCTATTGATAACAAACATAACTTTTCTTTAGCCTACTATAACCGGGGCGTTGCCCAATATTGGAATGGCGACATAGATGGGGCAATATCTGACTTTGCGAGAGTAGCCTGGGGGTCAACAAAATATAGGGCGGCTATATCGCATAAAAATCTGGGCATTATCAGACTCCAAATGGATAACTTTGATAAGGCTCTTAAAGAATTTAATCAATCGGTTTTATATAATACATCCGATGCAACTACGTATTATTGGCGTGCTGCAGCAAAGCATAATAAAGAAGATTATACAGGGGCAGTTTCTGACTGCAATAAAGCCATTTCATTGATCCCCCGTTTTGTCGATGCTTTGATATTGTTGGGCAGGGCCAAAACGGATTCAGAAGACCTAAATGGTGCAATGCTTGCTTTCTCGAAAGCAGCAGAACTTCAGCCCGATTACTTCGAAATCTATTACCACAGAGCCGAAGCCTACGAGAAACAAAACGATACTGAAGCCGCTATGGCCGACTACAAGAAAGCATTGGAATTAAACCCTGAAATGGATGAAGCCCATAATAGTATTGGATTGCTGCACGCAGAAGCCGGAAATCATGAAAAGGCAATTCAATGCTATAATAATGCATTAAAAGTGGAACCAAAGAATACCGATTATTTATTCAACAGGGCATTGGCCAAGAAAGCTGCGGGCAACACCACAGGCGCTATCGATGATTATTTGCAGATTCTTAAAATAGATAAAAAATATACCGATGCTATCGAAAATTTGGGTGTGTTATACTACGATAATCGAGAATTTAAAAACGCTCTTGAGTATTTTATCAAACTCCGCGATTATGGAATAAGAGACGCTGATGTTTTTCATAGCATAGGGCTTTGTCTTCACGAGCTTGGCATATTTAATGGCGCTCTTAAATCTTTCGAAAAAGCCTTAGAAATGCGCCCTGATGATGAAGAAATAAAGGCAGACCTTCAAAAGACGAAAAACGCATTACATGCAAATAATAAGCAATAAAAAAAATGCACATACACAGTTTGGTATAGAAGCAAAAACATGAACCGAATCACTCTGATATTATTGAAGCACACAGCAACATTTACGCTTAGTTCACGATTGTTGTTTATACTCGCTATATTTCTCGCGTATCTTGCATTTTATCTCTATTCTGTGCAGGCAATTTGCATTGTGCTTTTTACGTATGTGTTCCTTGCGTTGTTTTTTGTCAGCAACAAAATTTTGTTTGCTCCCGAAAGAATTACTCATCCAAGAAGAAGAAAAGCTCCGGCTACCCGTGTGGAAAAGACAACGGAAGTATTCTATATTGTTTTTACGGTTGTGCTAATAATGTTTATCCCATTTACCATTCTCCTTCCATTTTTAGGTCTGATTCATGAAATCTATTCTATCATTATGGGTATTCCTGCATTTTTTGAAGTATTTCTTACTGTTCTTTTTGTTGTGCTTTTTTTTATCAACCCTTTCCTATTGCTTCTAACGATAGATATACTCTTGCTTAATAATAAGTTGGATAATATTTTTAAGGGCAATAATGAGTAAATTGCGATATGAATGAACCCAATTAGTTTAAACAAATACATTCATTATAACGATTTCAGAATTATTTAGTATCTTCACAGCAATTCACCCGAAACTAACCCTTCGGTGAGGAAAGCAAAACATTTTATTGTTACAGCTATGCAAAAAGGCAAATTATATAGCATACAAAACAAATTGTTTCTCGTTTGGCTGCAATTAAAAGCGTGTTTGTTCACTCAAAAGTTTTTTCGAGAGAATTGTTTATTTTTTTCAGCATAATGAGTATGTAATCATGAGAAAAATACTTTCGTCGACCCGAAGCTTACTCGTGTTTATTCTGATAGCCGCAATGCCGGTAAGCTATTTCTTGTTAGAAGAATTACTGATAACACTTATTGTAATTGCAACACTGCTATCACTGCTCATCGCTTTTGCAATACTTGTAAAAGTTTCGAAAAACAAAGAAAAAAAGAGACTTACCCGACCTTCGGCGGGGTACATGTCAACGAAAGCTAAAGTAATTGCCAAAACAGAATTCGAAAAAAACATATGCAGTGTAACATTCGCATTCGATTATCAGGGCAAAAACGTAGAAACCAAAGTAATAATTGAGGGGTGCAAAAAGCAAATCGACACTTATCTAAGAGAAGGGAATAATGCCAAAATATTTGTGAATCCCGCGGACCCGAACGATGTTATCATACCGCAATTAGCCTATAAACAACGAAAGCAAAACGACGATGGATTGTTTTGGCGATTGTTCGAAGGTTTTTTTAAATACATAGTCCCGTTAGGAGTTGCAGCTTCCATAATTATTCCCCTGTACTTCACTTTTAAAGACAATTTTAAAGATAAGTTTAGCCGAGATGAAAAAGAACCTGACTTCAGATTTGAAAGTTTGTGTTACTTCAGGGGAAATACCGAAACCATCTGGGAGCTGTATTCCGATGAAACATCAAAATACAGACTTGTTGTAAAAAACCCATATTCCAAAATACCGATTGCAGAGATTACCCAGACCTACGATAAGTTGCCATCAAACATGCATATCATGGCTCAGAAAGACAAAATATGGGTTGTGGCTGCCGAACGATTTAAAATGCCCGTAATCGATGCGTATAATCCTTACTCATATCAGCGCGAAATATGCGATACGGTTTTTTTGAATATGTATCCCGAAATTCAAGGAGTGCCTACCGATTCGTATTACCCAAAAACACTGAATTATTACGAAAACGGCAGAGCCTCTTCTGATTTAAAAAGCATTTATGATAAAAACATTATTTCGTTCGAAACATCCGAAGGCAAAGAATACTTCTATGTTTTTTCTACAAAGCGCCTGTTCAACAACGAAGAAGAATTATACTGGTACTTATGTCTCGACAGATATACAAGTCTGAATAGTTTTCATCGTCACTATTTGTTCTACGACAATAACAAAGACACATCGCATTTGTATAAATCAACCGGAGCAAGTGTCCTGTTCAATAAGTATCCTATCGATAAACACTGGGACGACCCATATTTTAATCCCTACCTCAGGGGCAATCTCACCCAAATGATTAATACTCCATTCAATAAAGCTTCAATTATATTTGAAAAAGGGAATGTGGTTTGCGTGAAGCATATAAATAGAAATAACACAGATGTGATTTCGGTTTTTGAGAACGAAAAATTGCTGGCGGATATCGATCTTTCGAAATGTGCAAACTACAAGTTGCTGAATGGAGCGAATGATGTTTTTACCTTGCAAAAACACGATACCCTGTTTTTTCGATCAAAACATTTGGGCGAAATACACTTTCATCTGTCAACAGGAAAAACTCGATATAGTGCCGAAGAATTGTTACCCTTTCAGCCGCGTAAGCGTATGTTTCACCTGAAATATGACGCATCGCACGAAAACAATGAATTGTATGTGTTTAACATGAATCTTACATCTGATAATGCCAATCGTATTGATGTTGCACAGAGGTTGAAAAATGCTCAGATTGTTTATCAGAATGATGATATAGCATTGCTGGCATTTCAGACTTCGAAAAAAGATGTATTCGAGTATAATTTTGTATGCGTCCATTACAATGGTAAAACGCTCTACAATCTTACCGGCGACGATATAGCCCGTGTAAAGTCGGTGCTTATCAGCCCCGAGAGTTATCTGCAGAATCATCTCACCATCAACCTAGCAGGCAATTATCTGGTAATGGTTTTCGACGATTGGGGGGTGATTTGTTTCCATGCAATCTCAGGGAAAAAACTGTGGTTTTCGGGTGTAGATTGAAATGTAAAAGCTGTTTAATGCGATTAAATTAAAACTGAAATATATTGATGAGCCGATTTACATCCAATACTATTAATTTGTTTGTGGCATTTTTAATGGCGGTGTTTATTGCGTTACCCGGTTTCATAATGGGATTAAGTTTACTTATGGTACTACTATATGCGGTTTTTTGTCATTTGCAAATAGCGGTCGGGTTACTGCATCCGCCCGACGATAAAATGCAAAAGATGAGTAAATTGAATGGCAATCATATGGTTCATTCCGGCACAATAAGGGCAATAAAATCTATTGCCTCGCCACGTAAAGGTTATTGTTACTCTATTATTCAAATTCTTGTGCAAACCGAAGGTGGATACCGGATTCTTATTGTTCGCTACCACACTTACGGGAATTCTTCGTTGAAACACCTGCAAAGGGGAGACTCTGTAGAATTTTTATACTGTGAAAACAAGCCCGATTCAATAGTAATTGTCAAGAAATATGTGTAACATTGCTGTATATTTATGTTAACAATATTATATGCTTAAACAGAAAATAACCATCGTTTTATTCGTTTCATTGCTTTGTGCCGCTGCTGCAATAGCGCAAGAGCCAATCGACAAAGCTGTATTTAAACAGCATAATAGCGGTTTTTACGAAAACGTAATTATTAAGGATGTCTATCCCGATGTGGTTTTCGATACCTTTCCTGTGGTTTTTCGGATGGATTTCACAGGGAAAAGTTATCCAACCGACATCAGTAAATATTCCCTTTTCTGGCACAGCCTTCCCAAATCGCAGGGCAACACCGGAACCTGCTGGTGCTTTGCCGTTACTTCCTTTATCGAATCGGAAGTGTATCGCCGCTATAATTTTAAAACCGATATCTCAGAGATGTACACTGTGTATTGCGAATATGTCGACAGGGCAAACGATTATGTAAATACCCGGGGTGAAACGTATTTTGCACAGGGAAGCGAAGCCAATGCCATAAAAAGGCTGTGGCCCAAATACGGCATAGTGCCCGAATCGGTATATTCGGGTTTAAGGCGGGGGGCTACCTATCACTCTCACGACCAGATGGAAACCGAAATGATGAAATATCTGGAATCGTTGAAAGATTCAGGAAATTGGGATTTGGCTGAAGCCGAAACGAATATTCGCAATATATTGAACAAACACATGGGCACACCTCCCGAAAAGTTTGTGTTCGATGGGGTAGAATACACACCCAAAACATGGATGAGCGATTATTTGAAGATTGACACTAACGATTATTTCAGTTTTATGTCGACCATGGAGTTTTCTTACAACGAAAAACACGAATTGATAGAACCCGACAACTGGTGGCATAGCAACGACTACTACAATGTGGCTCTGTCTGATTTCATGCTTCTTATTAACGATGCCATTACCCATGGATATACTGTGTGCTTGTGTGGCGATGTTTCGGAACCCGGCTATTGTGCGCTAACCGAGGTGGCAGTTATTCCCGATTTCGATATACCTGCTGCTTACATCAACGAAGCAGCGCGCCAAAAACGCCTGTCAGATGAGTCAACCACCGACGATCATTGCATTCAGATTGTGGGCTATCAAATTGTTGATGACACATACTGGTATTTGATTAAAGATTCAGGAAGCGGTGGTTTCGACGGCCCAAACAAAGGCTATCGATTCTATCACCAAGACTATGTGAAACTGAAAATGATGAACATATTGATACATAAAGATGCCGGTAGGAGGGTGCTCGATAATATTATAAAATAGCTACACACATCTTTTTATTGTACTCCCGTGTAAAATAACTACCTGATAGTTTGGAATTTGTTTTAAATATTTTTACTTTTGTAGTAACTAATTGACCGTGTTTGCTAGTCGTGTTAAAATTTGAATAGTAATTAATAGATATTCGATATTTTATTTTGTAAAACAAAAAATGCTGCTATGAAAAAAACAAGTCTTAAATTTATCTCCGAAAACTCTCGCAAACTCCTGTTTGCGCTTATGCTTACTGGATTCAGTATCGGTTTTGTTGCATGCGACGACTACTTGTTCGATGACGACGACGACGATGATGAATATGTGATAAAATACGGAACCAACCAGCAGGATGCCGAAGAAATCGATATGCAGGCCATTCCTGCCGAGGAGCAAAAAGACAATAATGAGGAATAGGATGCAATAGTATGCTGTTGCCCTGAACCGTTTTTGTGTTATCTTTGTAAATAAAGAATGGGCAGTTGTTGCTGCCTGATATGTTACATATGCGTTATGGCAGAACCATACAACTCGCTTTTGCCGCACTGTTAATTGCAATCAGCCTTTCATCAAGTGCCCAGCAGTGGCGTGTGTCGTACCAATATTATGCCGATAAGTTCAATCGACAAGAGTACAATAAAGCACTTGAGTTTATTCAGGAGGCCATGCTTGCTTATGAGTCAGAATTTGGAAACAACGACACTGTGTTTGCCGGAATGCTCTCAGAGGCTGCCCATTTGCATTTTTTACTGAAAAATTACAACAACGCACTAAAGCTATTCGGCAAATCTGATAAAATTATTCTAAAACAAGTCGGTAAATCATATCAGTATATTGTCAATTGCATGGGCATTGCCACAGTGAATCGGGCACTAAAAAAATACCGACAGGCCGAGAGTAAACTAACAGAAGCAAGAGAATTAACCGAAAAGGCATTTGGAGTAAATCAGGTATATGCTGATATATGCCGCAATTTGGCCGAATTGTATGTTGAAATGCGAAGCTTTGATTCCGACAAGGAATGGGAGCAATGCCGCAATGTGTATAAAACGGTTTTTGGCGCCGAAAGTGCCGAATATTGCGATGTATTATCCGATTTGTCTGATTACTATCGGCGACGGCGTAAATATACCGAAGCCGAAAGCAGTCTGAAAGAATGCCTTGCAATCAGACAATCGTTGGGCTCATGGCAGATAATTAACTATGCATCAGATGCCGAAAAATTGTCGAAATTATATGTATTTCTGGGGCGTTTCGATGAGGCTGAAAGCTTGCAACTCGAAACCAACGCAATCGCTCTTGAACTACTCGGGAATAGCGACGACCGCTATGTTGAAGGCATCCGAAATCTGGCAGCACTCTATCGCAGGGCCGGGCATTATGTAAAAGCCGAACCCCACTATCGCAATGTGTTGAAACACACCGAGGCTCAATACGGCAACAGCCACGCAAACTATGCCGAAGCATGCAGCGATCTGGGTATGCTGTATCTCGAAATGGGAAACTATAGGGCAGCCGAACCCTTATTGGTACAGGCAAAAGATTTGTATCAACTGCTTGTGGGTACCGAACACATCAACTATGCAAAAAGTGTTCACAATCTGGCATCATACTATATCGAAATTGGGAATTATACTACAGCGACACCTTTGCTCGAAGAAAGCTTGAATATAAAACTAAAAACCGATGGAGCCCAATCGGCTACCTATGCCAACACTTGTAACAATCTGGCATATTTGTATTTTAAAACCGGAAAAAATTCGGCCGCCGAAAAACTGTATAAAACAGCTCTGAGTATCAACGAGAAACGCTTCGGTAAATTTCACCTCAACTACATTAAGGCATGCAATAATCTGGCAGTGCTATATATGGAGTCGGGTAATTTGCGTAAGGCCGAAAAATTGTTGATCGACATTAAACAAATTGCATTAACTAAAATTGGTGATACCCATCCGTATTATTCCGAAATTTGCAATAATCTGGCTAAGCTATATCATAAGATGGACAAGACTGCTATGGCCAAAACTGTTTTCATCGAGAGTATGAATGCCTTGGCTCTAAGCTTTAACAGCAATATGGGTCTGCTTACCGAACAAGAGAAAGAAGATTTCTTTGTTAAGGTGGTTGATAGAAAAATGCACGATTTCAACCGATTTGTTATGGTCGAAAAAGCTGTGTACCCCGAACTTACAGCTACGGTATATAACAATTCGTTGAAAACCAAAGGCATGTTGCTGAAATCGGCTACGGCACTGCGAAATGCCATTATCACCTCGGGCGACTCGGTGTTGGTAAATCAATACGACAAATTGATGAAACTGCGAAAACAAATTGCCGATGTATATGCAACTCCCATCTATGAACGCAGCAACAAAATCAAAAATTTAGAAGATGAGGCCAATAGTATAGAAAAGCAATTGATTGCTTCTTCAGATGTATTTGCTTTGGCTGCTCGCCAGAGCACACTGCAATGGACAGATGTTCAGGCATCTCTTAAACAGGGAGAAGCTGCAATAGAATTTGTTGATATAAAAGCCGGCGACGATTCGGTGTATTATGTGGCTATGCTTATAACGGGGCAAAGTCAATATCCCGAAATGTTTTATTTGTTCGAGGAGCGCGAACTCAAAAACCTGTTTGGCAGGTTTCTGATGAATAATCAACGTTATATCTATTCGTTGTATGGTAGCCGCCAAGAACCTGCCACTGCGCTTTACAATCTTATCTGGGCACCTTTGCAAGATGAGTTGAATGACTGCCATACGGTGTTTATATCCCCCTCAGGCTTGCTGCATAAAATCAGTTTTTCGGCCTTGTGCATTTCCGAAAACCGATATTTATGCGACCAATACCGCATTCTGCCACGTATGTCAACTTCTGCAATTGTGAATTGCGATACTGCTGAAATAACCGATATATCGGTGTTTGTATTGGGTGGCATACAGTATAACAGCGACACTACTCAAAGCACTGTGTGGCCATATTTGCCCGGAACCCTGGCCGAAGCCGATACATTATCGAGTCTGCTTCTTGGTGGTAGAATTCAACATGCTGTCAACAAAAAGAGCCGGGCCAGCGAAGATCGTTTTAAGGAGGATGTAGCACACTATAACGTGTTGCATATAAGTACTCATGGCTTTTTCTATCCCGATCCGAAAGAACTCATGTTGAGCAAGATGAAGACCTCGGTTGAAACTGAAGCTGAGACCCGTGCTTCGGCCAATGGCGATTGGGGTTTTGGTATGTATGCGTTTGCTACGAACCGTCAACCTATGATGCGTTCGGGACTGGTGTTGGCCGGGGCCAACGATGTGTGGAACCGCGATGCTTCTCCGCCACTCAATGCCGAAGATGGTGTACTTACGGCCCTCGAAGTGTCGCAATTGAACCTGCTCGACGTGAGATTGGCAGTGATGTCGGCCTGCGAAACCGGTCTGGGCGATATCAGAGGCAGCGAAGGCGTATATGGCCTGCAACGGGCATTCAGAATGGCCGGCGTCGATTGCATTATCATGAGTTTGTGGAAAGTGGCCGATAACGAAACCAAAGAATTCATGACAGTATTCTACAATAAATTACTCGAAACCCGCAATGTGCGTCAAGCCTTCTACGATACTCAAAGCCAAATGCGGCAGAAATACGACCCCTACTTCTGGGGAGCTTTTGTGTTGTTGGAATAAATGCAGAGGTGCTGAAAATATTTTCACTCCGAAATCGATAGGTTATTAGTTTTTACCAGTGTTTGGCACTAAGCCATCAACTGTACTTATTTTGAGTCGTTCCCCAGCTTATCGATGAGTTTGTATTTGGTCTGCCTCATTTTCCATCGTTCACGCGCAAACTGCTGCATATCGGTAATGGTATCTTTCTCGTCGACAATTTCGAGCCCAAGCAGGGTTTCGATAATATCCTCCATGGTAACAATGCCATCGAGCCCGCCGTATTCATCAACAACCATGGCAATATGTTCCTTTTTTTCGAGTAGTTTTTCCCACAACGAAAACAATACCATCGATTCGGGAACAATAACAATATCGCGTTTAATGTCACTCAGAAACAGATGGTGCCGGTCTTCGGCCAGATTTTCAAAAACCGTTTGTCTGAAAACATAACCGGTTATATTGTCTTCGTTGTCAGAGAAAACTGGTATCCGCGAAAACTTCAAAAAATCTTTATTAGTTAAAAAACTGCTTAATGTCATTTTTTCATCCGCTATGGCCATCACTACACGTGGAGTCATTATTTCGGTTACTTTCAGGTTTTTGAGCCGAAGTATGTTTTGAATAATCTTGTTTTCGTTTTCCGAGAACAATCCTTCGTTGGTACCAATGCTGGCCAGTGCGGCAATCTCTTCCCTGCTGGTGCTGTGGTCTTGTGAATTTCCCGAAAACAGTTTGGTTACAATTCCCGATAGCAATACCAACGGATAGGTGACAATTATCATCGCTTGAATTGTATAGTATGAGAATCTTGATAGTTTACGCCAGTATCTGGTTCCAATAGTTTTGGGAATAATTTCGGTAAAAATAAGAATCATAAGAGTAAGTATGGCCGACACAATACCAAAATACGCATCTCCGAAAACCTTTACAGCCTGAGCTCCAACACCTGCCGCTCCCAGTGTGTGCGCAACGGTATTCATCGACAATATCGCCGAAAGTGGCCTGTCGATTCTATTTTTTAAATCGATAAAAGATTTTGCCCAGCCATGTCCATTTTCCTTCTTAACAATAAGAAACGACTGGGGGGTAGATAGCAGTACCGACTCCATTATGGAACATAAAAAAGAAAAGAACAAAGCAATAAACAGGTATAGAAGTAAAAGGTACATAGTGTTGTAAAAATTTATTGCAAAGATATATTATTCCTAACAACACAGCTTGTCTTAAACGTGCATTTTAGAACAATGAAGTTTCCAAGTGAATTTTTAAAACCAGATTTCTCTATTCTGAAAAAAATGCTACTTTTATTGCCTTAATGATTTGTGATGCACGAAGCAGCAACAATACCCGTTCTCGAAGAGTTCTATTCGGTTCAGGGCGAAGGTTTTCACACCGGCAAGGCAGCCTATTTTTTACGTGTAGGCGGTTGCGATTTGGGCTGTCGCTGGTGCGACAGCAAAGACTCGTGGAATGCACCCGATCACCTGTGTGTGCCTATCGAAGAAATACTGGATCGTATTGAAAAGTCGGGTGCCAACACCGTGGTGGTTACAGGTGGCGAACCCATGCTGTACGACTTTTCGGGTTTTACCCGTTTGGCCCGCAATCGTGGCATCGATTGTTACCTCGAAACCAGCGGTGCTTATTGCATTTCGGGAGAATGGCATTGGATTTGTCTCTCTCCAAAACAACAAGAGCCACCTGTGGCCGAAAATTTTTGTATGGCTGATGAACTTAAAATTATTGTGTACGAAGATGATGATTATAGATGGGCAGAGCAATGTGCCCTAAGAGTAAAACCTTCGTGTAAACTATTCCTGCAGCCCGAATGGAGTCGTTTCAAACAGAATGCACAGGCTATAGCCGAATACGTAAAAAAGCATCCTGAATGGCAAATATCTTTACAAACCCATAAATTTATGAATATCCCATGATACGAACACTCATACTCATAATTGCATCGTTGCTGCTTGCCTCATGCCTGGCAATGGGACAGACTAAGCCTCAGTATCATACTAAATCGAAAAAAGCCATTAAGCAATTCGAAACAGCTCTTTCGTTGGCCAATAGCCGCCAAAAAGCACAGGCCTTGGTACTGCTCGAAAAGGCCATAAGCATCGATCCTGATTTTATTGAAGCCTATGTGTTGATGGGTGAGATTTATATGACCCGTGCCCAACTGGTTGAAGCGGCTGCTTGTCTCGAAAAAATTGTGAGCATCGACCCCTATTTCGACCTCAATTACCACGAACGACTTGCTGAATTTGCCTACAGAACAGGTAAATACGAAAAAGCAAAACAATATATCGATTTTTATCTGGAAGAGGCAATGCTCAACGAGGCCGAGCAAAAAAAGGCTGACAGACTCAAGCGTCAAATCGACTTTGCCATATATGCATATAACAATCCCGTACCCTTTAAACCCGAAAATCTTGGAACGGGAGTAAACACTCCATACGATGAATACTGGCCAAGCCTCACTGCCGACGAAGATTTGTTGGTGTTTACCCGTTTGGTTCCTGCAACCGACTATCATATGGCGGCAGGAAACTACCAGGAAGACGTATTTGTGTCGCACCGAAAAGACGGGAAATATATGCCTGCCTACAAAATGCCCGGAGAAACCAATACCGAACTTAACGAAGGCGCACAATGTATTGCCCAGAATGGAAAATTAGTGGTACTCACTGCCTGTAACCGACCCGACGGCTTTGGCTCATGCGATTTGTATTTGTCGTATATCACTCCAAATGGATGGACAAAACCCGTTAATATGGGGCGTATGGTCAACGGAGGCTCCTGGGATTCCAACCCAAGCCTCTCTGCCGATGCACGTACACTCTACTTTGCCAGCAATCGCGAGGGCGGATACGGAAAAATGGATATATGGAAGGTAGAACTGGGGGCCGATGGTTTTCCGGTGAGCACTGCCACAAACCTCGGCAATGTTATCAATACCGAATACAACGAGTGTTCGCCATTTATTCATCCCGACAACCAAACCCTGTATTTTGCCTCCGATGGTCACATTGGCCTCGGCGATTACGACCTCTTCCTGGCGCGCAGAGATGCACTCGGGAAATGGAATGAGCCCGTGAATCTGGGTTATCCACTAAACACCCATGGAGAAGAACGCAGCCTTATAGTAAATGCCAAGGGGGATATTGCCATGTTTGCAAGTGCCCGCGAAAAAGGAAAGGGTCTGGATATTTATAAATTTCCACTCGAAGTAGAAGAAATTAAACCCATCACCGTGAGCTATGTGAAAGGATATGTGTACGATGTAGAAACAGGAGTGAGGCTACAGGCCGTATGCGAGCTTCTCGACCTCGAAACCGAACAACTCGTGGCCAGCGAAACAAGTCATGCCCAAACGGGCGACTATCTTGTTTGTCTGCCTATTAACCGCGATTATGCCTTTAATGTGTCGAAGACCGGTTATTTGTTCTTTTCCGAAAACTTTTCGCTTACCAATCTTGCTGACCCAAGTCAGCCCTATGTGATGAATATTCCATTGAAGCCTATCAAAGAAGGAGTAACAGTAGTTTTAAAAAACATTTTCTTCGATTTTAACGATTACCAGCTAAAAGAATCTTCGTTTGCCGAACTGAGCAAGGTGGTGGAGTTTATGAATGCCAATCCTCATATCAATATCGAAATAGGTGGGCACACCGATAATGTGGGCAGCAAAGCATTCAACCAGACTTTATCGGCCAATCGTTCCAAAGCAGTTTACGATTACCTCATCAGCAAAGGAATCGACAAATCGCGACTGTCGTATAAAGGCTACGATTTTTCGCAACCCATCGCCGACAACGACACCGAAGAAGGCAGGGCACTGAACCGCCGCACCGAGTTTAAAATTGTGGGTGTAAAGTAAAGGCAAACTATTACTACACTTATAGGGCAAGGTTTTGTTTTGCACTGCATGGTGTTGTAGGTTACTTGTTGGGCAATACATGTACTGATTCTGCTATTTCGCCCACTTCTGTTGAGGTCTTTTTGCCCAAAAACGGCTAATACTATTGCAAATACGGGTAAAATCTGGTTTCGGAATGCAATAATAAAATGTTTTTCGCAAACATAAGTCGAAATAATTTATAAATAATTTGGTAAATTTATTTATTTATGTTACATTTGTTAGATTACATAACCCTTAAAGTCTACCTAATGAGAATCCTGTCTCAACCTGTTTTTTCTTCATTATTTCAACTTTGCTTTATAATTGCATTGCTTAACGGCATAGCTCCGGTGCTTCAGGCACAGAATGGATGGGAAGTGCGATACATACCGCAATACCGCTACATTAATGCGGTTCATTTTACCGATGCTACGCATGTGAGTGTTGTGGGCGGGCATCCGTTTAACGACTCCATTACATTTTATTCGTACTCGAGCACGGCTGCCGAATCGTGGGATTTTTTTCACGATCGTTATCCTGGCAATATGATTAAAGACATGCTGTTTCTCGACAAAAACCGTGGCATTGCAGTAGGATATAATGCGAAGATTCATAAAACCGCCACCGGTGGCGATGGTTGGAATCTATCTTCGTTTCAGTTAGACTTGGGAAATACCAATTTTAATAAAATACACCAAAGTGCTTCGGGTAACATTTATGTTGCAGGTGGTCTCAACCGCGGTCAGGCCATGCTGCTAAGTTCGGGTAATAATGGAAATACATGGTCTGTTTTGCATCAATTCGAAAATCATGAGTTATACACGGTTTCTTCGGCCGGCGACAGGCTTTTTATTGCAGGCACCGATAATTGTTTCGAAAGCGCTCTCGAAGGCAGTTTTATCTGGTCTCCTGTTACTGTTTCGGGGCAGGTGGGGCAGGTCGATTACACGGCCATGGCATTTTATAACGAAAACCTGGGCTTTTGCGTAGGAGGCACACGTGCACCCGATTCAACTCATGTTGTGCTGAAAACTAACGATGGAGGCATTTCATGGAATTGTATTCTCGAAGAACAAGGCTCTTGCCTGAATGCAGTATTCATTCTGGACGAAAATACCCTGTATGTGGCCGGCGACGACGGCATGCTTCTAAAATCAATTGATGCCGGTGATTCGTGGCAAGCTATTATCATCGACAATATTCCAAATGTTCATTTCTACACCATAAACTTTATAAACCCACACTATGGTGTTGTGGCCGGCAAATTTGGTCACTATGTGGCATTCAACGACGGCTTTCCTATTGCAGTTACCAATGAGGCCGTGAATGTTGGCAGTTACAAGGCCAGCCTGAAAGCCCAGACTATTTCGGGCGACAACAACTGTACCGCATACTTTTGTTATGGTACCGACGAAAACACCGAAACTCAAATTGAAATAGGCAATATTTCAGGGAATACAATCAGTACAATTACAAGCGATATTAACGAACTGCAAACCAATACAAAATATTTTTTCAGGGTAAAACTTTCGAGCAATGTGTATGGCAATGTGTATGGCGAATTAAAAAGCTTTTACACCGGAAATCCCATTCCAAACTGGGATTTTGAGTACTGGACAGGCAACCTACCCAACGACTGGTTTTTCGAATACAGTAATTTGCCTCTGCAGGATATGCCCGATTTGCCGTTTTACAACAACAACTATGGCTATTTGAGTAACCAAAGCATTGCTATTTGCGAAGTGGTACTCGAAAGTGGCAATATTCGCGGAGAAATATACACCAACAAGTTTGCCGTTACAACAAGGCACAAAACACTCGAAGGGTATTTGCAGTATCAACCTGAACAATCAGACACTGCTACCATAATCGTACACATGTATGCGGGCAACGATGTGGTGGGAACAGGCGTGTTTCCAAAAACAAGATTCCACACGCATTACGACGATTACTGGAGGAAATTTGTAATGCCTATTACCTACATTAACGATGAAGTAATACCCGATTTTGCAAAAATTACCATTTCGTCGACTACTGCAACACAAAAGTCAGCCTCGGTATTAATGGTTGATAAACTATCGTTCGATGGCGATTATTTGCCGGTAGAAGTGCATCAGCTTAAGCCTGAATACAGTTTGTATCCGAATCCGTGCAACAACGAAATCCTGATCGAAAGTCACGAAATACACACCGGTTCGGAATGGACAATTTATAATCACTTAGGAATGGCTGTTTTACGTGGTAATTTCGACAAACCGGTGCAGCATATTTCGGTTTTGCAATTGCCAAAAGGCTTGTATGTATTCGTAGTGTATACCCAAAATTCTGAAATAATTACCTCAAAACTCATAAAAGAATAACCATGAAAAACACCATCTGTTTTATTCGCAACACGGCAATTGCAATTATTGCCATATTGGTTTATCTGGTATTGGGTAGCACGCCTGCCTACAGTTCACCCGACAACGACCCCAAAGAAACTACGGCAATATCGGCTCAGGCAGGCACAATGCCGGCCGGTACAAGCATTACATTGACTCCCAGCCCAATGGGTTCATCGCTCGGACGACCCGGAGGAGTCGTGTTTTCGTATCACCACGATAATTGGCCCGAGTGTGTGAATTGGGGATTGCATTTTCAACAAAACACCTTGAATCTCGACAATCCCTACCCACCTAATTTTGATTGTATTTTTCAAAATCTTACATTTAGTTCAGCTAACCCCGAAACGGTGCTTGGGCTTGGTCGTGCCTGCTTTACCGGAACACAGGCATACTATTGTCGCGACATTGGGGGTAATTTAGTGTATCGAAATACTTCTGTTAGAATGCGAGTAGTGGTTACCGAGGCCGACGGTGTTACACCCATTCCTCTTGTTTTAATTGGCAACTATATTGTTAGTGAGATAACTGCTGATTTTAAAGTACGGGTCTTCATCGAAGCCGATGCCAGCCAGTTGTGGAATCTTTCCTGGATTGGCACTAACTACTACAGCATTGGAGGGTGGCACGGGGTTATAAGTATTTATGATGCACTGAATACAGTTCCCGGCCGAAGCTTGTGTACAGGTTTCAACGAAGAAAGTTTTGTGAATGTTACAAACAACATGTCGGCCACATCAAACTCGCCGGTATTTCCCAACGAAACCATCGAATTGTATGGTTCAAGCGAACTGGGATGCTGTTACCATTGGATAGGCCCTAACAACTTCACATCTGAACTTCAGAATCCGGTGATTGCCAATGCACAAGCCGAAAATTACGGGACTTACAAATTATACATCAGCAATGGTCTTGTTTGTTTCGGGTCGGCAACCACAAACGTCATAATGAGTGAAGGTTATTATGTTGCGGCCAGCCCTGCCTCCAGTACTGTTTGTAGCGGTGGCACACAATTGTTGCAAGTAACCGCACTTGGCAATGGCTACACCTTTACCTACCAGTGGGAATACTTCTTAAACGGCAGCTGGCGCATAATTCCCGGGCAAACGGGTACAAGCTATCTGGCACGTCCGCCCTACACCCGATCTTACCGGGTGGTGGTGATGGCTACCAACGAATTTGGAACCATAAAAGTCATCAGCAACCCGGCTGTGGTTACCGTAGTTCCCGACCCAACAATTACGCAACACCCGGCCGACCGTAATATTTGCACAGGCGGCGAACACACTATGACGGTAGTTGCCACAGGTGGCACACCGGAGCTGCTATACCAGTGGTACACCTCGCCCGACGGGTCTAACTGGCTGCCTATGGAAGGCGAAAACGCCAACACGCTGCATGTGAGCAACCTGGTGCTTACAGCATGGTTTCGCTGCGAAGTCAGTGCCGCAGGCAACGGTTGCGATGCCGTAACCAGCAATGCCGCTGTTGTAACCATATATGCCGACCCACAAATTACCATTGCTGCCGACCAGGAGTTTTGTGTGGGTGGAACAGCCTATCTCACATCGTCGGCAAACGGCGGTTGCGGTGTAAGAACCTGGCAGTGGCAGTTTCTTGATGTCGATTTCTGGCGAGACCTCGATGGCGAAGTATCGAAAAACCTGAGCATATCGCCCGAAACCACCACGCAATACCGCTGCCTGTATATGGCTGCAGGTAACGATTGCAACACAGGCATTTCGAATGTGGTAACTGTTACCGTGCATGCCGACCCACACATTACGCAGCAACCGCAAGGCGGAAATGTTAGCATGGCCGGCGACGAATTTGAACTTTCGGTAACGGCACAGGGAGGCATGGGGCTGATGTATCAGTGGCAATATTTTCATAACGAAGTGTGGCTCGAAGTTCCGGGGGCTACACAGTCGAGTTTTATAACACGCCCGCCCTATACGCGCCAGTATCGTGTAAAGATAACATCAGCAGGCATTGCCTGTTCTTACGTTATTAGCGAGATAGCAACCGTTGTTGTAGGCCTCGAAAAATCACCCGATAACCAGCCGGAAAACGACGACAGACACGCTGTAGCAGGCCCCATGCTTCATGTTTACCCCAACCCCTTCGACGATGAAATACAAATTGAAGTGTCGAGGCTTGAGGCAGGTGAACTTACAATTGATATTTTCGATGTTTTTGGTCGAAAAATACATACGCGCAAAGCCAACACCCAAACCGAAATCTACAATACCTCGTTCGGAATCGGTCGTTTGGCCGCGGGCATGTACCTCATACGCATTTCGGCACCCAATGGCAGTGTAGTAAAGCGCGTTGAGAAAAACTAAACCTACACCGCGTTAAGCATAAAAACCCCGTTGGCCGATTGGCTTGCGGGGTTTTTGTTGATTGTGTCGGTATCAAAAAACTTTTTTCGTGCCATACCATTGAACTTTACAAACGTATTCCCACGCATTAAAATTCATAAAAAACATTTGTGCCGGTAAACTACAAATTCCCATTTGAAAACAAAAATTTGTATCTTTACAATCAATTAATACAAAATGGTTTTATGAAGCATTATCTTATTCTTATTCTCCTGTTTTCAACAGCTCTCATCTCCTGCGGAAGTCAGGTTTCGCAACGCGAACTCAATAAGCAAGAGATTAGTGCTGCTGCGGTAATCAAACTTATCAATTCGGGTAAACCCGTGGTGCTTACCGACAAAATCATCACCGGAGACATAGACTTTACCCAACTTAAAAACAGTGTCCGCGAAAACCAATCCACCACTCGCGCCTATGTTGATGTACCATTGAGTTTTGTGCGATGCACTTTTAACGGAAAAATCATCAGCTCGGGTGCAGGCAACGAGAACAGCTTCATAAGAACCCGTTTTAACCGTAGCGTGGTGTTCGACTCCTGCATTTTTAGTGAAGAAGTGAGTTTTCGCGAATCGGAAATATATGGTCTCTGCGACTTTACCAAAGCCGTGTTCTCGAAAAAAGCCGACTTTGCCGGCATGTACTTCGGGTGTAAAGATGTGTATTTTACCGAAGCATCATTCAATGCCGAGGCGTACTTCAACGATTGTCGGTTTCAGGGAAATGTAATGTTTTTTAAGGCTTTCTTTAAAGACAATGCATTCTTTCAGAATGTTTCCTTTTCGGGAAATGTCAATGCTGCTTCAGCAGTTTTCAACGGATATACCGATTTTTCGAATACCGTGATTGGCGGAGTGCTCAATATGAACTATGCAAAGTCGAATAAAAAACTACTTTTTAACCAGATGCGTTGTTTAGGCCGTGCCGATTTCATACAGATGCAGTTTTCGGGCAGCACCGAAATAAAAGAGTCGGTATTTATGGCAATGACCCGTTTCACCGAAGCCGTTTTCAACGGTAAAATACACATCAAAGATGTATTACTACTCAACAAAAACAGCAATTTCGAATCGATACAAAAAACTGCCGAAGGAGAGGTACTGCTCGAAAACCTGAGAATTATCAGCAGCGACGAAATTCTCGACTTCAATTATTCCAAATAATAGAAACAATAATTATCAATAATCGTAACAATAACAATTAAATTAAAATGCTCATGAAAAAGAGAAGTATTATTTCAATCTTGGCTATGTCAGTCATACTTTCAGGTTTCATTGCGGTCTTTAACTCCTGCACCGATCCCGAAAACAACCCATGGCTCGATGCCCTTGGATGGTTGATGGAGAATGAAGATCCGTCGAGTATCCCCGATGATATTAATCTGGCTACGGCCTATGGCGACGATGTGTTGCCTTCGAGTGTTGATTTGGGGCAGTATTTTCCGCCTATCGGCAATCAGGGGCAATATGGCACCTGTGTGGCCTGGGCTTGCGGCTACAATTTGCGCAGTTTCATAAATGCACGTGTAAATGGTCTTACCACAACCGACATGAGCAATCAGGCCAATGTGTTTAGTCCCAAAGACTTGTTTTGGGCTATCCCCAACAATCAGAAAGGTGTTAATTGTAACGGAACTCAATTTCAGGCAGCACTCGATGTGATGGTGTCGCGTGGCATTGCACGCATGAACACAGTGCCGTATTCATCGTTGGGCGATTGTTCTTCGTCGCCGTCTTCAGGATGGACAGATGAAGCTGCTAATTACAAAATTCTGAACTATCGCGAAGTAAGCATGACCGTTGATAACATCAAACGCTATCTCTATCAAGGCAAGGCTGTGGTTTTCGGAGCCAAATTGGGCGATGAATTTATGAATGCCAGCGGCGATATGGTATTGGTAAGCCAAACCTATGGCTATTCGGGACAGCACTCGTATCATGCCATGATTTTGTCGGGATACGACGACAACAAAGGCCCCAATGGAGCCTTTAAAGTTGTGAACACCTGGGGCGAAGCCTGGGGTGACAACGGAATTATCTGGGTGGACTACAACTACTTTGTGCAGCAGAACTACTTTGCCTTTGCTGCATTTATTGCCAATCCCATCGAAGCAGAACCTGATTTGAACAATCCAAGCTCGGGCTACGACCTACAGGCCTGGGAGCTTTTTGATGATGCTCTCGATGCACAATATCCACGTTGGCGTACTGCCTACTACAATGTGTATAACACCGGCGAAAATACATTGTATGCTGCCGACGATTGGAACATTATGTATTTGTATTACAATGCCTACGATGCCAACGATTTCGGAATAGTGCTTTACGATATGTACACCGACGATTATGGTGCTTACGGTTACTACGAACGTCCCGACCCTATTCCTTCAGACATTCCTGCAGCCGACCATTGGGCAACTTATATTGATATTCCGGGGCAGCGCTCAGTTGCCAACGAAGTGGCTGTGCAACTGTTTCAAACAACCGCAGAACGCTTTTCGTGGGAGTATGAAATGCCAAATATAACAGGTTACTATTATCTGGTTCTTATTGCCGACGGTTTCGACCGCTACAACGAGTTCAACGAGGATAACAATTATTTCTTTCTGGCTTACGATAATGGCGACCCACTGTACATTGTGAATGGTGTGGTACAGAATCCTCCGGCAGCAAAGAAAATTGGCAAACCGGGAAAATTTCCCGTTAAGGGCGAGAGTTCTGCTTTTCAATCGGTGCGAATTGGCGAAAATGTAAATGCCTATTCCACTAACGAAATTATGGCTATGATTAAGGACCGACGTAATTCAGGTGCTCTGGCAGCCAAAGTGGTCGATTATAAAAACACACGCAAAAACAGCGTTCGCAAGGTGCTGAAATAGAGTTTTTATTTGGTGCTTAGGTGCATTTGGCTACATTTTGTTTTCGGGTATTCTAAATGAAATATAAGCCGATGAAAATTACAATAACGTGCATATTACTGTCTTTGGCAGCAATAGTTCTGTCGCGAGGAGTTCAAGCTCAGTGGTTTTACGATACTGCAAGCATACAGCAAATCAGAATCTATTTCGATTATCCCGACTGGGATTATATGCTCGATACTGCCAAAGCAGGAGATGAGGGCTACATTATGGCTCGCGAAGTGTTTGTTAACGGCCAAGAATTCGATTCAGTAGGAGTGAAGTATAAGGGCAATAGCAGTTACAATCAGAATAATGCGAAAAATCCCATGCATATTGAGCTTGACACATACAAAAGTCAACATTATCAGGGATATAAAGACATCAAACTAAGCAATGGATTTAAAGATCCTTCATTTTTACGAGAAGTGCTTTCGTATGGACTTGCCAATAAATATATGAAAGCCCCTTTGTCGAATTATGCAAAACTATATATTAACGACGAATACATCGGACTGTTTTCGAATTCCGAATCAATTACCAAAACTTTTGTAGATGGACGGTTCGGGTCAAAGAATGGTGCATTTTTTAAGTGCAACCCTGTGTATTCCTCCGGCCCGGGAAACAAACCCAATCTTAAGTATAAGGGTGCCGACAGCACATTGTATTATCAATCGTACGAAATAAAATCAGACTACGGTTGGCAATCGCTGATTGACTTGTGCTATACTCTCGAAAACAACATAGGCAACGTCGAAAGCCTTCTTAACGTGAACGAAACCCTGTGGATGCTGGCATTCGACAATATTTTGGTAAATCTCGATTCTTATATTGGCGCAATATCTCAAAATTATTATCTCTATCAGGACGAATACGGTATATTTCATCCTGTGCTTTGGGATTTGAACGAGAGCTTTGGTTCTTTCAACAACACCGGAAGTGGTCCTCCGCTTACCAATACGCTGCAAATGCAACAGATGAACCACCTTTTACATCTGAACGATACCGATTGGCCGCTTATGAGGAATTTGCTGTCGATGCCGAAGTACAAACGCATGTATTTGGCACACTACAAAACCATGCTCGACGAAATCTTGACATCGGGTGAGTATTATACCATGGCTTCTTATTTTCACCAATTGATTGATGCCGAAGTGAATGGTGACCCCAATAAGTTGTATTCGTATCAAAATTTTCTTACCAATATCACCAACGATGTCAGCACAGGGATGGGAGTGATTCCGGGTATTGCAAAGTTGTGTAATGGCCGACGCGATTATGTAAATGGTCTTTCCGATTTTACTGCAGTGGAACCTGTTATCGATAATGTAACTGTTTCGGAAACTGAACCTGACTTGTTCGAAAGTGTGTACATAACTGTTGACGTTGCTAATGCGAATGAGGTGTGGTTGTTTTTTCGTGATGCCGGATTCGCTCCGTTTCAGCAAATACAAATGTTCGACGACGGCAATCATGATGATGGCGCAGTCGATGATGGGGTATATGGAGTCTCCATTGATTTGAATGCAATAGTAACTGAGTATTATGTTTATGCCGAGAACAGTACTATAGGTCGCTTTTTGCCACGCAGGGCACAGAAAGAAGTATTTCAGATTATTGCAAATGTGACGGAACCAATTGATGTGACGATAATTATTAACGAATTCATGGCTTCAAATACGAATAGTGCTTCCGACACCAATGGCGATTTCGACGATTGGATAGAATTGTATAACTATGGTGATGAGCCTGTTGATATGAGTTTGATGTTTTTAAGCGATTCGTACAACATGCTTCAAAAATGGCAGTTTAGTGATGCTACAATTATTCAGCCACATTCATTTCTTATTGTATGGGCCGACAACGAGGTAGATCAAGGGGACTTGCACGCTTCGTTCAGTTTATCGGCTGACGGCGAAGCCGTGGTTTTGTCATACTACAGCGGATATATTATTGACAGCGTAAGTTTTGGTGGTCAAATCAGCAATATTTCAATGCAACGATGCCCCGACAATCAGGATGTTTTTTTTATGGCGCTGCCAACTTTTAACACGGCAAATACCTGCGTTAGCGAAATTGATGAACAGTCATTGAAAATTAATGAGTTTATGGCCGCCAATGCGTCTACAACCAGCGATAGTTTCGGCGAGTTCGACGATTGGATAGAACTGTATAATACTTCATCTCAAAGCGTCGATTTGGGAGAATTGTATTTGTCCGACTCTTATACCAATCCACTGAAATATCAATTTCAGTCGGGCACCGAATTACAGTCGGGGCAATATCTGATAGTATGGGCCGACGGCGAACCAGAGCAAGGGAGTTTGCACGCCTCGTTTAAATTGTCGGCTTCGGGCGAGCAACTTATTCTGAGTCATGCCTCCGGCTTAGTGATCGATTATCACAGTTTCGGCGAACAAGCTACCGATGTTTCTATGTTTCGCTGCCCCAACGGAAGCGGAGTTTTCGAGCAAGGAAGTCCCAGTTTTTCGGCCGCTAATAATTGTGGAAATGCCGTTTCGGGTATTGAGGCAGGCCAAGATATACAGGTGTTCCCTAATCCCGGAAACGGTAATATTACAGTGAAACATCCCGAATACATCAACACAATTACTGTTTTCGATTTGGCAGGGCGGCTTGTCGAACGTTTGCAAACCCACAATACAACTACTACTCACGTGAATATTGATGTCAAGGGAGTGTATATGTTCGTAATACAATCTGATGACCGGAACTACACCACTCGCATTATTGTTTGGTAGCATACACCGATGCAAGATATCTCTTACGCTGATTAATTGCGCATGAATCATTTTTAACTACATTTGTGCGCTGAAATGAAAACCAACATATCTAAATATTGTGGTACTACTCCACCTTGATTGTGCCAATTTGTTTGGTTCTTAGTTTTTAGTCAATTTACTGACTACACATTCCCAAATAAATTTCATAAAGCACTTTTGCGATAAGCTGATTGTTAAACACTTCGAAAACATTACGAATGCAACTAAAAGACGAAATAAACCTAAGAAGAACTTTTGCCATAATATCGCATCCCGATGCCGGTAAAACAACCTTAACCGAAAAACTCCTTCTTATTGGAGGAGCTATTCAGGTTGCGGGCGCAGTAAAAAGTAATAAAATCAGAAAGACTGCCACCAGCGATTTTCTTGAAATTGAGAAGCAACGTGGTATTTCGGTAGCAACTTCAGTAATGTCAATCGATTATAAAGGCTTCAAAATAAACATACTCGATACTCCGGGTCACAAGGATTTTGCCGAAGATACCTATCGCACTCTTACTGCCGTGGATAGTGTGATACTTGTAATCGACAGTGTGAAGGGCGTTGAAGAACAAACTAGGAAGTTGATGGAAGTGTGTAGGATGAGAGATACTCCGGTGATGATTTTTATCAACAAAATGGACAGAGAAGGCAAATATTCTTTCGATTTGTTGGAAGAGTTAGAAAACGAGTTAAAAATTGCGGTTTGCCCCATGACTTGGCCGGTTGGCAACGGATCGCAGTTTAAAGGTGTTTGCAAGCTCACTACAAAAAGTTTTCAGCTGTTTTCGCCTCAAAAAGCAAATGTACCAGAAATATTACTCAATACATCCGATATTAATAATTGTGAGGTGCAATCACATTTTGGAGAAACAAATCTAGAAAAACTGGTTGAGGAATTAGAACTTGTCGACGATATATATGAGCCCTTCGACCAAAGTTTGTACAGGGACGGGTACATAGCTCCTGTTTTTTTTGGCAGTGCGCTCAATAATTTTGGCATCCCCGAATTGTTCGAAACCTTTTTACAAATTGCTCCTTGTCCTTCGGCTACAACAGCGGTTCAAAGAATTGTATTACCCGAAGAGGAAAAATTTAGCGGCTTTGTTTTTAAAATACATGCAAACCTCGACCCCAACCATCGCAATAGGATGGCTTTTCTCAGGATATGTTCAGGGAAATTTGAGCGCAATAAGATGTATTATCATCCTCGGTTAAACAAAAAAATGCGTTTTTCAACGCCTGCCACATTTCTGGCAAGCAGCAAAAGCACCATCGATGAAGCTTTTCCGGGCGATGTGATTGGTTTATACGACTCGGGAAACTTAAAAATAGGCGATACTCTAACCGAGGGCGAGGTACTACATTTTACCGGTATCCCCAGTTTCTCTCCCGAAATATTAAAAGAAGTCATCAACCGAGATCCCCTCAAAACCAAACAACTCGACAAAGGGGTTATGCAACTTACCGACGAAGGTTTGGCACAGTTGTTTGTTCAACAGCCGGGTAACCGAAAAATTATTGGCACCGTTGGCGAGCTTCAATACGATGTTATTAAGTTCCGACTACAGCACGAATATGGTGCGAAATGCGATTTTATGTCGTTACGCTTTATTAAAGCCTGCTGGTTGCGTTGCGAGAATAAGAAAGATTTGCAAAACTTCATGAATTCTTGGTCGGGATCCATTGCATTTGATAAGTCGAATAACCCTGTTTTTTTAGCCGAAAGCGAATGGATGCTTAAAATTGCCGGAGAGGCCAATCCTGGCATACAATTTCACCGTAGTTCTGAGTTATAGTAAAACCGCGAATTACTATTTCTATAGAAGTACTTTTTTCAAAGATTCTGGTAGATAGCTTTGAGTGTTATTGTTTGGTTATTTTAATTGTGTGGTTTATATTATTCCCGATAATTTGTAAATAATACATACCATCATTGTACATGCTCAAATCGACGGCAGCCGATTGATAAAACTCTATTTGTTGTAGTATCTGACCTAACGTATTCCAAATAATTAATTTTGTTTTCTCGTTGTTTTCGTAACACTCTACGAAAAGAAAATCTTGAACAGGATTGGGATATGCCATAAAGTCAATTGCTTGTGAACTAATTATTTTGGTTTGTGTAACGGTAATAATATTTGATTGTGTTGAGTTGCAATTGTTGATGCTTACAATGACATAATAGTCACCGTCTTCGGTTACAGTAAAAGATTGATTAGTAGCACCCGTAATTAAACCATTCTGATTATACCATTGATTCCCTTCAGAATAATTTGAGCTTAATACATTTCCAATTAGTGTTATTATTGGTGTTTCAGGAATCTGATTTACATTTATCAATACACTAGAGAACTCCCCTTCACCACAATTGTTTACACCCCTTACTTGTAATATCCCGGAATTGGCACCCAAGGATATGTTAAGGCTTATGCTGTTAGATGTGCTAAAGCCTGTGAAGCCTTGTGGCAATAACCATTCGTAGGATGTTGCTGCAGCAATAGGCGGTGTACTGTATATTAAATTACTCTGGGCTTCACAAACAAATAAATTTCCCTCAATATTCTCTGCTGCGGCAGGATTGGGGTTAATTGTCGGTGTCATAAATGCTGAGCCTGAGCAGGCCCCATCAATAACTTCTACAGTAACATTGGGAGTGGTGGGTTGTGCTGAATTGTTAAACAGACTTATTTGCAGATTATCTTCATGACTATTTTGCATATCTCCATTCACAAACCAGTTGTATTCAACATTTCCGGAACCTCCCGTAACATGTGCATAAAAAACATAGGCTGTTCCCGAACACTGAGGACCGGTTGGAATACGGGTCATACTTACTGTGAATGGTTCATTCACAGTTACATCAATGTAATTAAATGCTGTGCATGCCTCGGTGCCAAAGTCCCAGCAAAAACCACAATTGTTCATGTTTCTTACATGAAAACGATATGTGCCGGCATGTTCGGGCGTAAAAGTAAAACTGTTCAGTCCCTGATATGCATTCGAAAAAACATTCCAACTGTTACCACCGTTGTCGGAGCAAAAGTAGACTGCGATTCCCGTTCCTCCAGAACTGGTTATTTCAATGCTTTCGCCAAGGCATACTGCTGACTGTGATGATGAGATTGTTGCATCAATAGGCGTTTCTTCGACATAGATTTCAAGTTGAGCTGTATCGCCAGTACCGCAGGTGTTTTGCCCGAGAACTTCGATTACCCCACCAACAAAGTTTTCGTCGAAATTAACGGTAATACTGTTTGTATTACTGCTACCTGTTGCCCCTGTGGGTAATGTCCAAATATAATTGTTTGCAAAACTAATTTCGGGTATTGAATAGCTAAGTTCGGTTTGGCCGGGGCAAATGCCGGAATTCCCGATAATTGCCTGAGCATCTGAAGGGTAGGCATAAACGGTGGGTGTCATGATTGCTGATGCGGTGCAAATGCCATCAGATACAACAACCGTAATATTATGGGTAATGGCCCAATCCTGAGTATTTGAAAGACCGGTAGTAAAAACATCGGTGGTTGAGCTCTGTTGCTCACCGTTTAAATACCATTGGTAGCTGTAAGAACCACTACCTCCGGCAGGATGAGCATAAAAATTGTATTGTGTTCCACTGCATTGTGGGCCTGTAGGTGTTCGTGACATGCTGACACTTAAAGCCGGTAGCACTTGTATCTCTACGGCCTGAAAAGCTGTACAAGCCTCAGTTCCATAATCCCAGCAGAACCCACAATGGTTGCGGTTTCGAACATGAACAAGGAAGCTGCCTTCGTGGTCGGGTGTAAAACTAAAATTTGATTCCCCTTCATGTGCCATCGAAAAAATATTCCACGATACACCTCCATTGTCGGAACAGAAATACACAGGGTCTCCCGTTCCTCCTTGAATCGAAATATTTACTGATTCTCCTAAGCAAATTTGTGTTTCAGAGGCCGAAATAGCTGCATCGACCGGAGTGGAAGAAGCCGGAATGGTAAAATTGAAGCATCCGGAACTGCCGCACTGGCTACTGGCCATTACGGCATATTGTGTCAGGCTGCTTTCGGGTGTTATTGCCATACTGTTTCCGCTGCCTAGATAAATTCCTCCATTGTTGGTGTCGCAGTTGTATTTGTACCAATGCCATTCTCCACCGGCCCCTGAATCTCCGCCTATTGGTGCAACAGTTACTGATTGCCCGGGGCAGGATGATTCAGGCGAAAGACTTACCGAAGTTGCTGCAGAGGGAGCCGACATGGTATACACGGCAGGTGCGCTCAGGTTTCCCGAATTGTCGTAGGCAACAAATGTCCAGATTGCATTTTCGCAAATGTCGGGTCCATTTACTACATCATATACTGGCCCTCTAACATCGGCAATAAGGCTTCCGTTTCTATACACATAATACCCCATGACTCCGGTGTTGTCCCATGGCTCTTCCCACGAAAAAGTGTAATTATTGCTGTTTGGGTTATCGCTGATAATTACCGGTGATGGTGTTTCGGGCGGAGTGATATCGTTTTTACCGATTACGAAAACATGACTCTCTTTATAAATATTATCAGGGGTATTGATGCGGTAGGTTCTGCCTCCCATGTGCTGTACTCCATTGTCGGTGATTTTTCCGCTTGCCGAAACCCTGTATATTTGTTCAACAGGTATCCATTCGGGCACCGTTACTTCAATCCAGTAATCTTGATTGCTTATGCTGCTGTTCCACTTCAGCTGCAGCACATTATAAGAAAAATCAATGTTGTTGTTAACCACCACTACCACCATAGCATCCTCCCCAATCAATGCCCTCGATTTAACATTTGTTGTGCTGCGGGTAACTACATCAGCCATTTCGCCAAACAAACAGAGGTTTTTAATCTGGTTTATCTGATTGGTCAGTTTCACTGATTCGTTCCATTGTTCGGTATAGTCTTCATCGGTGGTTTGTTTTACGCAGAACCAGTGTATTCCTTTAGCACCACACATTACATGAGCCCAAAACTGATAGTTTACGCTATAATCTTTTGGCTGAACACCCCAAACACTCGATGCCAACTGACACCATGCCCACATTCGGCGAGGCTCGGTGTTGAATTTCAGATATTCGGTGTACGAAATAGCTTCCTCAATTTTACCGGTTCTACCCACCACAGGCGTCCATGTCATTGGAATTACATTGGGTGCATCGGCAGCGGCGTAATGGTCCATAGCAACTACATCGGTCATCCAGCCGTAGCGCTGATATTTTTTTTGGGTACATAAATTCACATACGAAGGCGTGTTGGGATCGTTTTCCCAATATGTTTGATTTTTTTGCAGTTCTTCGGCAATGGGTTTGCTGTGCAAGTCGGGTTCATCATCAACCGACCATACATGAACATAGTTTGCTTGAGAATGAGCCTGAATAACAGGAATGGCATTGGCAGGATTCATGGGATCTCCGAAATTTGGCTCCCAAACGGTTCTCATAAAATAGTCGTTAGCAGCATATTGCATATTGGCGGGCTCACCCGGACCATGATTGGAATTCAGCGCAATCGACCTGATTTTTTTTACATAATTTTCCTGATCGGGATTAAACAGACTCGAAGACCAAGTACCCAGTGGAAACTCGGTTTCGGTGAGCCTGATACCTGCCGAAGCCCAGATTTGACTTTGAGTTGTTGTGTTTGTAGCATTGATACGAAGTGCCAATGGGTAGCATATGTTCAGCGGGAATGGATTCGTTATTTTTATAATTCCGATTTGCTTAGGACTGATGAGGTTATTTCCACCTACTATTTCGATGCCTGAGCTTGCGCCAATAGTATATTGCAACTCGTTCATGAGAAGCTGATTAATCTGATAGGTATTGGTTGTGCTTGTATTTCGTAGATAGACGTATAAGTCGTTGCCGCTGTGGCTAATTAATACATTGCCAATTCTGAGTTCCGGAGTTGCGAATAGGGTATAGGGTAAAACATAACTATGTCCATTGCTGGTTTCAACTTCCATGGTAACGGCATGTCCTTCTTTAAAAGGGCTGGTTAAACCTTTCACAGTTACGGTACTGATATTATTTCCCTGCCCTTTGGCATTCATTACAGGTGGCCAAATGCGCATGCCTTCCGGTTCGTAATAGGTACCTGCAACATGAAATCGTACCTGTGTGATGGCATCTGGCTGTGCAGTGTTTTCGTTGCTGACGAAAAAATAAGCTACTCCTCCGTTGTCGGGAGTGCTTACATCTTCGAGGCTGCCATAACTGCTGCCCCAGCTTGCCTGAACAAAGCCTGTTTCGTTGGTAACAAGAATTTGTCCGAATGATTGAGAAACACCAATTAACAAAATCAGTCCACATACAGATATAAATATACCGAACGATGACTGCGGGTTCAGGTGAGCCAGTATTTCAAAAACTTTTTTTATCATAGTTGCAAATTTACATAATTCTAGTGTATTGTCTTTTTAATTTATAAGTGCTTGTTAATCAGTCTGTAAAACATTGATTAAAACTGTTTTATTATCTTAGCATTCATTGAATTCAGTCCCGAAACAGAAGTTATTCTTAAGTGATACATGGCAGGGGGCAGGTCTTCAATTGTTAATCGGAATTGGTTGTTGCCCGTCTCAACTTGTAAAGTTTCGCTTAGTAGTAATTTACCCAATTCATCGATAAGCTGCACATTAAGCTCATCGCCGGAGTTAGCATTAATATCGATAACAAATTCATCTACGAAGGGATTTGGATAAATACTGATTGTTGTTGCAACAGATTCGGATAAAGTTCTTGAGATAGCCGACAGGTAGATTCCTCCTCTTCTTCCATCTAAATCTACCTGTTTTAATTTATAATACAATGTTTCGCCCGTGTTGGGAAGATTCACATCATCAATGGCATAATATAAATAGTTGTTGCTAAAACCTGCTGCATCTACTATTCCGATGGGTTGCCAACTTTGCATATTATCGTTTGAACGAAATATTTCGAAATAGTCGGAGTTTATTTCGGTTGCGGTAGCCCATTCCAACTGAACAGCACTACAATTGTGCCCGATGCAATGGGCCTCAAAAAACAGTAGTTCTACAGGCAGGGGCTTATCTTCACTGCCCAATGTAAATCTCGAAAAACTACTGGTACTTGCCAAAACATAGTTTTCGGTGCTATTAATATTTGATAGCATTGGTTCCCAGATGTCATTCTTGTAGTGAAACATTTTTAATTCAACTTCTTGATGAAGGGTGTTCCCTTCGCTTAATTCTTCGGTGATATAGTAGAATTGTAATTCAGAAGGAATGTTGTTGGTTTGCGGCGTAATGTCGTAGTAACGGGCAATGCTATAGTTGTCGCTGTAAGTTCCTGTTCCTTGTTGCAATTTGTGACCCCTTGTGATTATTACATTCCCCAAATTTCCCGCGGTTTTTATTCCAACACCTATGTTTCCGGGGTTAATATAGGTTTCGCCTGTGTTATCAATAATCATCTCTCTGGTTATAGTTCCAACATTTATGCTTGGGTCTGAAACTTTAATACGAGAATTTGACGATTCGTTCAGAATGCTCCCCGAATTTCCTAAGTCAATGGTATAATCGAGTAAATCAATATCTCCGTTTTCCAAATATAGATTGTTACTTACTTCGATATTATTCCACAGTAGCAAACCCGAATGTGTGTTATTGTTGGTGAGATTATAGAAACGTGTTGCCAGGTTCCCTTTTATTCGTTGAGTTTCTGATGTTGCATTGAAAACAACGGTTCCATTTCCGGTTAAAAAATTAACAGACTCATTATTGGTCCAATCGCCCGAAATATGTATTTCGCTGCCGAGAATAACTTCACCACCCTCTACTTTGATGTTGCCATTTACATGTAAAGGAACGTTTATTTGGAGATTTCCGTTAATATATAATAGGCTTTCGGAATCGGAAAGAATAGTTGGCTGTGCATTTATAACGGCTCCTTCTGAAGCTTCTGAATTACAATCTGATAGCGTGGAACTTACCGTAAAAGTGTAAGTTTGGTCTGCTGCCAAATTGCCAAAAACAGCGGTGTTTGTTGACCCTGTAATGCTTGCGCTGCCAGGGTTAGCAGTAATTGTCCATGCGCCAACAGGCAGGTTGCTCAGTGTTACCGAACCTGTAGGAATGTATTCGGTTGGTTGCACGATATTGTCAATTACCGGTGGCGATGGATTCGCGAATACGCTTACGGTTTTTTCTACAGGTAATGAATTCTGTGTCCCATTTGAACCTGATGCGCAACCGACGGCATAAACCGAAATAGTGGCGTCGCCGATGAACGAAGCGTTCCATGCAATTTCGCCGGTGGAGGGGTTCATAGTTCCTGCATCGGGAGGGTTTACGCTCCATACAAAACCGTTGTAGCCGGTGGTCCCGGTGCAAATGGGAGCAGAGGTTCCTGTTGAGAAACTATCAGTACCGTTGGCCTGACATCGGGTGCTTATACCCTGCGGTGTTTGTATTTGAGGATAGATGGTGGGCTGATTATAAGCCGTATTTTTACACCCGTTATTGTCGGTTACTGTAACAATATATCGAAGCGAAGGGGAGGGAGCCTCAGTGTCGTAACTGTTATTATTGAAAGGAATTGTTACGAAAACACTGCTGCTAACTGTTTCGGGTGATGTTTCAATATCTGTGTTGTCAAGATATTGCGCTGACCAGGAATAAGTATATGGTGAAGTGCCTCCCGATGCTGTGGCACTGAGACTGATTTCGGTTCCACTGAATTGCGGCCCGCCTGGAATTCTCGAAATTGAGACAGTGGGAGCCGAAGAACAATCGGTGTCGGTAACAAATATTGTATAGTCTTCGGTTTCTCCATAGAACACCGAACCACATGGAGATGCCGGCAGTGTATTACTTTCGGTTCTTACGCGCATTCGGGTGGCACCCAAGCTTGCATAAATGGGAATTGTAATATTTGCAATTAAAGTGTCGCTGCCTGTTACTGGCATTTCGACCATTTCACCCGCATCGTCGAAATTTCCGTTTTTGTTCCAATCGACCCATATTTTTCCGCCTTGCACATAGTTCCAACCAATTACCGTTGCTGTATAGGTGTTACCTCTTTTCAGGTTGGTCGAAATATGCAGAAAGTTTTCATATACATTGTTTACAGTCCCCGAAGTATTGTCGATTGTGTTGCATATAAATCGCTGTATTCCCATGGGGTATGCGCTGTTGTCGGTGGTTGTGGAGGCACAATAATCATCGCCCGAAGCTGACCTGTATGCGGCAACGTAGCCTTTTGTTTCGGAAAGCGTAAGGGCATTATTCCCATCGTTGATGTTGCCGGTTGCAGTGCCCAGATAACTTACAGATGGATTCGAAAAATACGGAACCACTGTTGACGTGATTCCATCGCTCCAATAGATTCCGGCAGAATATGTCATCAAATCGCAGTAGTAATTCATATCGCTGCCCACCCAACGCCAGCCAGCCGACCATGTGTTTTCGGACCAGTCTGCCCAGTTGTTGGGTCCCGGATAGGCCAGTTGCTGTTTGTGATGGTCGGCACCCATTAAATGCCCCATCTCGTGCATTCCGGTGGTTGTTGATGCTGCTTGCTGAACCCTGACTATGCAATATCCCATGTCGCTAAAGCCGTTTTTATATTGCAGCAGCCATCCCAATCCTCCAACACTCGATATGTCGACCAATAAAATGCATAAGTCAGCATTGTATTGATTTCGTTTTGACGGAACATTTTCCATATAACGAGTACTACCCTCAAGGTTCCATGGGTCGAAACCTGCATGAAATGTGAAACGGTACAAGTCGGTATTTGCACCCCCTTCGCCTTCGCTGGCTTCGGTGTACGACTCCAGATAGGAATGTACCAAACGAACTTCTGCATTGATATTGCTGTTGTCGAGTGATATTTGTGCTTGTTGCATCATGTTGGCTATCACAGTGTTGATATCGGATACCGACGATGCCCATGTGTTTGCCGCCGGAGTATATACCACCATTACATCAATGCTATGCAAATCGTTTGCTGACTTTGTTGCCGAATTTTTTTGCTCTTTCGTTGAAATATTTTTCGATTGATCAACCTGTATGGCCTTTTTGATGACATCTGTTTCGGGTAATACACTGTGACCGCCTGCAATGTTATCGAGATTATTAATATGCTGCTTAATTAAAAATTTGCCTGCACCTGAATTTTGGTTTATGATGGAATAATGACTTTGTAGTTCGGGAATGGATACCTGTAGGTCATACGATTGTTGATTCACAGCAATTAACACATATCCCAACGGGTATTCCGAGATTCTTGCACGAGTGCATCTTGTTCCGTTTATATCGGTAAAAACTTTGTCGACAATTGCCGAATATTCTTCATTCTCGAATAGAAATAAGTTGATTGTATCACCTTTTACTAAAGCATTATTGATAAACTTTTCATTGAGGTCGAATTTTCTGATTTTTTCGATATTCTTTATTCCGTTGTTTGCTATTTGGTTAACACCTGAATAATCCTCTTGCAATTTTGAATCGGATTGTTCGATGCATATGGTCGATTGAGCATATGTCGATGTCCATACTGACAGTATGGAACATAGCAGAAACATCAAAACTCTCGTATTTTTCGCAATATTGAAATGTATGTATGTCTTTATCACAGGTTTTTGCATTTTTAATTTACTATTGGTCTTTTATACAGCGTACACTTTGCCCGTTTTGTTTGTCGGTTTCGGGCATT
Organism: uncultured Bacteroidales bacterium; assembly: GCA_964511665.1. Taxonomy (GTDB): domain Bacteria; phylum Bacteroidota; class Bacteroidia; order Bacteroidales; family ML635J-15; genus JAGOEF01. The sequence goes on from CAZEHA010000012.1 coordinate 50,190, forward strand.
TCGATTAAGCCTTCATAAAAATGCAACCGTACACCAATACCACCATCGTATTCTCCTTCATTTTGCGACCAATAGAGTGATAAGTCGCCCATTGAGAAAAAGCTCCCATAATAGTTGCGAACCCCTGCAGGCAATGTGGAAAAACCATATGTGTCGGTTCCATAATTCCCCGAGTATGTGTCCTCTTTCCATCGTGGGTGATTGCTGGTGTTACAGCTTCCGCCCAACGGTGAATTTTCTTGCCGGCACGATTTCAATTCATTTCCATAAGGAGATTCCATACCCCCCATAAAAAATATCAATTCCATCCAATCGTCGTAGGTGGGTACGTGCCATCCTTCGGGACAAAGGCCATCGTCATCGGTTGTGGCAAACCAGTTATATAAACCGCCGTAGATGTTTTTCCAAGATTCGTTGTTATCGTACCAAACAAATGCACCGGAAGTTAAACTGGTCCACTCTCCATTTGAGGTAACATTAGGAATTGCTGTACCGTTATTGTAGGTGGTAGTTTTTAGGTTCTCATGCATCCAGCATTGATTGCCAACAAGCACTGTGTTGTAAATGTTCCCGTCGATATCGGTAACTGTTGGCATACCAGGGCATGGAGTAACATTGCCATACACAAATGTGTAGGTGTTGTCGGATAAGGGTGTGTCGTAGAAAGTCCGATTGCCGATTGCCGAAGTTCCGGTGTATTGGAGTATATCGCCGGGAAGGAATTCAAAACTCTTTGAATGCAAGGTGTTTTTATTCATTTCTGAACCCTGCTTGCCGGAATTATAATCAAGCCGCCATTTAGGAGAGGCTCTATTACAAATGCCTGCATCGAACATTTTGATAGTTTTGCTGCACACATTATTTCGAACTGTGAGAAAGTAGATATTTGCACTTTCACTACTAAATTCGAAATTATGCAGACCCCTACTTAAACTATATTCAGAACTTACTAATATTTTTCCGGTAATATCGCTAATCTGAACATGTATAAGTTCGTCAGCGAGCAAATCAATGCTAAATCTTGTGGTACTTTCAAATGGATTGGGCTCGTTTTGGCTTAATTTGAAAACACTTTCGGAATGTATTGTGTTTTCGCTAATACCAACATTAAAGTCGAATGTAACCACCGTATCGGGATAATTCAACTGCATTTCGCCACCTCGTGTAAGATTCTCAATCAGAATGCTGTTCAGAGCTACGTGCTCAACATTGTTTTCAGCCGTAAACTTTAGAGTAATAGACTGATTCTGGGAATTTGCCCCAAAGCAAATCGATAAAAAAAGAAAAACAGCCAATATCTTAGGTTTCATAGTCAATATGCATTATGGTTTCAACACTTTGAAGGTTTCAACGTAATCGTCGTAAATCAGTTGAATGAGATAAACACCATGCTGATTTGCTTCCAGATTCACATTGTTATGCCCTGAAACGAGCTTTGTTTCTTGAACTATGCGTCCGCTGATATCAATTACCTGCAGTGAACAATATCCGGTTGTAACAATATTGATGACATCATTACATGGATTTGGAAAAATTGCCGATGTAACATTCTTGTCAGCGGTAACGGAATTTGATTCATAAACAACAGAAAACTCATCAATATACACGTATTCACTCCATGTTTCTGTAGGATTATAGTGTATGGCAATATATTTTGTGCCTGCCGGTACAGTAAATACGAAATCGGCCCAAAAGCTATGTGGAATATTTTCGATTGGTTCGGTCCAAATGAAATTACTGTTCACATCGGCACCCGTTGTTGAATAACCGAACCGGAATGAATCAAAATACAAATTACTGAATTTTCGGTATTTGAAACTGACATCTGCTCCGGAAGCATTCCCGAGAAGTGGTGTTATTAACCATTGGCTATAGGAGTCAGGATCAAAATCGTATGATGAAAATCGAAACGATTGCTCTCCATCGGATGCAACATCGGTTACGTGTGCAACCAGATTGGTTGCCGGTGGGTTTGAACTGCCATACACTACTGTCCAGCAAATAGGAGGGGCAGCAGGCGATTCGAAACTCTCATTAATATTGCCCATAAAAGCAGGGCATAATGTGTTGAATTGCAACGGATCAGACCACTCGCTCTCGTTGCCTGCTGCACAAATGGCTTTTACATACACCTGATAGCTTGATGATGGACTCAGACCTAATAAGGTAAAGGGCTTAGACTCCGTGTTTTCTAAGGTGCCTTCTGTATCGGGGTTGAACCCGGGTGTTCCGTATGCAATTTCCCATTCTGTTTCGGTTGCCCCATTTGTCCAGGTAAGATTGGCACTGTTTGTCGAAATATCAGAAATACTTAATTCGCTGGGTTTTTCACATTGTCCGTTTAAGAAATACAGTTGTATTTGAGCTATTACAGATGTTCTTTCTTCGGCTGTTGGTGGCGAATCAGGATTCGGATTGACATCAAAATCACGGTAAAACAGTCCGGTGTTTTCACCACTAGTAAATGCGCCCCATCCAATAGTAACCAAATCATAATTCGGGGTGTTTTCATCGATTGCAACCACAAGATTGTCGATGTTGTTATATTCAAAAGCTGTAGTCAGAATTATTTCCAACCAATTACCAACGGCAGGATATGAAACTTGTCCATTAAAAACCTCAGTCATCGACGTTAACGGAACCCAATCATCATTACCCGTAAAAGAGGTTTTTGTCGTATGCCCCATATAAATTCCCCAATCGATATTGTTATTGGTAAAATCAATATTCCCGTCAGCAAAATAGAACCGCAATTGGGTTATGCTGCCTGATTGCTGAATTTGATTTTGAACATAAATTTGCTGTGTGTAAGAATAACTATGATCGCTGCAAACAGGGTAGCGAGTGTTTGTAAGGTCGCCCGACCCAATTTGTACCTCTTGTGCCTGAACATGTAGCACGAAAGCTGTAAGTAAGGCTAATACGCTAAAATTAGTTTTAAAATATTTCATATTTAAATTATTTAGAAGTTAAAATCGATATTAGTTTTTAACACAACGCACAGATGCTCCAATGCTTTTACTAAAATTACCACTTGCAACCACATCGCTGTCGTAATTCATGTTTCTGTCTACTGCCAGGTTTTCGTTCTCTTCTGTTGATGTCCACCAGTCGCCACCCACAGTTAGAAGATAAAATGCACCATCGTAGTATTTTATGCCTCCTGGAAGCGCCGTAAACCCCGATTCGTTGGTGTTTGTATTGGGTGTTGCCCAATGGGTGGTGGCTTTCAGTGTTACTGCTGCAACATTGTCGCCACCTAAAAACTCGGTTAATTCAGCCCATTGTGAACCGCTGGGTAAGAGCCAACCTGCAGGGCAAATACCTTGCACCTGACTGGGATTTAGTGTGCTGCTTTCGTCTCCGTTCATGGCAGCCGGCCAGTTATATAATACTCCGTAGGTTTGATAGTTTTCGCTTGCTTTTGCTTCAGTTATACTGGTTCCATTGTATGCATATACATAATAATAAGGTATAGTAATAGAGCCTGTGGTCGGACCAACCACTTCGGGTAAGTACTTCAGGTTTTCTTTCATCCAGCATTGTTTGCCAATGCGAACACTGTTGTATGATGTATTGTCGCGGGTATCGGTAAAACTGCCCCCGCACGATGCCGAAGAAAAGGCGAAATTCACTGTTTTGGTTGAAGTAGGCACTTCGTAGATATGCTCACTATAATTGCCCGAAAACCCTATGTAAATGAATTGATCTCCGTTGTTAAAAGGCAATTGGATGATATCTCTTACACTTTTTGTTTCTACAAATGAAGGGTTTATTACTTCACTAATCGAGTGAATATATGGCTGTGCATTGCTGTTGTAAAGCGAAACAAAAGCAGCTGTTTTTTGCAAACTGCCCCCTTGTATCACCAGTTGATAATGACCTGTTTTAAAGCCGCTAAGGCGAAACGTATTTTTGCCGGCTTCTATTTCGGCAAATTGATGTAGTATTGTCTTTCCTACAACATCGTACACCACAATGCTTGCCTGTAAAGGTGTTTCACTGAAAAATTCAAATACTGCATTCTCGTTTATCGGATTCGGAAAAACAGTAATACTCGAGTGGTCTGCCGAAGTGCTTTCGATGGCTGCTGACCCAATCAGTTTCAATGTGTCGTGGGCTGATAAAGTTATTGAGCTGTTTTGAGTGAGGTTTTCTACATAGATGCTGTCGAGCGTACCCGATGTTCCACTTGCTGTAAAATCAATCAAATAGGTTTGTGCGTTCAGCGTTACAAATGGTACAGTAAAAAATATTAGTGCAATTACTGCGTGTTTTATTTGTTTCATAGTTTTTTGATTAATAGACGTTTATTACTATTGCTTACCTCGAATGGCATTTTATCTTTTTTAAAATGCTACAATATTAATTCTGATAGCACCATTGGGTCCTGATAAGTAGACCCAGCATGAATTGGCATCTCGCCATGCGCATTCATACAAAACTGATGAATTGTTGGCTGCTTTGTCGCCGTTAACAGCAGCAGCATACCAATTGATATTACTGATATTCCAGTTATGGGTAACCTGATGCCATCCATCGTTAATTTTTGTAATTACGAAAGAACCTTTTCTTATTCCATCCAGTTTTGTTTTGTCGGCAGCCGACATAAAACCATCGGTTGAGCTAGTTGCATTGGCATGAGTGTGATTGCCTGCAGCAACGGTTCCTGCTGTGGTGCCAACATTTAATGTTGCTGAGCCTCCCAAGCCCAAACTGGTTCTGGCATTAGCCGGTGTTTGCCAGCGAATGTAATTGTCGCTTCCGGTTTGCACTGCAAAATGTGACGCAGCAGTGGCTGTAACATTGGCCGTTGTGTTAAAGTAATTAGCGAAAACATATCCTGAAGCATTTCGCTGTACTATGGTACTGTTGCTTGCAGCAGCACTATAGGTCAAAGTTGATAGTATTGCACCGGTACCGTTCCCAGTAAGTATATTACCAGATGTGAAAGTTGTTGCTCCTGTTCCTCCACGGGCAACGGGTAATGTGCCACTGGTGATATCTGTTGCACTGTGCGAATGTGTTGCCGGTGTAAATGATGTGGGCACTCCCGAAAGTCGTGCCCAAGGTACAGTGCCTACTTCTAAAGTTCCATTGTTCCAGTACCAGAGCCATCCATTGTCGGTGGAGTTGTAAACACCTTGATATGTGGAATGTATCATTAGGGTAGCTATGTTAGTACCAGCAGCATCTCTAAAGTTTATACCCCCATAACCTCCTTTAGCGCCATAAAATGATATTGCCCCGTAATTGCTTGCTGCCCCATTTGTGTATAGGTGCCCTGTAGTTTTTATGTTTCCGGCTACATCTAGTTTTTGGGTAGGGACATCAACACCAATGCCTACGTTTCCTGCTCCCGATATTGCCATTCTCGATGTATTTTGTGTGCCGAAGTATATTGTTGAGTTTTCGTAATTGTTTATCCACAAATTGGAGCCATTAAGTCCCACTATAACACCATCGCCACCCGAAGCACCGGTAGCCGCATTTCGGTAGGAGGTATAACCTGCCCAGCCTGTGTTTCCGGTATTGTAAACATCCATGTTGGTTGATGTTATATTGCCCGCACTGAAGTTACCTGAAGCATCCCGTGCTACAATTTTGCTGGCGTTATTGGCTGAACTTGCATCAACAGCCCAGGTAGTTGCGGCACTTCCGTTATAATTACTTCCTGTTAAGTAAGTTCCCCTTGTAAGCGTCTGGTGCGAATGCGACGACATTGAATATCCGGCTGTGGCATGGTTACCCCAGCCATAGGCTGTGTTCCAGTTCGTAATGCTTTCATTCGATATACCCCCTGCAGGAGTGGCGTTGTATTCTGTACGGCTGAATAGCGAAACCCAGATACTACCGTTCCAGTAGAAAAATCCCGGTCCGGTGCTTGTGTTGGTATTATACACAAGCAATCCGGTAGCAGGTGTTGCCACTGGATTGGCTGAACTCAAACTGGCTATGTTAATTCTTGGAATCAATAAGCCCATATCGCCCGACTCTATGTCGAGCATGGCTGATGCATGGGGTGTCTCGGTATTGATGCCAATATTTTGGGCCGAAAGTGTTGAAGTTCCCCAAAGCACAGAAACTATTATCAGAGTTGTTCGAAATAATTGTGCAAGTTTCGGTTTATTGATTTTATGCTCCATAATTGTTATAATAGGTTTTTAAAATTTTAGCAATTCAAAGTTAGCTCCTTGCAATGCATAACTCGACAGGCAATGCGTATAGCAACCTGTAAATGAACAAACGACATATTTGTCTTAAGTAGTTGTTGTTCAGTGTGTTGTGCTTATTTCGATATAATGATGTACAAATACAGGTATTTTAACGCATAAGTGGGCGAGCAACCAGCATCTGATAATTGTTAATTAAGATAAAATACCCGAATCGTGCGATTGTACTTTTTTCTTGATGGCATTTTCTCTGAAAAACGAAGGAGTGATACCGGTAAATTTATTAAATGCCATATTGAATGTAGTTCTTGAATTGAAACCGCAACTTTGCCCGATACCTTCGATTGAATAGTGTTTAAATTCTTCCGAAATAAGCATTCTTCTGGCTTCTTTGATGCGGTACTGATTGATGTATGAGGTAAAATTTATTCCCAGTTTTTCGTTGATAACCTGAGAAATGTATTTCTTATATACATTTAGTTTTGAAGCAACATCATCAATACTTAAGTTTGAGTCGATATAGACCTTTTCTTCTTCGAAAAGTATTCTCAATGCGAGCAATAACATGTCTTTTTGTTCTTCGGTTAATGCCGATTTCTGATATTTTGCATTGCCTGAAATGTTTTCAGTTTTGTCTTTGCTTTCGCCTATACTTTTATCTAATTCATGTTTTCCAACAATATCTGAGAACGAAGGCTTTTGCAAATACTGCCTATCTTTAGCCATTCGGGTTTCGAGATCTTCCAGTTGCATCGACTTCAGATTCATCGACAGAAGTTGCTTATATGCGACGTCTTTTTTTCTTTTTTGTACAATTAGAACTGCCAATAATGTAATAAATACAATAGATACAAATACCATTAAAACGATTATGTATTTTTGTCGTTTAATTTCACGATTATTTGCTGTTTCGGTGATTTTGTAGACCTCTATCTGTGCCTGTATTTTATCGAGTTGATATTCTGCTTCTATTGCTGCAATTTGTTTGCGGTTGTTGACTGCTGCAATACTATCTTTAATAAAGTAGTATTGTTTTAAGGATGCGAGTGCCTCCTTGTATTTTGCTTCTGTTTCAAAAAGCAATGCTTTACTAAGAAAAATATCCGCTTTTTCCTCGGCTAAGTTGTAGGTTTTTGCCACTGAGTCAGCTTTTTCGTAATATTTTATTGCCTGATTTACATTCTTCGAATCTCGATAAATATCCCCAATTCCCTTTAAACTTGCAGCCATTGGTTTATACTGCCCAAGTTCTATTTGAATAGCCAGAGCTTTGTTATAGTTTTCCATGGCCTCGCCTAGGTTGTTTAGGAATCGGTTTAAATGAGCTCGGTTGACATATACAATTTGTAGAAGATATTTGTTGTTCAATTCATGAGCAATGTTTTCTGTTTGTTGATAATTCAACTCAGCATCAGTGAAATTCCCATTAATGGCGTGAATAATCCCAATATTTACCAATGCGGTAGCCTTTATTACTGTAGAAGTATCTGATTGCGTTTCTATTACCCTGTTTAGCAACTCCAATGCCTTGTTATATTCTTGACTGAGCATATAAACCGATGCCATATTAGTCATCAAGCTAGCCTGTTGTTTGATGTCGTTTTGTTTTTCTGCAATTTTTAATGCATACAAACTATAATTAATTGCTTTTGAATAGTCTCCTTTTATTCCATATGCCAGACCGATTGCTGCATACGACTTCATTTTCCCGATTTCGTTTCCCGTAGAATAAAAAAAAGCCAATGCCTCGTTTGCGGCTAAAATACTTTCTGCAAATTCCAATTTATATGAATAGGCATTGGCTTTGGCGACATTAGCAAAAGCTACCAACTTTCTATTACCCGATTTTAATGCAATGCTGTGAGATAAATCAGCGTAGTACTTCGAAGAGTCGGGATTAATTTGTCTGAATTCGTCGGCAAGATCTATAAGCTTGAATACAATTGAACTATCGGTCTCAGAATAATGTAATTGTTTCTTTTGAGGTACAATATAAGTTGAAAAAACTGTCCCCGATATCATTAAAAGCATATATGATATCAAAACTCTTGTGGTGTTTTTAAACAGTTGAATACTCATCACATTTTATATCTTCGAATATATTATTCAATAGTATGTTCGTAAATAATTCTTTCAATGATTTGCCTAGATCCGATGAAATCATCTTTTAGCAAATATACAATATATTTTTATCGATTTCAACAACCCCCAATATATGGTGCATATTAATTATTATGCTGCTGTTTCTGCTTTTATTTGTGTTAAACAACGTTTTTTGTGAATCTGCTGTTACTTATTAAGCAAGCATTGATGCCTGTTAAGCTGCTTATTCCTATTATTAAGTAGTTCATCGTATCGATACAAACCTTTTGCTAAACACATTACGAAAACCATTCGATTATAAACTAAAAACACTATTTTTGTCAACAGATCAAACGAAAAGAATTATGAACAGAGACACTGTAGTTTTTGATATTATCCGCAAAGAGCGTGATCGTCAGATGCACGGCATCGAGCTTATTGCATCTGAGAATTTTGTAAGCGACCAGGTGCTCGAAGCCATGGGGTCGGTTATGACTAACAAATATGCCGAAGGCTATCCGGGCAAGCGCTATTATGGCGGTTGTCAGTTTGTCGATCAAACCGAGCAAATTGCCATCGACCGTATTTGTGAACTGTATGGAGCCGAATATGCCAATGTGCAACCTCACTCAGGTGCGCAGGCCAATGCTGCTGTATTTTTAGCATGCCTCAATCCGGGCGATACCTTTATGGGTCTCGACTTAGCGCATGGGGGGCATCTTTCGCATGGCTCGCCGGTAAATATTTCCGGATTGCTGTTTAGAGCCGTTGCCTATGGCGTAAAAGAAGATACAGGACAGGTCGATTACGATATGATGGAAGAAGTAGCGCTACGTGAACGCCCAAAACTTATTATTGGTGGTGCTTCGGCTTATAGCCGAGAATGGGACTACAAACGCATGCGCGAAATTGCCGACAAAGTTGGAGCCATTCTCATGATCGATATGGCGCATCCAGCAGGGCTTATTGCTGCCGGTTTGCTCGATAATCCATGCAAATATGCCCACATCGTTACATCCACTACTCACAAAACACTGCGCGGACCCCGCGGTGGCATTATTCTCATTGGCAAAGATTATGATAATCACTGGGGTAAAACAACCCCAAAAGGAATTGTGAAAAAAATGTCGGATATTATTAATTCGGCAGTATTTCCCGGAATGCAGGGCGGGCCGCTTGAGCACGTTATCGCATCAAAAGCTGTAGCTTTTGGCGAGGCCCTCGATCCATCGTTCAGATTGTATCAGACACAGGTAAAGAATAATGCAGCTGTTATGGCGCAATCGTTTATGAAACGAGGTTATAAGGTCATCAGCGACGGTACCGACAATCACTCGATGCTTATCGATTTGCGTACCAAGTTCCCCGATATCAATGGACGTCAGGTTGAGAATACATTGGTACAAGCCGAAATTACCGTTAACAAAAACATGGTTCCTTTCGACCATCGTTCACCGTTTCAAACATCGGGACTTCGTGTAGGCACACCGGCCATTACAACCCGCGGCTTAAAAGAAGACAGTATGGATGGTATTGTTGAAATGATAGACTATGTAATCAGTAATATCGACAATCAAGAGGCCATTGAAGCCACACGCAAAAAAGTGTACGATATGATGCACACTTATCCTCTGTTTGCCTGGTAGTAGATCGAACGATTTAAACCAAAAAAAGCCGGTTAATCCGGCTTTTTTATTGGTGTTCAGTTATTTGGCTTATTTAGCATGTTCTACTTCGAAATCTTTCATGGCCTGCACCAAAGCTTTCACATCTTCCATTGTGCATGCGTTGTAGGTTGATGCACGATAGCCGCCTACCGAGCGATGTCCTTTAATACCAACGATACCGCGTGCCGAAGCAAATTTCACAAAGTCTTCTTCCAGGTTTTTGTATTCGTCTTTAGGAACAAAACAAATATTCATACGCGAGCGATCTTCTTTATCAACGGTGCCAACAAACATTTTGCTGCTGTCGATAGCATTATACAGGTAATTGGCTCTTTCGTCGGCCAGTTTATTCATAGCATCGAGGCCACCCATTTCCTTAATCCAGTAAAGGGTTTCTCTCAATGCAAAGATATTAATGCATGGAGGTGTGTTATACATGGAACCACCTTCAATGTGTGTAGAATACTTCAGCATTGTTGGTATTGGGCGGTCAACTACTTTGTTTAGATATTCATCTTTAATAATCACAAAAGTAACTCCGGCCGGACCCAAATTCTTTTGGGCACCCCCATAAATCATCACATATTTCGAAACGTCAACTTTGCGGCTCAAAATGTCGGAACTCATGTCGGCAATCAGCGGTACATTTACATCAAGGTCATTCAGCATTTCGGTGCCTTTAATGGTGTTGTTGGTGGTGATGTGTAAATAATCAACATCGGCAGGTATTGTGTATCCTTTCGGGATGTATTTGAATTCACGGTCTTTCGACGATACCTCAATTACTTCCCCCCACAGTTTCGCTTCTTTTATGGCTGCTGTGGCCCATGTACCTGTGTTAATGTACATCGCCTTTGTCTTCATAAAATTGTAGGGAATCATACAGAATTGCATACTGGCTCCACCACCAAGGAATAACACACTGTATCCTTCGGGGATTTCAAGTATTTCTTTAAACAGAGCTACTGTGTCGTTCATTATGGCATCGAAGTCTTTGCCACGGTGCGATACTTCCATAATCGACTGCCCCGAGCTACCCAGTTCAAGAACGGCTTTGGCAGTGTTTTCGAGAGTGCGGTCGGGTAATTTACAAGGACCTGCGTTAAAAATGTGTTTTCTCATGTTATTTACATTTATATATTTTCAGTCAAAATTATAATTTCATTCCAATATCAGGCATGATGTACAACACAAAATGATAAATAGGTCAATTATCATTCAAATTACCGGTTTTTATGATTGCGTAAACCCGAAAACAATTCCCATTTTCTAAGTTGTACATTACGATTGTTTTACTCAACAAAGTCGGGGATATCAAACGACTTGATAAACTCGTGTGCTTTTTGCATTTCGTTGTGCATCAGGCAATCGTTTGCAATAAATGCCACTTGTTGCCTGAAAAGAGAGTGGATTTTTTCGATGGATTCGGAACTGCGCATCGGGCGTCGAAATTCTAATGCTTGTGTTGCCGTAAAGAACTCAATCGAAAGAAGGGTTTCGAGGTTATCGCAAATTTGCAGCAGACGTGTAGCTGCGTTGGCTCCCATGCTTACATGATCTTCCTGCTCGTTCGACGATGAAATGGAATCGACCGAGGCCGGTGAGCACAACTGTTTGTTGCGGCTAACTATAGATGCAGCAGTGTATTGTGGTATCATGAAACCACTGTTGAGACCCGGTTCGGGTGCTAAAAACGGAGGTAAGCCCCGTTGACCCGAAATAAGCCGGTAGACACGTCTTTCGCTGATGTTGCCTAACTCGGCCAGTGCAATGGCTAGATAATCGAAAGCCATAGCCATGGCTTGCCCGTGGAAGTTGCCACCCGACAGAATTAAATCTTCGTCCGGAAAAATGGTAGGGTTATCGGTAACCGAATTGATCTCGGTTTCAACAATACCGACAACGTGGTTGATGGCATCGCGGCTTGCGCCATGAACTTGTGGAACACAGCGAAAAGAGTAGGGGTCCTGAACCTGAGATTTTGTACCTGATGTTATTTCGGAATCTTGCAGAAGTCGTATAATATTTGCTGCACATTGCTTTTGCCCCCTGTGTGGTCTTACGTTCTGCAGTAAGGGGTGAAACGGATCGGCAATACCGTTGTATGCTTCAAGCGAAATAGCTGCAGTGATATCGGCAATTCTGGCAAGGCGCAATGCTTTAAGTAATGCCAACGAACCGGTTGCACTCATAAACTGTGTGCCGTTCAGCAGGGCGAGACCCTCTTTAGAGGCAGGGTGTAACGCCGCAAGACCAAGCTTGTTAAGCACTTCACGTGAAGGGAGAACAGATCCCTTATACATTACTGTGCCAAGGCCAAGCAGTGGAAGCGACAAGTGAGCAAGAGGCGCCAGATCGCCCGATGCCCCCAACGAGCCATATTCATACACCACCGGATATACCTCATTGTTAAACAATTCAATCATAAGAAGAACTGTTTCGGCTCTTACAGCTGAATTACCTAACGACAGGGCATGTATTTTTAGCACCATCATAAGTTTTACTATGTCAACAGGCATAGTTCGGCCTGCTCCGCAGGCATGCGATTTTATCAGGTTTTCTTGCAATGCACTCAGTTCGCTGCTGTTTATTTTTATATTGCATAAAGCCCCAAAGCCGGTGTTAATACCATAAATAGGCTGCGAAGAATTGCTGGTTTTTTCGTCAAGATATTCGCGACATGTTGTTATCGATAGCAACGATTCTTTCGATAACTTAAGTTTTACATTGTTTTTTAAAATGCTTTCGAGGTCGCTTAAGTGTAATTGCGCCTTTTGAATTTCAAAATACGACATGATTATTTAATTTATTGATTGTTAACTTAAAAAACTATAACGCTGCAGGTCTGTTAAGCAAACAGCGACTTTCGGTTTACCTTAATGATGTAAGCTATTATCCACATGGTAAAAAATCGTTTGGGCAAATGTAAGAAAAAGATTGCAATCGGAAAATTTGAAAACTATTACCTGGAGATATTAATCTCGAGAGCGTTGTTGTAAGGGATTATTTCGCCCTGGTAAACACCAACAGGAAAAGCATCCCTGAAATCGTTCTTAATGATATCGAGATATTTTCTGGTATTCTCCGAATCGGTGTGAGGCATAACCATGTATCGGTACACACCATCGTTATAAAACTCTTGCACGTTGCTGTATCCTTTAAAATCGGGGGCATTTGGATACAGTCGATTGCTCCCTGCTAGTATCTGAATCATATAATATGCAGGGGCATCGTGGTCGAAATCAGTTGGAGTATCGAGCAAGCTTTTGTCTACTTGGTTCTGCGTTTGTGGTTGAGTTTGACCTGTAGTCTGTTTGGCTTGATTTTTTGCATTTTTATCGCGCTGTTTCTCCAGGTATTTGCGATCACGTTTGCTGAGGTCCGATTCGTTGGTAACACTAACACTACGCCCAAAATGCAATAAGCTGAAGTTGACATATTTGCCCGGATTCAGTCTCAGATCGCGCAACAAACGGTCGAGCTCATAGCTGGCATTTTCGAGATTGTAATACAGCGTGTCGTTGTTGGCCAGCATACCTAAAGTTCCTTCGCCGCGATTTATTTTATCGGTTATGGCTGCTACATCGGCAATTGCCTTGTTGGCGTTATATATAGTGCGACTGATATCAATAGCCATGAGCGTGTCGCTGAAATCGGCAAGGTTTGTTATTATTCGTGTAATTTTATCGTTGTTGTCGCGCAGGTTGGTGGTAATTTTGTCGATGTTGGCAAATATGCGGGCCAATCTGCTGCTTTCGGTGCTCAGCAAAGTGTCGAGGGTTATTGCCGATGATTCCAGATAGTATAAGGTGGTTTTAATGCTTTCGAAGCTTTTTTCGAGATTGTCGCGCGTATCTTCATTAAAGATGTAGGTGATGATGGCAATAGCATTTTGAATTTCTTTCATCAGGTCTTCTGCTTGATTTTTAACAGGAAGCATTTGCATACTTACCTGGTCTTTCAGACTCTGTTCTATGCTGCCAATAATGGTGTCGCCCGAGTTGTAGTAGGTTTTTTTATTGCTTATTATAAGTTGAATGCCTTTGGTTCCCATTAAATCGGTACTGAAAATTTCGGCAATACTGCTGTCGGGAATTTGAAACTCACTGCCTGTTTCCAACGTTACCATTATGATGCCTCCACGCTCGATAAGTAGATCGACCTGTGTAACCTGACCAATCTTGTATCCGTTGATATAAACGGGGCTGGCAACACCTAAACCATCGATACGATCGTAGAATACGTAGTATTTACTTCTTTTTTCAAATAGATCGGCTCCCTTAATAAAATTGAACCCCCAATACGACGCAATCAGAACCAGAATAGCGAACACGCCAAACATTATATATTTTTTGCGTTTCGATTCCATAGGTTTACGGTTTACTTTCTTTTTGTGCCATAGTTACCGGATAGCGTTCTCCATTTTTAAACGCAACAATAAAACAGTCTTTTATCTCTGATTTAAGCGCGGTAAAACCGGCATAGGTTACATCGTAGTTTCTGTCGAGGGCAACAACATATTTATAAAGTCCGTCGTGGAAGTACTCGAACACGTTACTTTGTTTATTCAGAAATGAATCGCTAGAGATATCTATTTTCTTTGTCGATGTTTTCACTTGTACACCAAAATATATTCCTTGTGCAAAGTTAGCGGAATTGTTTAAAACGGCATTATCTTTTTGGGTAGAATTGGTTTCGCTGTGGTTTGTCGTCGATTCATTGGTTTTATTATCAACCGATTCTTTGTTTACGGGTTCTTTAATCGTTGTTTTCGTGTCGCCATTTCCCGAAATCTCATTGCCTTGATTTTCGAGTGATATCTTATAATCTTTAAAAGCATCGAAAATTGCCTGAGCCATTTGATCTTGACCGGCTTCGGTATTCATATATTTTTCTTCGTCCTTATGCGAGATAAATCCACATTCGATGAGTACCGCAGGCATGGTTGTGCGCCACAATACCAAAAACGCGGCTTGTTTCACACCACGGTCGTAGCGCCCTGCGGTATTTTTTAAGTTCTTCTGAACTTTTTCGCTGAATTTGAGGCTTTGTTCCAGATAAGCGTTCTGGTATAACGAAAACATAATATTCGATTCGGGGCAGTTTGGGTCGAACCCTTCATAGTTTTTTTCGTAATTGTCTTCTTTTAAAATAACCGAGTTTTCGAGCTTAGCCACCCGCATGTTTTCTTCCGATACATTTAAACCCATAACAAAAGTTTCGGCTCCGTAGGCATTGCCACCGGCAATAGCGTTAACATGTATGCAAATGAATAAATCGGCTTTGTTGTCGTTGGCAATTTTTGCACGTTTGTGCAGTTCAACAAATTCGTCGGTGCTTCGTGTGTAAATCACTTCCACATCGTCGAAATACTTCTTGATGAGATTTCCCACCTTAAGCGAAACAGCAAGGGTAATATCTTTTTCTTTCGAAAAAGAGCCCACTGCACCGGGGTCTTTGCCTCCATGCCCCGGATCGATAACCACCTTTTTTACTCCGTAGCCTTTTGCCGACTGGGCACCTGCATTGTGCACGCAACACAACATAACAGCAAAAATACAGCATGCAAAAACAATATTTAGCCTTACGACAAAGTTTGCCATATTGAATGATACCAAATTTTGTTTAGTTTTGAGCATTATTTTATAAAACTGTTCGTACAAAAATAGTACTTTCATTTTGTTATCAAAATTTATCATACGGCTTTTATTTTTTGTTTGCATCGCTTTTGCATTACCCGGTTTGTATTCAGGCAATTGTTGTGCCAACAAAAGCTACTTCAATAACGATAATTCGGGAATGCTGCAAACAACAATACTATATTTTTCGGGCGACACGCTGCCCAAAGACAGCATTGTAGTTAAAGCTCGTAATACGCAAATTGACTTCCCGGTCGATTATCAGTCGAAAGATTCTTCGTGGGTTGATTTGAAAAACAGGAAAGCGTACCTTTTTGGCGATGCCGAGGTTAAGTATGGCGATATTACCCTTACAGCCGGTTATATCATGATTGATTTCTCCGATAATTCGGTATATGCACATGGTGTTTTCGACAGTGCGGGGAATGTTTTAGCCAAACCGGTGTTTGTGCAAGGCGATGAAACATTCAGGGCCGACACCATACGCTATAACTTTAAATCGAAAAAAGCAATAATAAAAGAGGTAACCACCGAATTCGAAGGGAGTTTTCTGCATGGGGGAATCACTAAAAAACAAGCCAACAACCACATTCATCTTATCGACGGTAAGTTTACAACCTGCAATCTCGACCACCCGCACTATTATTTTAATATAAGCAAAGCCAAAGTAATTCCCGACGATAAAATTGTATCGGGACCGGCATATTTGGTTATTGAAGATGTACCGCTACCCCTTGGATTACCTTTCGGGTTTTTTCCCAACAAAAAAGGGAGCACTTCGGGTATTGTATTGCCTGAGTTTGGTGATGAGCAAAACCGTGGTTTTTTTCTGAGAAGAGGGGGCTATTATTTTGCTATTAACGATTATGTCGATTTACTTCTCTCGGGCGATATATATTCAAAGGGAAGCTATGCCTTATATGCACGGTCGAATTACAAAAAGCGATACAAGATGAATGGCAGTTTCGATGTCAGTTTCAATAACAATAAATTTGGTTATCGTGGCCTCGATAATTATCGTGTCGACAGGCTCTACAGGGTGATGTGGAAGCATCGGCAGGACCCTAAAGCAAGGCCTAACAGTAATTTTTCGGCCGATGTAAATATCAGTTCGAGTGCCTACGACAGATGGAATTCGTATGCCGATGCTTCTTATATGAACAATAGTAAGCAATCGAGCATCAGCTACAGCAAAGTGTGGCCGGGAACACCTTTTAGCTTATCGATAGCAGCAAGGCAGACACAGAATAGTCGCGACAGTTCGGTGAATGTTACCTTACCCGACCTGGCTTTTAATATGAGTCGTATATATCCGTTTAAACGAAAATCGGCAATAGGTAAGCAGCAATGGTACGAAAAAATAGGAGTAAGTTACACTGCGAATATGACGAATCAAATACATGTTCGCGAAGATTCTTTGTTAAGCATCAGATACGATAACCTGAACAATGGTATTCAGCATAGTTTTCCGGTAAACACCACGCTAAAACTCTTGAAGCACATCAACCTTACACCTTCGTTTCAGTATTCCGAACGCTGGTATACCCGTGAGTTGAATCGTGCATGGCAGCCCGATTCGGTGGGTGCCAATACCGGCTCGGTAGCCTCCGACTGGAATTATGGTTTTTCTCGGATTTGGGATTACCGGGCTTCGGTTGCCGCCAACACCACAATATACGGCATGATGCAGTTTAAAGCGGGGAAGATAAAAGCAATACGACACGTGATGACTCCCGGTGTGTCGTTTTCGTATTTGCCCGATTTCGGAAAACCCCGGTACGGGTACTACGACGATTATTACCGTATTCAGTACAACAATTCCACAGGGCAATACGACACAGTAAGTTATGTGTATTCGGTTTTCGAAGGCTTGCCTTATGGAACTCCGGCGCGTGGTGGTGCCGGCTCTGTTGCTTTCAATCTTGGTAACAACTTCGAAATGAAGGTAAAAACAAAGCAGGATACTACTGTTGGTGAGAAGAAAATTAAATTGCTCGAAAGTCTGGCCTTTAATACAAACTACAATATCTTGGCCGACTCGCTCAATTGGTCACCAATTAGTATGAGTGGTCGTACCAACATTGGCAAGCTGAATCTGTCGTTTTCGTCGAGTTTCGACCCCTATGCCATTCGCAACGATGAATATGGTAATCCCAAAAGAATTAACATGGCCGAGATTGCAGAAACAGGTCATCTGGTACGATTAACAGCCGCCAACATAAGCCTGGGATTTAGTATGGCTGCCAACAGCAAAAAACAGAACGATGGAAATAAAACATCGCAATTGTATGGCTATCCCGATGATTATGTCGATTTTGATATGCCCTGGGATGTGAGAATTAACTATAATTTCAGGTACGCCAAACCGTATTTTGAATCGAGTATTACTCAAAGTTTACAACTGACAGGAGAACTGAAAATTACCAGCAAGTGGAAGGTGAACATATCGAGTGGTTGGGATTTTGTAGCAAATAAAATTACCTATACCACTATCAACATCTATCGTGACTTGCACTGCTGGGAAGCCAGTTTGCAACTGATTCCATTTGGACTTCACAAGTCGTACAGTTTTCAGATTAATGTGAAATCGGCACTGCTGCAAGATCTGAAACTGGCAAAACGTCGTAGTTGGTACGATAACTTTTAAGTGGCATGAAATTTGAATTTTTTAACGTTTTATTAGGATACTTTTATGCAATTTTACGTCGTAAATCAAAATAATTAATTGTAAACAGAATGGGTATGAAGAAGATTGTTTTGTTGTTTGTGTTAGTTCTGACTAGTCTGGCATCTGTTTTTTCGCAAGGCTACGAAATTAAAGTGAAAGTTGAAGGCGTGCAAGATACGGTGATGTATCTGGGGCACTATTTCAGCGATAAAAAATATGTAATCGATACGGCACGTGTCGATAGTAAGGGGAACTGTGTTTTTGCCGGTGATGAGAAATTGCGCAATGGTATTTATATCATCGTGCTTCCGAGTATGAATATGACTTACTTCGAAATAATTATAGGTAACGAGCCACAAAAGTTTTCGATAGAAACAAGCACCGATCAGTTTGTGAACAACATGAAGGTGAAAAACTCGACCGAAAATACCATGTTCAACGATTATCAGCGAAAAATGATAGTGCTTCAAGAAAAGCACATGGCACTGATGGAGCAAAAGAATCATCATGCCAATAACGAAGATTCGCTTAAAATTATTAACGACCAACTTGTTGAAGTGGGTAAACAAAGGCATGAGTATATTTTGAATATGATTGAAAAAAATAGCAAAGCTTTTTTCTCGAAGGTGCTTAAATCGATGGTTGAGATTGAAATTCCCGACCCTCCCAAAGACGAAAACGGAAACATCACCGACAGCACTTTTCAGTGGCGTTACTTCAAAAAACACTATTTCGACAATATCGATTTCTCGGAGGCAGGGTTGTTGCGCACTCCCATATTTCAAGGCAAACTGAATTATTTCTTCGATAAGGTAGTGGTCCCCGTGCCCGATTCTATGAAATATGAAGCCGATCGGGTTATTGCTATGGCCTATGCCGGCGATACACTGATGTTCCGCTTCGTGGCAGCTCATCTGGTAAATTATTTCGAAAGCTCAAAAATTATGGGTTTCGATGAGGTGTTTGTGCACATTGCCGAACAATGGTATTTGAGTGGTAAAGCCTACTGGGCCGACAGTACTTTTTTGGCTAAATTGACAGAGAGAGTGGTGAAAATTTCGCCCAATATTATTGGAAATATTGCTCCTGACCTCAAAAAAATGGAGACCCACGACGAAAGATATATGTCGTTGCACGCAATCGAAGCCGATTATACTATTTTGGTGTTTTTTGAACCCGACTGCGGCCATTGCAAAAAGGAAGTACCTGCTTTATTCGAAAAATGGCGCGATACCCTTTCGGCGATGAATGTTAAAGTATTTGCTGTTTTTACTCAATACGAGAAAGAAAAATGGATTGAATTTGTTAACGAAAAAGATATGATAGGCGTGGGATGGTACAATGTTTGGGATGGACCATATCCGCATTCAAACTTTCGAAATTTCTACGATATTTATTCAACACCGGTAATTTATATTCTTGATCGCGATAAGCGAATTGCAGCAAAAAGAATTAATGTTGATAACATTGCTGATTTTATCGAATTCGATAAAAAGAGAAAGAGCGCAAATAAAACCGATTAGGCAATTATGCAATTACGGCAATTATATGTTTTTTTTCTCTTGCTGAACATCGGCTTGTTTGCCATTGCAGGCGAAAGTGCATATCGTATTGAGCTTAACATAAAAGGGCACAACAACGAATTTGTGTATCTGGGTTATCATTATGGACCCGAGTTCATGGTTGTTGATACCGCTATAACCGATTCTAATGGCCATGCTGTGTTCGAAGGCAAAGAGAGCTTGCCCCAGGGTGTGTGGTTTGTTGTGCTGCCTCCAAAAACCCGATTCGATTTTTTACTTTTAAGCGAACAACAAATTGTAATATATGGAGATATCGATTCTATTATTGCTACACTGACATTGACAGGGAGCACGACGAAAGATTTATTTTTTGATTTGCAACGCGATATTGCCTCATTGAATTTAGCCGGCTCTCAGATAGAAATTAAAAAGCAGTACTATAAGTCGGCAGGCCAACAGGTACCCATAGATATACAGCTTGAAGAAGACAGCCTGAAAAATCGAAGAATAGCAGTTTATCAATATTATCGCAACCTCGATAACAAGGGGTTTCTTGCTAATATGCTCACACTGATGCTGCCCCACGAGTTTCCGTCTTATGTACAACAATGGCAGACCGACGACCCTTCGGCATATTACCATTACTACAGGTTGCATTATTTCGACGTTGTCGATTTTTCGGACCCGCGCATACTGCGAACTCCTGAATTTGTATTTCACCGAATGATGCTTGAATACGCAAGGTTTTTTCTGAGTACACGTGTCGATAGCATAGGTAATGTGTTGTTGGATGTAGATTTGCTTGTTGAGAAAGCATCGGTGAACAGCGAATTTCAGCGCTATGTTGTTAGTTTTTTGCTGTCGCACTACGAGGCTCCATCGGTAATTGGAATGGATGCTGTGTTTGTGCATCTGGTAGAAGAGTATTTTTTGAAAGGCCGTATGGAATGGGCTGATGCTTCGATGATAGAACTCTTGCGTCAGAAAAACAACGATATGAAGAATAACCTGCTGGGAATGAAGTCGCAAAACCTCAGGTTAAAAAACTTGCTGGGTGATTTTGTACATATACACGATTTCAATTCAAGATACCTGATTTTGTGGTTCTGGGAAGCCGGATGCAATGTATGCGATGAGCAAACCCCGGTTTTGCACGAGCAATACGATGACCTGAAAAAATACGGAGCCGAGGTGCTTGCCATATATACGGGAACCGATAAAAAATACCTTGAAAGCTATATCAGCGATAATCGTATCCACTGGATTAATCTCTACGATCCCAAACAAGAGTCCGGTTTCTATGACTCTTATGGTGTGTCGCGCACTCCTAGGCTATTTGTGCTCGATGCTGATAAAAGGATTGTTGCGAAAGATGTGAACCCCAAAGACATACTGCGGTATTTGAAGTATTTGGATAATAAGAAGAAATGAAAGTGTTTGTTGTTGATTGGCAAGGCCAATAATAAACACTATTTTTGAGTTGTTTTAATTGAATACTGCTATAATGAACAAAATCAGGTTTGTTTTGATTGTATCGTTACTAGGCACGCGTGCTTTAATAGCACAGGACATAGTTGCTCAATGGGATTCGATAAAAGCAGAGACTTCCCCCGTCGTGTCAGTTTCTATTTCTGATGAATATGAAACTCCATGTAAACTTCTGCTCGCCGACTATGGGTGGGAAGATGGTATTCATATTTCACGCGACGGGCTGCATTTGTATGCTTTGTATTTTCCGGGAGATTTATTCGGGTGGTCAATGTTTTTTCTGAACAATCTCACAAACTTGCCATTTTGTGAACTGGTTGGGAATATGGCATATAAAAGAGATTATGCGGGAAGCTATGAAATGGATTTCGAGACCAATATGTTTGGATGCGATAATTTTATTAATGTTGATATTTTGTATTCAACCCGAAGTTCTCCGGATGAAGATTTCGTGCAATGGCAATTATCGGGTATTGCCCGTCCCGGATTGGTTGAGGGAGGTTCTATGCCTCTGTTTTCGGAATCGAATGACAACGAAATTGAAATATTCCTTTTTACCGGTAACAGCGATATATGGATGATTAAAAATACTACTGCTAATCCTACCGGAATTGAAACAGCCGTAAGGCTTGCATATCCTATAAATCCAATTACCGATGAGTTCAATGCTGATAATCCGCATCTGGAGAGACTTGATGAAGAAACATGGCTGTTGGTTTTTGAGCGATATACTGACTTTTCGTACCGGTATTTTGTTTACAGTTTTAGTTATGATGGCGGAGATACATGGACAGAACCTATTGCAATGTCCACAATAAGTCCCGAACTAGGGCATATTGTATAATACTCCCCGAAAATTGGACCACTGGTTAAGTTGAATAAAAACAAT
>CAZEHA010000013.1:0-71966 GCA_964511665.1 uncultured Bacteroidales bacterium
GGTATTGCCGATGCCGGTAAAACTACTGAGTTGAACATACAGGCGCCCGGTTTAAAAGGCACACACTCCCTCCTACTGGAATTGTATGCCGTGCCACCTCTTAACCTCGAGAAAAGACTGCGCTATCTGCTTAGTTATCCGCATGGTTGTGTTGAACAAATTGTGTCGGCCGCTTTCCCTCAATTGTATCTTCACTATGTAACAGACCTGGACGATAAGCAGAAAAAGGCCACCCAAGACCATGTGAATGCCTGTATCGATATGCTGAATCGCTTTCAGCATTCGTCGGGTGGTTTTACCTACTGGCCCGGATATTCATCGAATGTGAGCGCCTGGGGAACTACCTATGCAGGTCACTTCCTAGTTGAGGCTGAGAGCATGGGATATCAGGTTCCTGCACAACTTAAAAAGAATTGGCTGAAGTATCAGAAAGCCAAGGCCTCGGGCTGGATTGACGAAGGCTACAATTCGCAAACAGAACAGGCTTATCGGTTGTTTAGCCTCGCTTTGGCCGGAAATGCCGATAAAGGCGCCATGAACAGAATGTTGCAAAACAAAAAGCTCAACAAAGAAGCAAAATGGCGATTGGCTGCAGCTTATCAGCTCACCGGAAATAAAGATATCGCAAAACAGTTGATACAAGATATCGATATGCAGGTGAAAGAATACTTCGAACTGGGAGGCAATTTCGGTTCGGCCCTGCGCGATAGAGCTATGATACTCGAAACTTTGGTCTTGATGGGTGAAAAAGAAAAGGCATTCGAACTGGTAGTGAAAATATCGGAAGAACTCAATAAAGAAAGTTGGTATAGCACACAAACCACTGCTTATGCCTTGCTGGCTATGTCGAAATATATCGCTAAAGAAAAACCAAGCGGAAACATCAATTGTCAATTGGTGTTTAACGGGAACTCGTCCAATGTGAAATCGACAAAGCCCATGGTTCGAAAAACTTTAAGCATGAACGAAACCAGTGCCAATACTTTTTCGCTGAAAAACCTTGCCGGCGAAATGGTATACTATCGTCTGGTAATGGAATACGTTCCTCATTACGGGCAAGAAACAGCGGCCAATTCAAAGTTGAATATGAAAGTGGATTATGTTACTCTCGACGGCACCACTTTAAACCCCGCAAATATAGTGCAGGGTACCGATTTTATTGCCATTGTTCAGGTGCAGACCTTGTCGAACTCAACCGAATATGAGAATCTTGCTTTAAGTCAATTGTTCCCCTCGGGTTGGGAGATAATCAATAGCCGGATGTTCGAAACCGATATGGGAAATACTTCTTATGCCAGCTATCAGGATATTCGCGACGACCGCATCTACACCTATTTCGATATTTTCTACGGAAGGACCAAGACATTTAAGGTGATGCTTAATGCCAGTTATTCAGGCAAGTTTTATATGCCTCCGGTTCACGTGTCGGCAATGTACGACAACTCAATTTTTGCAAGAAATACCGGACAATGGATTGAAATAGAAACGTCGTATTAACAGTATTGCATAGGTAAAAACCTCATAATGGCTTGCAATCGATTAAGAAGTGATCGATGATTTCGGCATGGTCGAAGGCCAAATTGGGAAGTGAATTAAGCCTAAACCAGCGTGCTTCAAGGGCATCGTCTTTTCCTTGTACATCGGTTTCGGTTTCGATAACAGCGTAGTGAACCATGGCAATATTTCTGCCTCTCGGATCTCGATGAATGGCGTCGTACGCCCTGAAGAAATGTAAGTTCTGCCCCCCTATTCCGGTTTCTTCGAATAGTTCCCTGTTGGCAGCTTCAATCAGCCGTTCACCCATATCAACAAAACCACCGGGCAAAGCCCAGCAATTGCGAAATGGTTCGTTCTTACGCTTAATTAGCAATACCGAAAGTGTTTGTGTTGCAATAAGCAAAATATCTACGGTAATCATGGCACGCGGATAGGTATACGTATAGCTCATAGGGCAATTTTAAATAGGTTAATATTTTCTGCGAAACAATGTTTCTTTTTCGGTAATTTCCATCTCTATCAGTTCCATTACAATAAGTCGTATGAGGAGATTTTCGGTCATCCTCTTGCTCATATTGGTAATTTGAATGCAAGTTTCGAGGCCGGCTACCTGTTTGTGCTCAAGGTAGTTGAATAACATCTCAACGTTTCTGTCGAATGTAACAACTGTGTGCCCGGCAATTTTTTTTAGTCGCTGTGTCTCGAGCCAGATGCGGTTGGCCGGTATGTTTTTGTCGTTATAACGAATAAAAACTTTCCATCTACCATCGTCATCGGGTGCGTAATATGGCTCAATACCCCTAAATTCGATAACAAC
This sequence comes from uncultured Bacteroidales bacterium, assembly GCA_964511665.1. Lineage (GTDB taxonomy): Bacteria > Bacteroidota > Bacteroidia > Bacteroidales > ML635J-15 > JAGOEF01. The sequence continues at coordinate 2,315 of CAZEHA010000013.1, forward strand.
TTCTATTACTGTTTTATCTCCCGAACGATGCCGAATAATTGAAAACGGCATAACAGGCCTGCAATAGAATTGCGAGGCCTTTTCAATCATATACAACTCTTCGCTGCTATCGACACCTGCAATTTTTCCGTTGTCTTTTACTCCAAGCAACAGCGATCCACCATCGGTATTGGCAAAGGCGACCAGCGAGCGAGCAATTTTTTGTGAATTGCTAACACAATACTTAAAGTCGAGTTTTCGACCTTCGCCTTGTAAAATCATTTCTTGCAACAATGAAGACATACGATTTTTTTGCAAAAATAAAAAAAAAGCGCCCGGGGGACGGGCGCATAAACTACTTTGAAGTAGTTTTTCTTATCAATTACCACATATTGAAAAGATTCAATTATAAAACCATTGAGTTTGCAAAATGTTCAACAAATAACAATATTTTGAAAAAAAAATGTGTAAAATTTTCTAACTAACTGAATAACAAGCATTATGTAATTGTCGTGACTCCCCAAATGAAGTACATAAATAAAAGATATCTACAATAAATATGAAAGTTTTCGAAATTTTATAAATATTAATTAGCATTTATGTACTTAATTATTAATTTAGCATCGTGAATAATGCATGGTATTTTTTCGAAAAAAATTGTTTCTTTGTTCTATAGTTTAGCCGGCAAAACAATGAATAGTAATGAAGGTATTTAGAAACATATTTTATTTTTACTACGATGGTTTCAGGAATATGCCCCGATGGGGGCGCATGGCCTGGGCAATTATTTTGCTTAAAGGAATAATCGTTTTCGTTCTGGTTAAATTCATATTTTTCCCAAATTTCCTGAAAAAGAATTTCGACACCGACGAAGAGAGAAGTAATTATGTACTTGAACAATTAACCAATACACCTGACAACAATGATGCTACTGAACGTTGATCCGTCGCTGGTAGACTGGTCGAGGGCGCAATTTGCGTTAACGGCAATGTATCACTGGATTTTTGTACCCATCACATTGGGTATATTATTCATAATTGCCATTATGGAAACCATTTACGTTAAAACCGGAGACCCGGAGTGGAAACGAATCACCAAATTTTGGATGAAGCTATTCGGGATAAATTTTGCAATTGGTGTTGCCACCGGAATTATTCTGGAGTTTGAGTTTGGCACCAACTGGTCGAATTATTCTTGGTTTGTGGGCGATATTTTTGGTGCCCCTCTTGCAATAGAGGGGATTATGGCATTTTTTATGGAGTCGACATTTATTGCCATAATGTTTTTTGGATGGAATAAGGTTAGTAAAAAGTTTCACCTTGCATCAACATGGCTAACAGCCATCGGAGCCAATTTGTCGGCATTATGGATACTGGTTGCCAATGGATGGATGCAATTTCCGGTAGGCATGGCATTTAATCCCGATACAGCACGCAACGAGATGTTAAATTTTTGGGAGGTGTTTCTATCTCCGGTTGCTGTAAATAAGTTTATTCACACCATATCGAGTGGTTATATTGTAGCATCCATGTTTGTTATTGGTGTAAGTGCCTATTTTTTGTTGCGTAAGCGAGAGGCATTGCTGGCAAAGCGAAGCATTGTTATTGCTGCGGTATTCGGTTTGATAGGTAGTTTTTCGGTTATTTTTACCGGTCACGGCTCTGCTGTTCAGGTTGCCGAGAAACAGCCCATGAAACTGGCAGCCATGGAAGGCCTGTATAAAGGTGGCGAACAAGCAGAATTCATAGGTATTGGAGTATTAAATCCTTCGAAAACCGTAAACGATGGCAACGAAGCTTTCCTGTTCAAGATTGGTTTCCCCGGAGTGCTGTCGTATTTGATTAGCTTCGACAAAAATCATTTTGTGCCCGGTGTCGAAGACTTGGTTAATGGGGTTCCCGAAAGAGGCATATTATCGGCTCAGGAACGCATCGACCGTGGTAAGATTGCCAATGCTGCACTGCGAAACTATAAAGAAGCCAAAGAATCGGGCAACACCGAGTTGGCTGCTTCCGAGCTTGCATTGTTTGAAGAAAACTTCTCGCATTTTGGCTATGGTTTTTTGAAATCACCCGAAGATATTGTTCCCCACGTTCCACTGGTATTTTACAGCTTTCATGTTATGGTAATACTGGGTGGTTTGTTTGTGCTGATATTTGCCGCTTTTTTGTTTTTCACATTAAGAAACACAATTGAGCATCTTACCTGGCGTAAACCGCTGTTCTGGTTGGGGATTTTGGGCATTCCGCTCAGTTTTATTGCATCAGAGGCCGGCTGGGTTGTTGCCGAAGTGGGAAGGCAACCCTGGGTTGTTCAGGACCTGATGCCTGTATCGGCAGCTGTTACCCGAATTTCGACGCTTTCGGTGCAGATAACATTCTGGATTTTTGCATTCATTTTCACAGCTTTGCTAATTGCCGAAATCAGCATTATGACACGTCAAATTAAAATTGGACCAGCGAAAGGAGAAAAACAATCATGATAACACTAATTTCGTTCACATTTCTGCAAGAATACTGGTGGTTCATAATTTCTGCCTTAGGTGCAGCCCTGGTATTTTTACTATTTGTTCAAGGTGGCCAAACTTTTATTTATGGAATTGGCCGCAACGAAACCGAACGTAGTATGCTGGTGAATACATTGGGGCGCAAGTGGGAGTTTACTTTCACTACTTTAGTCACGTTTGGCGGTGCATTCTTTGCTTCATTTCCCCTATTCTACTCTACCAGCTTTGGTGGAGCATATTGGGTTTGGACAATACTACTGCTGGCTTTTATCATACAGGCTGTGTCGTATGAATTTCGCACCAAACCATCGAATGTATTGGGCAAGAAAACTTTCGAGGTGATGTTGTTTCTTAACGGTTTGCTGGGTACCATATTGTTGGGCACTGCGGTGGGAACTTTTTTTAACGGAGCCATGTTTTCGCACGACTACCTGAATCATGTGGACTGGCACCACCCTGCACGTGGACTAGAAGCAGTACTAAATCTTCACAATCTATTGCTGGGTGTAACAGTTTTCTTTTTGTCGAGGGTATTGGGATTGCTTTATTTTATGAATACCATTAATCACGACATCATACTGAAGCGGTCGAAACAAAAACTCATGTTGAACGGTGTTTTATTTGTATTAGTATTTCTAAGTTTTACCATTTGGTTGATGCTGAAACCCGGTTTTGCTGTGAATAGCGAGACTGCGGAGGTATATATGCAAGATTATAAGTATCTGATTAACCTTATCGAAATGCCCATTGTGTTGGTAATGTTTCTTGTTGGGGTGCTGGCCGTGCTTTGGGGAATTATTCGCAGTTTGCTTCCAGGAAGAATTTATGATAAGGGAATTTGGTTTGCGGGATTGGGAACCTTTCTTGTTGTTCTAAGCCTTTTCTTAATAGCCGGGTTCAACAATACTGCATTTTATCCTTCTGTTCACAACATACAGTATTCTCTTACAATATACAATGCCAGCAGCAGCGAATATACTCTGGGCGTGATGGCAGTGGTTTCGTTGCTGGTACCTTTTGTGCTGGCATATATTGTAATTGCATGGAGGTCTATCAATAAGAAAAAGATTGATATTGATGAAATAGAAGATAAAAACGAACATAAATACTAATGAAACAATGAAATATCTTCCCGAAATATTGAGTTTACTGATGTGGCCGGCATTAATTGTAATGTCATATTTCATGAGTAGCCTGGCGCTGAAATACTTTCATAAAAAAGCTGCAGCTGAGCTCGAAAACGAGGTTCCCGAAGGAGAATAATTAACAGAGGAACTGTATCTGCTTCAGTCTTAATGATGTGTTAATGTTATTGATTTCATTAACTAAAGTGTTACATTTGTAAAACTTGTAGCGCAGAGTATTGTGCAAAGGTTTTATAATAATGTAGTGTGATGAAGAAGAAACGAATTCTTTACTTTATCGTTGTGCTGATGTCGGTATCGCTGTTGCTGATAATAGTAATGCAAACCGGCCACATCCTGCGTTCGTACAACGAAAAGAAGGAACTGGTTGACAGAGGAGTGCGTGAAGCACTATCGAATGCATTGCGGCGGCTCGAAAAACAGGATGCCATGTTTTTTGTTTACGACAAAATGATGAGCGACAAACTTCCGAAGCACGACAGCACCTACCCCGTCGATCCGAATATGTCGCAGTTTGGCTACAATCCCTATCCTGCAAAGCGCCCGTCGACCAACTTTAGTATTTCGATAAGTTTTCCTCACGGAGGCACTCAAATTGTTGAATTCAGCAGCACCGAGGCTTCCAATTATTTCTCGTATTCGGTTTTCGAAAGATATTTTAACGAAAACATTGTATCGAACCCCGTGGGAATCGACCAGCTGATTATGGAACTTGAAAAAGAATATGAAATACGGCGCAAACCAATCGAGAAATGTTTCGATAAGAATTTTATTAAAGATGTGATAGCCACCGAGCTTCAGCAGCGGGGTCTGGAACTCGATTTTGAGTTTGCTCTCGGCGACGGAGAGCAGCAAATTAAAATGAAGTCGGATAATTTCGACGAGAACTATTCCGACGACACCTATAAAATGAATCTGACTCCCGGTCATATTCTTTCAAATCCCGATGCCTTATATATTTATTTTCCGGGCAAACGTAAATATGTGCTTCAAGGAATATGGGCACAGGTAATATCTTCGGTTGTTTTTACCCTGATAATTCTTATTACCTTTGTTATTACCTTGTTTACCATGTATCGACAGAAAAAAATAAGCGAAATAAAAAGCGATTTTGTGAATAATATGACGCATGAGTTTAAAACCCCATTGGCGACAATACAACTTGCCGCTGCTGCTATTAAAAACCCCAAAATGCGCGATAACCCTCAGGTTCTTGAGAAGTTCACCGACATTATCAATCAGGAAACGCAGAAAATGAACCACCACGTTGAGCAGGTGCTGCAAATGGCGCTGCTCGACAAAGAAAGCTTGCGCTTGAAAAAAGAGCCCGTTGATATGCACGAGATTATCGAAAAGGCCATTTCGAACATCGAACTGATTATTAAAGAACGTGAGGGCATAATAAAACCGGTGTTAAATGCCGAAAATCATGTGATAATAGCCGATAAAGACACCCTGTTGAACGTGGTAAACAACTTGCTCGACAATGCCAATAAATATTCTACCGAAGCCCCCGAAATATCGATATTTACCTACAACCGAAATCAGTTTTTCGTAATAGAAGTCGAAGATAAAGGCATTGGTATGAGTAAAGATGTTCAGAATCGCGTTTTCGACAAGTTCTATCGGGCTCCTACCGGCAATATTCATAATATCAAGGGTTTTGGACTGGGTTTAAACTATGTTCGCGAAATTGTACTTGCGCATAAGGGCGATATTCAAATAAAAAGTACTCAGTGTAAGGGCACAACATTTACTATTAGCTTGCCATTGCAATAAATAATTTATAACTAAAACTTAATAACCGAAGATGAAAAAAGAAAAGATTTTACTGGTCGAAGACGACATCAATTTTGGGACGGTCTTAAAGTCGTATCTCGAAATAAACGATTATGATGTTACATTGATAAACGATGGAGCAAAGGCTCTTAATGCATTCAGAAACGGCAGTTTCGACCTTTGTGTGCTCGATGTTATGCTCCCGAACAAAGATGGTTTTAGCATTGCTATCGACATTCGCAAAATCGATGAAGGTATTCCGTTGATTTTCTTAACCGCAAAATCGCTCAAAGAAGATGTATTGCGTGGTTTCGAGGTGGGCGCCGACGATTACCTAACCAAGCCTTTCGACTCTGATGTTTTACTGCATAAGCTAAAAGCAATTCTACGGCGAAACAAAGAAATGTTTGAAAATATCGAACCCAATGTTACCATTGGTCCTTACGTTTTCGATCATCAGTTGAGAACTCTCACAGCCAACGATAATGCCTTTAGGCTCACACCCCGCGAGTCGGATTTGCTTAAAATGCTGTATATCAACAAGAATCACGTACTCGACCGAAACCTAGCATTGAAGCACATTTGGGGCGACGACAACTATTTTAATGCCCGCAGCATGGATGTGTATATTACCAAACTGAGAAAGTACTTTAAAGATGTTGATGGAATCGAGATTAACAATGTGCATGGCAGTGGATTTATTCTGGTTATGAAATAGCACTGCTTTCGGGTTCGTTCATGTAAATCTGCCACTCGCTTCGTACTCGGGTTACAATGTCTTTAAAAACAGTCCTTGCTTTTGATTGAGGGGCATCGTGGCAACAGGTGTATGTTTTTTGCACATGCATGCTTGCTTCTGCTTGAGATTTTACCGTTGCCAAATGTTGAATGTTATCGGATACGTCTTGTGCAATTATTTCGTCAAGCGATAGTTGATTGCAGTGTTGTCCAAAATATAATCCGGCCAGTTCTTGTACACGTATGTGCGAAATGTGCTCGCCCAATACATAAACATTTTCATTTTGCATGGTAAGTTTCTTTTGTTCGAGAGGTTTTTGCGAAGCTTTAAAAAGGGTGATAAAGTATTGTTGAATGAGATGTACCAAATCGGTTAAAGCCACCTCGCGGGTAACAAATTCACTTAGCTTTATATCTATTATTACATTATTTAAGCGCTTATCGATAAGTGTGTTACCGTATGTTTTATAAAGTTTTAGTGCAATGCTTGGAGGCAACTGAAAACAACTTGAAATCTGCGAAACCAACTGACACAACCCTGCGTTAATTTGTGCAATGCAGGCAGCACTGCCGTTAATAAATTTAATGACTTTGGTATTTCGGTTTCTGATGAATACTACCAGATTGTTATTGGCATTTATTTGCCATTGCAACAATTCATGAAAGGCAACTATTAACAATTCTTCAAAATCGGAGGATAATTTGTCGATTATTGTTTCTCTGAAATCAAATTCCCAATAATAATTGTAATGCGTATTAAAATCAGCATTTTCGTGGTTTTTCGCCCCATATTTCATAACGGAGTTTTCGCGTATTCTCGCAAATTGGTCGTCGACCACCAGAAGTTGTATGGCATCGGGATATTGCTGGCGCAACGATTTTATGATTTTGAAAGTAAAATCGTAAATAAGACCGTAATTATCGGGCGGCACACCGTTTTTTTGAAACGAATACTGTTTTTTAATTGTACTTCCCATACTTATTTTGATGCCTCTCTCATCCAGAAACATCATGATGCTGTTGTTATTGTTTTTCTTCATATCGCTTATTTATTAAGTTAATTAATTTTATGATGCACTGAATGACAAAATAACTTATTGTAATCAAGGCTAAGTAGTTCATGTTGTTGAATTTTAGCAAATATACCCGCTTGTTTAAATAATTCTGCATGTTTAAGCTGAATCTCAAACTGAAAAATAATTCAGTTAATAATTCATTTATTCAGCATTAATTAATTAAGTAAAATTTGCATTGTACTTAATTATGTTATATATTTACACACTGAATTGCTTAACTCACTATGAGCTATAGTTTTGTAAAACAAAGTGCCTTAATTGCCTTGCAACACATTCGTGATGTTTTGCATGGACAGAGAACATGTTATGTGCTATATTACGATGCGGCTTCAGAGCTTTTAAACATGTCGCGTTACGAAGCCAATAGCGATGAACTGCATACCTATCGGGTTTTCGACGATGAGTTTCAGCACGACATCAGGGCTCCTAAGCGTCTTCAGGTGCAATGGTTTTCGCCCGAAAACATTCCGGTTAAAACGCAGCAAAGTGTCACTCGTCGCATGGAGATATTTGACGAAGAGCAGAATACGGTGCTTTGTTTACGCCTTCGAAACGAGAACGACGCCAGGCACGATTTACTGTTTGTCGAGTTTGGTAATCATATAAGTTTACCCGGCATACAGGCTTTTAATGCGAAAAATATTTCTCAATATAAAGATTTATTAGGTCAATTGCTGTTGATGAGCATAACGGCAGTGTTGCAGAACTCTCGCAGCGATATGGCAGTTTTTGAATTGATGCAGCGCCAAACCATGAAAATTGTTGAATCGGCCCGTAGTTACAAAGCAGAAGCTAATGCCGAGCAGGAAATGCATAAACGCAGCATTGCTATTTTAGCCAGGGAGCAAATTAACAAACTATCGCTTCAGCTTTCGCGACCTTTGTTGTTGTCGGATGAATCCATAGAATTGCTGTGGACAAAGCGTGAGGCTATTGCATCGATGCAGGATGCCATAAGCGATGCTGTAAGGTTTGGATGCAATATGTTTCCGAACATCACTGAGCCTCTCGTGGTATATGGCGAATATTTTCGCTTCGATTCTCAACCCGAAACGGTAGTTCTCAAAAAGAATCGAAGAAAAAACAGTGCCGACAAACTGCAACGGGCTGAACAATTTTTATATCGTATCAGCAAGGCCGTAGAGTTATTGCTCTCAAAAAGCGAAAACATTACCGGTAAAACAGTTGGTTTAGCCTGTGAACCACCGGTAAGCGCACCCGCTATAAGCGAATTTATTCAGAAATACACCCCCGAAATTGTGCAGATAATAAACGAAAAGCCGGGGCACTGGCAGCTAATCACCAAAATGTTTCGCCCCATTCAGAATGTGTTGTACAATCAAAACCTGAAAATTTCGAAAACAGGATAAAGCTTTATTTCATAAATCTGGCAATCAGTATTTCGGCGATTATAAACACAAGGGCTGCTATAACAAACCATTTCCATAACATTTTGCCGAGGCTTTGCTCAATAATATTCATGCTGAACGATGTGTCGGTTGGTTGCAGTGGGCTAAGTTGTTCCACACCCATTTTTTGCAATATTTCGATAGCTTGCTCTGTTTGTAAATAGTCGGTTGAGGACTCTTTGCGCGAATAGTTCATCGACACCATCGACAAAGGCTTTGAGTCGGAACTTATTACATAGTGCCCTGCCCTGACTATATACTCGGGGATGCTGATTCTTGCACCGCCTTGAATTATTCTGTACTGTGGAATTACATCAATTGTTGAATCGCTGAAATGAAAAACTGTGTAAGCGGTTTCGTCTGTTTTAACATCAACTGTCGATTTTTCGCCGATGATATGATAGGTTTGATGCGAATCACCCGAAAATAATGCGGCATTAAAAAACAATGGCACAAACACAGGATGTTTCATAAAAGCTTCATTTTCGGGAATAAGAGGTAAATTGCATAATAAAACCCGCCCTGCTCCCATTCTTTTGCTTACAAATACCGGATTGCCTTTATTATCGCTAATAGCAATATCGGCGCCCGAAGTATTGAAAAGCTGCACAGGGGAAAACCACGAGAACTCGGGTAAATCGATGTTTTGATCTATTTTGCCAAAAACATCGCGGAACAAATAATGCTGATAATTAACCGAGGCCAATTTACGGCTTGCTTGCGCCCCTTCTCCCATAACTCCCAGTTCGCAATAAGACAGTAATTGATTGTACGATTGAATATCGATTTCTTTTCCGGGTATAATCATGAGCACATGACCTGATTTTACGTAATCAACAAAGGCTGAAGCCAAGCCCGATGATATGCTTTTAAGTCCATTCGCAACAATAAGTTCATACCTATGAAATTCGCTGTTCTTCTCGTTTCCGGCTTTTACATCGCTATACTGCATAGTTTTACTGTCGGTTGCGTAAAGGGCCGAAAGATATTGTTGACCGAATGCTTCGTTTATCGATAGAATATTTACAACCTGATTAATTGAAAATGAAAAGTATAAGGTATTATCGAAAATCACAGGATAATCGTCGATAGAAATTTGTCCTGTAACTATACCTCTCGACGAATGTGTAAAATCAATTTCGATATTCTTGGTTTCGAGAGCTTCTATGTTAATTTCGGTTATAGCCTTTACCGTGTCGTTTATAATCAGTTGCAAGGGAATGCCGGTATATGCCAGATTTGAATGATTTGTGATTTTTACGGTCAATTCTTCGGTTTTCCCAAAGGTCTTCACAGGGTTTGCAAACCAGCACGAGTCAATAGAAATGTTGTTGGCCGAGATGTTTTGAACGGGTATTAAAAAAACCGAATGCCCAAACTTATCGATTGCCGTTTCACTTTCGAATGCGGTCTTCTGCAAATCGCTGATTATGTAAATGTTTAGCGATTGGTTATTGCCTGCCAGCGATTGGGCTTTTAATAATACTTCGCCTATGCTTCGAAAAACCGGAACATTTTGCACATCGGCCAATTCGCGTTTTATGTCGTGAGCATTCATCAGTTGCTGATGCCTTGGTTGAAAATCGTTGGTAATCAGGTAATATTGCATATCGGCCTGGTACGACGACACAATATCGTAGGCAATCTGCCGGGCTCTGTCGATAAGCCGACCCTGCTCTCCCTCTGCGTCCATACTAAAAGAATTGTCGATATAAATTACAATGTTTTTCTGAGTGGCGGTGTTTGTGTGGTCGGATGCCGGAACAAAGGGTTGTGCGAAGGCAAAAACCAAGGCTGCAATTGTCAAAATTCGCATAAGAAGTATTAAATAATGCTTCAATTTGGTTTTTGTTCTGTTCTCCTTCTGAAGGTTTTGCAGCAACGCATTATTGCTAAAGTACACTGTTTTAAACCTCCTGAAATGAAACAGATGAATTATAACAGGTATCGAAATGGCAAATAAACTCCAAAGAAACGCAGGAACTAAAAAACTCATATCACAATATTTCTGGTAGCAAAAATAGCTATTTGTTGTGTATAAATCCGACACCTGCATCAATTTATTCTTCGTGCATCATGAAGTTATCGAAAAAGCATCTGTTTTTTGATACTCAAAAGCTCTGTTTTACTGCTTTTTAACTGTGTGAAACAGTTGATATCATAATATTTTTGTTAATAATATATGCAATTCTATTGTAATAAGTTTATGAATATTATTACTTTTGTAGTTTGGTGCCAAAATTTTAATTTACAATGTAATGAAGAAGTTAGTAATTATTTTCACACTCTTAGCAATGACAGCAAGTCTTTCGAGTGTGTATGCGCAAAGCGACGACATTCGCAGTTTGCCTGCTAAGGAATTATGGAAGCGGGCTGAAGCTTATGTTATGGTCAACATGTTTGAGGAAGCTCTCGATTACTATCTTGTACTGTTCGAGCAAGATTCCACCAACAAACATGTCGCTTTTAAATTGGGGTATTGTTATCTGCAATCGGAGAAAGCACAGGATATTAATAATGCCATCGATTTTTTACTAATCGCGTCCACCGACATCAACAAAAAGTTTAGCAATCGTATTAATGATAAATCAGCACCTATTGAAACCAATTTCTTTCTGGGAGTAGCTTATCGCCTGAAGCGTGATTATAAAACAGCCCTCGATTATTACAAAGATTTTCAGAAAGATTTCTCAAGCGCCAAAATGAACATTGTAAGTCAGAATCAGCTTGACCTCGAAATAAGGTCTTGCACCGAAGCCGACAAAGAACGCAACTATTCTGAAATGATGCCTTATAATTTTAAAATGAAAAATACGCAACAGGAACTAAAGATGCGTTGTCCAATTTATGCTTACGAGGCCGACATGTTGTTTTTTACTTTGGGTGAAGGGAATACCTTCCCTCCTGACCTCAATTTCGACAGAGAATACGATTATAAGCCGCTCGATAGCATCTTTTATTCAAGACGAATCAACGATTCATTGTGGGATGAGCCGGTGAACATCAGTCCTATGCTTCAGATAGGCGCTCCGGCAATGCCGGTAACAGCTACCCCCGATGGAAAATTCCTGTATTTGGTTATTGATGTTGGCGACAATGGCGATATTTACGTGTCGGAACGGAATCAGGATGGCAGTTATGGCATTCCGAAAGCCTTGAACCGAAACATTAACACCAGGCATTGGGAGTCGTTTGCCAGTATTACCAGCGATGGTAAAAGGCTGTATTTTACCAGTATGCGTCCGGGTGGCATTGGTGGCCTCGATATTTATTATTCCGACGCCGACGACAAAGGCAACTGGGGCGAAGCTGTGAATCTTGGAGCCGGCATTAACACTCCCGGTTTCGAAGAAATGCCCTATATTGCACGTAACGACAGAGAGCTTTATTTTAGTTCAGAGGGTCATTCCACAACCGGAGGCTTCGATGTGTTTTATGTGGCCTATTTGCAGCGCGACAATTCATGGTCATCGCCAATAAACGTGGGATTCCCGTTTAACACCGATGGCAACGATATGGGCTATATTGTTGAATTCGACGGCGATTTTGCATTTTGTCCGGTAAACAGTAGCAAACGCCGCACAGGCTACGAGGATTGCGATTGTATAAGCCTGAAACGCGAAAAAACATACCGCCCCATTGTTATCAACTGCATTGTGAACCCCGACGAAACACTGAAGTCGCTGCCCGATGATATGATGCTATATGTTGTAAATAATACAAGTGGCGATACAGTGAAAGCTTTCACACTTTTTGAAACACAAGGAAATGTGAATTTCACACTACCCTCGGGCGATTACACTTTCTACACACACAGCGAATGGGCCGACCCTTCAACTACCATGCTTAATGTGCCGTTAGAAAGCGACGACATCAATTTGATTATACCGGTATCGGCACAGCTCACCGCACAAAATCCCGATAAGAAAAACAATCCTTTCTTAATGCGCGGAGCCACGGTAACTTGCACGGTTATTCGCGACAACACACTGGCTGCCATGCCTGCCGACCTGATGCTGTATGTTTTCAACGACGATACACGCGAAATGGTGAAATCGTTTCCTATATCCGACAACAAAAACATCACAAGAATGACCTTACCCGAAGGTAACTATACTTTTAAAACCGAGAGCAAGTTTGCCAATCCAAGTCTCGAAAAGTTACAGGTTAAAGACCCTGACCAGTCGTATGAGGTAACAATTCAGATTTCGGCCCCCAGCGACCAGATTTACACAGTTACATGGGTGCAGTTCGATTTCGACATGTATAACATTAAACCCGAGTTCCACAATAACCTCGATTCGTTGGCCGACTATTTAAAGAAATACACTCATGCCATTGTGGCTATTCATGGTCACACCGATCCCTTTGGCAGTAACGAATACAACATTGCACTAGGGCTTCGCAGAGCCAATGCGGTGAAAGATTATTTGGTAAAGAAAGGTGTTAACACCAATCAGTTAACCACCGAAACCTACGGCGAAGAACGTCGTGTGGCCAAGGGAGAATCGGTTGAAGCCCGTAAATACGATCGCAGGGTTGAATTTATGGTGCAAAAACAGGGTGGCATCACTTTGAAGGTGATTCCACGAATGCCTCCTGCCAAGTATGCCGCCGAATAAACGTTTTACATATTCACCCGAAAGGCTGCTTTAAAGGCAGCCTTTTTTGTTAGCAGTGCCAATAATAGCACTCAATGTCGAAGATTGCCGGCACCAGAAAACAAGATAATGCTTATTACTGGTTGTGTTTTCTGTCGTAAACTGAGATTGTAATACCCGAACCAAAATACATTTCACTTTTAGGTAAGTTGCTATAATATGGAATTTCGGAGAAAAACAGGTTTTTACCAATGTAAAAATTGAATTGCATATATCTGGTTAACTCCATGCTGAAAAACGCTACAGGCTCCACACTTAAACACTTGTAGTCGTGGTTCATTACAATCCCACGCCACTCTAAATTTATCCCACTTAAGTTTTGATAAATTCTGTAAGGCATATAAGCGGTTTTTATTGCTATACCATAGGTTAGATTCGGTTTTACCATCGCAAAACAAGGCTGAATATAAAACTGATGATAAGAAGCTTTACCTTTGTGCATATCATGAGTTAATCCCTCCATGAAAAAAGACCATCCCCTCCCATATCCGGCTACCAAGCTGATATGCATTTGGGGTGTTTGATACAGACCTCCTACACCGGTAGAGTAGAGATAATTTGCCCCATTAATAAAAAAAGACCAATCGGCATAATTGGCCTGAGCTTGTAAAACGCCATATTTAAACAATCGCAAATTGACTTTACTGTCGATGCCGTGATTTCCCCATTCAAACGAAGTTTTCAAAATTTCATTATCTTCAAATATGGGAATGTTTGGTGTTGCAGCCTCATAGTAAATGCTTCTGCAACTTTCGAACAAAAGAGCTGTATTGCAAATTAACGCGAGTGCAAATACGCGGATATGTGTTTTGTAACGAAACAGCAACATGTAGAATGTAGTTAGATATATCGAATTATTGTGATTGCAAATTTATTAAAAACAAACGAAGAACAAGCTAAGCACTAATTATTCATAAAAAAAGAGCCACAACAATGTATTGCGGCCCCTCTCCCAATATTTAGACATTCTAATAGCTTCAAATCAATCCTTTAGCGTGTTTTTCGCCAATCACTTTCAGCATATCCTGAGTCATGGCATCGAGGTCGTATTCGGGTTTCCAGCCCCACTCTTCGCGGGCAGCAGTGTCGTCAACCGAATTGGGCCACGAGTCGGCAATAGCCTGACGGAAATCGGGCTCGTACGAAATTTCGAATTCAGGGATATATTTCTTTATGCTGGCAGCCAGTTCTGCTGTGCTGAAGCTCATGGCACCTACGTTAAAGTCGCTGTGGTGTTTCAGTTTGCTGAAGTCGGCCTGCATCAGGTCGATGGTAGCCTTCAGGCAGTCGGGCATATACATCATGGGCAAACGGGTTTCGGCGTTTACGAAGCATGTATATTTTTTGTTTTTAATGGCTTCGTAATAAATAGCCACTGCATAGTCGGTAGTGCCGCCGCCGGGCAGGGTTTCGTTGCTGATGATACCTGGATAGCGCAATCCGCGCACATCGAGGCCGTAGCGACGTACGTAATAATCGCCGAGTAATTCTCCGGCTACTTTGGTAACTCCATACATGGTGGTAGGTTTCAGCACGGTTTCCTGGGGTGTGTTGTCGATGGGTGTTGAAGGACCAAACACAGCAATAGAACTGGGCACCAATACCTGTTTCATTTTGTATTCGCGGGCAACTTCAAGAATATTAATAAGACCGTTCATATTCACATCCCATGCCAGCATAGGGTTTTGTTCGCCGGTAGCCGAAAGAATAGCAGCCATATTGATGATGGCGTCGATATTGTACTTTTTTACCACTGCAACAAGACCTTCTACATCGTTGGCGTCAACCACTTCGCAAGGGCCTGTCGAAGTAAGTTTCTCTGATGGCTTGGTTTTGCGAATGCCTGCAATTACATGGTCTCCGCCATAAATATCGCGAAGGGCAAGCACCAATTCTGAACCGATCTGTCCGGCAGATCCTACTACTAAGATGTTTTTCATTTTTTAAGGTTTTACATGTATTATTAATTAAACGAGTCTCAATAAAAAAATTACTCAAAAATAATAGAATTCTTGAAATCAAAACATGACAAAAATCCTGATAAATCTTTTATAAACCGATTAATTTTACCATTGCAAACCAGATAAAAACACACATATGCCTGCGAATCAAAATATTTACTTAAAATGCGTGAAAGCAGTCGGTTTGTGTCGCGAAAATTATATCTTTGAACTCAAATTTTTCAATAGTTTATTCATAATTTATAACGTCTAAAAAAACAGCATTATGTACGGAAAAATGAAAGAATTTCTGCAAACCGAGTTAACCAGCATTCGCGAAGCAGGATTATACAAAAACGAGCGCATCATTGTTACCCCTCAGGGTGCCGAAATCAAAGTAAGCAGCGGTAACGAGGTATTGAATTTTTGTGCCAACAACTATTTGGGTTTATCGAATCATCCGGCCCTGGTAGCAGCAGCCAAAGAGGCTCTCGATTCTCACGGTTACGGTATGTCGTCGGTGCGCTTCATTTGTGGCACCCAAGACCTACACAAAACACTGGAAGCAAAAATTGCCGAGTTCTTCGGAACCGAAGACACTATTTTATATGCTGCTTGTTTCGATGCAAACGGTGGTGTTTTCGAACCCCTGTTCAATGAGGAAGATGCCATTATATCCGATTCGCTGAACCATGCTTCTATTATCGACGGAGTGCGTTTGTGCAAAGCAGTTCGTTATCGTTACAACAACGCCGACATGGCCGACCTCGAAGAAAAACTGAAAGAAGCTCAGGCACAACGGTTCCGTATTATTGTGACCGATGGTGTGTTTTCGATGGATGGCAATGTGGCTCCGATGGATAAAATAGTAGCACTGGCCGAAAAATACGATGCACTCATTATGGTTGACGAATGCCACTCGGCAGGTGTTGTTGGAGAAACAGGTCGCGGTGTAACCGAATTGTTCAATGTTCGCGGCAAAGTAGACATTATCACGGGTACTTTAGGAAAAGCTTTTGGTGGCGCCATTGGTGGTTTTACCACCGGACGTAAAGAAATCATCGATATGCTGCGTCAGCGTTCACGCCCCTATTTGTTCTCGAACTCCATTCCTCCTTCGGTAGCTAATGCCGGCATCAAAATGTTCGACATGATGGCCGAAACTCACGAATTGCAAGATAAATTACATCGCAATACCGATTATTTCTCGGCAAAAATGACCGAAGCCGGATTCGATTGCAAACCCACCAAATCGGCTATTATTGCGGTGATGCTGTATGATGCAAAACTTTCTCAGGATTTTGCAGCAAAACTCCTCGACGAAGGCATTTATGTTATTGGTTTCTACTATCCTGTTGTTCCCAAAGGACAAGCTCGCATCCGCGTTCAGGTGTCGGCAGCTCACGAAACCGAGCATCTCGACAAATGTATTGCAGCCTTCACCAAAGTGGGCAAAGAATTGGGTGTGATAAAATAAGCACTAAGGTTTTTTCGATATAAAAAGAGGGCGCTTCTGCCCTCTTTTTTTGTTATAACAGAAAATAGCAGGATGTTTCTGCTAAAATCATTATATTTGTAAAGTAAACCGATTATCATGAAATATTCTTTTACGCAAAAAATTCGCTATCGTTTCGATAACTTTATGACGCGGGGTACCGCTGTATTGATTGTGGGACTTTTTGTAGCGATAACACTTATTGTCTTGTTTGTTACATCATTGGTAACATTGTTTTCTATTCAAGCCCCTGATTCTGGTGATATTTCTTTCATAGAATTGTTTTGGCAGGGATTCTTACGCACGCTCGACCCGGGCACCATGGGCGACGATTCGGGTTGGGGATTCAGGTTAATGATGTTGCTTGTTACACTGGCAGGGATAATCATTTTTAGCACCTTAATTGGTGTTATCAATTCGGGATTGGCACAACAACTCGAAAATCTGAGAAAAGGAAAATCGCTTGTTGTAGAAAAGAATCACACTATTATTCTGGGTTGGTCTAATAAAGTATTCACCATAATTTGCGAGCTCATCGAAGCCAATGCCAATCAGCCCGACGGCTGCGTTGTTGTATTGGCCGACAAAGATAAAATAGCGATGGAAGATGCCATCCGCCATCACATCTCGTGTACAGGAAACACCCGTGTGGTATGTCGCAGCGGAAAACCTGTTCTGATGAACGACCTTAAAATAGTTAATCCCGATGCCTCAAAGGCAATCATTGTTTTGGCGCAGAATCATCCCAATTCCGATGCCGAGGTAATAAAAACTGTACTGGCCGTAACCAATAACCCAAAGCGCCATGCAGGTAAATACCATATTGTAGCCGAAATCAACGATGCCAACAATGCCTCGGTATGTAAAATGGTGGGTAAAGACGAGGTTGAAGTGGTTCTTTCTTCTGATATAATATCAAAAATTACGGCACAAACATGTCGGCAGTCGGGTTTGTCGATGGTATATATGGGCTTGTTGGTGTATGAGGGCGACGAACTGTATTTTCAGGAGCAACCTGAACTTGTTGGTAAAACCTATCGAGAAGCCTTAATGGCCTACGAAACATCTAGTTTAATAGGATTGTTAAAAAACGATGCCTCTGTACTCATCAACCCCGATATGGATACCATCATAGAGAAAAACGACCAGGTATTGTGCATTTCGGAAGACGACGATACTGTTATTGTAAATGGTAATCCCTCTCCTGTTGACGAGGCCTTGTTTTCGGAAATGGACGAAGATATGCTCACTCCCGAAAAAACACTTGTTTTGGGGTGGAATAAACGCGGACAGTCGATAATAAAAGAACTGGATGCCTATGTGAAATACGGCAGCACTATAGATATAGTTGCGAATATTCAGGGAATACAAAACAGGGCAACAATAGAATTGTCGAATTTGCAGAATTGTAGTTTCAATGTTTATGAGAACGACACTACGCGTAGTGAGGTGCTCGAGTCTTTGGCTCTGGAATCGTATCAGAACATCATTATTTTAAGCTATTCGGGAATAATGCAAGCCGACGACTGCGACTCGGCCACACTGATAACCTTGCTTCACCTGCGCGATATTGCCGACAGACGAAAACTCGATTTGCCGGTAGTAAGCGAAATGTTAATCGACGAAAACCGCATGCTTGCCGAAGTAACCAAAGCCGATGATTTTATTGTCAGCGAAAAGGTAATCAGTTTGCTGCTGGCTCAGATAAGCGAACAGAAAAAGCTTAGTGATGTGTTCACAGATATTTTTCAACCCGACGGTTCCGAAATTTACCTTAAACCTGTTCAGCAATATGTAAAAACAGGCATTGAAGTCGATTTTTATACCGTTTTGGCTTCTGCCATACGCCATGGGCATACTGCCATCGGATATAGAACAATGCAGCACAAATACGACTTGTTGAAGAATTACGGCATTGTTATTAACCCAAAAAAATCGCAGAAGATTCGCTTTTCACCCGACGACAAAATAATAGTTTTAGCTCTCGATTGATTTTTTTATTGTATTTTTTATTGGTTTTATTTAATTTTACAACGGTAATCGTCATTCAACCATGAAGTGTTTACCGGCAAAATGTGTTCAAGGCCAACAGGCAGTTGTTTGCTTGTGGTCTATTCGTTTCATTCTGTAATCGTTATTTATAAATGTAATATAAAGTATAAACCTAAAACCAAAATCATGAAAACACGAAGTTTAAGTGTGCTGTTTATTGCAGTTCTATGCATAGCTACATCGGGCTATGCAGCCAAACACAGGGTGAACAATACCGGAGGCGGTGCCCCGTTTTCAACAATTAATTCGGCCATAGAGGCTGCAGAAGCCGGCGACACCATTTATGTTGAAGGCTCTGCCATAGCGTATGCAGGCTTCACTTTGAACAAGCCGTTAACACTAATTGGTCCGGGTTATTTTTTAATAGATAACCCAATGACCCAAGCCAATCCAAACCCTGCTACTGTGGGCGTTACCAGCTTTGCGCCCGGAGCCGAAGGCAGCCTGATAATGGGCATGTATTTTTACCATTCAGCTTACGACGGAGGTCATTTGATAAGTTTTACCACCGGTGATATAGTTCTAAAACGAAACCGCCTGCAACGTAATGCCTGGTCGAGCTATCATGGCTACACCAATCACACCATCAATATTGCCGATAATTTGAGCAATATTTCGATTCTTCAGAACTATATCGAAAGAACAGCCGATGGCAATGGTACCGCAATTTCAATTGGGAATAACTGCTTTGCATTAAACATTAGCAACAACTACGTGTATTGCCAGAGTGGTAATACGTTTAGTATGTCTTCAACGGCAATTGCCAATGTTTTTTACAATGTAATAAATGGAGGTATGACGTTGCAAAATAGTAATGTACATAATAATATTATGATTGCGGGAGGTGTTGGGGCAACGAACTGTATTGTAACCAATAATATTGGGCACAGCACACAATTCCCGTTGCCCAACAACAAGCAAATGGTCGACATGAATACAGTATTCGATCTGGAAAACACGAGTCGCGACGCTAAATACACTCTGTTAGATAATCCGTCGAACCCTGCTATTGCCTACGGTGTTGTTGGCGACGATTGCGGTATGTTTGGCGGAACCACCCCATATCGTTTATCGGGGATACCTCCTGTGCCGGCCATTTATTTCTTTTTTGGATCGCCCACAGGTTCCAATACAGGTGGTTTGCCGGTTCATGTTAAAATAAAATCGAACAACTAGTTCTGCGCCATGATACGATATGTTATCATATTAGCAGGGTGTTTCATCGTTTCAACAACAATTAATTTGGTGTGTTCGCAGGAGTTACCAATGCTGTCGTCGGTAGAATATTTTATTGATACCGACCCGGGCTATGGCAATGGTATCATGCTTGCTGCCGATGTATTGAACAATGTAACACTCGATGAAACCATCGATTTTTCGGGATTGTCGCCCGGACAACACATCCTCGGAATAAGGGCAGTTGACGACGGTGGTATTTGGGGGCACACACATACCTACGTTTTTTACCTGTCACATTACGACTACAATATTGCGCCGACGACTTTGCAAGAGGCTGAGTATTTTATAAATTCCGACCCGGGTTATGGCAATGGCATACAGCTCGACTGCGAAGCATTGAACAATGTATCAATCGATGCAAGCATCGACTTAAGCGGTCTGCCACCCGGCCAACACATCATCGGTATAAGAGCAATTGACGACCTGGCTAACTGGGGGGTAACATATGCCTGCGTTTTTTATCTGTCGCACAACGACTACAATCTTACGTTGTCTGATTTGCAAGAGGCTGAGTATTTCTTCGATAATGATCCAGGCATAGGTAGTGCAAATACTTTTGCAATCGAGAGTGAGACACAGGCTATAGTTGAAGAGAACTTCGACATTGCAATGCTTAACGAAGGCATTCATTTTATGGGTATTCGTGCAAACAACAATTGGGGTTTATGGAGCCATACCTACTATTACCCGTTTTTGGTCGATAACAATCAGATTTCTTTTGTGCCTGACGATATTGCCGAGATAGAGTATTTCTTCGATACCGATCAAGGTTTTGGCAACAATCATATAGTTACAACCGAGCCTGAAACCGAAATAGTTATCAATCAAAACATCGAAGCCGATATATCGGACGCCGGATTACACATGTTTGCAATAAGGGCTAAGAACGAAAACGAAGTTTGGGGTCACACATTTCATTACTATTTCAGTGTTGATAACGAAATATATCAGGAATTGCCCAATTTGCAGGCAATGGAGTTTTTTATCGATACCGATCCCGGCTTCAACAACGGGAATTATTTGAATGTTGCTTCCGAAACCAATAATGAGCTTGACGAGATAATTGATATGAGCGGTATTTCTGAAGGATTGCACACAATAGGTTTCAGAGGAATTGACCAAAACAACATCTGGGGAACCACTCATACATATAATTTTTATTTACAATCGGAAGATTTTACCCAAACGGATGATATTTCGGCAATTGAGTTTTTTATTAACAACGATGCCGGCATAGGTTCGGCAACTTCTATCGGCTTATATCCCAACATTAATTGCGATACATTGATATATGTCCCTCTTACTGATATAAGCCCCGGAAATTATATTGCAGGATTCCGGCCGTTGACTACTGAAATGGTATTTGGTCATACTCATTTGCATAATTTCTGTCTTGCCCCTCACCTGTTTTTTACTTCCGACACTGCCTGCATTGGTATGTCAACGCATTTTACCAATCTCTCTGAAAATGATTTGCAGGCAAGTCTGTTTTGGGATGTAGACAACGATGGTAATGTTGATTTTACCGGTGAAGACGATGTTGACTACGAATATCCGCAATCGGGCGAATATCAGGCTGTTTTATTCGGATATTTTGATGAATCTTGTGTTGATAGTATCGTGATGCCGGTGCAGGTTTTTGGATATACCGAAATAAGTTTCAACAATCCCGACATGCTGTGTAGTAATTCTGAACCGCAAGAACTCATTGGCTATCCCTTGCAGGGAAGTTTTATGGGTGATGCTGTAGGCAATAATGTGTTTTATCCCGAAATGGCAACACCAGGTTACAATGTGGTGATTTATACCGCTACTGCCGATGGGTTTTGTGAATCGTCGCTTGCCGACACTATTGTTATTAACCCTGCTCCTGTGGTTTTACTGGGTAACGATACTACCCTGTGTGCCGGCAATACCATTACAATTGAAGCCGGAGAAGGTTTTAGCAGCTACGAATGGTTCAACCAAAGTAACGATGATTATATTGAACTTGACTCCCTGGGTGTTGGCATTGGAAGCATAGAAGTGTGGGTTGTGGTAGGCAACGAATTCAATTGCACTGCTTCCGACACTTTAGTTGTCAGTTTCCAAGATTGTAGTTATTATGATATCAATTCGTTATTTACTAATGTTTTGCTATTCCCAAATCCGGCATCCGAAAGTATTTGGGTGTCAAACCTAAATACAGGAAGTTATTCCATAACTATTTCGGATGCTTCAGGAAAACACCGGATAGCGGCTGAAGCAATTACAATAGAACAAGGCGAAAATTTAGTCTTTAACATTCGCGGTCTTAATGCCGGTTTGTATATTATAACAGGCACTAGCGATGCACATTGCTTTAAAGCAAGCTTTGTGGTAAAACCATAAAAAAGGCGGCCAAAGGCCGCCTTTTATTTATGTTTTGCCAATAATCAGGCGATTATGCTCTGCTTTTACCAGTAATGTATCACGACTATGAACTTCGCCACCGATAATCATTTTCGATAGTGCATTTAAGAAGTCGCGCTGTATCAATCGTTTTATGGGACGTGCTCCGTATTGCTCGTCGTAGCCGGTATCGGCAAAGTAATCGATAGCTGATTGGTTGAATTCGATTGCAATTTCTTGTCGAGCTAAAACTTCTATTATTTTGTTCAATTGTAACACAACAATATCGCGTATTTCGCTACGGGTTAGCGTTGTAAACATGATGATTTCGTCGATACGGTTCAGAAATTCGGGGCGCATTTGCTTTCGCATCAATTGCATTACCTCATTTTTTGTTTTTTCGAGAATAGTTTCTCGTTGGTCTTGCGACATGTTGTTCAGATTTTCGGAAATAATGTGCGATCCGGCATTGCTTGTCATTATCACAATGGTATTTTTAAAGTTAGCGGTACGTCCTTTGTTATCGGTAAGTCGGCCATCTTCTAACACTTGCAACAATACGTTGAACACATCGGGGTGGGCTTTCTCGATTTCGTCGAGCAACACAACCGAATAGGGCTTGCGTCGCACTGCTTCGGTAAGTTGTCCTCCCTCGTCATAACCAACGTAACCCGGAGGCGCCCCTACCAATCGCGAAACCGAATGACGTTCCTGATATTCACTCATATCGATACGGGTAATTAGGTTTTCGTCGTCGAACAGAAACTCGGCAAGGGCTTTTGCCAATTCAGTTTTTCCCACACCTGTTGTTCCAAGAAAAATAAACGAACCTATTGGCCGGTTTTTGTCTTGAAGTCCTGCCCTGCTTCTTCTTACTGCATCGGAAACTGCTGCAATGGCTTCGTGTTGACCTATTACGCGTTTATGAAGCTGCTCTTCTAGTTTTAATAGTTTTTCGCGTTCGCCCTGCATCATTTTTGCAGCCGGTATCCCGGTGCTTCTGCTGATGATTTCGGCAATGTCATCGGCTCCTACTTCTTCGTCGACCAAGGCTTTCTCCGACTGCACCTTGCACAGTTCCATTTTTATGTTTTCGATTTCTAGTTTGGCTGCTTCAATGCTGCCATACCTGAGTTCGGCAACTTTACCGTAATCGCCGCTCCGTTCGGCATTGTCGGCTTCAAGTTTGAACCTTTCGATATTTTGCTTCAATTGCTGAATGCGTGCAATCAGACTCTTTTCGTTTTCCCATTTTGCCGTTAATGCATTTTTTTCATCATTCAGGTTGGCAATTTGCGCCTCGATTTGTTTGCTTCGTTCGGTATCGTTTTCGCGTTTTATGGCTTCTCTTTCTATTTCGAGATGACGAATTTTGCGAATTAAATCGTCAATCTCTTCGGGCACCGAATTCATCTCGAGCCGTAATTTAGCCGCTGCTTCGTCGATTAAATCGATAGCCTTATCAGGGAGGAAACGTTCGGTAACATAGCGTGCCGATAGCTGCACTGCCGCCACAATGGCTTCGTCGAGAATGCGCACTTTGTGGTGATTCTCGTAACGGTCTTTTAAACCCCTTAGAATTGAGATGGCGGCTTCTTCGTCGGGCTCTTCAACAAGCACATGCTGAAAGCGCCTTTCAAGGGCTTTGTCTTTTTCGAAATACTTTTGATATTCATTCAATGTAGTTGCTCCCACTGCACGGAGGTCGCCACGCGCCAAGGCAGGTTTTAGAATATTGGCAGCATCCATGGCTCCTTCTGACCTGCCTGCACCAATCAGGGTGTGAATCTCATCGATAAACAAAATAACTTCACCATCGCTTTTCACTACTTCGTTTACTACCGACTTGAGTCTTTCTTCGAACTCACCCTTATACTTTGCCCCTGCTATTAATGCCCCCATGTCGAGTGAGTATATCAACTTTGTTTTGAGGTTTTCGGGAACGTCACCCCCTATTATACGATGAGCCAGACCCTCGGCAATGGCCGTTTTTCCAACACCCGGTTCTCCTATCAGTATGGGATTGTTTTTAGTGCGGCGACTCAGTATCTGCAATATACGCCTTATTTCTTCGTCACGGCCAATAACAGGGTCCAATTTTCCCTCGATGGCACGCTGGTTCAAATTCACGGCATAGCGAAAAAGAGCATCGTAAGTGTCTTCGCTGGTTTGTGAATCGACTGTGCTGCCTTTGCGAATGTCAATTATTGCTTTTCGAAGAGTTACGTCTGTTAATCCAAGCTCTTTCATCATCGAAGCTACAGTGTCTTTTCCTGAGGCTATTGCTAACAACAAGTGCTCGAGCGAAATAAACCGGTCGCCAAACTCTTTCAGGTAACTGCGGCTACGGACTAAGGCGTCGTTGCAAGATTTCGAAAAATACACTTCAGCTCCCTGCACTTTTGGATAAGAGTGCAGCAAACTTTGCAAAATCCGCTGAAAATTGCTTACATCAACTCCGGCGCGTCCAAATATTCCCTTCGATAAATGTTCGCCCGTTTGCATTATACCATGCAGTAAATGACCGGGTTCTACGGCCTGCTGCTCCATGTCGCGGGCGAGTTGTATGGCAGCCTGCACTGCTTCCTGCGCTTTAATTGTGAAATTGTCAAAATTCATAGTATGTTATGTTTTCGATTTTGTTAAAACAAAACAACTACCAATTGCAAATAAATGCCAATATGGCACTTGTTTTCCGCTATAGGTGTCTATGTGGCAGCTAAATCTCAAGAAAAGCACGAATGATTGCTTTTCCACAATCAGAAACTACCGATTCGGGATGAAATTGCATGCCAAACACCGGCAATGTACGATGATAAACCGACATTACGCCGCCACTTTCATCAACAGCGCTAAGTGCCAAATCATCGGGGATTTGTTTGGGGCAGGTTGTCCATGAATTGTAGAGAGCAGCGTTAAATACACTTCCTAAGTACTTGTAATTCGGGTCTTTATTGTCTTTTACATAAACAGTTGCTTTATGTCCATGTTTTATGTGGGGCACTTGTATCAATTGGCCGCCAAAATGCGCTACAATAGCCTGATGCCCCAAACAGATACCCAATATTTTATGAGATTGTGCACAATCTTCGAGGCACTGCATCATACCTTTCGAATGATGTGGCAAGCCAGGCCCCGGCGATAATACAATACAATCGAATGCTGTAGCGAATTCAAAACAGTACTGCTCTTCGTAAATTCTAACAACACGATCAGCTCCGCCTTCTTTAAAAAGGTGAATGATATTATGCACAAACGAATCGTGATTGTCGATGACTAATACAGATCGCATCCGTTTTTTTTTGTAAAAATAGCCAATTAGCCTTAAGTGAATGTGATTTATAATGTTTTTTTTAGCACATGCCAATGCAAAGAACGTTTACAATTGAAAAGATTTTAATAACGGTCAACAATCGCCTCGTGAAACTCTTGATATAACAAATAATTTCATAGTTTTGAGGCATGAACTACTCCGCTAAACACAACACATCGCATCGTAATGCAAAAGAGGTAGCTGCCGAAATGAATCGATTGGGGCAGAAGAATTATCCGTTTTTGTTTGGTTTCGATTTTGAAATGCAAAAGGGATTCCTCATCGAAAATCCATTGCAATGCCGAAATGTCTTGTTTCGGATCCCCGGAGTTAGAAATTACGACCCTACAGAAGTTTTAGGCACCGAATTGCAGTTCGACATGGATATTGAAAAACAGTATTGCCAGAAAACTTATGCTAAACAATTTGATAAAGTAATCGATTCTATAAAATTGGGCAATAGCTATTTATGCAATCTCACAATATCTACTCCTATTCGTCTTAATGTGAATTTTGCACAATTATTTCTCAAGTCACATTCCAGCTACGGCTTGTGTTTTCGCGATGAATTTATCTCATTTTCGCCCGAACGCTTTGTTTCAATTTCCGATGGCGTTATCCGATCGAATCCTATGAAAGGAACTATCGATGCATCTATATCTGATGCTCGCTTGCTATTAGGCAGCGACTACAAAGAAGACTGCGAGCACAACACCATAGTCGATTTAATACGCAACGATTTGGGCAAGTTGGCCAGCCATATTCGGGTGGAGCGTTTTAAGTATATTGAGAGCATAAAAACCGATCGGGGCGAGTTGTTGCAGATGAGTTCCGAAATTACGGGTCGTCTTCCACAGGGCTACACTGCCATGCTTGGCGATATATTTCTCGAGCTTCTTCCCGCAGGGTCTGTGTCGGGTGCTCCGAAACCTGCTACCCTGTCGCTGATTTCTGAAGCAGAAAGCACTCATAGGGGGTATTATACAGGTGTGTTTGGCTATTTTGACGGAACCAATCTCGATTCTGCTGTACTTATCCGATATATCGAAAATCGCAATGGAAAATACTATTATCGCAGTGGAGGCGGGATAACCATTAATAGCTCAATCGAAAACGAGTATCGGGAAGCCTTGCAGAAAATTTATATACCTTTGATGTGATGTCGGTTTTTATTGAAACAATACGTCTTACGGCACAGGGTGCCGTAAATACACGTCTGCATCTCGAAAGAGTGCACGAAACGGCAATCCACTTTTTTGATACTGCTACTGCAATGCGTCTCAAAACCGACTTTACACATCTGTTGTCGACGGCACATCAACACATACTCGAAAACAACACTGTGTATAAACTACGAATAGTGTATTCGAACCAGATTGAACAGATTGAAAAAAACGTTTATTACGAAAGAAGCATCAAAAGTTTGAAACTGGTAAACTCCGATTTCATTGATTACAGGTTCAAGTATGCCAACCGGGCAGATATTGAAGCATTGCATGCCCAAAGGGGAAATTGCGACGACGTTATCATATGTTTACATGGGAAACTTTGCGACACCTCGTTTTGCAATTTGGTATTTGCCAACGAAAAGGGTTTATTTACACCCGACAGTTGTTTGCTTAATGGAATTCGCCGCAGGCAACTGCTTCAGCAAGGCCTCATTAGGCAGGTTCCAATCCATATTAGCGATTTATCGGCTTACCAAAGCATTTTCTTGATTAATGCAATGAAAATTCCTGCTTTTACATCTGGCATTCCGATTTCTTCGGGAGTTGTGTTTTAGATGTGTTGTTGCATTTGTGTTGAAAGATTTGTTGAAAACTCATTGCAAAAGCCATATGATTTTACTTGGGTTTGTAAAAATAAAGACGTTAATTAGCAGCACTAAAAAAACATTTATTATGAAATACACAATTCTGGTGATTGCAGGGCTTATGGTAATCTACTCCTGTCAATCGCAAAAAAATCCAAGCGAAAAATCCATCAATCTGCAAAATGCAAAAGATTCGGCTTCTTACGCTATTGGTGTGCAGATATCAAACAATTTTCTCATGAACGGTATCGAAGCCGACGTTAATTTTGATGCTATTGCAGCCGGTTTGCTCGAAAACATTAAGGGCAATGCAAAAATTAGTATCGACAATGCCGATGAAATTGTAAACTCGTATTTTGCCAAACTCGGAGAAAGCAAGAATGGCGATAAAATCAAGCGAGGCGAAGAGTTTCTGGCTCAAAAAGAAAAAGAACCCGGAGTGATTAAAACCCAGAGCGGACTGTTGTATAAAGAAATCACTGCCGGTTCGGGTGCCTCACCAAAAGCTACCGACAAAGTAAAAACCCATTATCGCGGAACCTTGATTGATGGCACCGAATTCGATTCTTCCTACAAACGCGGAGAACCCACTGTTTTCCCGGTAAACGCTGTAATTAAAGGTTGGACTGAAGCACTGCAACTGATGAAGCCGGGAGCCAAATGGGAACTTTATATTCCCTATTATCTTGCCTATGGCGAACGGGGTGCCGGTCAGCTTATAGGACCTTACGAAACTCTTATTTTCGAAATAGAACTAATTAGTGTTGAATAATTTTAAAAACCGAAGTTTTCTTCGGTTTTTTTTTGAGCAAACATGAAATAATTACCTCACCATAAATACAATAGATTACATGAAGAACAAAAGTTTAATTTCGATTCACGACTACAGCAAAACCGATTACCTGAAAATTATTGAGCTGGCCGGCCAATTCGAACAAAACCCTAATCAAAACCTGTTGCAGGGTTATGTGATTGCCTCATTGTTTTTTGAACCATCGACACGCACCCGGCTTAGTTTCGAAAGTGCAGTACAGCGACTTGGAGGTCGCATCGTAGGCTTTAGCGAAGCCGGAAACTCTTCGGTTTCGAAAGGGGAAAGTTTGAAAGACACTATTTTAACGGTTGCCAACTATAGCGATCTGATTATTATGCGCCATCCGGTTGAAGGCAGTGCCAGGTATGCCAGCGAAGTATCTTCGGTTCCTGTTATCAATGCCGGCGATGGTGCTAATCAGCATCCTACACAATGCTTGCTCGATTTGTATTCGATACAAAAAACACAGGGTAGTCTCGAGAACCTTAATCTCACTATTGTGGGAGACCTGAAATATGGACGAACAGTGCACTCTCTTATTCAGGCTATGACATTGTTTAAACCGGTATTTAATTTGGTGTCGCCGCAAAGTCTTCGCTTGCCCGAAGAAAACAAGCAATTTTTAAACGATAACAATATTGAGTTTCACGAGCACAACGACATTACCGACTGCATTCGCGAAAGCGATATTGTATATGTAACAAGGGTTCAACGCGAGCGGTTCAGCGATCCTATGGAATATGAGAAAGTGAAAAACGCCTATGTTTTGCATAACAGTATGCTCGAAGGAACACGCGACAATTTGAGGATACTTCATCCATTGCCCAGGGTTAACGAAATCAGCATTGATGTTGACTCGAGCCCAAAAGCCTATTATTTTACACAGGCTCTAAACGGTGTTTTTACGCGTATGGCAATAATTTCGTTAATTTTAGGACTTAAATAACATAGTAATCATGAAACAGCATAATTCAGAAATGACCGTAAGAGCCATTGAAAATGGCACTGTAATCGATCACATTCCTTCGAAGAATCTATTTAAGGTGTTGTCGATTATTGGTATCGAACGTATGGACACAACCGTTTTTATTGGCAACAATCTCGATAGTAAGAAACTTGGAAAAAAAGGAATTATTAAAATCACCGATAAGTTTCCGTCGATCGACGATTTTAACAAAATTGCTTTGCTGGCTCCAAGCGCCGTATTCAATATCATAAGAAACTTTGAAGTAGTCGAAAAAACTCAGGTTGAATTGCCCAAAACTGTTACAGGGATAGTTAAATGCATGAATCCGAAATGCATTACCAATTTTGAACAGGTAACCACACATTTCGATGTTGGAATGAAAGATGGAAGCATACAACTTAAATGTAAGTATTGCGAAAAAATTACCGACGAAAGAAACATCGAAATCGTTAAATAAACTATATACAATGCGCTATTACACAATATCGGTTTTAATGCTGTTCATGCCGGTTGTTTTGCAGGGACAAAGCAAACAGATGGTTGATAAAAACAACAAATTTGCCATTGAATTGCTAAACCATGTGTATTCCGACAGCAAAAACAGTGTATTAAGTCCGGTAAGTATTTTCGTGGCTATGGCTATGGCCTACGAAGGAGCATCAGGATCTACGGCTAAGGAATTTGTTAAAGTTTTCGGATTCGAAAAGAAGAAAACATTGCACCACAAGAGCTTTGTGGGTTTGTTAAATCATTATAACACCTACAGCGACAACCTCCGAATGGCCAATGCTTTGATGGCTCAGCAAGACTACCCATTCCGTAAAGAATTCTTCGACCTGATGGCCGATTACGGGGCTATGGTGCAATATGCCAATTTTAGGAATGAGACCGAACGCGATGCTGCACGCCGGGTAGTAAACAATTGGGTCGAAAAACAAACCGACAGTAAAATCAAAGAACTCATCAAAAAAAATATTCTCGATGAACTTACACGGCTTATTTTGGTAAATGCCATCTACTTTAAAGCCGATTGGGCTATTGAGTTTAACGATAAAAAGACGCGACAAATGATTTTTTACGGGCCCGACAAACAAACCATTTCGCACTACATGCATGGCCGCGACAATTATATGTACTACGAAGACTCGTTGATTCAAATTCTCGAGATGGCCTATTCGGGCAATGCTTTTTCGATGCTGGTGGTGCTGCCGCGAAACAACATAAAACTAGGCGATTTTATCAAAAGTATCGACACATACAAACTGAATGAATTAACCAGTGCAATGTCGAAGCAACATGTTGATGTATTGATGCCTCTTTTTACTTCGAGAGACGAGGTAGCCCTTAAAACTATTTTCGAATCGATGGGTATGAAACACGCATTTGCGGGAACAGCAAATTTTAAAAAAATCACCGGACGAAACGATTTGCATATTGCCGAAGTGGTGCACAGAACTTTTCTAAAGATTGACGAAAAAGGCACAGAAGCTTCAGCGGCAAGCGCTGTAATTATTCGCGAAAAAAGTGCACCGGCAGTAAAACCCATTTTTTTCAACGCCAACCGACCTTTCATTTATTATATTAGAGACAATAAAAACGACTTAATTTTGTTTATTGGAAGTGTAAACCGGCCGCAAAAAGATTAATTGTATGAAAGCATTGAGACCGTTTGTTTTATTTTTTCTATTTCTAACGTTTTTCGCCAATCTTCAAGCCCAAACAGGGTATAAAAACGAATATAAAACTCAAGATGGTGTAACCGTATTGTACAAGTTATCGCATGAAAAATTTTTCGATAAAAGCTCTCCGCTTCATCTCAGGCTTAAAATAATCAATAACAATGACTATCCGGTAGAGGTATCATTCAGTGTTTTTATGGAAAGTGGCATAACCGATATTAAAAAAAGTGAGCTTGTCGTTATTTGTTTGGCACCCGGTAAGTCGGCAATGGGAAAACTTCACGGATTACATTTCGATACCGAAGTTAACGACATCAAACTATTCGAAAACAATGAAATAGAATGGTATATTGAACCACTTACAATTACAAAAACCGAACTGTGCGTCAAAAAAAAGAAAGCGAACAAATAATAATTACTAAAAAAGAAAAACTATGAGAAATGCAATGATTCTTGTATTATGTATTTTTGTGCTGGGGTCTTGTTGTAACAGCAATTCTAATTGCGACAAGAAGAACACCGAAAATTGTGACTCAACGGCAACAGCTTGTTGCGAACATCCCGAAAATATGGTGATGGTTAATGAAATTCTTTCCGACCCCGACAATTATGTCGACAAAGAAATATCGGTTTGTGGTATTGCTATTCATGTTTGCGAACATTCGGGCAAAAACCTTTTTGTAGCCGAGAATGCCGACGACGAAGACTATATGGTTGCCCGTGCCGGCGAAGATTTGGTAAAATTCAACAAAGTATTAAATAATAAACACGTGATAGTTTCGGGTGTTTTTGTGAAATCGGAAGTTGAATCGATAGAAACCCACCACGACAAAGACGTGGTGTACTACTTGCTGGCCAATAAGGTTGAAGAGTGTAAGTGTGACGGAAAAAATGCAAAGAAATGCAAAGGACACGATGGCAAAACAGGTTGCTGCAAAGGCACGGTAAAAGAAGAAAAGTAATTGATAAAGAAATAATTTAAAGACTCCGGAAATCAATTTCGGAGTCTTTTTTATTATATGTGTTTTACCACCTTAAGATTTAGCTCCTCTCCTTTTTTGTACATATATGCAATTGCCTGATCGCGCCGGTTTTCAATCACTCCGTCGAGGATAGCATCTTTTATGGCATTTTTTATGTCGCCTACTGTTTTACAGGGCGATAGGCCAAATACTTCGATGATTTC
Source organism: uncultured Bacteroidales bacterium (assembly GCA_964511665.1). Lineage (GTDB taxonomy): Bacteria > Bacteroidota > Bacteroidia > Bacteroidales > ML635J-15 > JAGOEF01. The sequence goes on from CAZEHA010000013.1 coordinate 34,476, forward strand.
TTCGCCGGTAACAGGGGGTTGAAAATTCCGCAGTGCATCTTTCGCTTCAACTTCTTTAAGTTTTTCGCGTACCATTGCAAAATTCCTAAGGTAACGAGCCACTTTTTCGTCGTTCTTCGAGGTTATATCGGCTTCGCAGAGCAACATTAAATCGTCGATATCGTTGCCGGCTTCGAACAATAACCTTCTGATTGCCGAATCGGTGACCTCTTCTTCAACCAGAGCAATGGGGCGCATATGTAAGCCGACCATTTTTTGAACATATTTCATTTTTTCGTTCAACGGCAGTTTTAACCGTTTGAATATATAGGGTATCATTTTTTCTCCCACAAAATTGTGAGCATGGAATGTCCACCCCTGCCCATCGATAAACTTTTTTGTTGCAGGTTTGGCTATGTCGTGAAGCAGGGCCGACCACCGAAGCCATAAGTCGTCGGTGTTTCTCGACAATTTATCGAGTACCTGAAGGGTATGGTAAAAATTATCCTTATGGCCAATTCCCCGTTGCACTTCTACTCCCGCCAACGCATCAAGTTCAGGAAAAACGAGTTGCAAAAGGCCGGTTTGTTTCAGCAAAACAAAACCAATCGAAGGTTGGGGCGACAGAATAATTTTATTTAGTTCAACATGAATTCTTTCTTGGGTTATTATTTCTATTCTTTGTTTGTTTTTGCTTATTGCTTCAAAGGTATCGCGATGTAAACTAAACCCCAGTTGTGTTGCAAATCGAATAGCACGAAGCATTCGAAGCGGATCGTCAGAAAAGGTAATATCGGGGTCGAGAGGAGTTCTTATTATTTTATCCTCGATATCTTTTACTCCACCAAAAGGATCGATAAGCTCGCCGAAATTGTAGTGGTTCAGGCTCACTGCTAATGCATTGATAGTAAAGTCGCGGCGGTTTTGGTCATCGATTAAACTGCCGGGACTAACCAACGGATTTCGCGATTCGCGATGGTACGATTCCGACCTTGCGCCCACAAATTCGTATTCTGTGTTGGAATAGTGAAACATGGCTGTGCCATAGGTTTTAAAAACAGCAATCTTATGTATTCCCAACAAATCAGCCAGCGCTTTGGCAAATTCAATCCCATTCCCGGTCACTACTATGTCGATATCTTGCTTTGCAGGGCGCTGCATAATGGCATCGCGCACCCATCCACCCACCAAATATACTTCAATGCCCATGTGAGCAGCAAGTTCACCGGCTTTTCTGAAAAGGGTGTTATCGAGTAATTGGGGCGAGTCGGAAAAAGCTGCTATCATCTATTGAACAATTTTAATGATCGTCTGTTTTAAGAGCATACAAAAATATAAAACTTTAAAGAAATGGCAGAACATTTGAACAAACAAAGCTTCATCGAAAAAGTTTTCGATTACGAAAACGAAAACCAATGGAAATTCAAGGGCAGTAAACCTGCTTTGGTCGATTTTTATGCCGATTGGTGCGGCCCTTGCAAAATGGTTGGTCCGGTTGTAGATGAACTAAGCAAAGATTACAACGGCTTAATCGATTTTTATAAAATCGACACCGAAGCTGAACAAGAACTGGCATCGGTTTTTGGAATAAGAAGTATTCCTTCGCTACTGTTTATTCCCGTTGAAGGTCAGCCGCAGATGGCAGCCGGAGCACTACCCAAAAATGCATTCGAGGAAGCATTTAAAGACATTTTTCAAATTGAAAAACCTGCCTGATTCTTCCTATTGTATTCTGATACTTGGTTAATTGAAGCGTTTGCGATTTGCAGACGCTTTTTTTGCTGGCCAATACACTCTCCATAGTTTTATTGATATATTTGTAAAAAGCTTTACCTCATGAGATTGATTTATTGGTTTTTGTTAATGGCTATGGCTACCGATTTAGTCGCACAAAGTTTTACCTCTTACTTCACGGGCAATACCAACAATGTTACCACCCAATCCGCCGGAGGCGTTTGCATGATGGGTGGGGCTAGCGAGAACGATAATGCCATGCGTTGGTTTCTTCAACAGGCCAACGGAGGAGATGTACTTGTGTTAAGAGCCAGCGGCAGCGATGGATATAACAATTACCTCTATTCCGAATTAGATGTAGATGTAAACTCTGTTGAAACCATTGTATTTCATTCGGCAGAAGCAAGCAACGATTTCTATGTACAAATGCGTATCAATCAGGCTGAGGCCATCTGGTTTGCCGGAGGCGATCAGTGGAATTATGTGCAATATTGGAAAGACAGTCCGGTGGAAACAGCAATTAACCAAGCTATTTTTGAACGCAATGTTGTTATTGGTGGCACCAGCGCAGGTATGGCGATTCTTGGCAGTCATTATTTCTCGGCCCAAAATGGCAGCATTATTTCTGCTACAGCTCTTATGAATCCTTATCACAACAGCTTAAGTATTGGCGCTGATGATTTTTTACATATTAATGCTTTGCAAAACACCATTACCGACACGCACTACGATAACCCCGACCGCAGAGGAAGGCATGTTTGTTTTATGGCTAGAATGTTTACTGATTACGGTATCGATGCATTAGGAATAGCCTGCGACGAATATACAGCGGTGTGTTTGCAAGATGGAATCGCCCGGGTGTTTGGCAGCTATCCTACCTACGACGATAATGCCTATTTTATTCAATCTAATTGCGAACTGAACAATCGTAGTCCCGAATTATGTATTTCAGGGCAACCTCTTACCTGGAATAGAGACGGCAAAGCACTCAGGGTATATAGAGTGAAAGGCACCTCGAATGGTGATAACTTTTTTGAATGGAGCAACCTATATACCGAAACAGGTGGAGGAGAATGGCTATATTGGTATGTAAACAACGGTATTTTTTACGAAACTCAGGGAGAAGGCTACAATTGCAACCTTGCTACACCGCCAGCAATTTCGAATACGTATTTTACAGTATATCCCAACCCCGCAAACGATTTCATCGAAATAGGTGCTGCAACAAGTGTTTGTAGTGAACTAAGCATATTTGATGTGCAATCGAACACATGTTGCGCATACAAAAATGTGAATTCAGGTGACATTATTGATATTAAAGCATTACTTCCCGGAATATATGTTATTCATTGTAAATCAAGCAATAATGTTTACGTAAAACGATTTGTAAAACAATGAAAACAAGAATGAGAAACTCCATATTAACTTGTTTGTGTTGCCTTCTTTTTGCTGGCACAACCAATGCTCAAACCCGTATTGGATTGTATGGTGGTTATCTTGATTATCCTGGTATTTCGCTTGAACAATATGTAACGCCGCGATATAGTGTAGAACTAGGCACATCGTTTAAAACCAAGCTTGGCATGGTTTATTATGGCGACAGCATTCGCGGACAGCGTTATAATATCTTATTCATAAATGCAGCACTAATGAAAGACTTCGCAAAAAAAGAGCGACACGGTTTTTCAGCAGGGGTGTATTTGCGCTATTATCAAACACACGGATTCATAACCAATATAAACGAAATCACTCAGTACCAAGCCTATGTAGCCGATTCTTTGTATCACGTTCGCTGGCAAAAAGAGCATAAAGTTTCTATAGGTCTGCAGGCAAGCTATTGGTATCGGTTCGATTCAGGTCTATCATTCGCTGTAACTTTAGGCATTGGTGGATCTCCCGGCTTTGCATATTGGCGACATCGTAAATATTTGGAGCTTCCCGATGAAACTGCTCTTTTTGGAAGCAACGATTTTATTGGAATGTTCAATCACATAAGTGGTATTGGGCGACTTACAATAGCTTACACATTCCGTTGATTACAAAAAGCTCCTGCTAACGGTGTTTTCGGGCTTTCGATCCGGCAGGCTTATTGTTTACGGGTTCCGGTTTAGGCTTCCTGAAAACCAATAGCAGTCCAATAATTACAAAAGGAATGCTAAGCAATTGCCCCATATCTAGTGGTAGTGTCCATCCCGAAAACTCAATCTGCGATTCTTTGGTAAATTCGATGACGAATCGGAAAACAAACAGAATAATAAGAAACCAACCTAGAAAAACTCCTTCTATCCATTTGTCTTTCTTCTTGTTGAACAGCCAAAGCATCGCGAAAAAACAAAAGAAATAGAATATTCCCTCATACAGCTGTGTGGGGTGTCGGGGAAGTAGATCGGCTTTTGCAAAAACAAATGCCCATGGCATTTGGGTAGGGATACCATATATTTCGGAATTCATCAGATTCCCTATCCTCACAAAACTACCGGCAAGCAGCACTATTGCTGCCACTCTGTCGAGAATATGCAAATAATTGTATTTATACTTGCGGCAAAATAAAGCCAGTGCTATCAAAATTCCTGCGGCACCTCCATGGCTGGCAAGGCCTCCCTCCCACACTTTCAAGATTTCTACAGGATTGCTCAGATAATGCACAGGGTTATAAAACAAGCAGTGCCCCAACCTAAGACCAATTACTACCCCTACTATAACATAAATAGCCAACACGTCGATGCGTTGCTGTGTCCACGATTCTTTCTTTAGCATATGTGCAAGTACCAGATACGACAGCAAAAAGCCTGTGGCAAGCAGTAATCCGTACCAGCGAATGCCCCTTCCTGCTATTTCGAAAATCACAGGATCGGGACTCCATTGAATATAAGTAAATATTGACAGCATTCGAAAAACATTATTAATTTTAGCTTCCAAATATACCGACAATTGCGACAGAAAAAAAAAGTATTTCATGAATAATATCCCTTTAGCAGAACGCTTACGCCCCAACAACTTCGACACGTTTGCCGGTCAGCAGCATCTGGTTGGCAGCAATGCTCCGCTACGCCTTATGATAGAATCGGGTACAATTCCTTCGATGATATTGTGGGGGCCTCCCGGGGTTGGTAAAACAACCCTGGCTCAAATTATTTCGAAACTTACGAAGCGAAAATTCTTTACTTTGTCGGCTGTGAACAGTGGAGTAAAAGATGTACGCGAAGTAATTGCAAATGCCCGCGAGCAACATCTTTTTGCATCGGGTTCTGCCATATTGTTTATCGATGAAATACACCGTTTTAGCAAGTCGCAGCAAGACTCGTTACTGGGCGCTGTTGAAGACGGAACCATTACACTGATAGGTGCAACTACCGAAAACCCTTCGTTCGAAGTAATCACTCCGCTTCTATCGCGCTGTCAGGTATATGTGCTTGAACCCCTAGGCACAGAAGACCTTAGTAAACTTACACATAAAGCGTTTGAAGCACTAAAAGAAACTTTCAACAAATCGTTTAGTTTGGTTGAAACCGATGCCTTGTTTCGCTTTGCAGGAGGAGATGCACGCAAACTGTATAATATTATTGAATTGCTGGCCAATGCCGATAGCTCGGTAAATATTGTTATAAACAACGAAATTGTAAGCAAGGTGTTGCAAAAGCACATAGCCCTGTACGATAAAGGAGGTGAACAGCACTACGATGTGATTTCGGCATTTATTAAGTCTGTTCGTGGCTCCGACCCCAATGCAGCGGTGTATTGGCTGGCCCGTATGCTCGAAGGAGGCGAAGACATCCTTTTTATTGCCCGTAGGTTGATAGTGTTAGCGGCCGAAGATATTGGACTTGCCAATCCAAATGCTTTGCTTATGGCCAACACCTGTTTCGATGCAGTGCATAAGCTGGGGATGCCCGAAGCCAGAATTATTCTTTCGGAATGCACTATTTATTTGGCCTGTTCGGCAAAAAGCAATTCGGCATACCTTGCTATCGATAAAGCCTTAAGCGAAGTAAGAACAAGCATGGCACACCCCGTTCCGCTACATCTGCGTAATGCACCAACACACCTGATGAAAAACCTGAATTATGGTGCCGATTACCTATATCCGCACGATTTCGACATCCATTTCACAACACAGGAATACATGCCCGATGCACTAAAAAATACCCGTTTCTATCAACCTGCCGATAACGAAAGAGAAAAAGAACAATTGCGCAGAATGAAACAGTATTGGAATGACAAGTACAATTATTAGTTTGGTTTCAATTATACTGTGTGACAAATCTGCGAAAAAGCACAATATTGACATTTTTTTTCGGACGGTGCCTGCGAAAAATGAATATCTCGATTCAATATTTCTTCAATTAAATCGCGTAGCCTTGCTAAGAAAAGCGTATGCAATTCATCGTTGTACCACAGCACAGGCTCTTTGTCGAAATAGATGTGTGTGTCGGTTTCTCCAAATAAATCGGTGAGCGAGAGTATTGCAGGTTGCAGCTTTTTATCATACATCCCATTTATCTGCAGCATCATGCAATATATCATTACCTGAAACATGTAATCTGGTTGGTTGTCGCGCTTTCTTTCGAAGAGTTGATAAAGGTCTTTTGCTTTCTTTGTTGCTTTTCCAGTTTTGTAGTCGAGCACCCGGATAACACCCGAAATTTGATCGATTCGGTCGACAACTGCCTTCAGGTGTACTGTTTGCGATGTTGTTCCCTCTGTTAGACAGAAGTTGGTCTCCACTGTTTTTTCGAGCCCCAGCAATTTTTCGGGTTTGTTGCGGTTATCGTAACCCAGTGTTTGTAGTATATAACCTAAAACAATTTCGAAAAATAAACGATATTTTCCGGTAAGAGAATCGATACTCTCAAAATCGGTTTTATATACATTGTTAAACTCAGTTAGCAACACTTTGTGAATGGCCTCCCTGTTTGATAAAAGAGTTTTAAAATCGGTTGTGGTTTGCAGGTTCGATATTGAAAGCAATGGCTTGTACAGGGTGTTCATGCTATTGTGAAAAATAACACCAAAATGTTTGGCTTCAATTTCCTCGTCGATGTTTTCGGGTTCTTTCACTCCCACAATGGCACTCAAATAAAATGCAAACGGACACTTCAGGTACATATTCAACACACTGGCCGACAATTTTTTCGACGGCATATTGCCCGATACCAGTCTCTGCAGATATTCAAGCATGGCTGCATCTTTTTTCACTTCGATTACATTTCGCTTGCCGGCAACAATATTGTATTGAATATGGTGGAAAGGCATATTGTGAAACAATTCATACTGCAACTGATACAGAAAACGTGACTTTTCGCCCCCTCCCACATCTTTTGATGCCATTTTATAAACCAGACAAATAGTTTCGGCTCGTTGCAAAAGACGGTAAAAATAGTAGGAATACAGCGAGTCGACATGTTCGCGCGACGGCAAGCGGCATGCATATCTCAGATTGGCTGGTATAAACGATGGAGAAAGACCTGCTTTGGGTAGCATCCCTTCGTTGAGCGAAAGAACAATAATGTTTTTAAAGTCGAGAAGCCGGGTCTCAAGAAGCCCCAACAACTGCATGCCTTGTAATGGCTCGCCCTCAAAGGGAAGCAGTGTGGTTTTCAATATTTGGTCGATAAGGTGTAAATACAACGCAATACCCGTAAATGGCACCTTCTCGCGCTTTATAACAAGCTGAAGCTGCAACACCGATTTATACAAGCAATATAATATCTCCCGCTGCATAAGCTTCTCGTAATCAGATTCATCAAATTCTTGTTGAAGTACTTTTTCCAATAGCTTAAGCAAATAGTTGCCCATGGAATCTACATCGTTTCCTGCGTAATGAAATAATAATGGCAAGTCTCCCTTTCCCGAAAAGAATGCTTCATCGATATAACTGATATTATTTCGAAAAATGCTGTCAACAAGCCCCTGAGTATCGTTATACAGCCATTGTGTAATACGATGGTTGAGTAAGGATAGCACATATTTGTGATAAAATTTGGCAGACGAACCTGATTTAAGCTTCTGTTGCATCAGTAACACATTGCGGAACCATGCCACTGCTTCGCTGTTGTTGATGGCGAAACCCATCGAAACATTAAAGGCTCCGGCTTCTTCGGGAATGCTGTGTAGCAGCAGAGGCAACAGGTCCTCGTTACCAAGAATAAGAGCAGTTTCTTCAGGCCTGAATTCGGGTTGTGCCATTGACGATGCCAGATATTCACCTGCAAATTTAACCTGAGCCACATTTGAAGGAGCTGCAATACATTGAATATGTGGCATTCGGGTTCGTAAATCGGTTATTTCGGCGTTAAAATCGTCGGGCATTGCAAAAGTCTTTACATTATCTCTGAGGAACAGACCCGCTTCATGGTGTGGGTTCGAAATATACCAATGATCGATATCCCAGAAGAACAAGGCTTTGCGTTGTTTTTTTAGTTCCTCAAAAACCAGTTGTTCGCATTTAGTAAGCACATTGAACCCTGCAAAACAATAGATTTGTGAGTCATCAATCGCTCGCGGGTTTTCGGCTATGTCTCTAAATATCATGCCCTGTGTTCCTAAATTTCGAGCTTTAAGCGTTGTGCGATGCTGAGTATATAAATCAGATAACACTGCCCATGTTTCGAGAAAGTTCTCTTTTTCGCCTGAACTTTTCGATTGCAAAATACTAGCCCAGAAACTGCGTAACAAGTCGCTGTCGATATCATATTCGCTTTCGAATTGCTCGTCGATTTGTTTTAGATCGCTAACATTTGTAAATATCTGTCGTGCATCGGCCATATATTTGTCGATGTCATCAAAGTCTGATAACATAATTTTACCCCAGGCATAAAACTGGTCGAAGCTTTCGGGGTTTTGTTTCAGACTGCAATATTCGTTATACAGCACTACAAGTGCCGTAAGTTCATCGGTATCCTGTAATGGCGATTGTTTCTCGAAAAAGCTGCTAATTGATTCTATGCGTGGTGCCCATGTCGGTTTTTTGATGTTTTCGACAAGATATTTGCGAAAATACAATGCCGGACGTGCATTCGGAAATACGATGCAAAGACTGCTAAGGTCATCGGAATAGGTTTCGAACAGATAATCGCATATTTGTTTCAGAAATGGTTTCATAGTTATTCTTGTATTGTGTTCGAGAGCAAAACAAAGTCGGCCAGCACTACAGCTGTCATCATTTCAACCACTATAGGTAAGCGTAGGGCAAAGCACACATCGTGACGTCCTGCAATTTGTAAGCTCCCCATGGTTCCTGTTTCGAAGTTATAGGTGTATTGTTCCTTTGGTATTGAAGCCGGAGGGCGCACAAATACTGTGAACACCACATTGTTGCCATTGCTTATTCCTCCGTTAATGCCTCCGGCATTATTAGTGGCCGTGTTTCCGTATGCATCAACAAAGCAGTCGTTATATTCCGAGCCTTTCATGCCGGCAGCCTCTATTCCTTTTCCGAACGAAATGGCCTTAATACCCGGAATGGAAAACATAGCATGAGAAATCAGCGACTCGATCGAATCGAAATATGGCTCTCCGAGTCCTGCGGCAATACCTTGCACAGTACATTCAATAACTCCACCGAGAGAGTCGGCTTCCTCTATTGCAGTTTTAAGCATGGCTTCAATATTATTGCTTCCACCCACATGGCTAAGTCGTGCACTAATCTCTATTTCCGAAATTATTTTAGAAGCTACCACACCTGCAGCAACAAGGCCTAGTGTAGTTCTTCCCGAGAACATACCTCCTCCCTGCATTGGGTGCGAGTTGCCATACTTCTTAAAAGCAACAAAGTCAGCATGACCGGGTCGGAAAAAACCGCCAAAATCGTAATCGGAACTCCGAACATTTTTATTTTCGAATGCAATAACAATGGACTCTCCGGTGGTTAGTGAATTTTCGATACCCGATTTTATCAAAGGGATATCGTCTTCGAGCCTTGCGGTTGTACCTACTGCGCCCGGTTTTCGACGAGTAAGAGCCTTGCGAAAATCATCAGGTTTTAGCACGATGCCGGCCGGGCAACCTGTGATAATTACTCCGGTTTCGCTATCGTGTGAGCCACCGAACAGACGTATCTGAAACAATCGACCAAAACTATTCATGAACATTACCTCCTAATTGTAAAAAATGCTTGTAAAAATCAGGGTACGATTTAGCTACGCATTTACTGTTATCTATCATCAACCCATTAGTAGTAGCCAAGGCCAACACTGTGAATGCCATTGCCATGCGATGATCGTTATCGGTGCCTAGTATGGTATTTCCAGCTATCTCAGTGCCGGTGATTCGGAATTCGTCGCCCCGAAAACTGCATGGTACTCCTAGTTTTGCAAATGCTTGATGTATAACCATGGGGCGATGGCTTTCTTTATGCGAAAGACGTTGCACTCCGGTAATCTGCGACTCGCCTCGGGCTACACATGCCAGCACAGCTGCTGCCGGAAATAAATCGGGACAATGGCTTACATCGAATTCGAATGCACGCACATTACTTTTCTCCACATGCAATCCATCGGCCAACACACTATATTGTACCTCTGCCTGTTGTAATAGTTGCAGCACCGCAATATCAGCCTGTACGCTATCGAAATTCAAATTTTTAAGCACTATTTTCCCTGCAATTGCTGCAGCCACACACCAAAATGCAGCAGCACTCCAATCGCCTTCGATGTTGAATTCACCCGCACGATAACGCTGTTTTCCACGAATATCGAAAACATTGCCTTGTTGAAATACTTCAATCCCAAAGTCTCTCATGACTTTTACAGTAAGAATCAAATACGGCATACTGAGTGCATGTATCAATTCGATACTCGAATCGGCGTCGGTACATGCCAGCGACATGAGTAACCCGCTTGCAAACTGTGAACTTTGAGATGCATCTATGCAATAATAGCCGGCCCTTAGTGTTCCACCAACTATTTTTAATGGTAAAAAGTCACCATTCGATTCCACCCGCAAGCCCATATGGGTAAGGTTTAATAAGTCTTTGGCAACAGGTCGTTTTCGCAATCCGCTACTTCCTGTAACAACAAATGATTTTCCCGACAAGGTAAAAACAGGGGTAAACAGACGTGCACATAAGGCGGAATCGTTGCAGTTAAATACCGAATTTGGAAGAATTTTCATTCCCCCTGTAATTTCTACTTTTTCGTTATCAACAACAACATTTTGAGCCGATTGCGTAAGCAATCCGATGGCTGTAAGCACATCGTGGGCATTGCCCGGCGACGCAATCAACGAGGAGCCCTCGGCCAATAATGCAGCTGCCAACACACGTTGTGCATGACTTTTCGACGGGGGCATCGGCACACTTCCGAGCAAGCTCGATGACATAACTGTTATCATTGGCCGATGAGTTTTGCAAGGTCGTCACGATTAAAGTCATACAACATAGTGTCTCCTATATTTCGCGGAAGCACCATTCTGATTGTATCGCCCGTATTTTTTTTGTCCATGTTCATAGCATCAATAATTTTGCAGCTAATGGAGCAATCAAACGAAATATCAAATTTAGAAAACACCTGCATTAGTTTTTCTTCAAATTGAGGATGGCAGATTCCCATTTTAATTGCTATTTTGGTTGCAATGTACATTCCACAAGCTACTGCAAGTCCATGAGCCATACCGGTACACATTTCGATGGCATGCCCTAAGCTGTGCCCGAAATTTAGATGCTGTCGTTTTCCGTTGTCATACTCATCGTCGATTACGTAACCGGCTTTTATTTGAACGGAAGCCTCTATTAAATAGTTCATAACTTCGGCATTGCGCAATATAATGCTATTGGAGTTCTGGATTATATATTCCAATAAATTTTTATCGGCGATAAAGCCATACTTAATAATTTCGCACAAACCACTTTTAAATTCCTCGTCGGGTAGTGTGTCGAGAATGCTTGCATCGCAAATCACAAAGTCGGGCTGATTAAAAACGCCAATAAGGTTTTTAATGCCTCCGAAATTGAAACCGTTCTTCCCTCCTACACTGGCGTCGGCCATGGCTAACAAACTGGTGGCAACAAAACCAAAGCGGCATCCGCGTTTATAGGTTGACGCCGCAAATCCGGCCAAATCCAGAACCATGCCACCTCCAAATCCCAATAGAAAGGTATCGCGGCCGGCATTGAATCTCATTAATTCAGAATAAATATAACAGAGACTTTCCCATTGCTTGTTTTCTTCTCCTGTTTTCAACACTATGCAGCGATAGGGTGTTAAACTTCCGGAGTAATACCTCATCAGATTCTCGTCGGTAATCACCACACAGTTTTCGGGTAATCGCAGTCGCATTTCTTCAAATGCATCGCACAACAACACCGGATACTTTTTTTTAGTGTGAATTATTATTTCTTCGTATGTGTGAGTCATACACAATGTTTTATTATGTAAAAATACAATTTCTCATGAAGAGAAACTTGTATTACGGTTATTTTATTTGATTGAGAACAATTCAGAGAGCCAAATACTGATACCAGCCTCTAATAAAGCACAGCGAATCGATTGTGCCACATGAAATCTCGTGTAGAAATTGCTATAATATACATGCCTTGCGGCAATGATTCAAGCTGAATCGACCAGTTTTGGCCGGCCGGAAGCATGCAGACTTGGCGATAAATAATTTTACCGGCTGCATCAACAATACATATCTTTGCATCGGGTAATTCTATTGATGAATGAACCGATATCGCCTGATTCATTATGTTGAAATCAATTACTCCCGATGCTTTAAGAAGTGCCGGTTGGTAGCCGGTTATGGTACCGGTTAAGTATATAGGCGCCGACCACACATAGTCACCGTCTTCTTGTATTGCTCTAACGTAAACATACTTATCGGTATAAAGAGTCATTAACAAAACGGTATCAATAGTTCCTGTAGCGCTAAAGCTTGCCAGCACACCGTTGTTCGATCTTAATTCAATGGTTGACCACACTTCTGAGTCGATATCGTTAAGCATAATGCGAAACGGCATATTCCCGTATCGGTGTGTTTCGCTACCCATTTCGTTGAAATCTGATTCTATCCACACCGATGCGTTTTTATCCATAGTGGCAAAGGTTCTTCCTGCGCGTATAGCTTCGAATAGTGCAGCTCTCGAAAGCGAAGTACTCCATATCGCTGCTCTTCCATTGTTCTTATTTCCCCAATCGGCCTGATGATTATCTTGATTCCACACCGGCGACAAATGCCAGCCATTGTTCAGTGCCAGCTCGTACCAGTCGTCGGCCTGCTGTATGTTTTGGAATTCGATAAGCGGGAAAGCGTAATCGGTTGCCGGCCCTTTATACTCGAAATCGTACCAATTGTTGAAATAGTCTTCGTCGCCCGGATGATTGAACTGTGCAAAAGCCACCGGGTGATCATCGAGCCAGTCGCGAAAACCGCTCCAATTGGTGTAGGTCATCACCGAGGGCATCTCTACTTCGTTGAACACATTGCAATGACCATAGTATGGCGATCCCCATTCATAACCGGCAATGCCAACAAACACACCATTCACAGTAATTGCATCGGCAGCTGCTCGGGTTTGTGTCCATTCGTTCGAGCTGATTTGTTCCATGTGATCGGTTACAGCCAAAAAATCGAGACTGGCTTCGTCGCGTGCATAAACAAAGGCATCAACCGGCGTTTGTTGACCGTCGGAGTAACCCGTATGCGAATGCAGGTTGCCAAAATATACATTGTATCCATTTTGAGCATAAACAATCACATTAATGCAAAGCAAACAAGTAAGGCTAAAAACTTTCATAGTGTGTATTTTTGTTTAACAGTAATTTACAAATCAAAAATACGAATAATTATCAATCAGTTTCTTTCAAAACCTTCAATACAAAAAAAATGCAGGAAGATTAATCCTGCATTTCATATTGTTTAAATAATTGTTAGTTTAGCTTAAAGTTTATGGGTAACACATAGCTCACTTTTACCGGTTTACCCTTCGATTCACCGGGTTTCCAGGTGGGCATGCCGCTTACTACTCTGATCGCTTCATTGTTCAATAGTTCGTGTTCTCCTTGTAGAACTTTTACATCGATAACATTTCCTGTTTCATCAATCACAAACGACACAAAAACTCTTCCTTGAATACCTTTCTCTTTGGCAGCGGGTGGATACGTGACGTTTTTCGAAATATAGTTGAGTAGTTCTGCTTCTCCTTCTCCAAACAATGGTTGTTTCTCAACAGTTTCCATTGTGAAAACCGAGTCGGAATCGGCAATTTCTTGCATGTTTGTAGCGGGAGACCCTGCAGTAGAGTCGGTTTGCCCGGTTTGGTTTTGTTGTTTTTGTGGGTTAGCGCATGCAAAAATAAACATGGCAACTGCAACCAGCGGAATGGCAATGGCAGGTTTTAAAGCCGACAGAAAGCCTGATTTGGGTGTTTTCATCATGATAAGTCTTTTTTTAATTAGTGAATTATTGAAGCTGTTAGAAATATTATTAACAGGTTTACCGCTGCACATTTCGAACAGAAGCAATCGATACGATTCGGCTTCGGAATTATGCAATATGGCTTCATTGTCGGCCTGAAATTCATGCACTTCTCTTATGGCATTGCGATATAACCACATCACCGGGTTGAACCATTGAAATGCCGCCAGTATTTCGAAAAACAATATATCTATAGAATGCAGGTGTTTTACATGAACCAATTCGTGATTCAAAATCTTCTGTCTGTCAGACGAAGTCATTCCCGAACAAAGACCGATTTTACCAAAAAACGAAAAAGGTGAACTGTCTGCCGGTATATCTATAACTTTGTAGCCCGACGCCGTTTCGGTGACCGAATTACCGAATATCTTAGCAATACGCCATAATCCTATTACAAGCCGAGTTATCAGAAATAGCACAGGAACAAGGTATATTGCCCACAACCATATATGCAAAGAGTTATTGTTGCCATAAACATGGTTTAACCCATCGGCTGTTACCGTAACCGTTTGCAATACAACACTATTGCCGAGTAATTCTGCAGTATTCGATTCGAAATGTAAAGGGATCAGTGGTAAGAGTAATGACAAAAAAGCGGTAATCAACAAGTAATATCGGTGCATTGCGAAATGTGTGTCGCCGCGCATGCTTACATGATACACTGCATAAAAAATAGTGCTCAGTATTGCCGTTTTTATATTATATACCAGAAACCAATCCATTGTAATACGGTTTAATTATGTTGTTTTTTTTTCAATTCTTCTTCCATCAATTGTTTAATTTCTTCTATCTCGCGAAGAGATAGTTTGTTATTGTCGGCAAAAAACGAGAGCATTTGTTTGAACGAACTCTGAAAATAGTTTTTTACAACACCTCCTACATACTCGCGAGTATATTGATCTTTGGTGATAAGCGGAAAATACTCGTGTGTTTTTCCATAGGAAACATACGACACAAAGCCTTTCTTTTCTAATATGCGCACTATAGTAGAGACTGTGTTATATGCAGGTTTTGGCTCAGGCATTACATTTAAAATATCGTGAACAAAGCCTTTATTAATATTCCAAAGTATCTGCATAATTTGCAACTCCGCTTTTGTCAATTCTTTCTGCTCAGGTTTCATAATCGGTGAATTCAGTTTCTCGTACAAATATACAACTAATAACTTAGTTAACCAACTAATTATTTAGTTATTATACGCAAGTTGTAAAAATCACCATCGAAAAGTGCGCTAAATTCTATTAACAACTTCTTTACAATATTGAAACAATTTTGCAGATGTTTGATTTAGTCAGTTGTTTGAGTTCATTTATGATTTCAACAAAATGTTAATAAGACTGTGCAAACAGTGTTAATAGAAAAAGCTTAAAAAACTTGACAAAGGGTGGTTCTATGTATTATGTTTGTATCAGCAGATGAGCGATAAAACGGCTGGTTTGTAAAACAAGGGATACGGGGAGTTTGTCCGTAACAAGAAAAACAAAGCGTATTCAGGTTCTTTCACAGAATGAGAATTCCGAAAAGGAATCGGTTGCATGCAGAATCAGGCATGAGACTGGATGGTGGGTAAGGCAGCAATAGGTTTAGGCCGTTTTCTGCACTACTAGCGAACCACTCTAGCATTGAACACTGCGCCGGCAAATGACATTTTGACGGTAAAGCAGCCAAGGTATCTGTACCGCGGGCTGTAACAAGTCAGCAATCACCGGTACCGTTCCGCCAACAACGGGTTCTTCGGACCCCGGAGCAACGGAATGTTTTAACAAACAAAGGTTTGGAAATCAGAAATGAGAACCAAGCTTTGGTGCACAGCGCAAGTAGATGCACCGGCAGTATAACAGTAATCTGCCGCATCAGGGGAAACCCGAAATGTGAAAGGGGAATTTCGAACAGAAGTTCCCCTTTTTGTTTTTAACTTCATAAACAAAAAAAGAGGCTGTTGGTTCAACAGCCTCTTTTTTTTGTTGTTATCAGAATTTCTTACTTAGAAATATTGATTTTATGGGTCGAAACTTCAGCACCATTCACAACGCGAACCATGTAGGTTCCGTTGGCAAAAGCACTCATGTCGATGGTATTGTTAGCCGATGCATTTTCGATGCTGGCAACAACTTGTCCCATGATGTTCAATACCTGTACATTGGCACCTTCAACATTGTTGATGTTTACCAAACCGTTGCTGGGGTTCGGATAAATGCTGATTCCGCTAGTTGCAACCGACTCAACCGAAACCAAGTCATCATCGATTGTAATAGCGCGGATACCTAAACCACCACGGCTCCAGTTAGAGATATATCTCCACTGCATAGCTGATGAACCCTGAAGCAGGTACCACATTTGTCCATACAGACTGCTTTTTACTCTTGGGTCGTAACCAATCCAAATATCGTTGTCGGGGCCATTGTAGTAGAATTCTACTGCAAAGAGAACTTCTTTGGCATCGTAACCATCGAGAGTAATCAGACACTGGTCGGAGAAATCGAGTGTTACCCAGGTTCCGAGATGTTCTTCGGTAATATCGAACAAGGCAGTTGTGGTGAGGTCAACATAATCGGTTTCCGAAAGCAGTTCGATAACATGACCGATGATTGCAGTACCGGGAGTAGTATTTTGATGAATAAACACTTCCATATTTATAACTTCGGTTTCGTACATGAACATATATTGTGTTCCCATCATTTCACCATCTACACCACCATCGAGCCATGTGGCCGGACCGGTAGAAGCGGTCATATTGGTAAGGTCGCGGGCAAATGTAACATCGGTTACAAAGAAATAGGTGGTATCGGCGTTGTCGGCTTCGTTAAAGTCTTCGACACCGTCGGCAAACATATTATATACTACTGTATAAAGCCCTGAAGTAAATCCTTCGGGAAGCATGAATTCAGGAGTCAACAAGTTGAGGGTATCAACTTCACCGGTAGCAACATCAACGTCTCCTACAACAACTTCATCGTAAATAACTTCTTCTTGCGGGCTGATAATTTTCACGCTGAATTGAGGTGTAACTGCATTGTTCCCCATGTTTTCGACAATACCGTTGAAAACCATTACCGAAAATTCGCTGGCAAACTGTTCGTTAGGAATCATACCATAATGAGAACTTACGTGCCAGTATTCATCGTAGTAGCTAAAAAAGTTCATAACGGCTTTCGAAAGTTTCAGGTCGTTGTTCGGGTTGTCAACAATCGAAATATCGTCAACCTGCCATCCGTAGCCATATCCGCTGATATTGGCTCCGGTTGTTTGCCAACGCAGACGAATAGAAACATTGGCCTGATTCGCAATATATCCGGTAACAACTTTTTCGAAAAGAAGAGGGCCATAGGAGTTGCCTTCTACTTCCTCGTTTACTTCTACTTCAGTCCAGGAAGTTCCGCCATCGATTGAAAAATCGATATAAGCAAAAGCCTGATTCAGCGCTTTGTAGTTTTGAAACATCGAAAGTTTGGGGTTCATAACACCGGTCATATCGATATTGTCGAATTGAATGTAGGTGTTGCACACTTGCGGGGTGTTTCCACCAACGCCAAGAAGGTCGCTAATACCGTCAACACCTGCCCAAAGGCCTCCCGAATTAGAATAATCGTGAACATATCTCCAACCCATGTAGTACCAAAATGGAGGGACAATAACACTTCCACCCTGATAATTGGGATTTGTATAACCCCAATCGGGTGTGGTGTCGGTAACGAACCATGATTTTGAACCTTCGAGTTGACCAAATGTCCACACCGGTTCTTCTTCGTCGAAAGTAACCAACCAGATCACGTCGCCTTCAGCTTTTACCGAAGGTTTTTGAATTGTTTGCCTTTCTTTTTCTTTCATGGGGGCAAACAGTTCGGTTGTTTGCGCAAACCCGAAGGAAGCTAAAAGCATCATGCTCAATAAAATTGTAATTTTTCTCATAACTTATTTGTTTTTAATTAATAAATGGTTTTCATATGCATGCAAATATAATGTAAAGTTTTTATTTTGTGCAAATAAAATTACTCTCTCTTTTTCCATAACAACAAATGCTTCACAAAGGTTGCATAAGCCGAAATTTTTGCGATAATATATCCCCTGTAGCCATCGAGAAAACCTAATTTAATGACATATACCGAAAGAAATTTAAAACAAGGGGCCAGTATAATGGCTGCAAGCCCTGAGCTTTTGCCTTGCTGTGCCAGTTCATTGGCTTTCATGGTGCTAAAAGTAAGCGACTGCTTAATGTGTTCATCAATGGTATAGTATGAATAATGCAGCAAATCGCCTTCAATGGGCAAATGTTTCACAGGGTGGTGAAACACAGGTTTTTCATGTATCAGCCCCTGCCAATGAGCAAAATGCCTATTCCAAATTCTTTCTTTTTTATCGGGATACCATCCGCAAAAACGAATAAATCTATTGCAATAATTAGTTCGGCGGCTTATAAAATACGACTCGCCCGGTTCAGGCTCAACTGCATTTTTCAACGATTTGGCCAATGTGTCGGAAACAGCTTCGTCGGCATCAATCGAGAATATGATGTCGTATTTGGCCAAACTGTTTGCGTAGTTTTTTTGGTCGGAATAGCCTGTGAATTCTCGTTGGTAGAATCGCGCTGCAAATCGCTTACAAATCTCGGGTGTGGCATCGGTAGAGTATGAATCAACAACCACAATGTCGTCGGTTAAATGCTGTAGCGACAGCAGGCATCTTTCAATGTTTCGTTCTTCGTTGAAGGTAATAATAATTGCCGAGAATTTCATATTGTAGTCATTTATCGAAGAAGCATCAATCGGAATAGTACACTCTTTTTACGCGCTGTGGAATGGCAGTGAGCACTTCGTAGGAGATAGTTTGCAACACTTTGGCCATTTGGCTTACCGGCAATTCGGGGCCAAAAACCACTACTTCGTCTCCCCTGCCCGCTTCTATATCGGTGATATCAATCATACACATATCCATGCAAATATCGCCTACAATAGGGGCCAACTTTCCATTTACCAAAACACTCCAATTGCCATTTCCCAATTTACGGTTTAAACCATCGGCATAACCTAGCGGTATGGTGGCAACAATAGAATCGCGACTAAGAACAGTGCTGCGGTTATACCCAATGCTATTGCCTGCTTTAAGCGCAATTGTTCTGATTATTTTTGTTTTTAACCTGCCGGCATGTTGCAATTTGTCGGTTTCGGTGGCCAGACCGTAGAGTCCAATGCCTATGCGCACCATGTTGAAGCAATATTGTGGAAAACGCAATACTCCATCGCTGTTAAGCACATGACGCAAACTGTGTGAATCGGCAATAGAACCGGCCATATCGGTAAACAAGGCTACCTGCCGGTGAGTGAAATCATCGTGTTTTGAATTGCCGGTACCAACCAGATGGGTAAAAACTGAACGGATTTCGAGAATTGGATGGTTTTTAAGATATGTATGCAACAAGTCTATTTCATCGGCAACAAAACCCAGGCGATGCATGCCGGTATCGAGTTTAATATGTACCGGATAGTTTCTGTGGCCCGACAATTCGATAGCTTTGGTTACCGAATACAGCAGTCCGAATGAGTATATTTCGGGTTCAAGCCCGAATTCAATCATTTGTTCGATATCGTGCAATTGCGGACTCATAACCATGATTGGTGTGGTAATGCCTGCCCTGCGTAAATCTACACCTTCGTCGGTGTAGGCAACGGCCAGATAATCAACTTTTAAATACTGAAGAAATTCAGCAATTTCGTAATATCCGCTTCCATACGAAAATGCCTTTACCATTACCATGGTTTTCACCTTATTACCTGCTTTTTGCCGAAAATAATTCAGATTGGCTTCAATAGCATTCAAATGTATTTCGAGAACGGTTTCGTGGTTTTGTTTCTGAAGTAATTTCACAATGCTTTCGAACCTGAAGCTGCGTGCACCCTTAACAAGTATAACACTATCGCGCAAGCTATTCAGTATTTTGCTGTGGATTAATCCGGTGGTGTCGATAAAAAAACTTGATTCTATATTGAACAAATTTTTGTAATCGGAGATCTGTTCTCCTACCCCAAAAACATAATCTACCTTTCGGGCATGAAGCATTTCGGCAATTTTTGCATAAAGCACTGCCGCAGGGTGGTCGCTTTGTTCGATATCGCTGAGAATAACCACTTTCTTTTTTTCGCCTGCATGAAGAACCAAATTGTCGAGGGCTATTTCGAGCGAGTTAACATCGAGACTGTAAGAATCGTTAATAATTTTACATTGCCTCAGGCCGTCGAGGGTTTCGAAACGCATGGCTACCGGAGGTAATGTTGAAAACAAGTTTCCGATGCTGTTGATGTCGATATGAAACGCCAGGCATGCAGCCGCACAAGTACAGGCATTTTCGATTGAGGCTTTGTCGGTATATGGCACAGTGAGAGAAAAGATGTTGTTCTTGTATCGAAAGCAAAGTGTAGTTGCGTCGTCCAACGATTCTTGTATATGAACATGAATGTTACCACTGCCGTCGAAAGACCAGGAATACTGTTCGGCTTTGTTTATTTTCGAAAATTCTTCAAGCACAGTTTTATCATCGGAACAAAACACCACTTTTCCGCAATCGGCAAAAAGTAATGCTTTTTCGTGAAGCTTATGCTTCATGGTATCGAAAAACTGTTGATGTGCGTTGCCTAGATTGGTGAAGATGCCAATGTTGGGCTTAATTATTTTTTCGAGTGCCTGCATTTCGCCCGGCATTGATATTCCGGCTTCAATAAGAGCCAGTTCATGAAAAGGCTCAGCCTGCCACACCGATAGAGGAACTCCTATTTGTGAATTATAACTTTTGGGGCTTTTAACAGTTCTGTAAATGCCCGATACCAAATAACTGAGCCATTCTTTCACTATGGTTTTTCCGTTACTACCGGTAATAGCTACAACAGGAATACCTAATGAACTACGGTGCATTGCCGCCACGTCTTGCAATGCCTTAACAACATCATCAACAATAATATACGAAATGTGTTCGGTATCGGCACAATAGTTTTGGTCGGAAACAACAAAAGCCTTTACACCCTTTTCTATAAGCGAAGCTATATATGTGTGTCCGTCGTGGTTTTTCCCGCGAATGGCAAAGAACAGCAGCTTGCGGGTTTCGAATATGCTGCGGCTATCGGTAGATAGTTTTTCGACAGTGATTGATGGATTGCCCAGCAGCTTTGCTCCCAGCATTTTACCGATATGTCCGATAGAGTACTCTGGCATCTCAGCTTTTCTTTTGGGCTTCGTTGTAGCATTTACGACACAAGGGCATATAGGCATCGGTTTCGCCGAGCAACACCAGGTTCTCCGACTCACTCATTCTGTAGGAGTTTTGTGCCAGATCGCCACATCTCAAGCAAATTGCATGCACTTTGGTAACATATTCGGCTATAGCCATCAATGCAGGCATTGGACCAAAAGGACGCCCCAGAAAATCCATATCGAGACCGGCCACAATTACTCTTATTCCTCTGTTGGCAAGCTCGTTGCACACTTCGGGTAAGGCATTGTCGAAAAATTGTGCTTCGTCGATACCCACCACATCAACTTCGCCGGCCAGAAGCAGAATATTCGACGACACACTTACGGGAGTTGATGGAAAAGCATTGTCGTCGTGAGAAACAACTTCTATTTCGGAATATCGGGTATCGACCCCCGGTTTAAATATCTCGATTCGCTGCTTCGCATATTTCGCACGGCGTAACCTGCGTAACAACTCCTCGGTTTTGCCCGAAAACATCGATCCGGCAATCACTTCGATCCATCCTTTCGTATTTTGTTCATATCCCGGCCGTTCCAAAAACATATTGCTTCAATAAAATTTATATTTTTGTCGTTCTGATATCACAAATGTAGAAAAAAACCTTTTGACAGATTAACAAGATGAAAAAATTAAGTACAAAAACCGACGAAATCAGGGCTAGCATAAGCCGAATTGAAGCCAATGGCGCACAACGTATCGATATTGACCTGTGTATGCAACAAATAAGAGAACTGTATGAAATGCTGTTGCAACTTCAAAACAATCAGGTTATTACTGTTGCGAAACCAGTCGATACGCAACCGGCACGCAAAAACGAAGAAATTTTAGAATTTGACCGGCCAATTATTGAATCACAAGATGCGAAAATTGAAAAAAATGCTGCCGAAGAAATAATACCTGTTGCTGAACCCGTGAAACCTGTTGAAAAAGCTGCACAGGTAAAACCAAAAGCAGAACCCGAAAAAACACAACAACAATCATTGTTTAACGGCTACACCGACACAGATGTAAAAACACTGGGAGAACAACTTGGCGAAAACAAAACATCGCTTAACGACATTCTGGCTTTAAAAGCAACACAGCACGATGTGGCATCAAAATTAACAGCCAAGCCCATTACCGATATTAAAGCGGCCATAGGTGTGGGCGACCGCTTCTTGTTTATCAGAGAATTGTTCGATGGCGATAATGATGTGTTTAACAAAACAGTAGATCATCTCAATGGTCTTGATAGTGAAAACGAAGCAATGACTTACATAAACAACAACTTTAAATGGAATGCCGATAGTGCTACTGTTAAGCATTTTATAGGCATTGTACAACGTCGTTATGTTAAATAATTTTTCGATGAAAAAAATATTAATAAGTATCGCATTTGTATTCCTTGTATTGCATGCATCAGGCCAAGACACTGCCTATGTTCGAAAGCAAATTAGCCTGTTGAGCAGTGAGAAGTATCATGGCAGAGGATATGTTTCGAAAGGTGTTAACAAAGCTGCCCGACATCTTGCCGAGGAAATGAAATCGATTGGTTTGCAAAGTTTCGATGATAATTATTTTCAACAGCTTTCGTTCCCGATAAACAGTTTTCCGCGAAATATTGATGTTGAAATTGATGGAAAAAAGATGAAGGCCGGAGAAGATTTTTTAATAGACCCTGCATGCCCTGCTGTTAATAAAGAATACGACATAGTGGTGTTCGATTCAATAAGCTTGAGCGACACATTGCGTTTTATTACCAAAGCAGCCTTGATGAATGTAAGCGACAAAATGGTGGTGATAGATTTTTCGTTTTTGGAAAGCAGCGACGTAAGATGGTTCTACATTCATCTCATGCGCTTCAACTATCTTAAGGCTGCCGGCTACATTGAACTGAGCGACAAGCATCAGGCATGGGCAGCGCGCACCTATCAGTCGGAAATACCCGGTATTAAGATGAAGAAGCAAGCGTTCAATCAAAATGCTTCAAAAATCAAAATTACTGCAAAACCAAAGTTTATTAAAGAGTTTTCAACCGAAAATGTAATTGGTTACATTCCCGGGTCGAGCGACGAATATGTAGTGTTCTGTGCGCATTACGACCATTTGGGAAGAATGGGTAAAAACGTATATATCCCGGGTGCCAACGACAATGCCAGTGGTACGGCTACTGTGCTCGATCTTGCCCGATATTACAAGAAAAACCCATCAAAATACAATATGGTGTTTATGCTTTTTACAGGAGAAGAAGCCGGACTTTTCGGCAGCCTGCATTATGCCAACAATCCGTATTTCCCGCTCGAGAAAATTAAATTTGTGATTAATTTCGACATGGTTGGCACCGGAGAGAAAGGTGCTGCCATTGTGAATGGTCAGGCAGAAGGTTACGAGAAAATTGCAGAAACCTTTCAAGCGATTAATGTGCACAATGAGTATTTCACCGATTTAAAACTGCGCGGAGAATCGAAAAACAGCGACCACTACCCTTTTCATGCCAAAGGAGTAAAAGCTGTGTTTTTCTACACCATGGGCGCCGACACCTTTTATCATAGTCCGAAGGATGTTGTTTCGAATCTTACGCTTACCGGTTATATTCCTTTGTTTAAGCTGGTAACCGATTTTGTTTCGCAATATGAGTAAACTCTATTTGGTACCCACCCCTATCGGCAACCTGGGCGACATGACTTTCAGGGCAGTTGAGGTATTGAAACATGTTGACTTGGTGCTGGCCGAAGATACCCGTAAAACCGGAATTTTACTGAAGCACTATGGCATAGCAACACGAATGCTATCGCACCACAAATTCAACGAGCATCAGTATTCCGAAGCAATTTGCAAACGTATTTTAGCCGGAGAAAGCATGGCACTGGTTAGCGATGCCGGCACACCGTCGATATCCGATCCCGGCTTTTTGTTGGTAAGGCAATGCATTGAGCGCGGCATCGAGGTTGAATGTTTGCCCGGCTCCACAGCCCTAATCCCTGCCCTGGTGCAATCGGGTTTCCCGAGCGATCGCTTTGTGTTCGAAGGCTTTCTGCCGGTAAAAAAAGGACGCCAAACCCGTCTCGAATTGTTGAAGCTCGAAACCCGCACTATTGTTTTTTATGAATCGCCACACCGGCTTCTCAAAACCCTGAATCAGTTTGCCGAAGTATTCGGAAGCGAGCGACAAATGGCTGTGTGCCGCGAACTCAGTAAGCTGTTTGAAGAAACTGTGAGAGGAAATGCATCAGAACTCATAGGCCACTTCGAAAACAAAAGCATTAAAGGCGAAATAGTTATAGTGGTTTCGGCAGTAGTGTAGCTGCAAATCTGTTTTTGGAAAAAAATAAGCCAAACATATTTAATACACCAAATACGAAATTCCCCATACATCATCCATTACGCCCGAAGGGCTTTGTATCTTAAAATCAGAGAAAGTAAACACATCGCCCGGTTTCACTGTGTTTCTTATGAGCTCTACTATTTGTGGATCGTTGGATAACTTATTACCCTCAATTTTTGTCTTTTGAGGAACTCCGCCCGGGATATTTATTACAACACAAAAACTTATTACTTTATACCCCTGATTAATTTCGAATGGGAATGATTTATTGGGGCTAGCCACAATTTCGGTGTTTATCAACTGATCGATAGTTGCCTTGCCACCCGAAACAATGTTACCAAGACGTAATACCGGCGGAGGAACCAATTTTACTCTAAAAGCCTCTCTCCCCAGTTCCTTGCCCTTTTTCGAAATCACAATATTTACCACCGTAGTTCCCTGCACTATATTATATATAATATACTGCCCCGGATTACCGACTTTTTTAATCGAAGCGCCTTCGGCTACTACATCAAATTTATCGGGTTTAAGCGACGACACAGCAATTGTTACCGGATTTTCGAGGCCAACATAAACCACATTCATTTTAACAGCTGCCACTGCAAATGCCGGTTTCTCTTTCGTCTCATTTTTGTTATTCTGAGCCACAATAATATTGCTTACTAACAGAAAAACCATAATAAGAATGCTAATCACTTTTTTCATATCTGTAATTCTTTTAATTTTTATCATACTCTTTATTCAACTACAACGTAACTTATTCCTGGTACATTATCCCACACGCCAGATGGTGAAGTTATTTTAAAACTCTTAAACGAAAAAACCTGCCCGGGTTGCAAGCTGGCTTTCACTATTTCGGCCGCTTGAGGATTATCGGCAATTTTATTCCCTTCTATAACAAATCGCTGGGGAATACCACCCGGCACTTCAATGTCAATTTCGAAACTGAGTATGGTATATGGATTCTTAATATCAAAATCAGTAATAGGGTCAATGATGGCTTTAACTTCGGAATTAATAATTTCATTGATACTAGCATAGCCACCTGATGTATTGTAATTCAGCGAAAAAACTGGAGGTGGAAATGTTTTCACGATGAATGTTTCAACGCCAATTTCCTTCCCCTTGCTTTTAAGCACAACATCAACATTACGAACACCTTTTTCGATAGAGTGAACAATGTATTCGCCCGGTTTTTCTCCTGACTTTATTGAAGCTCCAATGGCTGTAACTTCAAGCGATGAAGCTTTAACACCCGACACAGCCACTTTTATCGGGTTTTCGAGACCCAAATACACCACATTCAGTCTTGCAGGCGCTACTGCACAAGCAACAGGGTCTCTTTCTTTTTTACTTTGCGAGAATACATTGCCAATAAAAACAACAATGCAAATCGCTGCGATACAAATAGTTTTCATAAAATTTTTATAGTTTTAATATTATACATTAAAATAAATAATATGGTAATTCGACATCAAATTTATACATTTTATAACAATTTGCAAATTCAATAATATTTTTTTCATTTTCTGGTTTTTCATTATTGGCAATAAGCCATGCGGCAGCCTGCTATTTTTTTGTATATTTACGGCTGCTGATAAAATTGGGGCAATACAAGTTGCCGTTTCATTACAAAATGAACATGAACATGAACTCAGAAAATAGTATTTTTTATACTCCCCGTCATTATTCTCAAATATCGTTATGGAAAGATGTTAAAGTAGAAGATTGGAACAATGCATCGTGGCAACTGAAGAACAGCATAAGAAAGCTTGAGCAGCTGAAACAGGTAATACAACTGAATGCATGGCAAGAAGCAGAAATTTCGAGAACAATAGAAACCATGCGCTCCGAAGGCAAAGACCCGTTGAGGATTACACCCTACTATGCCTTGCTTATGCACAAGAACCCGTTTAAGCCTACCAATTTGTATCACAAAGCACGCAACCGCGTTGACCCAATATTTTGGCAGAGTGTTCCCACTCCTGCCAATCTGATGTTCCCTAATGCCGGCAAAGAAGCATCAATGAACGAAGGTTCCAGAAGTTATGGGGCTGCCTATCAGCGTTATCCCAACAGGGTAGCACTGTTTGTAGCCGAGAATACCAGCTGTGCATCGTATTGCGTTCACTGCCAAAGGGCAAAATCGTTAGATTGCAACACAAGCATAAGCACTGATGAATTGAATAAAGGTTTGTTTTACATTGCCTATAATACCAATATCAACGAAGTGTTGGTTACCGGTGGCGATGCATTGATGATTGGCAAAAAACGCCTTGCCTACATTCTCGAAGAATTAAGCAAAATACCCCATCTGCGAAGCATTCGCATAGCAACACGTGTACCTGTGGTGCTACCAATGGCTGTTACCGATGAATTGCTTCATTTGATAAAAACCTCGGCGATCAAACACAACACAGGAATAGAAAAATATGTGTACTTTATGACACACATCAATCATTATCAGGAAATAACTCAAGATTTATTTCATGCGGTAAAACGCATTCGTGAGGCCGGTTTCACCATTCGCAATCAAACGGTGTTACTAAATCATGTAAACGACAATTATTTTATGTTGGCCGAAACATTCCGTCGTATGTTCTGGGTTGGTGTGCACCCCTATTACCTGTTGCAATGCCATAAGGAAAAAGGATTGATGCACTTCATTGTACCTATTCAGGTTGGTAAGATTTTTATGAAACACTTGCAGGGCTGGCTATCGGGCATTACAGTACCACGATATGCGGCCAATGTTGATGGTGGTGGTGGAAAAGTACTGTTGATGCCGTCGGGTCACGATACCTTGAATGTGAATACCCGACTCGACGACAAAATATCGGAGAGTTTTGCCGATGTGTACACCTGGGACAATAAAAAAATTGAACGCTACGAAGCATTGGGCAGAGCTACCCGCGAAGAATTTGACGAAGCCGTTTTGCAAATGGACAAGTTTATTGGTCGTAAAGGAGCCTTTCGCCCCAAGGTAATAATAACCGATGACGACGGAAACTATATTGAGACCACCAATCGCACCAGCCTGCCCGTATTCGAAAGGAAACGCAAAGCTGAACTACTCGATTATGAATTAAATGCCGGCGAAATGGTTATTACTAACCCCGCAACATTTTCTAGTCGGATCGATGAAGAGTTTGAAAAATCAGCGTTCAAGAAACAATGAAATATTAATTATCATACTTTCATTCGTCAAGTGCATTGGCAAAATTATCGAGCAATTCAGGGTGTTTTTTAAAAGTTTTCTTTGCCAGCTTATACGTAGAATTATCGACTTTCGCATTGTTATCGAGCAATACCCAGCAAATGTGTTCGTTGCCATATATCACAGCCCAGTGAATCAGGCTTAAGCCCTCGTTTTCGATTTCGAAGTTCCTATTGAGATGCACCAGATAATCGAATACCTGATTGTTTTCGGAAAAAACCGCATTAAACAGCATGTTGTTTCCTGAGTAATCGTTTGTTGCAACAAGATCGGCCGATAGTTTTATGTTTTCGTCTTTAATAATGTCGAAAAACAGATTCTCGTAAAAAATATCGCTTTTACCTTGGTGCACAAACCACATGGATTGATTCAGCCAGCTTACCAATGCAGTTTTGTCGCTAATGTCAGGCCTTTGGGCATTTTTTCTGAAGAAGTCGTAAAACACTGCATTGTTAGTAGCTGCTGCATACATAATAGGTGTATAACCCAAGGTATCGGTTGCATTTATATCAACGCCGCTATCAAGCAGTATTTGGGCAATACGCAGGGCCATTATTACACTCAGTTCGGCGACTGAGTCGCTGAGTTGATACACCATTGCTTCGTTGTTGAACGAGAGCGCCAGAGAGTGGAATAGGTTATGGCCGCGCATGTTTTGCGTAATTACTTCGGCTCCGGCATCGTAAATCCCGAAAAACATCGGAAAATTGGCATTATTCAATGCTATTTGCACCGGTTTTTGTCCATAGCACCATTCGCACGATCTGTTTACATCAACGCCTTGCTGCAATAAGAAATCGAGCATCATCACATCGTTGTTTTCAACAGCATGGGCTACCGACTTGCTCAATTCTTCGGCTACATTCAACTGTGATTTAATTTTAGAATCAGACATAAACAGTTCAACACATTCTTTACATCCCGAATACACCGAAAATTCGATTAGCGAAAATGTTGTTTCTACGTCGGCAAAGTCAGAGTAGCCTCTCATGGTTTTAAATAAATCGTCGTTGGCAATTCCTTTTTTCAGGCATGTTTCAATGCCTTTCAGGTTGTGCTTCGATATTAATTGAAATACTCTTTGTGCTTGGCCAAACTGAGACACAAGCATCAGTACAATTATAATTACAACATTTCTTTTCATGCTTACAACATTGATTTAGGTTTCACACAAACATACAAAATAAATTTAATCTTTTCATGTTGTGTGCCAATATTTCTTATAGAATGTCTTATTTCTTGCCGTACTTATGTCCTTTAGAAGCAAAAAAGAATATATACAGGTAACAAGGCAGCAATATTACATAAGCGTACTGTGTTCCAATGCCGGGGGCATCGCTAAGAGCTCCATAGAGTAATGGCAGAGTGGCTCCTCCGGCTATTGCCATAATAAGCAATGCCGATCCGGTTTTGGTGTGTTTGCCGAGGCCTACTATCGATAATGGCCAAATTGCCGGCCACATCAATGCATTGGCAAAGCCCAGTAAAGCAATAAACAGCACCGATGTAAGTCCGCCAGTAAACAATGCTGCCCCCGAGAATACAAAACCCAAGGCTGCCACAAGGGCCAGCGCTTTTTGCTGCGATAAGTATTTGGGAATTAGTGCAATGCCAGCAAGATATCCGGCTACCATGGCAAATAAGGTAAACGAAGCAAAAAACTTAGAACTTGAAAATGGGATTCCCACACTGTTGCCATAGTTAATAATAGTATCAACGGCAATTACTTCGGCCCCTACATATAAAAACAAAGCCAACACTCCCAACCATAGATAAGGATATTTAAAAATAGATTTCCGCGAAGCTTCTGAATTGCCATCTTGGTCAACACCATCGGCTTCGGGCAATTTACTCAGTTTTATCAAAACCGATAGAACAACAAGCGTAGCCGCTATTATAATATATGGCACAATTACCCGGTGCGACAGCGAATCGAGTTCGGCCGCTTTGGCCACTACATCTAATAACTGAATTTTTTCGGTAATAACATCGGCATCTTTCAGCACCACTGCCCCCAAAATCAACGGACTTATAATGCCGGCAACTTTATTGGCAATTCCCATTATACTTATTCTCTTTGCGGCACTTTCGATGGGGCCAACAATGGTAACATAGGGATTGGCAGCCGTTTGCAAAATAGACAAACCTGCACCCTGAATAAACAATCCGGTTAAAAACAAGGGGTATGCCCGCAATAGTGCAGCGGGAATAAACAACAGCGACCCAATGGCCATGCTTGCCAGACCCAACGACATACCATTCTTAAATCCTGTTTTCTTCAGCAACCACGACGAAGGCAGTGCCAGCACGAAATACGAAATATAAAACGCAAATGCCACAAACAACGACTCGAAGTTGCTGAGTTCACACGATATTTTAAGATATGGTATAAGTGTTGCATTCAGCCAAGTAACAAACCCGAAAATAAAGAACAACAAGCCAATAATGAGTATGGCATAATGTTTCGACACATTAGTATTTGATTGATCCATTATGTAGTGCAGTTTAGTGTTTAAAAGGCGAATTTACCGAATCGGCCTTAAAAGCCAGCATTGCTTGCAAAAATTTATTGATGAGGTTATCAACAATCAATTTTCGTCGTACAGTTGACTAAACTTATTGCATTTGCCCAAAAAATGCAGCAATACCAAGTTTTTGTCGATCATTTCATGGTGTTGGGTTACACTTGCCTTTTGCAGACACAGGCTGCGTTTTTTATGAAAGTTTTTTTGAATCATCTTGTAGTAATGCACATGTGCTTTAAGCACTGCTACAAAGCCTTTCGGATTGCATTTTGCAAGCATAACGCCGGCTGCCAGCATATCGAGACATTTGCGGCGAAACATGATTTTGAAGAAATGATGTTCGGGCAAATTTTTGTACATCATCAATAAATTATTGCGAAAATTCAGGTATGTTTTTAATGGATTGCTTTGCGACAGTGTTGCTCCTCCTACGTGATACACCACCGATTCGGGCTGCACCATTACTCTGAAGCCTCTGTTTTTCATGCGCCAGCAAAAGTCGATTTCTTCCATGTGAGCAAAAAAATCTTCATCGAGGCCACCTGCTTCAAGGTACACATTGCGTTTTACCATCATGGCAGCACCCGAAGCCCAAAAAACTTCGCAACTGTTGTTGTATTGCCCCCTATCGGGTTCAATAGTATTGAAAATGCGTCCGCGACAGAACACATAGCCGTTTTTATCGATGAACCCGCCACTGGCACCGGCATATTCAAAAAACTCTTTACGCTTATGGTCTTTTATTTTAGGCATGCATGCAACAATGCTTTCATCCGATTCCATGATTTTCAACAGAGGAGAGAGCCAGTTTTCGCTAACCTCTACATCGGAATTAAGCAAAACGGCATAGTTGCATTCTATAGCTGAAATGGCTTTGTTGTAGCCTGCTGCAAAACCATAATTCTTATCGAATGCCAATACTTTTACCTCGGGATATTCATTTGCGAGAAACAACAGCGAATTGTCGGAAGAGGCATTGTCGGCAACCCAAACTTCTATGCTTTCGCTCTTGCTGAATGCCGTAACCGAAGGGAGAAACTGTTGCAGCAGGCTTGCTCCGTTCCAATTTAATATAATTACGGCAATATTGGCCATTAGCGGTTGATTGTGGTGTTACAACGATACAAAAACACTGACAATTATATTATGTTATAAACCCGGTATAAAATACCCGGCGTAATACGGATCGGTGTGATAGGCAAACCCTTTATCGAAAGTATAAATACCAAGCGACAACGAGTCGAGTGTGGGTATGCCCAGCTTCTTGCTGATTTGGGTATTATGCCTTACAGCAATGAGACCAATGCCATTGGTAACATTGGTAAACAGAGGCTTCGACTGCGCCAATCCCGTTGATGGTTGCGACACCTGCATATAGGTATAATAATTGTCGTCGGCGGCAGTTAGGTGAAACTCAAGGCCATCGGGCATTTTTACAAAGCGCTTGATATCCGGTGTGGTGGGTATGTTTTCTTTAACCATATTATAAAAGGCCTGCACCGAAAAGTCGCGTTTAACCAATGTATTTAAGTTCGACAAACTGTCAACCCGCAATGCCTGAGGCCATGAAATGGTTTTTACTTCGCTGGTGTCGCTGCCCGATACTTCGAAATAATGAAACTTCACAACCATCTGATATACTTTGCCGTTGCTGCCGGTATAGTATTCATACTGCAAATTACTGTTGTAATTGCTTAAATTGATTACAGTTTGATTTATACTGGGTTTACTGATATAACAGTTTTTTATTAGTTGAACAGGTTCTTCGTTGTACACAACCACTCCTATATCGTTGATATGCACCTCGATGTAATATTCCTTGTCGACAGACAGGTTCACCTGAGCAGCAAACACGGTATTGCGCTGATTCGAAAAATAACCTTCGGGTTTGGGAATGGTATCGGTGGCTTCGAAACTTGCAATTAAAATACGATTGCCATTTGTTTTTTCGTAAAGCAACACATCTACATCGTTGTAAAACAGCGAGTCGGAAATCTGAGCCATTTCAGAAGCCGGTGCATCACCAAGAAAAGCCTTGGTTACTTTTACATATTGAACAGGCTGCGATGGGTCGAGTACGCAATACACCACCGGAATAGCCCGCCATTCATCGTTTACATCGAAATCGCTGCTGCATGAATATCCCAAAAGCATCACTATTATCACGAATATCGGCCAAATAAATCTCATCTATTTTTTCTTTATGTAAATAACCGTCAAAAATAACTAATATTGCATTACAAAAAAACGAAAAGATGTCGGTGAATAAAGAAATACGAAAAATCACTACCCACGTGCTGCAGGAGATGAAGCACAGGCAAGAGAAGATAGCCATGCTTACAGCCTACGATTTCTCGATGGGTCGCCTGCTCGACGAGTCGGGCATCGATGTTATTTTGGTTGGCGATTCGGCAAGCAATGTAATGGCCGGCCACGATTCTACCCTTCCCATTACTCTTGGGCAAATGATTTATCACGCTGCCGGTGTGGTTCGTGGCGTAAAACGAGCTCTCGTGGTGGTAGATATGCCTTTTGGAACTTATCAGGGAAACTCGCGTCACGCGCTAAAATCGGCCATCAGAATTATGAAAGAAACCGGTGCGGGAGCTATCAAAATTGAAGGAGGTTCCGAAATTGGCGATAGCATTGCACGAATACTCAGCGCAGGCATTCCTGTGATGGGTCATTTGGGTTTAACGCCGCAAAGCATTCACAAATTTGGCACCTATGTGGTACGTGCAACCGACGAAGACGAGGCCAATAAACTTATCGAAGACGCGCACCTGCTCGAAGAATTGGGATGTTTTGCTATTGTTATCGAAAAAGTACCCGCACAATTGGCTGCTCAGGTTGCTAAAGAAGTGAAAATTCCTATTATCGGCATTGGAGCCGGTCACGAAGTGGACGGGCAAGTGTTGGTATTGCACGATATGTTGGGAATAACTCAAGAGTTTTCGCCGCGCTTCTTACGACGATATCACAATTTAAGCACCGAAATTATTGGTGCCGTAAAGAACTATATCGATGATGTGCGTTCGTGCGATTTCCCAAACACAAACGAGCAATATTGAGAAAACAACCTGTATGGATATTGAGATAATTTATGAAGATAACCACATTATTGCCATTAATAAAAAATGTGGCGATATTGTGCAATCCGACAAATCGGGCGATGATCCACTTGCCGAAAAAGTAAAACGCTACATCAAAGATAAATACAACAAACCCGGTGATGTATTTCTGGGTGTGACCCACCGTATCGACCGACCGGTGAGCGGAGTGGTGATATTTGCACGCACCAGCAAAGCCCTGGAACGGATAAATGCGATGTTTCGCGAAAAAACCATTAAAAAGACCTATTGGGCCATTGTGGCCAATCGCCCCGAATACGACGGCGAAAAATTGGTGCATCATATCAGGCGCAACGAAAAGCAAAATAAAAGCTACATATGCACCAAGGCTGCTTCCGACACCAAAGAAGCAATACTCGAATACAAACTATTGTCGTCGATAAGTCGCTATCATCTTATCGAAATTGCACTGCACACAGGACGACATCACCAAATCAGATGCCAACTGGCGCATATTGGCAGCCCGATACGTGGTGACCTCAAATACGGATACCCACGTTCGAACCCCGATGGTGGCATCGATCTGCACGCGCTTAAAATTGAAATGATGCATCCGGTTACCAAACAAGCTATACTCATACAAGCATCTCTTCCAAAAACAGAAGTTTGGAAAAATTTTAAACATAATCTGTAAAACACATAATTAAAGTTTTGGCTTATTCAAACTTTTAATACTTTTGCGCTTGCAATGGCGATGGAGTTCGCCCTTAACCGCGTAATGCTGATAACTCCTACCCTAACAAATAAACTATTGTGTAATGATTAAAACAATTATGCTGATTGGGACGGGAAGTTTTTTGGGTGGTGTTGCCCGATTTGTCACTGCACGATATGTGCAAGATATGCACATGAGCAGTTTTCCCTATGGAACCTTTGTGGTTAATATTCTGGGATGCTTCCTGATTGGCCTTATATTGGGGGTGTCGGACAAATACGATGTGTTACATCACGACACCAGACTCTTTTTAACTGTAGGATTTTGTGGCGGTTTTACTACATTCTCGAGCTTTGCCACCGAAAAACTCGACTTGTTACGCAACGGCGAAATGATGCAATTTGCGCTGTACGCGGGGCTTAGCGTTGTGTTGGGAATACTGGCCGTATATCTCGGCAATTTGCTGATGAAACTTATAATGCCATAGTATCGATTATTACAAATGTGTTTCCATCTTTATCATTTTGCTTTTACTGCTTGTTTTTGCCATTTTCGAATGTGAAATTATCAATTGCGAAAATTGGCTTTATGAGGTGATGTCACTCTTCAATCGTTCAATTTGCACAACACGTTGAACAATAATTTCGATAATTAGTAATTCAAAGGTGCAATATGTTGCTGTTTTATTATGCTCGCTAAATGGTCGGGAACCTGTTTCACATCACCCTTACCATGCCGCTACGATACCCGAGCCTGTGGCTTTTTCGTGAAGATACGATATTCCTTTGTTGAAAGAATTTGAATTTAATTAATGAATGATGCAACCAAAACCATTTGATTTGCGTATAAGTTATATTATCCTTGTAGGATTGAACAAAACAAAAAAGAGCACAGGGCTTGTGACCCTTGTGCCCTTAGAAAAATAAAAAGGTAAACAAATGTAAGCTATTAATTAAAACCGAATTACCACAGTCAAGTTTTTTATACATGCGGGCATATTACAATTGATTAATTGGTTTTAATAGTTTACTTTTAATGATGATTTTATGAAAAATAAATTAATAATATGGGTATTGCTGGTGCTGGGGGTATTGAGCGCCAGGGGACAGGGAGCTTCGACCTGCCCGTTTGTGTATATGGAAGATAATACGCTGATGTATCAGGGAGAGCCATACAATGTGAAGGCGGTAAATGTGGCAAAGTTTTTAGTGGCAGACGAAAACAGGGAATCGAAATGGGCACTGTTTGACTTGTACCGGCTGGACCGCGATAATGCCAACGCACGCAGGGTGCTGGGGGTAATCGGTGAAATGACAGATTGCACCGACTTAGACTTTGCAGCCGAAACAGAAGACTTTATCAACTTGCAACATGTGTTGCTTGATGTTGAAGCCGGGGTTATAAGCGCTGAAGATGCGGTTGAAGAGAATGAAGCTCTGATTGTAAGTATTGCTCACACTGAATCTTATGCCGGGCAAGTGGCGGCACAACTGCTGTTGGCAGAGGCAGGCATTGAACCATATTATGAAGTAGTACGATTACCGGAAACGGTGATGGATGCAAAATCGGCGAAAATTTCTGCGATGGAAAGCAATACAATAACCGTTAATGTAGATATTATTAACATTTACCCGAACCCTACGGATGGACAGATAAACATTGAATATGCATTGTTTAAAACCCCTACAAATAAATTTATCGAAATTTATACAGTTTCGGGAAGTATAGTTGACAGGCTTGAACTCAGGCAAAATGTGGGATTTGTATGTTACAGTAAGGCCTTGCCATCAGGATTGTATTTGGTTAAGGTTGGTGATAATTTTTCGCAAAAAATTGAGGTAAAGTAGAATAACCCAGGCAACAGCATAGAAATTATTATGCTGTTGCCTATATTAATTTTTAAAATGAGAATGAGGCTATTCATGTTTTTTTTTGTAATTTCCCTATGTGCCAACGCACAGGAAACAGTGAGATTTAATTATAATTATCCTTATCCATGGCAATACGATTGTAATTCGATGATTGCAATTGATAGTACATATTACTTGGTTGGCAACATAGCTCGATTTACAGAGAGTTGTGGATATAGCTTATATGGGTATCATGTATCAGTTATTAATAAACATGGTATTCGGGATACTACCATTATCTTTGATAAGTGTGGTGAAGATACTTATATAGGTTTGGGTAGTTCGATGAATTATATAAATGACACCATTGTTGTTGTCGGAGATATTCAAACCAATAACCAGTGGCAGCTTTTTATATTGAAGCTAGATTATGAGTTGGACACAATTAATGTAGATTATTACATGAATGACACTTTAACTAAACGAATGGTTAGTTTTTCTTTTGATTGGGACAATAATATTATTTTTTGTGGTCAAACCGACAGCAGCTACAATGAAATTGCAAATCCTGCACCGGACGAAACATATACAAAATCTTATTTATATAAGGTGTCGCCATCGGGAGAAACGATATGGAAGAAGTCGTACCCGATAACCAATTGCAGCAGCGGTTGCTGGTCATATTTTCGTAAAGTTGTTAGCACTTATGATAAAGGATATATTGCAATTGGTTATTTTCATAGTGTGCATGGTAGAAACATTGTAGTAAAAGTTGACAGCTTAGGCAACCAGAAATGGGTGAAGTTTTACGGCAACCCAAATTACAACAATCCAAACTTGATGGACATTGTTGAAACTGAGGACTCTTGCATCGTGGTATGTGGAGCCTACACCTACGGAGAAACCGGCGGTGGCTTGTATCCCTACGACGGCTGGCTTATAAAATTAGATAAGGATGGGAATGAGAAGTGGAACCGGAAACATAGGGATTATGTGTATGGGTCTACAGATTGGAGAGACACGATTTATTCATTTTATTATGGATTGGTTGAAAAACCAAATCATGATATTCTTGCAATATGCGGAACAAGGTCGGATGATGAACACAACTACATTGGTGAAAGATTTAGATTACGTTGCTTAGATAGTAGCGGAAACAAAAAATGGGATAAGGTTTTTACCTCTGTTGGCAATCAACAAGGCCCATTGTGGCCCAATAGTATATGTTTAACTGATGATGGTGGCATTGCCATTGCCGGCTGGGGAGAAATATATTACTGGAATGAACAAAACCAATGGACAAGTGACCAACGTATTTTCCTGATAAAAACCGACAGTTTGGGCAACGATGTGGAAACCACAATACGGCCTATTGCGGCACATCCTATAGGTAAATTTGAGTTGGTGTGCTACCCCAACCCGGCAAGCGGGGAGTTTTGGGTGGA
>CAZEHA010000014.1:0-69241 GCA_964511665.1 uncultured Bacteroidales bacterium
GCAATAGCGCAATGTGATGCATTGTATGCTCCGATGGAAAATGGTGATTACTATAATGAAAGTTTTGGAGCGGAAGAACAGGCAAACCCTGTTGGGATAAACATTCAACCGAACCCGAGTCAGGGTGTTTTTTCGGTACAGGTAAATGGGGCTGAGGGAGATGGAATGATACGCATCACAAAATCGGGCGGACAAATTGTGTATAGTCAGGTTTATACGGGTCAGGCACTGAATATATCGGGCTTTACTAAAGGAGAATATACCGTGTATTATATCGAGAATCAGGTGGTAAAAGCCAGTGCATGGTTGATTGTGGAATAAACGGGGAGGTGTATTAATGAAACTTCAACCCCATCCGGATCATTTTTGATTGGTTCAGATGGGGTTGTTTTTTCTTCCCTGATAAATGCCTTTTTTTCATCAACATAAAATTATAGATTTGTGTCTGTAATTCAAGATGATTTTTTACGGGGTTAAAACACAAAAACCAACGCAACATGAGCCAGATGATTTATCTCGACAACTCGGCCACCACCTTTCCGAAACCCGCTGTGGTTTACGATTTCATGTGTAATTTTTACAGAACCCATGGGGTAAACCCCGGCCGGTCGGGTTTTGACGCCGCTATCGAAACCGAAGAGGTGGTTTTTGGTACACGTAAGTTGCTCACCGAGTTTTTTAATGGCGACGACCCCAACCGACTTACCTTTAGCTACAACGCCAGCGATTCGCTGAATATGATAATTCAGGGTCTTGCCGAAAAAGGCGACCATGTGGTGACTACCATGCTCGAGCACAATTCGGTGCTGCGGCCACTGCACCATCTGCAGATGAACGGTATTATCGAAGTTACCCACGTGGGTTTTGATGCGCATGGCTTTGTGCATCCCGACGATATTAAAAAAGCCCTCCGGCCCAACACAAAATTTGTAATTGTAAACCATTGCTCTAACGTGATTGGCACCATACAGCCGGTGGCCGAAATAGGAAAGATTTGCCGTGAGGCAGGCGTGTATTTTATTATTGATGCCAGCCAGAGTGCGGGGGCAGTTCCGATTGACATGAAAGCCATGAACATTGATGTGGTGGTTTTTACCGGTCATAAATGCCTGATGGGCCCCACCGGCATTGGCGGGAGCTATGTAATGGAACATGTGCCTATTCGCTACACGCGTTTTGGCGGCACCGGGGTGCGCTCGGCGCAACAAACCCACCTCGAGGAGTTTCCGTATCGGCTCGAATGCGGTACGCTGAATCTGGTGGGGGTTGCCGGACTGAATGCCGGAGTTAAATGGGTACTGGAGCATGGCATCGAAAACATTCACCGCGCCGAAATGGACCTCTGGGATAAACTGCGTTTCGGGGTACAAAAAATTAAGGGGATTACTACCTATTGTGCCGGTTTCCGCGAAAACCACAATCCGGTGCTGAGTATGAACATCAATGGTTTTGTTTCTGACGATGTGGGTATTATGCTCGATGTTGACTACAACATTGCCTGCCGCACGGGTTTACAATGCGCTCCTAAGGTGCACGAAGGTCTGGGCACCGACAAAATGCACGGCACGGTGCGTTTGAGCCTCGGGGCATTCAATACCGAAGCCGATGTTGATGCTGCAATTCAGGCTCTTACCGAGATTGCTGCCATACGTAATTAAAGCATTAGCGGCATTTGGGTTGCCACTGCATGGCTGCCTCATAGCTGCCAAATTCAAGAGCAAGCCGTATATACTTACACGCACTGTCGGGTTTCTGCAGTTTTTCGTAGCAATAAGCCATCGACATGAGCATGGCGGTATCGGAAACATTTAAATTGAGCAGCAGCACTTCATTGTAACAAGAAATTGCTTCGGCATATTTATCCTGATTTTGCCATTTTTTCCCCTTATCGTAGAATTGCTGCTTGATACTGTCGATATAAACATCGGTATCTGATCGGAGATATACTTCATTTACATTTTCATTCTCAGAAATGTTGTTGTTGATATTATAGTTGTAAAAATCTTCGACATATCCTTCACCGATAAATACAAGTTCGGTATTTCTATTCACCGTTTGATCAATCGCAATAAATGGTATCAGCAGCAAAGCCCAAATAAGGCCCTGAACTTTCTTTTGGCTGCGTAAACCGGAGATTTCGTCGGATAAATACACACCAGCCAGCCATATTGCGAAGTCGGAAAATTTACGTTCGCTCACTGTGCCGGTTTTTATGAAGTTTACATTGAAAGCAACAAGAAATACACCTACCACCACCATCATAGCAGAGCTGATCCACTCGTTACCCAAATTAACACCAAGCACAAGACACAGGGTATTGGCCAACACAAATATAATTAGCGATGACCAGAAACGATTCAGGCCTTCGGCTATTTGCAAACTGCTTAACTCAACAATTTCGTCAGTGTCTGCATTGTTGTTTTCGTCGATATTATCAGAAAATTCGAGATCGAGCAGCATATCGGTTTCTTTTTCGGATGAAATCAGTTTTCGCTCGGCAGCAATTCTGGCTGCTGCTTTTACCGAATCGTTATTAAAATTTTGTGGATTCTGAATTATTTCGAGAATCTGGCTATCGCTTTTCCACGAAAGTTCTTCGTAGAAATGCTGCTCTTCGGTTTTACCCGATTTCGATTTCATGGCAATGGCTATTAATACACAAAGCTAATAAGAGATTTTGCAAAACAAAAGAGAAATTTAGGAATAAAAAACCGCTCAGGCAGTGCTTATCGCGGATTGGGAATTTTGTTCAATGCCTGAATCCATTTTTTCTTTTCCTTGTTGAAGGCTTCCATGTTTTCGGGCTTTACCGGATCGGCGGGTGGTGCTTCAAAGCTCAGCGGATCGATTTTAAATCCGTTTTCGTGAATTTCGTAATGCAAATGCGGTCCGGTTGACCATCCGGTGCTTCCTACATAACCAATAATGTCGCTTTGCTTTACATAATCGCCCACTTGATATATCCCGAATGAACCAAGATGCATATATACCGTACTGTACACACTGTTATGAACAATTTTCACATAATTTCCGGCACCTGAATCGTAAGCCCTGATAGCGATTCTGCCGTCGGAAGCAGCAAAAACGGGAGTTCCATAGGGAGCTGCATAATCAACAGCCCGATGCTCGGTAACCCTGTGAAAAATGGGATGCATTCGCGCATTGGTATAGCGGCTGCTTACCGTGGAGTATTGCAGGGGTGCTTTTAAGAAGGTTTTCCGTGTACTATTACCGGCTGTGTCGAAAAACTGATAGATGCTATCCTGTACAAATGGTATGGCCCACTGCTCACGGCCCGAATGCGAGAACACGGCTGCTTCAACCTCGATATTGCCGATACATTCGCCTTCGACATTGAGTTCGGTGTAGAGCACTTTAAAATAATCGCCTTTTTGCAAACCATAAAAATCGATGGTCCAGGCAAAAGTCTGCGAAAGCTTTATGGCCAGCTCCCAACTCAATCCCTGCTCTACCAATGCATTCCACAACGACGACTCGATAACTCCGGAGGCAGTCATGTGGACAGTGTCCACTTTTTTTCGATACTTATGGGCATACACCGAATCGGCCGTTACAAAATTGAACATGGTGTACACAATGCGTCCGTTTTCGTAAACAATATAGCGGGTAAAAGGCTCGGGTGACGAAGCTGTGTCGATGAACACTGTAAATTTCTGACCCGGATGAATCATGGTAAGATTTAAACTATCGCACGACATTTGCCCTATTTTGTGAATGAGCAAACCCGAAATACCATAACGACTCATGATGGCTCCGATGGTTTCGCCGCTTTTCACGGTATCGACCACTATTTGAAACGAATCGACTGGAATTCCGTAGAGCATTGCTATTTCGGGTTCCTGAGTTTCGTCGACAACTTCGTGGGCGGGCGAAAAATATGTTGCATAGTACACAACTGCAACCAGCACTAAAAGAAATAAAACAACGGCTATTACAATATGTTTCCTCATGCTTTTGGCTTAAGCACAATATTAACAATTTTTTTCGGCACCACAATGGTTTTAACAATCTCGCTGTTTTCGACCCAGCGGGCAGTGCGCTCGTCGGCAAGCACAGCATCCACTATTTGATTCTGCGGTGCATCAATAGGCATGTCGAGAGTAAATCGTGTTTTTCCGTTGAACGAAACCGGATAGGCAAATACGTCTTCTTTAAGTACCTCGATATCGCATACAGGCCACGGGGCAAAAACAACACTGCCGGTGTTGCCCAGTTTGCTCCACAATTCTTCGGCCACATGGGGCGCAAATGGCGAAAGAATAACACACAAGGGCTGCAACACTTCGCGCTTGTTGCATTTGGCCAAATCGTTTACACAAATCATGAGTGCGCTCACGGCCGTGTTGAACGAAAAACGTTCGATATCGTCGCTCACTTTTTTTATGGCGGTATGAATAATTTTTAATTCATCACGTGTAGGCTTCTGGTTACTCACAACAAATTCGCC
The DNA here is from genome assembly GCA_964511665.1 of uncultured Bacteroidales bacterium. Classification (GTDB taxonomy): domain Bacteria; phylum Bacteroidota; class Bacteroidia; order Bacteroidales; family ML635J-15; genus JAGOEF01. The sequence goes on from CAZEHA010000014.1 coordinate 4,469, forward strand.
ATTGTTGCCGTGATACAACTTCCACAGTTTTCTGATAAAACGAAATACTCCTTCAATTCCGTTAGTGTCCCAAGGTTTAGCCTGCTCAATAGGGCCTAAAAACATTTCGTACAATCGCAGGGTATCGGCACCGTATTTCTCAACCAAATCGTCGGGGTTTACCACATTGTAGAGCGACTTCGACATTTTTTCGATTTCCCAGCCGCAAATATATTTTCCGTCTTCGAGTTCGAATTCGGCATGTTCAAATTCGGGGCGCCATTTTTTGAAAGCTTCTATATCGAGAATATCGTTGTGAACCATATTTACGTCGACATGAATGGCTTGCACATTGTAGTTGCTACGCAAGTTATACGACACAAATTTACTGCTGCCCACAATGCGGTACACAAAGTTTGAACGCCCCTGAATCATGCCCTGATTAATCATTTTGGCAAAGGGTTCTTGTTTGGGCGTTAAGCCTAAATCGAACAAAAACATATTCCAGAAGCGGGCATAAATGAGGTGACCGGTGGCATGCTCACGACCTCCGATGTACAAATCGACCTGCTGCCAGTAGTTTACGGCTTCGGGCGAAAAATAGGCCTCGGTGTTGTGCGGGTCCATATAGCGCAAATAGTAACCGCTTGAGCCGGCAAAGCCGGGCATGGTAGATGTTTCGTAGCTGTAGCCATCGTCGGTTTTCCAGTTTTCGGCCCGTGCAAGTGGCGGCTCTCCCGTTTCGGTGGGCAAATAGGTGTCGATTTCGGGTAAAACCAATGGAAGCTTGTCTTCAGCAAGCACATGAGCCAGTCCGTTCTTATAATACACCGGAAAGGGTTCGCCCCAATACCGCTGACGGCTGAAAATGGCATCGCGCAAACGAAAATTAATTTTGCGGGTGCCAATACCCATTTCTTCGAGCCGGGTAATAGTGGCCGCAATGGCTTCTTTCACAGGCATACCATCGATAAACCCGGAATGTATCATGAACCCGTCTTTCGAGTCGTAGGAGTCGGTCCATTGCGACACATCGGAGGCTACTCCTTGTTGTGTGCTAACCACTTGAATTATTGGCAAATTAAAATGCTTTGCAAAGGCAAAATCGCGGCTGTCGTGCCCGGGCACTGCCATAATGGCTCCGGTGCCATAGCCTATCAGCACATAATCGGCTACATAAACGGGTATATTATTCCCGTTGAGTGGGTTTACGGCATAAGCGCCGGTAAATACGCCAGAGATTTTTTTATCGGATACCCTGTCGACATCGGAGCGGTTTTTGGCCAGCATTACATAGTGGTCAACCTCCGACTTCTGTTCGGAGCTGGTAATTTCCGAAACCAAACTGTGTTCGGGGGCCAGCACCATAAATGTGGCACCAAACATGGTGTCGGGTCGGGTGGTAAAAATTTCGACAGCATGGCTGCTACCGGCAATTTTAAACAAACAGCTTGCCCCCTCGCTGCGACCAATCCAATTGGTTTGTATCTCTTTTACGGCATCGGGCCAGTCGATAGTATCGAAGCCATCGAGCAAGCGTTGTGCGTAGGCCGTAATGCGCAGCGACCATTGTTTCATTGTTTTTCGCTCCACCTGATGCCCGCCGCGTACCGATAAACCGTTCACCACTTCGTCGTTGGCCAGCACTGTACCCAGGGCAGGGCACCAGTTGACGAGCGCGTCCGACAAATAGGCCAGGCGATAGTGCATCAGTATTTCGTGCTGCCGGGCCTCATCGAAATGCTGCCATTCGTCGGCAGTAAATTCGTCATGGTCGCTGTGCACAGCATCAACACCACCTGAACCGGCAGTAGCAAAAGCTTCGATAAGCCGATCGATAGAAAGGGCTTTGTTTTGCGAAATATCGTAATAATGCGTAAACAACTTCACAAAAGTCCACTGTGTCCACTTATAGTAAGCGGGGTCGCAGGTAAGAACCTGACGCGACCAATCGAACGAGAACCCGATTTTATCGAGCTGTTCGCGGTAACGCAATATATTTTTTGCAGTGGTAACAGCCGGATGTGTTCCGGTTTGAATGGCATATTGCTCGGCAGGCAGACCAAAAGCATCGTAACCCATAGGGTGCAACACATTGTACCCCATGTTCCGTTTGTAACGGCAGTATATATCGGAGGCAATATAACCCAGCGGATGCCCTACGTGCAAACCCGACCCTGATGGATAGGGAAACATATCGAGAACATAAAACTTGGGCTTTTCGTAATCGATTTCCGATTTATACACCTGCTCATTGCGCCAGTATTCGCGCCACTTTGCTTCAATTTCGCGAAAATTATATTCCATAGTACACGGTTTCGTGGCGGCGAAATTAGTAAAAATTGCCGACATGTCGCCGCTAAACTATGCAAATACAAAATTGCAAAACAAAAACACGGCTTTATTGCACCACGAGGCGGAAATACCTTTTTGCCGACGTAGTTTTCACGGCAACAACATAAACGCCCGGCTGCAAACTTTGAATTGCGATATGTGCCCGGCGGCTAATCTTTGAACAGTACACCAATTCCCCAAACATATCGAAAATTTCAATTTCGGTGGCATCGTAGGCTTCAACATACACTTCGGTGCTGGCCGGATTGGGATACATCAGGATGTTGTTTCTCGCATGTAAAAAAACGGACGATTGCACATCGAAGTGAGCAAATAAAGTAGTATTTTCTGCGGGCATATTGAATGTGAAAGTTGAAGAAACCGACACGGTATTCCCCGACCCGTCTTTCCATGCAATAAAATCGAAACCCTGATTGGCCGTAGCTTCGATCTCAACCTGTGAGCCCTGCATGTAATCGCCGGCACCGCTTACTTGGCCACCGTTTTCGGGAACTGCGCTCAGGCTCAGAGTATATTCAGGCTGACCGGCAAAACCACAAGTGTTATCGAACTCCCCCAGCGAATTGGGTCGCAGCAATGCGTCATTCAAATTATTGTATGCCTGATAGTTGAGGTGAAATTGGCTCATCAAAAAACTAACAAGTATATGCCGAATACTGGCCGTAACCGGTTCGCGACCCAAGGACCCCACCGGTTGCGAAGAGTTGTCGTAATCGCCAAAACCGCCATGCCCAACACCGTTGAAATATGCCCAAGTTTTACACGAAGCCGAGGTAAACCGATTGTTGTAGGCCGTACGGGCAATATTGTTGGTAGTACCAATAAGCGGAAGCGATGTGTTGTCTTCGCTGCCACACATCAATAGTACTTTTCCATTGTAGTTCGATACGTTTTGAGAGCCAAATCCCCAAAAATCGCCGGGATTCGGATACGAAGCCATATACACAATAGCATGAATTTCGGTTGGCCTGTCGATGATTACATCGGTGGCATTCATCCCTCCATTTGAATGACCGGCAACAATAAAACGATTCAAATCAATAAATGTACTCATCCACGATTCGCCTCCGTTTACCTGATTTTTCACCCAGGTGTGCATATCTTCAAACAAACTACCTGCGGGCCCACCCGAAGTATTATTAATAATCAATACTACAAATCCGTATGACGCCAAATGCTCAAGATAAATGTCGTAAGAATGTTTATCGATGGCTGAACTTCCAAAACCGTTAGCCCCGGGCTGAAACAAAACCGTGGGGTAAGGAGCTCCTTGGTTCGAAACAGGCTTCCAAATCAGCAAGTCGGGGCTGGCGTTGAAATCTTCGAGCATCTCAACTTCGTAAGAACCGGTTTGATAGTAGGGCGATGTTAGCGGATCGATTTGTGCCGACAGTGTTATTCCAAAGAACATTAAAAACATCAATGAATAAACTCTATTCATAACTGATAGATTTAGTGATATTTGCAAATAAAATTAAAAATTTACACAAAACAATACATCTACAGCGCGGGGCTGATTTTTTGTATTTATTGCGACAAAATTTTCAATAAATCGGCTTCGAGCGACTGAATGGGCGATTCTATAATACGGCCTATTTCGGTGTCGGTGGCGAGCGAAATAAATATAAAGGTGGGAACATATTCAATTTGATACATTCCAATGTCTTTACCCGGCAGCGTTTTACTGCGATCGAGGCAATACAGCTCAAAATTATCGGGGCACCATTTCAACAAATCGACAATTTTATAGAAACGCGGAAGCTCGCGTTGTGAATCGCTGCACCAGGTGGCGAGAAAAATTATCCCCGAAGGGGGTGTTACTTCCTTGAGCAATTCTAATGTTTGTTCGTCGGGGCTATAGGTTTCGTACTCGGCAAAAAACCAGTTGGCACACAAGTCAGTTTCTAAATCGGCTCGTTGTATCTCTCCCACTATGAACTGCCGGTTTTCGCTATCGGAAACCAGCTCGAAAGTGTTTTGAGAGAACAAGCTTATTCCCGATAAAATAAGCCATATAAATAGTACCTGTTTTTTTATATAGAACATGTGTTAGAAGAATTGATCGTTTTTGAATAAAAATGACGACACCCCAAATGACACAAAAAAATCGTTTGCTGAATTCATGCTGTTGCTCAAGCGCCTGTATGCAACACGCAATTGCACCGACAAATTATGTTTGGTATTCAGATAGTACCACACCGAAAGCTCGGGATAAATAATATGCGTTTTCACACCCTGCCCTATTGTATTATACCATGTATTTACGGGAATATTGTTGTTTTGCAAAGCGTCCATTGTGGGCTTATAAATATCGCTGCCATAATGGGTGTTCAACGAATCGAGGCCGGTTACGGCAAACATGGTTTTAAATTCAAATCGATACCTTCCGTTGATATATCCCAAACCCGATACCGACTCCACAAAATTGGCACCCAACGGATGCGCCAGCGCCTGATTGAAATGTCCGTAGTTTTGCACCGAAGCATGGTGAGAATAGGTATAGGGTCGGGCAGCATTTAGTTCGGTGAAAAAGCTCAAATAAGCAATCGAAAAAACATGATTGCTTCTAAAGCCCAGTTGAACGGCATATTTGTTTCCGAAAAAACCCCACTTCGCCGAAGCATCATCGCTTCGAAAAAAATGCTGTATATCGCCCTTAAATTCGGCAACATTAAAATCGTCGAGCACAAATTGTGCATAAACATGGTTGTTCCTATTCAGACTAATCTTTGTATTTAATCCCATTAATGCATTGTCAACACTTCCTAATGAGAATTCCACCGGTCGGTAAAAAATAAATGGATTAAAATAGGCAGGTTCTAGGCCGTGATCGGGTCCCGATATAATAGCCTCGAACACTCCCACAGTTAACCAATTGCACACATTCCAGTCGAGGTAATGGTAAAAAACGTATTTACTGGTAAAATCGCTCCACGAGTTTGCTTCGGGAACATTAATGTCTTTTAACTGTGCCAATACCCATTGATACTTCAACTTCCAAATATCTACCTCTGCTTTCAGATACGGATAATTCCAGGCATTATACGACAACAACATCGAACGATAACCGTCGCCAATAAAATGCTTACCAAAGCCTGCTTCAAATGTTATTTCGTTGAATGGTCGGTAACTCAAATTGGTATTCTGCATCAACTGCTGCGGAAAGAACGGATTGCTTTTTCGACCCATTCCCGGATACACTCCCCATAGTTCCGAAAATTCAACAGTGTGTATCGGCAAGCATTCGCGGAGGTAAGCTATATCATAATGAAATCCGAGCACATTATCGAGCGCAAATTCAAGTGAAACCCCGGCACCAAAGCCGTAATCAACCGCGGCATTTCTGCTGTTAAATATAGTTCCCGCACTAAATAATGGAGCCGCTGCAACATATACATTCCGTCCTGTAGCCGTTGTATGGTTAAAGCTGAAACCCAATGGAATAAAATCGTGTGGGGCAGTGCTGTCAGGCTCTATATCGCAACGATATATTGGTTTTACTGAAGGATGCATTAATTCGCCGTAATCAGACTGCAAGCTATAATAGCTGTAATTTTCGTTCACATGCAGCAATTGAGCATCTGCTTTGCTTATGGAAAAGAAAAACAAAATGAGTACGCCTATTTTTGTTGCATTATTCATATTGTTAGAAATCGTGATATCTATTTCGCAGACTTGTTTTCATTCCCAGAACAGGCATCACATTTACCGAGCCGCTGCCTTTAAGCTGCCAGCTGCTTGCGCCTGCATACACAAACCAGTTATAGGAAGGGTTTAATAAATAGGCAAGGTTCATATCGCTGTGCCATACCGTTTCGCTGTTGTTCTGCAAATTAGATGGGGCAAATACATTTTGCGAAGACAAACCATGCTTGTATTGTATGAAGCCTGCTTTTGCAGATAACTGGATACGCCCGTATGAATAACCGGCCTGTAGCAGCAATTCTGAGAATCCGCTGCCGGCAGGATGTGCCAATGGCTGATTATAGTGCCCCCAAAAATTGTCGTCGTCCAAGGGTCGATACATTCCAACAGGCACATGGTTCCACTCGAGTCGTGCAAATATATTCCCATATATTCCGGCAGAATACAGTTTTACACCAAGCTGGTACGAAAGCGAAGCATTGGAGTCGAACACCAACTGTGCGTAAATACCAATATCTTCGATGGGATACAGCAACATATTGGCTCCCCATAAAAAATGCAGGCTGTCGTTGGTGCTGTGAAGCAACTCGTTGAAACCCGGAACAATAGCAGTAGCTTTTTTGTCGAAATCGACATGTACACCAAACATACTTGCTTCGAACAGCGACAACTGCAGATATTGGTTAAAATTATATCCCACATAATTAATGTTCATCATTTTGTGCTGATATAGCGCATTCTCTGACCAGTCAGGGTGATTGCCGGTAATATTATTATAATTGGGGTTCAAGGTTCTTCCGATCATATTCATGTAGAAAAAATTTCTAAAACGGGCAATCGTTTTAAAATGCAGATACTGTGGGCTATAGTCGGAAAGTATTAACGAGCGATAGCCTTCGCCAATAAAATTTTTTTCGTTACCGGCTTCCACATATAACCAATCGGTGGCTTTAAAAGAAATCAGGGCATAGGCACTGCCCCAGTCGTAGCCACCTGTGCCAAATGGTTTAACACGAGCTTCTCCGGGAATTATGCGAAAAACTGAATAATAATCGTTGATATGCTTGGGGAATACAGCCTGATTCTCATAAAAAACAGTGCTTACCTGTATTCGGTTATACAAATCGGCAAAAACCTTTATTCCCCGTGTATTTACAAAAAGAGATTCCGCTGTTTCTATCTCTTTACCCAATTCGAAATGAAATAGTGGGTCGGCAATCAAGGTATAATTCTCAGCTTGCGCATACCCAAAATGCTCGAGCAAAACCTTACGTTTAATATACGATCCCTGAGCTGTGTTTATTTGCGAAAAACTGATATCGGCATCGCTGCAAAAAGCACTGCAATGAATTGCTGAATGGTAGTTGGACCCCAACGAAAAATAACCATTTTGTGCCGAAATTACTCCACGGTTAAACAACAGATAATCTTGCGCTTGCACCGTAGTTGCAAACAACAACAAACAAGCTATACACAAAAAAATCTGTTTCAGAAGGCAATATCAATTAATACACTACAATATCGTAAGGCAAACGAGCCTGAACTCCTTTTGCATTTTTTACAAATGTAATGATTTCGAGATATCTAAATTCTTCGCCCAATTGATTTTTCAAATAATAAAGCTGAACCTGCGACGAAAAATCGTTCATCATAGTTTCGAGAAAGTCTTTTTGTTCGGGTAATTCCTTTATGCGATAGTCTTCGAGTTTTGCAAGCTCAACTGCTTTTTTAACGGCATTATCAAGGCCACCCAACTCATCAACCAGTCCGATTTCGAGTGCATTAACCCCGCTCCATACACGCCCTTGTCCTATAGAATCTACTTCGGCTTTTGTCATGTTACGTCCCTGTGCAACATGCCCGATAAAAACATCATAGAATGCTTCAACCTGATGTTGTATTTTTGTTGACTCAAACGGGTCAACGGCACGTGTTGTATTACCCCAGTCGCTATGCGCATTGGTGCCCACACCGTCGAAACTGAGTCCCAACTTTTCGTTCATCATTTTTCCCAGATTGGGTATAAGGCCAAAAACTCCGATAGACCCGGTAAGGGTATTGGGCTGTGCAAAAATATAATCGGCCTTGCAGGCAATGTAGTATCCTCCCGAAGCAGCCAAATTACCCATTGATATTACCACCGGTTTTACAGCCTTGGTAAGTTCCATTTCGCGTAAGATGATTTCGGATGCCAGGCCTGAGCCACCAGGAGAATTAACACGCAACACCAATGCTTTCACTTTTTCGTCTTCGCGAACCTTCCGTATTTCCTCAGCCAGGCGGTCGCCTCCAATCTCACCGGCCGATCCGTTTCCATCTACAATAGATCCTTCGGCAAAAACAACGGCGACCCTGTTTTCGGAGAGTTTCTTCTTTTTCCCTTTCACAGGCACTTTGTTATAGGTTCCAAGCGAAACCAAATAATTTTCGTCTTTTTCGACATAATTTGCTTTCGATTTTAATTCGGCCAATAATTCATCGCGATACATCAGTTTATCAATCATTTTTAAATTCAGTGCTGCTTCAGCATCATCAAGCATTAAACTGTCGGCATACAAATTCAATTCATCCATTGAAATATTTCGTTTTTTCGAAATATCGGCCAACATATGATTCCATAAACTCGACACATAAGTAAGTGTTTGCAGTTTGTTCGACTCGCTCATTTCATCGTACAGAAACGGTTCCACAGCGCTTTTAAATTTGCCGTGACGAAATACCTGAATTTCAATTCCAAGTTTTTCGAGAGTGCCTTTAAAAAATACCACCTGCGAGTACATTCCCCTCCAATCGAGCATACCTTGAGGGTTCAAATATATTGAATCGGCCACGCTTGCCAGATAGTAAGCCTTTTGTGAATAAAAGTCGGAATAGGCAACAATAAATTTACCGGTTTCTTTAAATTCGATAAGTGCATTTCGAATTTCTTCAACACTAGCCATTCCTGCCGGCAAACCCGAAACTTCGAGACAAATACCTTTGATGCGCTCGTCGGTTTTTGCCTTTTCGAGTGTTTTGAGAATATCGTTCAACCCAAGTGTTTTTGTCGACTGAAACGTTACAAAATCAATATTATCGAATGGATTATCTGAACTACGGTCGGGGATATCTTTATCGAGTTTAATGTGAAGCACCGAATTGTCGGTGATTTCGGGCGGCTCAGGCGAAAACGATGAAATCATTACCCCGAATGTAATAAACAGGGTAATAACAATAACTATTAAAGCCACAATGCTACCTAGCAATCCGGCTAAAAACACTTTCCAAAAACTGTTCATATTGATTTGATATTAAGGTTATTACTTTTTTCAAAAATACATAAAAAATATTGTACGTTACAGCCGCAACAATTTTTTTAATAAAACATTAAGACTTCATCCTAAAAAAGATACTTGAAATTTTAGAAACCGGTTTTGTTTTTATCACTGATAGTATCTTATTCTCAGCTTTCTATTGTCTTGATTTTGAGCATGTGTTTGATGCGATAAAATGTCATAAACCAGAAAAGTCACTAAACGCAAGCACCCAACAACCTGATAATCAGAATCCAAGGGCGATTTAAATAATTTAATTACATAATTGTTGTTTTTCAAAATAATTATATCTTTGCAGTCCATTTTGGTAAAGATCGAATTGGGCAACAAATTTATTATAAATTAAATATATAGAACTGTGAACACATTGAGCTATAAAACTGTATCGGCGAACAGGAACACCGTTCAAAAAGAATGGTTGCTTATTGATGCAGAGGGTCAGGTTTTAGGGCGTTTGGCTTCGGGAGTTGCCTATCTGCTCAGAGGAAAACACAAAGCAGATTTCACACCACATGTTGATTGCGGAGCCAACGTTATTGTTATTAACGCCGAAAAAGTGATATTAACCGGCAATAAACTTACCGACAAGGAATATGTTAGCCACTCGGGTTATCCGGGAGGTCAAAAAATTCAAAGCCCCGAAGAATTATTCAGGAAATATCCCGAACGCGTAATCGAAAAAGCGGTAAAAGGAATGCTTCCCAAAAACAAATTGGCGAATCAGTTATTCCGCAATTTGTTTGTATGTGTTGGCAGCGAACATCCTCATGCGGCACAGAAACCGAAAAAAATTGACATCAACGAAATTAAATAGCAAACATGGATACAATTAATGCCATAGGAAGAAGGAAGGCTGCAATTGCACGGGTTTATCTGAGCGAAGGAAAAGGAAATATTGTAGTGAACGATAGAAAAATCGAAGAATACTTCCCCTTAATGCAGTTTCAGTATGTGGTAAAGCAAGCTTTAGAAGTAACCGAAATGTCGGATAAGTTCGACATTAAGGCCAACCTCGAAGGAGGCGGCATTAAAGGACAGGCCGAAGCCCTGCGCCTCGCCATTGCACGTGCCCTGATAAAATACGATGCAGAACAACGCCCCGTGTTGAAATCGAACGGTTTTCTGACGCGCGACGCCCGTGTAGTTGAACGCAAAAAACCAGGACAGAAGAAAGCCCGTAAGAGATTCCAGTTCAGCAAGCGCTAGAGTCCTTTCAAATGTTACAGGCTTAGTTTAGAATCTAAATTGCCGGGACTATTCACAACATATTACCCGTCGATTGCTCAAATAAAAGAACGTAAACTAAATGATTAAAAAATGCCAAGATTAAGTTTTGATGAATTACTGGACGCAGGTGTACACTTTGGTCACCTTCGCCGCAAGTGGAATCCGAATATGGCTCCTTACATCTTTATGGAGAGAAACGGGATTCATATTATCGACCTCCACAAAACCGCTGTAAAAATTGATGAAGCAGCCAATGCCTTGAAGCAAATTGCAAAATCGGGCCGCAAAATTTTATTTGTTGCCACCAAAAAACAAGCTAAAGACATTGTAGCCGAGGAAGTAACAAAAATTGGAATGCCTTATGTTACCGAGCGTTGGCCAGGAGGTATGCTTACCAACTTTCCAACTATTCGCAGGGCAGTAAAAAAGATGTCTTCAATCGACAAGATGGTTACCGACGGAACATTCGATACCATGTCGAAACGAGAAAAGCTACAGGTTAGTCGCCAACGCGCTAAATTAGAAAAAAACCTGGGTAGCATTGCCGACTTATCGCGCCTGCCTTCAGCTCTTTTTGTAGTTGATGTGATGAAAGAAAACATTGCCGTAAAAGAAGCCCAACGCCTCAGCATTCCTGTTTTCGCTATTGTTGACACCAACTCGAACCCCAATGGCATCGATTTTCCGATTCCGGCCAACGACGACGCCACCAAGTCGATACATTTGATTATTAAGTCTATATGCGATGCCATCAGAGAAGGCCTCGAAGAACGCAATCAGGAAAAAGACAAAATGATGGAAAAAGAAGCTGATTTCGATAAAGATCTCGACGATGACAGCGATATCACTGATTCGAAGAGTTCGAGAAAATTCAGCCTCGACGATGACGAAGACTCTAATCCAAAAGATAAAGAGGCTGCGAAAAAACCTTCAGGAAGAAAAAAAATTACTAAACAGGGAAGAACTAACTAAAAACAATAATAAAATTACCGAATTATGGCAAATATAACTGCTGCTGACGTTAGCAAATTGCGTAAAATTACAGGTGCAGGTATGATGGATTGCAAAAAAGCCCTTACCGAAGCCGATGGAAATTTCGAAAGAGCTCAGGAGCTTATCAGAGAGCGCGGATTGGCTATTGCCAACAAAAGAGCCGACAGAGAAGCCTCCGAAGGTGCCGTTTTGGCCTGCACCACCGACGACAAAAAATACGGTGTGGTGATTGCCTTGAACTGTGAAACCGACTTTGTTGCTAAAAACGAAGATTTTGTGCAAACAGCCAAAAGTATCTTACAGGTCGCTCTCGAACACAAGCCTTCTGATATCAACGAATTAAAAGCAATTAATGTGAACGGTAAAACCATCGAAGAAATCATTCTTGAGAGAAGTGGAATTACAGGCGAAAAAATGGAGCTCGCATATTTCGACATGGTGAAAGCCGATTATGTAACTTCGTATATCCATATGGGAAACAAACTGGCTACAGTGGTTGGATTCAACAAATCGATCGAAGACCAGGCCGGCCGTGATGTAGCCATGCAGGTTGCCGCAATGGATCCGGTTGCAATTGCCCAGAATGATGTACCACAGCATGTTATCGAAAAAGAGCTTGAAATTGGAAGAGAACAAGCACGCAACGATGGCAAACCCGAAAACATGATCGATAAAATTGCTCATGGGAAACTAAATAAATTCTATAAAGAATCGACTTTGTTGAATCAGGATTTTGTTAAAGATTCTAAATTGACGGTAGCTCAATACCTGTCAAGCTTCGACAAGGACCTCACAGTGGTAGCATTTAAGCGTTACGGACTGAAAAACTAAATGAATTTGATGTAAGATATGTAAGACCGGGACTTCACCGGTCTTTTTTTTATACCCGTTAAGAAGTTATCGGTATTATCACTTAGATAAATTTTTGTAATTTTACCGTTTAAAATATTACATATGCCAATCATAAAATACAAAAGGGTGTTGCTAAAACTTTCGGGGGAATCGCTTCAAGGCTCTCGGTCATACGGCATTGACGCGTTGCAGCTCAACGAATATGCACGTCAGATACACGAAATTCATAAGCTTGGAGTGCAGATAGGTATTGTTATTGGCGGAGGAAATATTTTCAGAGGCCTTGCAGGAACACAATCGGGCTTCGACCGTGTTACAGGCGACCAAATGGGGATGCTTGCAACTACCATCAATTCGCTGTCGCTATATGATGCTCTTACTTCGCTTGGATCGAAAACACGACTTTTTACAGCCGTGAATATTGAATCGGTGGGAGAGCGGTTTTCAACCTACCAGGTTGTTCGCGCTTTCGACGAGGGTTGTGTTTGTATATTCGCTGGCGGAACCGGCAACCCCTTCTTTAGCACCGACACTGCCTCGGCGCTAAGGGCTGTTGAAACAGAATGTGATGTGCTACTGAAAGGAACCCGTGTAGACGGTATCTATACGGCCGACCCCGAGAAACATCCAGATGCAGTCAAGTTCGATCATATCACCTTTACAGAAGCCTACGAAAAAGGCTTAAAAATTATGGATTTAACAGCATTTACCTTATGTAAAGAAAACAACCTTAAGGTTATAGTGTTCGACATGAACAAGAGTGGTAACCTAAAGAAAACAGTAACCGGAGAAAACATAGGCACACTGGTAAGCAATTAATTTTAAATAATTAACAACTATGGACGACATTCAATTCTACATCGACTCGGCAAAAGAAGAAATGAACGGAGCAATCGATCACCTCGAAAGAGAGTTTAGCAAAATAAGAGCAGGAAAAGCATCACCTGCAATGCTCGAAAGCATCCGAATTGATTATTATGGACAATCGTCGCCCCTGTCGCAAGTGGCAAATGTTTCGTGTCCCGATGCCAAAACCATTTTCATTCAACCCTGGGATCGTGGCGTAATCGAAGCTATCGAAAAAGCGATACTTGCCGCAAACTTGGGTTTTAATCCTTCGAACAACGGCGAAGTAATACGCATTCTTGTACCACCACTAACCGAAGAACGCAGAAAACAACTTGTGAAACAGGTTAAAAACGAGGGGGAATCAGCTAAAATTGCTGTAAGAAATCATCGTCGCGATTTCATCGAAGAATTTAAGAAGCTAAAGAAAGATGGGCTGTCGGAAGACATAGCTAAAGATGCCGAAAACAAAACACACAAACTGCACGAAGATTTTATAAAAAAGATTGATGAAGCCATTGCGCGAAAAGAAAAAGAAATCATGACCGTGTAGTATGGCCTTATTCGAAATATAGTTTTAGGAACCCGCCTAATTCGCGGGTTTTCGTTTTAACTGAACCATAATAATCACTCAATTACACTAAAAACACAGTAAAAAAAAAATGCACCAATATGAAAAACTACCTATTATTAATGGCCATACTGTTGGTTAATGCCTTTGTTTTTTCGCAACCAAAACCTGATTACATGGGGTCTTATCCCGAGGCTTGCACCAGTATTACTGCCGGCAAAAAAGCCACCGCCGACGGATCGGTAATCACCTCTCACACCGACGACAGCCACCGAACACGATCGGAGATGAATATTGTAGCCGCACAAGACCATAAAGTAGGTAGCACCGTCGACATGTTCAAAAGGGTAGCTTGCGACACAACTGCCATGCCAAGCTATGCGAATATTAAAATAGGAGAAATTCCTCAGGCAAAAAAAACCTATCAATACATCAATACAGCCTATCCGTGCATGAACGAACACCAATTAGCAATTGGCGAATCGACATTTGGTGGCCGCGAATGCCTGCAATCAGACCAAGGTCTTATCGATTGCCAACGCCTTTGCAAACTGATGCTTGAACGATGCAAAACTGCTCGCGAAGCTATTAAAATGGCTGATGAGTTAACCAAAAAATATGGATGGATCGACGCAGGCGAATGCCTTACCATAGCCGACCCAAACGAAGTGTGGCACTTCGAAATTGTAGGCCCCGGCAAAGGAAAAACAGGGGCTATTTGGGTTGCCCAACGGGTTCCCGACGATCATGTATCGTGCAATGCCAATGCAAGCCGCATACTCGAAATAGACCTAAGCAAACCCGATTATTATATGGCTAGTTCAAATATTTTCGATATGGCACGCGATTCATCTTGGTGGCAATCAGATAATGAGCCGTTCCGTTTTGCCTATGCATACGCTCCACAATCGCGCAAAGAAATTGCCAGCCGCCGCCGTGAGTGGCGTATTTTCGACATGCTGGCCCCTTCGCTGAAGCTCGACCCAAACGATGAAAATTATCCTTTCTCGGTAAAACCCGATGCTCCCGTAACTCTTGAGAAACTGGTAGAAATATTTCAGGACTACTACGAAGGCACCCCCTACGACATGACGCGAAACATTACGACTACCGATAAAGAAGGTAAAACTATTGTATCTCCGCTGGCAAACCCCTTCATGCCCTACGAGCAATTGCTATTGCACAACGTAAGCGGAAGCTGGTATTACACCGACAACGATGGCAACACGCGTTTTTTGGGAGAACGAACCATTGCCCGCTGGTACACTATGTATGCCACCATACTACAATCGCGTTCGTGGCTACCCAACGAAATAGGAGGCCTTGCCTGGATTGCATTAGACAATGTGGCAACTTCGATATATGTTCCCATTTATTGTTCTGTAAGCGATTTGCCGGTATCGTATAAAACTCCTGGCCGCACCAATGGCTATACTCTACAATCGGCATGGTGGGTATTCAACAGGCTGGGGACACTTGCGGCACAACGCTGGGGCGACATGCGGCATGATATTGATACTGTTTGGAAACCCATGCAAAAAGAGCTATTCGAGAATCAAACAAGTGTTGAACGACTGGCCATGAACATGAAGTCGGAAAAGAAACGTATAGAATTTCTCACCCAATACTCTAACGACCAGGCAAATAAAGCAATTCACAAAGCCATTTGGCTAGGCGATTTGCTGTGGACGAAGTATGATGGAAAATTCTAGATAGGCAATTAGGCGTACAACTTTAGCGCTGCGTTGCATTTGAATATTCGAGTTTCACACGTGTACAGCCATTTTCGGTAATGGTAACCACACCCTGCCATTGATAGTTACCGTCGGTAGCTGTGTAGTTGTGATCTCCAAGAACTAAGTCGGTAAAGTTGGCACAATCGGTTGCACCACAAGCGGGTTCGGTAGTCCTCTTATCGACGATGTTTTCGGTATAGCCATCGAGGCTTACTGTAATATTATCGTAGCTTTCGCTTTGCCAAAACACTGCATTTCCGGTTTTGGGGATTACGTTTATCGATTTGGTGAGGGTACTGGTCAATTGCCCGTCGCGCGATGAAGCTACGAGAGTAAAACTTAAAATACCTGATGCCGACATGGGAATTTGATAGCTGGGATTTACTTCGCTACTGGTTTGATCGCCCGGAAACGTCCACTCGTAATGATGAGCATCGATCGAAGCATTAGTTATAACCACTGTTTCGCCTGCATTATACGTAGTTTTATCAAAAGTGAAATTTGCTGTAGGCTGTTTCTGACACGAAGATAATATGATACTCGTAAGAACCAGAGCGATAAATAATAGTTTTTTCATATAAATTCGAATTTATTTGTTCATCCTACTCTTTTGGATTTTCGGTTACTCCATTGCCCGCATCATATGTTAAGTGAGGCTATGCATTAGCAGCAATGCCTGCAATTTATTAAATATTTTTAAAGTTGAAAAAACTGTTAATTATTTTTTATTCATAATTTTTGTTTGTCGAGCTATCGATTCCTTATGAATAAGCTCAAGGAGTTGCCTGATAAAATCTTCTGCCAAGCCTTCGCGGCGAGCCTGCTCAAGGCGCGATTCTAATATACGTCCCCAACGCCTCAACTGCAAAACACTAACATTGTTTTGTTTTTTGAATTCACCAATCTCATCAACATAACGCATTCGGTGCATCAGCAATTCGAGCATTTGAAAATCAATCACATCTATTTTTTCTCGCAGATCTTCGAGTTGCTGGGTAAACTCAGGGTTTTCGGAGCTGCCTTTTCGAAAAATCAGCGACTGCACCAGTTGACAAAACTCTTCAGGCAAAAGTTGCTGTTTGCTGTCGCTAAGCGCATTTTTAGGATCGATATGCACTTCGACCATGAGGCCTGCAAAATTCAAATCGAAAGCGCGCTGCGAAATATCGGTGATGAAACTCTTGTTTCCGGCAATGTGACTGGGATCGCATATCATGGGAATATCAGGGAAGCGCCTTCTGAATTCGATTGGGATTTCCCAGCGAGGCGTGTTGCGCAATTCCGATTTTTCGAATGGATAAAACCCCCTGTGTATTGCAGCCACATCCGAAATCTGATTTTCGAGCAATCGCTCAAATGCCCCGCACCACAAATCGATATCGGGATAAGCAGGGTTTTTTACCATAATACTGAAGCCACAGCCTTTTAATGAATCGGCAAGCTTTTGCATCGAAAATGGGTTCGACACGGTGCGGGCGCCTATCCATGCAATATGAATACTGTGTTTTCCCAATAATTCTACATGCTCGGGCTCAGCCACTTCAACAGCTACCGGAATATGTAATTGTTTTTCGATGTGGGCCATCCACGGCAATGCTTCGGCTCCCCTACCCTGGAAACTCCCGGGACGACTGCGAGGCTTCCATACTCCGGCTCTAAAAACCGAAACATTCCCACACTGAACAAGGGTTTTAGCCGTTTCAAAAACCTGATTGTACGATTCGGCGCTACATGGACCGGCTATAAACCAGGGATTCTCGCGTATCGAAAAAAAATTCATGTCAACAATTTATCAGGTTTTAAGCTTTCCGATTTTATCTTCGATCGACTCGGTTTTCTTGGTTATACGCCCCATGGGTTTATTGGTTTGAATATCGAGACTTATTGTTGCATACACCCTTTTGCTGTGCGGCTCCAGTATATCATATGCCATTTCGGCGATTGCAAAAGCCTGCGTCACATTTTCGGTCTCAACTATTGTTCCCATCGCCGTAAGCCGATAGTCGAAGCCACTTTGACTTATCATCTCAACTATCTTACTTACGTAAGCACTAACACTAATCCCTTGATCGGTGGGAAACATGGCAAAATTCATCAATACCGACATACACAAATGTATTCTTAGTTTGCGAACAGTTGTCCGGCGATTTCTTTACTTACTCTTCTTGTAATAATATTTGAAGCTTCTTTGTAAGCTTCACGAGTAGCTTCAGCAGCATCGTTACCCTCTCCGTCGGCAGTAAACATTTTCTGATAGATTAGATCACTCTTACTATCCTTTACACTAATGGTCATTTCAACAGAAGCTTCTTCGTTGTAATGGGTTTTGGGCTTTTTTACTGAATTCGACTCGATATAAATAGAAAAGTCAGCATCTTCGATGCTATGCACGATACCATTTTCGGCAGCCAATGCACCTTGCATGGCATCACGCAACATAGTCTGCTCAACAATTTGATTGAAGTTTTTCTCTACACTCGAAATAAAAAAGTTCGGCTTTTCGACATGTAACAATACTAGCTTTTTAGAAACGGGTATCTGTCGTATTATATTCCGTACCAAAGGATCTTTGGTAAGTCTCGACCATGTTTGCATGTCGGGCCAAACACTGAGTGTTTCGTTTTTATTTGAACTATTTATTTTATTGATGTCGCAAACAACCCGCCCCAGATTATCGCTCACATAACGGTTCTGTATAAGGCCACTGGTACTCAAACTAAACTCAACCGGAATATTCGACAATGGCTGATTTTGGGCATTTACCACATAAAAAGTTTTATATTCGGCCGGAACGGGAATTCCTCTTTTCACCGTGATATCGGTTTTAATAAAGTTAATCTGCACCGATTGCACAATGCCAATCATTGCGGTAAATACTTCCTGTGCTATATCGGTTTTTACACCATCTATCTCGGTTTCGGTACTTTCGGCCATGTACGGTTTCAGCACCGAAAGTGCATCGGCATAAAAGCTGAAAGCTTCAAACAACGCATTGTTGACATGTTGCTTTTTGCCCTCGTTAAACTTGAGCAGAGCCTCGTTGATGGCTTGGTTTTTACGCTGCGATTTAAGTGAAGCATGCTTCTCTTTCGAAAGCCGATAATACACCCAATAGTATTCTTTGTTCTCCCATGTTTCAACCAGTTCGTAACCTTCGAGAAACATATCAGAAGAAGCTTTTATTTCGCTTGACCAATTAGAATTGATATTATAATTATTTTCCATAATCGACAGCACCGAAGCGCTTGAGATATTCACCGATATTTCGCGCGAAAGATCTCCCAATGCTTGTTGCTGAGCCGTTTGTGTGTAATCGGCCGGAGCGAATCCGATTTTTGAAGCGGAACCTATTCCTGTGTAATACATCGCACTCACCGGTTTGGTTTTTACCCAGTCGGGGGGTGGAGCCTTCGATTTTGAGTTTTGGCTTAAAATATTACACCCATACAGCCATGCTGTAAGAATTAAGATTAAAAGTATTGAAAATCTCTTCATCGTTCGGGATCGTAATTGTTAACAGCATCGGCAATTCTTGACGACGACACTTCAATGATTTCTCCGGTTAAAGTATTATAGTCTTTTATTACTTTGCGTCCATTAAGCAATTCCTGTAAGGCTTTCACATCTTTTTGATTGTCGTGAATTACATCCTCCTGACTGCTCGATGAAGCACTTTTCCAATAACCGGGTACCAGATTTTTCGAATTACCACTATATTCGGCATAGGCTATTCTGTCTTCGCTCACAAAACTATGGCTATTGGTACCAATAATTTCGCCTGTTTTGTTTCGGATGAGCCTATATGTAAACGATATTTTAACACTGCGCCCCATATTAAATTCGTTATACACCACTTTGTCGTATTCAGTAACGGTTTTGGTGTTTCCTTCTTCGTCTTTCACCTGACGGGTCTTTTTTAAATACCCACGTTTTTCGGTTTTATTCAATGTGCCTTTTTCGTATGTAAAAGCGGTAACAGAAGTGTAGAGGCTGATATCGGCCACCGGTCGGGCCATATTTCCCTGTCCGGTTTGCGATGATGCTTCGATAAGTTTAAGGAACGGATTCTGTTTCTCTTGAATTGCCTTAAGAATTCCGGCCTCAAGAGTAGCGTTTATCCCTGATGTAGAGGATTTATTTTCAACCGGATAGATGGCAAGTGTCAGCGTAGCTTTTTTCAAACACTCTGCCCTGAGATCGTAAGAATCTTTGTAGTTGCCATACTCTTTAATGATACGATCGTAGTGATAGTAGGCGGTGCGATACAGCTTATTATCCATTTTTATTTGTGCTTCCCTGTAAACAGGTTCATATACCGAGATGTTTAGTTTTTCTTTAGCATCTTTGTAATTAGGCTGTAACGAAACAATCTCGCGGAACAGTCTTTCGGCATCGGTAAAATTAGCGGCATCAAGGTACTTGTTAGCCTCAACATACTTATCGGCCAGATAAATATCTTTAACCTCGTCGTAGTATTCACGATAGAAACCCGGGAAGTTCAGCTCTACACCTATTCCCGTAATTTTGTTATAATAATCGTCGGCATCCTTAAAATTATATACTGCCTCTTTGTTATTTCCTTCGTTATAGGCTTTATTAAACGCCGACAGCTTCTTTTCGAGAACGCGCTGACCGGTTCGCTTCATGCCTATTTTGGCATCAACATTAGTTGGCTTGGCCACCACCGCCTGATAATATAATTCGGCAGCATCGGCATACATACCGGCCTCTTCCATCTTCGAGCCCTTTTTGGTAAGGCGGGTAGAAAGACACGATACCGTGATAAGAGCCAGTATTACAAACAGAGCTGGTCGGGTAAATGTTTTCATACGCTACATATTCTTAATTAGACCTCGTAAAATTAATAAAACATATCAAATTTTCCTTATTGTCGTAAAATGTCTTTTTCGGTATTCACTACTTTTTGATAGTGATCTCTGCTGTAGTCAATCATCAGGTCGCCATTTACCTTAAAAAACTTAATGTAATTTACACTTAAGCTGCGAAAGAGTGTGTCGTAATAAATCCCTTTCAGTGTTTTCACTTGTTTGTTTCCGCTTTTATAGTCGCGCATTTGAGCCTGTGCTCCATTGGTAATGCTCAGCGGCCCACATTTCAACACTTGTCCGTTGTTGGTGTAGAAACTCACAATACCATTGCGGCTACTTAGCCGGCTTAAGGCCTGCAAGCTTGTGTAAAACCCTTTATAATCGTTTTTAAACGAAGGATTCAGGGTGTTGAGTGTGGCCAGAATTTCTTTACCGCCAATATCGAGATTTGCATTTTCGAGGGTTTCCATCAGTGCAAAGAATCCGGCAATACTCTTGTTGTAGCGCATTGAAACATACTGGTCGGTAAGCTTTTTCCATGCTTCTACCAATTCGTAACTTCCCGAACTGCCAAATTCGGGCCCAAAGCTGTAGCGGGCTTCCGAAAGCGAACGCTCGGTGGTGATAACAATGGCATTGTTGTCGTTATGATATATGCTAATGCTTTCGTCCCAGGTGTATTCGCGTACATAATGAAAGCCCTGCACCTCGCCATTTTCAGAAATCAAACACTGAAAAGCATAGGGTTTTGCAACACTCACCGTGTCGAGAGCAACACCCGTGAGCCATTGCATTTTTCCGCCAACGTCCATTTTTAACACAAACTGATCGTCGCCCGACTTTGCCTTAAGCGAACGATTGCCCGCTGAAATTGTGCCGGTGAATTGGCCTGTTAGGTAAATATTGTTCATGCTGTCGGTAGCCATTCCATCGGGCGTAAAGTTCCCCGAAAATTGCATTGTGTTGAGCCAAATCAGATTGTTCCGCTTATCGTAAGCAGCCACAAACAATCCGGTTGTTTCTTTGTTGTTGTTGTACGTGGTTGCCCCCAGTTGCAGGCTGTCGCGAAAAATACCCGACACCACATACGAGTTGTCTTTCAAATAAATTAAATCGCTGCTGCTTCCGGTGCGTATGCCTCCGGCATTGTAAATTTTCTCCCAAACAAATTCGGGCTGCCCTGTTTCCGACAAACGCTTTTCGGGTGCAACCACCGAAAATTTCGATTTCTTAAACTCCGGCATAGTTGCCCCTATGGGCGCATTGATATAGGTGGGATCGCAAACTGTGTAAACACTACCTTTATATTCAACCACATCGCCATAGGCTTTGTTGCTGAAATTCACAGCTGTGGCAATATGCAACGGGTAACACAGGCTTATTACCGGCAATTGCAGAAATTCGTTCACCAAAAATGCAAAAAACACCGAGCGGTCTTCGCAATCGGCTGCAGGATAATGCAATATTTCCTCGGCAAAAAAGTACTTCTCTTTACCAAACTGCTCCTGATCGGTTTTATACTCAAAGGCTGTTTGAACCATTTTCAACAAAAAAGCAGCCGCATCTTTCTCGTCCATGCGGTGCACAATGGGCCACAATTGTTTTGCAAGCGACTCAAGGCTTAAGTCGGAAATACCGGCATCAAAATACAAACTGATATTGCACTGCGGATAAGCCTTGTAGAATTCAATCAGATTTTTGTTGTACAGTATATCGAAAGAGTAATTGACCCCGTTGTATGAAAACTTCAGGTTTCGCGAAGCGGTGTCAACCGGAAACAGCGGACTTTTGTACAGATTGAAATTCATAATTTGATTGGCCGACTGGTAATTGCCTGCATAAGTGAACAATGTTCCCGGGTTTTCGTCGAAAACATAATATTTCAGCCCTTCGAAGGTATAGTAGTTGTATCCGTAAACCTGATTCACCGAAGGAATCAACAAGTATATTTTTTGATTCTGATATCCGATTTTTGTTTTATACCCCATTTTTGTCAGCATAAACCAGGTTAATAGCTTTGCGGTGTTGTCGTCGGACACCGATTTTTGTGCAATTTGCGTGGTAAACTGCAACAGGGCATAGTCGTTTAAATTGGTGGTGTTTTTTAGTTTTAATATCTCGCCCAACACCTGATTGTGATCGGTGGCACACATTTTTTCCCAATACTTTGCAATATTTGCTTCGTTAACGGGCTGCGAAAACTTTTCGCACATAGCAAGGGGTAGATTCAGGGCTACCGGCACTCCGTAGAACGAAAACGACACCGCTTTACTTTTAATTTCGGGCTTACGTTTTTCGTCGGCAGGAATGGCAGTGCGCGGAGGTACTACCATAGTTTCGCTGGTTATTTCGCGCGTTATTTGCGCGGGTTGTATCACACGCACCGGCTCAACCTGTATCATTTTTTTATACACGGGAATTTTTTGAGGGCCCGGCATTTCATCGGCCGACATAGCCTTGAACAATTGAAACTGCTCCCAGTCGTTCTTTAAATATTCCGAAAACTCCTTGTCGGCTTGTTCTACATATTTTCGGTAATCATCGCGCAATGCTTCTATCCCTTTATCATAATCCTGTTTGAATTTCTCAAAATCATCGTCCACCTGAGCGATAAGAGCCAAACTTGGTAGGATGAAAAGTATTCCGGCAAGTACATGTTTCAGATTCATAGTCAGATTTTTAGAATCTCAAAAATAACAATTTTTATGCCATCAGTAAAACTGATTGTTTTACTAATAAATACTTTGAAAAAATCATTGTAATGAAAATCAACTGGGGATAAACTAATTTACAGCGAAACCAGATGCAAACTAAGTTTATTAGAAATATTTAGGAACAAGTCTCTCTATGCATTTATTACTGTAGTTCGAGCCCTATTATCAAAATATCATCGGTTTGAGCAGCATCTTGGCGGTGTTTGTTGTAATAGGTTTCGAGCATCGGCTTTACTTCTTCAATGTTTATAGTATACAAGTCTGAAATTAGTTTCAACAATACATTGCGTGATATTTTGGCAGAAGCTGTTGCATTCAATTGATCGGGAAACCCATCGGTAAACAAAAACAGGCGATTCTTCGAATGATATGCAATTTTAGTTTCTGAGCATTTATAGTCATCTGCAAAACCCAGCGAAATTCTATCGGAGCTCACCAGTTTGCTGCCCTTGTCAGATTGAAATATCATTTTATGATATAAGCCCGAAAAACAAATTATTTTTTCGAGAGGATTAATCATTAGAATCGAGATTTCGCATGAGCGTAAATGCATCACATCGTCGCTCGTTTCGTTACCAAAAAAGTCGATATGTTTTTTGTTTAATTCGTGCATTACTTCAGCCGTACCACAAAAACTATTCTGAAACACCGCATCTAAAAGCCGAACATATACCCCTGCCAGAAAAGCACCGGCAACACCATGACCGGTGCAGTCGCCAAGCACTGCAAACCAATTGCTTCCCTGATGGTAGATGCGGTAAAAATCGCCACCCACCTTATCTTTGGGTCGAAACCATATGAAGTGTTGGGGCATAAAGTCAGAGGCTTTGGGCTGAACCAACGAAATAGACATGATGCTCTCGGCATATTCGATACTGTCGTTTATTGCCTTATGTTGCTGTTCGATTAGTAGGTTCTTTTCGTAGAGCTGCCTGTTATGCTTGTTTTTCTCGAGATAGCGCACAATAAGAACCAATACAACTATGCAAGCCAATACTATGGCCCCCACCATTAAAACAATCATCAACTGCTGCCGTTGCAAGCGTTCTTCGTTCTGGGCGTTACGAACGTTCAATACATCCATTTCGTATTGCTGCTGAATATTCTCAATAATTTTTTTCAGTTCCAAATCGGTATTGATATCTCGTAATCCGGCATACAACTCCAAATATTCATACGCCTTGCTCATCATTCCTGCCTTGGCATATAGTTCGTAAGCTGTTTTATAAAATGCCTCTTTTTGCTCGGTATTATCAATAAGCTCGGCTAATTGTTTTGCTTTTTCGATGGTTTCGATAGCTGTTTCGGTTTTCCCGATACTTGAGTACACTTCTGCTTGCGAAATACCTATTCTGAGACAGGCCTGGTGATTGCCAAGCGCGTCAAAATCGATCAAGGCTTTTTCGTATAAATGCAGCGCATTCTGATATTTCAGCTGACGTTTAAAAATATTAGCTACGTTCACATACAGGTAGGGTATTTGCTGGTGGGTTTCACCCGATTTAAGCATCAGATTCAGTGCTTTTGAATAGTACATCAAAGCGCTGTTGTAGTTGTCGAGGGCAGCAAGGCTGCTTCCCAAATTGGTCAGGCTATATATCACACTGATGGTATCGTTACACTGATTCGCAAACTCTAATGATTTTACGAAATATCGTATTGATGTTTCGTAAGCACCCTGTCGTCGGAAAATTACACCAATATTATTGTTAACCGTATTTAACCGAAAAACATCACCCACCTTTTCGGCATAAACCAGCACACTGTCGAAACATTGCAGCGATTCCTGATACCGCGAATTCGACATAAACCACAGGGCTTTTACATTATAGGCATCGGCCAGTCTGCCTGCATTGTTGTGCTCCCGAGCCATGGCAATGCTAATGTCGGCAAGCTGAAGACTTGAATCTCCGGTTGAATCGAGATAATTCATGGCTTCGTTAATGTATTTCGACATAAGCGAATCGGCAGCATTATCACGCACGACTTGTCCGGAAACATTTTCTCGGGAAAACAAACACACAAATAGTAGTACTAAAAACAAGATGTGTTTAGTTATAAGAGAAATAATTTGTATTTTCATGGCCCTATAATCGGTAATACACTATAGTTTCGAAATGCTAAGATAATAATAAGCTGAGAAAATTAATATTCATATTCATGTTGTTGTATGCTGTTGTGTTACAAGCGCAAACACACCACACCGATTCTTTTTTCAGCGATGCGAAACACGATTGGCAGCAGGGAAAAATGCTCGACATACGATTGCGAAACCATAACTTTTTTAAGAACAACGAATATTTCAACGATTTTGTATATTCCTACACCCTACTGGGAGCCTTTCTTGAACCCACAGTAAGCTACAGGTTTTCGCCCTCGCTGCAGCTCACTGCCGGTTTGTATATGCAGAAATACTCAGGTATGGACAATTTGAACATTCTGAAACCTCTATACAGAATAGAATACCGGCCACACAAAAACCTCAGCATTATTATGGGTGATTTGAATGGAGGCCTGAATCATAGGATGATGGAACAGATATACCGTTTCGACCGACATTTGATTGACAACGACGAAGAAGGTGTTCAGCTGGTGTATAACAACGGCAGGCATTTTGCCGATTTATGGCTTAACTGCGATAAGGCGGCATTTCCGAAAGATCTGGAGCAGGAGCAATTGCAAATAGGGTTTTCGGGAGAATTGGGAATTGTTAAAACCCAACTGTATGACTTAAGGTTTACTTCGCAGGTATTGTGGGCTCACAACGGTGGGCAAGATTTGGCGGTGACTTATCAGGTAAGAAGTTTTGGGTCGGCAGCAAGCGGGGTTAAGTTTCACAGGCAGTGGCAAACCCGCAATGTGTCAGGCATTGCAGTAGAAAGCTCGGTGGTGTATTGCAGCGATTTATCGCCCGAGAAAAAAATGCCCTATACAAGTGGTTTTGGAGTTCACGGCTCGCTGGCAGCCTACTACAGTTATGTTAGCTTTAGCTTGGGATACTGGTATGGGCATCATTATTTTTCGGCCCTGGGAGAGCCCTTGTTCCAGTCGATTAGTGCCAAATGGCGCTCGGTGATTGCCCCCGAACGAGAGGTAATCAGCCTCAAACTTGCCTTTACCAAAGAAGTAAGCGATGGACTAAAGATTGCCGTTCACTATGGCGCATATTATGGCCGTGATATCGAAAGTTTCGACTATTTTTACGGCATGCATCTTATAGTTGATGGCAGCGTATTTTCGAAATATTATTGAGTGATTGTATGAAAGAAAAGGCAACCAAACAAGTTCTACCCATTGTGGCGATTCTGTCGGTTACATTAATATTTGCGTGCACACAAAAAGAAACCGAGAGTTTTTACGATAACGGACAAGCTCTCAAGGAAGTGTACTACAAAACCGATGGCGATAAAAAAGAAATTACAAAGGTAATCTATTACTATAGAAACGGATTACCCGAGAGCATCACGCGATATAGTAACAGCAAGAAGCACGGCAAAGTAGAAAGCTTCTATGCAAACGGGAAAACAGCTTCATCGGAAAAGTACAATAATGGAGAGCTTCACGGGGAGTGCCACTACTACAACGAAAATGGTATGCCCTTGTACACGGCAGAATATAACAACGGATTGTCGCATGGTGAATGGAAGTTTTTCGATGAAAACGGCAAGCTTGTAAACACTCAGCACTACCAAAACGGAAAACTCGTAGAACAAAACTAAGTGAATATGAAAGCATGTATTGTATTATTATTGGGTATCGCTGTATTGAACTTGTCGGGTTGCGGGAATGCTTCGAATACAGTTGCGAAAACAGGTGATTATAAAACCACGATCAACGAGCATCGCCTGAAATACGAAAATCAGAGTGGCGACAGCATTAAAAGGGCGGGTATGCAAATAGTTGCCGAAACTTACGAAAACGGGCAGGCGCGCAAGGTCTTTATTTTTGCCGACAGCAGCTACAGCGAATTAATATATGAAGTACAGTATTACGAAAGTGGCCAGCGTAAAATGGAAGGACCTTACTTAGAGGGCAATCGTCATGGCAAGTGGATGGCCTGGTATGAGAACGATACGGTATGGAGTGTAGGATATTACAAGCAGGGCAAGCGACACGGATTATCGGCCGTGTATCATCCAAACGGAATAAAATTCTACGACAAAAACTACATCAACAATGTTGCCGAAGGAAAGTGGAGTTTTTACAGCGAACAGGGCGAACTGGTTAGTGAGGCCTTTTATCATAAAGGTAATCTGGTAAAAGAAAACAACTACAAACAAGAAGGCATTAACCCAGAATAATGCCTACCATGGTTGCCGAAAGCAGAGAGGCTAGTGTTCCTCCCAACAAGGCTTTCATTCCGAATTTCGAAAGTTGTTTGCGTTGCCCCGGAGCCAAAGAACCTATCCCTCCTATTTGAATGCCGATAGAAGCAAAGTTGGCAAATCCGCATAGCATATAGGTGCTCATAATTATTGATTTTTCACTCGCAAAAGCACCGGCATCTTTAAGTTCGGCCAACGAAATATATCCAATAAACTCACTCATTATCAACTTCTCGCCAAGCAAGCGACCTGCCAACACAATATCTTCGCCGGCCACCCCTATCAGCCACATAATTGGGGCAAATGCATAACCCAAAATAAACTGCAACGACAAACCGGTGTATTGTCCGCCGGTAAATGCCGCAATAGCCGGATTCAGATGAGTGATATCGCCAAGCTTGCCTACAATAAAATTGAACATGGCAATAAAAGCCACAAACACCAGCAGCATGGCAGCAACGTTGGCTGCCAGTTTAAGCCCTTCGGTAGTGCCATTGGCCATGGAATCGAGAAAATTACTACCCACTTTTTCTTTCGAAACCTCTACTTTTGTTGAAATTTCGTCGGTTTGCGGACAGAGTATTTTACTTACCACCACGGCTCCCGGAGCTGCCATTACCGAAGCTGTAAGCAAATGTTTGGCAAAAATAAGGCGCATGGCCGGGTCGTCGCCACCCAAAAAACCGATATAGGCAGCCAGCACACCTCCGGCTACTGTTGCCATCCCTCCAATCATTACCAGCAAAATCTCCGATTTATTCATTTTTTCGAGGTAAGCCTTTATCATGAGAGGGCTCTCGGTTTGACCCAGAAAAATATTGCCCGCCACCGATAAACTTTCGGCGCCCGATATTTTCATGGCTTTAGTCATTACCCAGGCAAGTACCCAAACCACTTTTTGTATGACCCCTAAATAAAATAGCACCGATGTAAGTGCCGAGAAAAATATAATGGTAGGCAAAATCTGGAATGCGAAAATATAACCATAGGTGCTTACGTCGAGCAAATCGCCGAGGAGAAAAGCAGCTCCTTCTCCCGAAAAATTGAGTATTTTTACAAATATTTTACCTGCAAATTCAAAAATAGCCTGAATAAACGGTACCTTGAGAACTCCTACCGCCAACACCGCCTGAGCAGCCAAACCAATTGACACTACCTTCCACGATATTTTCTTGCGGTTCGAACTGAATAACCAGGCAATGAAAATAAGTACCAGCATGCCCAGTAAACCCCGAAGTAACGACATCAGTGTAAACCCTTCTTTGTCGGCAATTTGAACATTTTGGCTACAGGCCTGCAACAGCAGCTGTTCTTGGTCGCCTTGCAGTATAATACTTCCATCCTTCGAAGTAGATATTTCGTACAATACCACTTCGGGTTGCACCAAAACACTATCGGCAGCAGGCGTCCAAACCATTGGCATGCCCTTTACAAAGAGCAATGGCACCAGGCCATGTTGGTTCTCGAAAATAAGGAGTGAGTCGGCTTTTGTGCTGCGTTGGGCAATATCGCCATACAGCATTAATTTGTTGCCGTTTACATGGTAATAGTGCCTTTGAGTCTGACCGCCTTTGGTAAGTTCTAACATGTTGCCTGTGTCGAAATAATACCACACAGTATCGCTATTCTGTACCGAAAACCACCTTTCTCCGGCTGAAAAACTGTGATTATTTGCCATAGCAATAGCAGCTACCACTATCAGCATGAACACCGAAAATAATTTCTTCATCTTACATCAATTAGGTATTGCGGCGTTTGTGTATTTCGTCACGAATTCTGCCTGCCAACTCGTAGTTTTCATCGTTAACAGCATTTTTCAGCATGGCTTCTAACTCGCGCGACGACATTTCTGCAATATCGCGGGGTTTCATATCCTGTTCGTCGCTTTCGGCCGATTCTGTCACTTCGTGTTCTGTGGCTTCCTCCTCGGGTATATTCAACACGATACCTGCTTTTTCAACAATTTCGTCGGTTGTATAAATGGGGCATTTAAAACGTAAGGCAAGGGCTACCGCATCGGAGGTGCGCGATTCGACCAACTCGATTTGTTCATTTCTAAGCATCACCAACTGCGAGTAAAATACACCTTCTTCAAGTTTGTAGATAATCACTTCTTTCATCTGCAGTTCGTAGCGTTGGGCAACATGCAAAAATAAATCGTGGGTTAACGGCCTGGCGGTAATAATGTCTTCGAGTTGAATGGCTATAGCCTGAGCTTCGAAACTACCAATAATAATGGGAATGCGTTGCTCGCTGTTATCAACCGAAAGAATCAGAGCATAGGCCCCTGCCTGTGTCTGACTATAAGACAATCCCAAAACCTGTAAGCGTACTTTCTTCATCTTTCAGCAATAGGTGTGTGGCAAATATACAAATTGATTTTGTAAAAATGCCATTCGTGCCAAATAATGGACTGGCGTTTTTTTTTTGAAAAACACAACTGTAAAATAAGCACTTATGCTTTAGTCTTTTACAAATACCTGCCTGACATGCGATTGCCATATTGCATGTATTTCGGCACCTGCTTCGGTGGCCTGCTGCACCGGGTTCGAGTAATTGCGCCTCACATATACGGTATTGAGCCCCGGCGTTAGTGTAAGGGTGCGATCGGCAGCAAACAACACCTGCACAGCCAGCAAATTGCTTTGCGAATAGGTTTGCAAATCGGTGCCAAGCGAACTGTGAATAAATGCATTGACCACTTCGTTGGCACGAATTGAATCGCCGGTAAACGGCAAGGCATATACATGTCCCCGAACCAGAGTGTCGAGTGTTTCGGGTAAATCGACCGGATGCAAAACAGCCGTATTTACGAAAAAGTTGCTATCGAGATCCATATAGGTAAACTCTCCCTCGGCCACAAGCCCCGGATAACTTATTTCGTAGTAGGCCAACAAGGGTTTAAATGTAAGGTAATCGTCGTTGAACTTCACGTAAGCATGCCCTGCCAGCTGCAAGAGTGTGCCGGTGATGCTGCCGAACCGGAACGATGCTCGTGCATAGGTGATATCTTGGTCGGAATTGTAGAATAATTCGTAGTATGCGTAAATTCTGTCTTGATTCACATCGTCGGAGTTTTCGCGTTCACAACCTGATAAAGAAATCAGTATTGCAGCGATGGTAAGCAGAATCGAAATAAGAACAAATTTTTTCATTTTTGGGGCATATTGGTTACTTTTACAAATCTACATTTTTTATTGATGTCGTTATAAAACGAAACGTCGGAAAAGCCATATTTTTGAATAAGTGCTGCCATTTCGCTGCCTTTGCTCTCGTTTATTTCGAGATACAAACTGAATTGATTACTGCTTTGCCTTATCGCATAGTTCAAAATGGCTTCGTAAAAACACAGGCTGTTGTTGTCGTGAACAAACAGTGCCCGATGTGGTTCGAATTCAAGCACATTCCTATGCATACGAGCCGCTTCCGACTGCAACACATAAGGGGGGTTGCTCACAATAACATCGAAAGGGCCTCCTTCTAATTCGGGCAATGGCTCAAGAACATCGGCCTGCACCCAGTTCACCCGAACGCCATTGGCCACGGCGTTTTCGGCTGCAGTTTGCAATGCTTGGGGCGACACATCGATTGCGGTAACACAGCTCGTGTTTAAATGCTTAGCCAAACTTAGCGCAATGCAACCCGAGCCGGTACACATGTCGAGAATACGTAAACCTGTCCGGTGTGCCTGATCGGCAATAATGGTTTGCACCATTTCTTCGGTTTCGGGTCGTGGTATTAATACCGATTTGTTCACCTGTATATTCAAATCACAAAACAACGTGTATCCCAGCACATACTGCAAGGGTTCTGCCTGCATCAGCCTGTTCAGCATTTTGTTGAGACAGCTTTCGTGGGTAGCCAATGCTTCACTATCGTAGTGCAAATGCAGATGCAGCAAATCGTAACCGGTGCAATGCATCAATACATTCCGGGCCAAACTTTCCGATTCAGGTTCATCGTACAAAGCACACAGCTGGGCTGCCATATGCTGTTGCCACCAACGCAAGGTCATTTACTTAGCAAATTAACAGTTGTTGCAAATGTAAGGTATATTTTGAAAGGAGAGTCGCGATAAAGGTGACGCGATGAACAGAGACGCGATGAACAGAGACGCGATAAATCGCGTCTCTACGGGGATACATGGATTTTGATTTGAAAAACGGCGCTGGGGCTTGGGAGATGTGAGAATTTTGTATCTTGCACTATAAAATCTGATGAAAATGAAAACCATCGCAATAATTTTGCTTTTATTGGCTCAGCATTATTTTTCGCTGGGCGAAACCCGTTTGGCCAATCAAACACTGAGCGATATTCTTAGCCAATTCGAAATGGATGAATTGGAAACAAAAGGAATTGAAGTATTGCAGGAATATTATGTTTTTTATGCTTCTTTAATTGCCGACACAGCCATTGATATGCAGCAGTTGGACAGCCTAAATATTGACATACTTAAAGATTTTGAAAGTTCGGGGGGGCTAGCCGGCACCCGCGCCACCGCCCTGCTAATGCTGAATGGGGCAAGCGATTACCGGGAGCCGGTGTATTTACCGGAAGAAGATCCCAATCAACGCAATGCCTGGTTGAACAAGTCGGGTACTAATTCGGTGAATAATTTTAAGATTTATCCCAATCCTGCAGGTGATTATTTTTATGTAGAATATCAGCTCGAAGGCGAAGATGCCCAATTGCTTCTTGTGATTACCGATGTGCTTGGTAAGACTGTGTTTACAAAGGAATTGAAGCATTTACAGGATGTTGTAATTGTAAGAACCGACGGGTCTATTGAAGGGCAATATCATGTAAGCTTGCTATATGACAAATCGCTTGCCGGAAGCAGTCCGATTAGCATTAAACGATAGAGATATTATTAACATGGGCGGTATATAAGCTTTTTATACTGCCCTAAACTTTCGAAAAATGAAAAAGTTTATAGGAATATTATTGATAATAATTTTTCCAATGTTATTGATTGCTCAAGAACGGTTTTACAATCTCTACAATGGAATTATGCTTTATTATTCAACAGAAATTACAAGTGGATATTTAATTGTCGGTTTAGATACCACGATTTATACTACTGGAATTGATGGAACAATAATATTTGATTCAATAGATTATTATGGAAATTTCTTGGGGTCAAAAAAATACTTTAACGATACAATAGCTTCGTTTTCAACTTATACAAAACTGAATCATTCTTCGAATTCTGAATTAAGTTTGGTAAGTGGTTGTTACAAAAAATATTCAAAGGATTATTACTTATTTCCTTTATTGGCTTTTTTTGACAATATGCAAGAAATTGATTCAATAAAGGATTTTAGGAATAGCTTTGGTGGAAAATCAGCCAGAATATTCGCTCATTATAAATTGGGGACAAAATATTATTTAATTGGTGATGTACAATATTCGCTGGAAGCTAATGTTCGTACTTTTTTTGGTGTTTACGACCCATCGGATGGTTCGTTTTCGTACAAGGACTATACACGCCCTAATAATTGTGTAATGACCCCCTACCAACTACACCCTGCACACGATGGGGGCTATATTATCAGCACCGAGCAGGATATGACCTATTTGTACCCCAAAAAGGTAAAAGCCTGTCTGGTAAAAATTGATGCGGAGGGGAATGAGCAATGGCGCTATGTGATAGGACCCGATTCAATTGCCACTTACCGTCCGCGTGTGTTTGATGCGCCCGATGGCAATTATTATGTGGTGTGGACCGATCCATATTTTATTACAACATTGAATATGCAGCCAAGCAGCAACAGCACTATAAGAATAGCCAAACTTATTGATAATGGCAGCTCATGCGAATTGCTTAACAATACAGATTTATGGTACGATTTGGGAAATTTTGAGAGATTCCCTTATGTAATACGCGATTCGTATCAGGACTCGGTTGGTAATATGTTTTTGCTGATACAATGCGAATACATCAGTGCTTTGGTAAAAATTTTTCCCAACGGCCGGGGTGCATGGTTGCGCAGCTACCGGGTGTTTCCCGAAAATAATCCTACCTACAGTGTTACCAGTTTGTATGGTATGAGCCGCACCAGCGACGGAGGTTTTATGCTTACGGGCGAGTTCCGCAGCGACCCGGGGGCGATGTTTCCCAATGGAATATACAGTGCGCTGGCTATAAAAGTGGACTCGTGCGGCTGCCTCGATGCCGAAGGCTGCAACCCGCACTGCGGCGACAGCTACCTGCCGCAGTATATTCGTATGCCACAGTCCGAAGTGTATCCGAACCCGGCGGTTGACGAAATTCGCATTGTATTGCCCGATGGGAATGGGTCGGCGGGGTATAATGTTAAAATCTATTCGACCTCGGGGCAGTTGTTGATGGAAGAAAACTGTTTGGGCTCGGATTGCAAATCCGAGCGAGCCGGGGAGTTTAGTGTAAACATATCGGAATTGCCCAACGGGCACTACAGGGTGCTGGTGTCGGGTGGAGGAAAGGTTTATGGATCTGGGTTTGTGAAGGTGGGGAGGTGATGGCTGATGGCTGATGGCAAATGTCAAATGTTTTGGATGAACAGAGACGCGATAAATCGCATCTCTACGAGATTTCTTTTCACATTTGACTTTTGGGTCAAAACACATGTAACGCGATGTGTACCTTCCCGACCGGGATGTGTGTTACTAAAATGTTCACATACAAAATGTTTTGTATTATCTGATTATTTCGCATTTTTATCTAACTTTACCTGCAAAACCATAAACCATGACCAAAAAATCAAGCACAGCACAAGCCGGTACCGATATTGTTATACCACAACGTGGTATGGCAGTACCCGTCTTACAACAATCGATAACCGAGAAACTCTTTTATCATCAGGGTCGCACTCCACAAAACGCCTCACTCAACGATTTCTATCTCGCTGTTTCGATGGCAGTGCGCGACCGCCTCATGGAGCGGGCATTGCAAACCAGCAGCAGCACTATGGCAAAGCGGCAGCAGAAAATTGTAAGCTACCTCTCGGCCGAGTTTCTGATGGGGCCTCAGCTGGGTGCAAACCTTATCGACCTTGGCATTTCTGATGCAATGCAACAGGCTTTGGCTCAAATGGGTGTTGATATAAATGCGGTAATTGCATGCGAAGAAGAACCCGGATTGGGCAACGGAGGTCTTGGTCGTTTGGCTGCCTGCTATATCGACTCGCTGGCATCGCTGCAGGTGCCGGCAATAGGCTATGGTATTCGCTACGAATTTGGCATTTTCGACCAGATAATCAGAGACGGATGGCAGGTTGAAATTACCGACAAATGGCTTCAGAACGGCAACCCATGGGAAATTGCACGACCCGAAATGGCAGTGTATGTGGGCTTTGGCGGACATTGTGAAACCCATACGGGCGAAAACGGCGAAACCATACATCGCTGGATACCCGAACAAATGGTAAAAGGAATTCCTTACGACACACCCGAAATGGGATATCGGGTTGATGTGTGCAATTTTTTGAGATTATGGAAATCGGAAGCCGTGGAGTCGTTCGATTTTACGGCGTTCAATCATGGCGACTATTTCAGGGCTGTGCACGAAAAAATGCTTTCCGAAAACATCAGCAAAGTGCTGTATCCAAACGATGAGTCGGATCAGGGAAAAGAACTGCGGCTAAAACAACAATACTTTTTTGTATCGTGCTCGCTGCAAGATATGATGCGCATTCATACCGACAGTGGAGGCAAACCCGTCGATTTTCATAAGCGTTTTGTGCTGCAGCTCAACGACACACATCCGGCTATTGCTGTGGCCGAACTGATGCGTATGCTTATCGACGATTATGCAATCGACTACGACCGGGCTTGGGAAATTACCCGTGCAGCCATGTGTTACACCAACCACACACTGCTTCCGGAGGCCCTCGAAAAATGGCCGCTCGAGTTGTTTCGACGCCTGCTTCCGAGGCACCTTGAGATTATCTATCAAATTAACCACCTGCTACTCGAAGAAGTGCGAAACCGGTTTCCCGACGATTTCGGAAAACACTACCGCATGTCGATTATCGACGAAGCCGGCGAAAAATCGGTTCGTATGGCCAACCTGGCTTGTGCAGGCAGCTCGGCAATAAACGGCGTGGCGGCACTACACACCGAATTGCTGAAAACCACAGTGCTACCCGATTGGGTTGAAATGTACCCCAACAAGTTTCACAATGTTACCAACGGTGTTACCCCGCGGCGGTTCATGGTACTCAGCAACCCGAAACTCAGCCAACTGCTCGATGCCACAATTGGCGAAACATGGCCGGGAAACCTGTATGAGCTGAAAAAACTGGAAGACTTTGCCAACGACAGCAGTTTTTGCGACACATGGAAAAAAGTGAAACTCGACAACAAAAAACACCTGTCGGCATTAATTAAAGACCGCACCGGCATAGTTACCAACCCCAATTCAATGTTCGACGTTCATGTAAAACGCATTCACGAATACAAGCGCCAGCATTTGAATGTGCTGAACATTCTTACACAGTATGTACGCATTAAAAATAAAGTTGCCGAACCCCTGCCGCGCACTTATATTTTCGGGGGAAAAGCCGCGCCCGGCTACCACATGGCCAAACTAATGATAAAACTGATAACCGCAACGGGCGATATTATTAACAACGACAAAGAAGCCGGCGATCTGATAAAAGTGGTGTTTTACCCCGACTTTAACGTTACCAATGCGCAACCCGTATATCCTGCTGCCGACCTGTCGGAGCAAATATCAACCGCCGGAAAAGAAGCCAGCGGCACAGGCAACATGAAGTTTTCGATGAATGGGGCACTTACCATTGGAACTCTCGACGGTGCCAACGTTGAAATTCGCGAAGAAGTGGGCGAAGAAAACTTCTTTTTGTTCGGTCTCACAGCAGGTCAGGTTGAAGAAGCCAAGCGCAACAACTACGACCCTTACTATATTTATCAGAACAACAACGAGTTGCGCGAAGTTATCGATCTTATCAATTCGGGCTTCTTGTCGAAAGGCGATACCGAACTGTTTCGCCCCATCACCGATTCGCTGCTGTATCACGACCCCTACATGCTGCTGGCCGACTATCAGCTATACGTTGCGTGTCAGGATTATGTTGATAGCATTTGGGCCGACCAAAAAATATGGAATAGAATGTCGGTGCTGAATGTTGCACGCATGGGTAAATTTTCGTCGGACCGTTCGATACGCGATTATTGCGATAAAATATGGAAAGTTAAAGCCGGTTAGTGATTTTTAACCATTATTACACATTAGCAATCAAATAAGGGTTGATATAAATCGGCCACATTCTACAACAGCCCCATGTCGAGTTTGGCCTCATCGCTAAGCATGCTTTTGTCCCAGGCCGGTTCGAATACCAATTTCACTGTTACCGATTTTACTCCCGGCAAGGCTTTGAGTTTGTAGTTTACCATTTCGAGCAACTCGTCGGCCATGGGGCAGTTGGGGGCCGTAAGAGTCATGTCAACTTCGAGGTCGGCATTGTCGGAAACGACAATTTTATAAATTAAGCCTAAATCGTAAATATTTACGGGAATTTCGGGGTCGTAAATTGTTTTCAGTGTTTCCACTACTTGTTTTTCGAGCATATCAACCGGAATAGTCATGTTCAAAGGCATTAGGTGTTATTAATTTTTTGCATCGAGGGCAAGAGCCAGCAGTTTCATTCGTTTTATCATAGCCAGCAGGCCATTGCTTCGCGTAGGCGACAAGTGTTTATCGAGGCCTATTTCTTTAATAAAATACAGATCGGCCGAATAGATATCGGCTGCTGGTTTGCCCGAAAGCACTCTGATAAGCAAAGCAATAATACCTTTGGTAATAACCGCATCGCTGTCGGCTTCGAAAAACACGAGGCCATCTCGTATTTCGGCGTGAACCCAAACTTTGCTTTGGCATCCATCGATGAGTTTATCGTCGGTTTTGTCCTCATCTCTCATAAGTTTCAACTCACCACCCATTTCGATAAGAAAGGCATATTTATCCATCCAGTCGTCGAACACCGAGAATTCTTCAACTATCTCATCCTGAATTGTGTTGATATTCATTACAGCACAAGTATTTTTATGTTACACAACGGCAACACCTGAGTTTATAATAAAAAGAATAGGCTTTACAAATAGGAACAAGACACTCTACAACAGTGCTTCGAGTTTACTTATAAAAGTATCTTTACCAACGGCACCTACCACTTTATCGACTACCTCTCCATTTTTGATGTATATTACGGTTGGAATATTGCGAATTCCATACTTAGTTGACACTTCCATGTTTTCGTCAACATTTACTTTTCCAACCACGGCTTTGCCATCGTACGATGAGGCCAATTCTTCGATAATAGGAGCAATCATGCGGCAGGGTCCGCACCATGTTGCCCAGAAGTCGATAACTACAGGTTTTTCGGTATTCAACACTTGTTGAATGTTTTGATCGGTAATTTCTAATGCCATAACACAAATTATTTATAGTTTATACAAATCTTAAAAAGTCGAAAGTAATTATTTAATACAGTTTAACCGACGAAAAGTAACCGCTGTTTTCAACAAAATCAATTATGTCATTGTTCAATTCTATTCGCATACTTCTTGAATGTGTCTTTACGAAAACATTTTTCTCGGTGTCTTCCAGTCTCAGGTTCAAGTTGATACGTCCTTTATTATTTTTAACCAGATCGGCCATTCTATAGGTAAACGAGTCGTCGATTCTGTCGATATCCATAGATAGTTCAAGGGTACTAAACTGCGATTCGCGCAATTCGGCAAGCCAGGTTATATTATTTACTTTCAGCTTAAGCTGATTGCTTTCGTTTCCGTATCCGGGAGTAAAACAAGTCTGTATCATCACACATTGACCTTGCTGAAAATACTTGTTGTATTCTAAGAAATCTTTTCCAAAAAAATTGATCGTAAATGAATCGGAATAATCTTCGAGTGTAATTTTGGCATATTGGTTTCCGTTCTTCGAAGCTCTGATTTCAACGTTGTTAATCAGTCCCACAATCTTAAATGCAGCATTCATCTGAAAGCTTGAGGGGTCTTTTAACTCAGAAAGGGGGATCAGTTTTAGGTGATTCAGTTCGAAGCGGTAGCTATCGAGGGGATGGGCTGAAATATACAGACCGATATGATTTTTTTCGTGATTCAGCCATTCGGTAATAATGATATCGGTTTTTTCGGGTATGCTTGGTTTTTTTGTTTCGATGGCCATCATGTCGCCAAACAGGTTTTGCACTCCATGCTGTTGCGATTGCATGGCATGACCATAGGCAATAAGGGTTTCGATAAAGCTTCCGTTTTCGGAATCGGCTTTTAAAAAATACTGATGCCTGCTTATGTCAGAAAAGCTGTCGAATCCACCGGCGTAGGCCAGTGCTTCGATGTTTTTTTTGTTCACCGAATTCAGATTGACCCTTTCGACGAAATTAAAAATGTCGGTGAACCGCCCTTTCTTTTTTCGCTCGGCAACAATGTCGTTTACCGCATTTGAGCCCACATTTTTAACTGCATGCAGACCGAATCGAATGTTGCCGTTGCTGTTCACGGTAAACTTGTTGTTGCTCTCGTTTACATCAGGCCCAAACACTTTAATTTTCATTCGTCGGCACTCTTCCATCAGCTTTGCTATTTCTTTAATATCGGTAAGGTTTCGGCTCATGCAGGCAGCCATAAACTCGGCCGGATAGTGTGCTTTAAGATAAGCGGTTTGATATGCGAGATGTGCATAACACACCGAATGCGATTTGTTGAACGCATATTTTGCGAACGATTCCCAGTCTTTCCATATTTTGTCGATGAGATCACCGGGGCTTTTGTTGATTTTTTGGCAGCCTTCTACAAATTTCGGGTTGTTGTGGCAGCCTTCTACAAATTTTGTTTTCAGTTCCTTCATCATGGCTTCAATTTTTTTACCCATAGCTTTACGCAGCGAGTCGGATTCGCCGCGGGTAAAAAGTGCCAACTCGCGCGACAACAACATAACCTGTTCCTGATACACGGTTACTCCATAAGTCGACTCGAGATAGCGTTCCATGATGGGATGATCGTACTCAATTTTTTCGCGTCCGTTTTTACGATTGATAAAGTTTGGAATATACTCCATGGGGCCAGGCCTATAGAGTGCATTCATGGCCACGAGGTCGCCAAAACGAGTAGGCTTCAGGTTTCTCAGGTGTGTTCGCATACCGTCGGACTCGAACTGAAAAATACCGGTAGTTTCGCCTTTCCCAAAAAGTTCGTACACCAGTGGGTCGTCGAAAGGAATTTTTTTCAGGTCAACATCAATACCATGCCTTTCTTTGATGTTTGCGAGAGTTTCGCGCAAAATCGACAGGGTTTTTAAACCCAGAAAGTCCATTTTGAGCAAGCCTATCGATTCAACGTACTTACCGTCGTACTGGGTGCACAACAGGCTCGATTCTTTCGATGGCATCAGCGGTATGTGATGTATCAATTCGTCGCGGCCAATAAGTACACCGCAGGCATGCACCGAGGTTTGTCGCACAGAACCCTCGAGCGTGCAGGCAAACTGCAGGGTTTTAAGTTTAGTGTTGTCGTTTTTTTTTCGGGCATCAATAATTTCGCCTGCAACAATTTTGCGGGTTTCGAACTTTCCGGCAAGTTTGTCATCGCCATCGCGCCGCGCTGCAGCCGCTTTACGGTTGCAGTCGTCGATTACTTTTTCGATGCTGCCCAGTTTGTGTTCGCCATCAACAATTTCCTGATAGGCATTGGCCAAATGGGCGTGCTGTTCGGGCAATACTTTTGCGAGTCGATCGGCTTCGCTCAAAGGAAGCTTTAACACACGTGCCACATCGCGTATTGCCGATTTAGCAGCCATGGTGCCAAATGTTGCTATTTGTGCAACATTGTTTTTACCATATTTTTCGGTTACATAATTCAGCACCGATTGCCTGCCGTCGTCGTCGAAGTCGATATCGACATCGGGCATTGAAATACGCTCGGGATTAAGAAATCGCTCGAAAAGAAGGTCGTGTTCAATGGGGTCGATATCGGTAATTTCGGTGCAATAGGCAATTACAGAACCGGCGGCAGAACCACGCCCCGGGCCCACAAGCACACCATTGTCTTTGGCATATTTCACAAAATCGTTAACAATAAGAAAGTAGCCCGGGAAGCCCATGGTTTTCACCGTATCGATTTCGAAGTCGATACGCTCGAGTACTTCTTCGGGGATGGGGTCGCCATAGCGTTGGCGGGCACCATCCATAGTTATTTTTCGCAAATAATCCGATTCGAGCTTAATGCGTAGTTTTTCGGAGTAATTGCCTTGCAGCTTCTCATATTTCTCGCGACCAAATTCGGTAATGAGTGCATTTTCGTCGAACTGTTTTTCGTAATCATCTAAGCTGGCAAACTCGCGAGGTATTTCGAAATAGGGCATAATAGGTTCTACTTCGAGCTTAAATTCCTGAACTTTGTCGGCTATTTCGAGGGTATTTATCAGTGCATCGGGTACA
Source organism: uncultured Bacteroidales bacterium (assembly GCA_964511665.1). GTDB lineage: Bacteria > Bacteroidota > Bacteroidia > Bacteroidales > ML635J-15 > JAGOEF01. The sequence goes on from CAZEHA010000014.1 coordinate 45,315, forward strand.
TCGGCAAAAATACTTGCCATTTCGTCGGGCGACTTAAAATACTCTTCTTTGGTGTAGGTCAGGCGCGAAGTGTCTTCAAGATCTTTGCCTGTATTCAGGCAGATAAGAATTTCGTGGGCATCGGCATCTTCGCGGTTCACAAAATGCACATCGTTGGTGGCAACCAGTTTTACGGCATGGCGTGCAGCTGCATCAACAATATATTTGTTTACGATAAGTTGCTCGTTATATACTTTTTTATTCATCTCGGGGTCCTGCGAAAAGTGCAGCATAATTTCGAGATAAAAATCGTTGCCAAAATGTTCTTTATACCAACGTATTGAATTCTCGGCTCCCTCAAAGTCGCCGGCCAGTATTTTCTGGGGTATTTCGCCGCCCAGGCAAGCCGACGAAACTATAAGCCCCTCACCGTATTTCAGCAGCAAATCGTGGTCGATACGGGGTTTCAGATAGAAGCCATCGGTAGCCGAAATTGTGGCCAGCTTCATCAGGTTGTGATATCCGAGCAAGTTTTTGGCAATAAGTATAGTATGATAGCCTGAATAATCGATTTTTCCACGCTTAACCAGGTGCCCATCGGGAGCCAAATAGGCTTCAACGCCCAAAAGGGGTTTAATCTTTTTTCTACGGCATTCGTTGTAGAATGCTTTTATGCCAAACATATTACCATGATCGGTTAGAGCCAGTGCCTTCATATTAAACTGCTGTGCCTTGGCAACCAAATTTTCAATTGAAGCGGCTCCATCTAAAATCGAATACTGCGAATGTACGTGCAAATGAACAAAATCCATAATCTAAACCATTGATTTACAACACCAAGGCATCAAACAATGCCCATGGATAAAATTAATCAATCAAAAACTATATGCATGGCAAAAACAGCATTTTTAACAAAAAGAAATCAACAGTAAGCAAGAAATCAGATAATGCCGTCTAATTCGCTTAACCGCAACAGGCTAAGCCCTGTGTATATTACAATTTGCTAAATTTTTTCCACATATTGCGACCACTGTAGCTTGTAATTTCTACAAAGTAAATGCCCTGAGAAAAATGGAGCAAAGAAATATATACTTCAAGGCCTTGTACATCATACTTTGCAAGGAATTCACCGGTAGCAGAGTAGATGCTTACATCTTTCATATTCTCTGAACTTCGTATGCAAATATTATCGGTTGCAGGATTTGGCATAATCATTACTGCCAAGTCTTGTGGTACTTTATTTCCGGTAAATGTAACCGACAATAGTTCTTTAAGAATATAGTTTTTGGGGTCGGGGCTTAATTGGCTAACTGTTCCGTTAACTTCAATATCGTATTCCTGCACATTCTGAATTTGCTCAAGCCTGATTGTTTCGCTTTCGCCGGAACTGTATTCAACAACATACTCCATTGGAATTTCGAAAAACGGTGTGGAGGCTGCTGTGGTGGTTTGCATGTTTACTATGTGAAGAATATTACCCTGCTGATACCACTCTATCTCGTAACGCGGATAGCCTTCGCCATAATACCAATTATCGAAAAACGTATCGAAATTAATGCCGGTGTAATCGTTCAACGCATTTTTCACATCATCGCCTGTGGCTGTGCCATTGGCATTTTGTTCAATAAAATGACGTATAAACGAAAAGAAAACCTCATCGTCGTTGATAAGATAGCGTATCATATGCACCAAACATGCTCCTTTGCGATAGCTGAGAGCATAACTAAAAATACGGCCCGGGTTATTGAGGCTTTCGAAAGGTACATACACCGAACCTGTTGTAGCCTGACGGGCAATGCTTTGGCAGTCGGCCAGCCAACCATCTTCGTAGCCTTCGGGCTGAATAAATTCCTCGCCCAGATATTCGGCATAACTGGCAAAGCCTTCGTTAACCCAGATATCTTGCCAAGTGGCACATGTAACATAATTTCCGAACCACGAATGCCCCAGTTCGTGCACTTGTATGCGAAAGTCGAAATAACCTGTAGTTGTCATTGTTTGGTGTTCCATTGCTCCACTTAGTTTTACAAGACAATGACCATATTTCTCTTCGTGAAAAGGATATTTTCCCCATTTCTCCGATAGCATGTCCATCATGGGTTTAATGCGGTTCATCGACCAGGCATTTACTGTAACATATTGGGGATGATTCACCACATAGTTCTGTACCAATACCGAATCGTCGAAAGCCGACATTGGCGCATAGAATGAGTAGTCTTGATAATCGGCTACAGCCACCGATATGAGGTAATAGACAATGGGATATGACGATTGCCACTCCATGCGTTTTGTGCCGTTACCCAAGTCAACCGTATTCTTAAGTAAGCCTTGCGAGCCTGCCAGCAGATTATCGGGGATTGTAACATACACCCACACCGAATCGGCCTTGTCGGTAAGCACTTGTTTACATGGGAACCAGTATTTAGCTTCGTAGGGTTCTGTCAGCGAAAAAGTAACATTATAGTTGGCAAAACCCGTAAAATTATAGATATCCCCTCGCATGCCGGCAGTTGGAACTCCCGAATAATGAATATCGGCGCATACCTGATAATCGGCACTATATGAAGTACTGTGTTCGTAGGCAACAACCAGCAAGTCGTTTTGGTGACTGAAGCTGGTGGAGACTCCGTTAATCAATACCTCACTCACTGTCATGTCGTTTTTTAAATCGAACACCAATTCATTTTGAAACGATTCGTTAAGGTTCAAATAAACAAGCGTGTTGCCCGACACTGCCACTGAATTGTTGTCCATAGCAAGATTCAGATGATAGAACCCCACATCGTATTGGTGTAGGCGTGGGTCGGTCTCGTGGTCTTCAATAAGAAATTTGGCAGCAAATTCTTTTTCGAAATTAAAGGGGTTTTGTTGGGCTGCAACTTGCATTGCCAATAGAATAGCAATAATAACGAAGCTTAGGTTTTTCATTTGAGTACAAATAATTATGAGTGTAAAGGTATGAAAAATTTGTACTCGTAGAGACGCGATTTATCGCGTCTGTTGCATTGAAACGCGATTCATCGCGTCTGTTGCATTGAAACGCGATTTATCGCGTCTGTTGCATTGAAACGCGATTCATCGCGTCTGTTGCATTGAAACGCGATTTATCGCGTCCATACGCGGGTGAGACGCGATGAATCGCGTCTCTACGAGGGTGCGTTGGTTTTTTCGATGCGTTTGAGGGCTTCGCGACGGCTAAGAGGTTTTAGCTCGTGGGTCTTTACAAAATGTTCGACCCACACCGGGTCGGTTTTTGAATATTCGCGCAAGGCCCAGCCAATTGCTTTTTGAACAAAAAATTCTTTCGTTGCGGCGTTTTGCTCAATGTGCCGAGTTAGCAAATCGAGGTTTGTGTTTTTGCGATACTTAAGTTGAAATATAATTGAACTTCTTTTCAGCCAGATGTTATCGTGCATCGACCATGCATCGGTTACGGCAGGCATAATTTCGGGATATTTCACAAAAAATTCGCTCAGTATCGATCCGTTGATGTAATCGACAGAGTCCCACCACGACCGGGTTGTAAGCAGCGTTTCGAACAGAGTGATGTCGTTTACTTCCCAACTTTTTTTATGCTTCACTATTGCCAGTATGGCAAAATAATGAAACTCGCGCTGCGGCATTTCGAAAAGTAGCGGAGCTAACTGCTTCACTACATGGTAAGCGGGCAAGCCATTTTCGGCAAAAAACTTTTTGTTTAGTTCTTCGCGCTGTTTCGATTGCATACCGAAAAACGGAAAGCGATTTTTCATATACCTGCTCATTTGTTCGGCATACTGAGGGTTGGCATGTTGCAAATATAGGTTACCCAAAGTTTGTATAAGGTTCATGGCGTTGTTTTTTGCAAATATAGCCAATACGCGTGTACGCTGATTTCTAAATAGTATCTATTTAACAGTGAACAAGCAACAATAAAACATGTTTCGCACAGTGAATAACAAAAAGTCACTTTTTACAATGCCGGCAATTGGCAGATAGTATTTATTTGTGAGATATTGATTAACTTTGCGACTGAAAAACCGTAGCGATGCAACTGCAACAGATTAAACAACGATTTGGGATAATAGGGAATGCTCCGGCGCTGAATCGTGCTATCGAGATAGCCTCTCAGGTAGCTGCAACCGATTTGTCGGTTCTGATAACCGGAGAAAGTGGTGTAGGAAAAGAGATTTTTCCTCAGATTATTCATCACCACAGCAAGAGAAAACACAATTCATATGTTGCCGTAAATTGCGGAGCCATCCCCGAAGGAACCATCGACTCAGAATTATTCGGGCACGTAAAAGGGTCGTTTACCACTGCCATAAACGACAGAAAAGGATATTTTGAAGAAGCCGATTCAGGCACTATTTTTTTGGACGAAGTAGCCGAGCTTCCATTGTCGACACAGGTAAGATTGCTACGGGTACTCGAGTCGGGAGAGTTTATGCGTGTGGGGTCATCGAAAGTTCAAAAAACCAATGTGCGGGTTATAGCTGCCACCAACGTAAATATTTTGAAAGCAGTGCAAGACGGCAAATTTCGCGAAGATTTATACTATCGGCTGAATACAGTTCCATTGCATTTACCACCTCTGCGCGAACGGGGCGAAGACATCGTATTACTGTTCCGAAAATTTTCGGCCGATTTTGCCGAGAAATATCGTATGCCCGGTGTCAGGCTCGATGATGAGGCCAGAATCTTACTCATGAAATATCGCTGGCCGGGCAACATCAGGCAACTGAAAAACATTACCGAACAAATTTCGGTAATCGAAGAAAAGCGCGATATAACCGCTAGCATGCTGGCAACATATTTACCCTCATACGATGGCACTAATTTGCCGGCACTGGTTAACAAAACCGATGAGGCATCATTTGCAAGCGAGCGTGAAATCTTATACAAGATATTGTTCGACATGAAAAAGGACATGAACGAACTTAAAAAACTGGTGAACGATATTATTTCGGGAAGTCATCCCATAAACCTGGCTGACGAAACAACCGAATTGATTGAAGAATATTTTCAAGATCAGATAGATGTAAAAATTAAACCACGTATTGCAAGCAATACTCCCGAAACTCCGGTTAACGAAGCAATTTTTCACGACACCAGCGAAATAATCGACGAGAATTTATCGCTTGCCGACAAAGAAAAGGAGTTAATACTAAAAGCCCTCGAAAAGAATAGCGGGAAACGGAAGATGGCAGCACGCGAGCTGGGTATTTCGGAGCGTACGCTCTATCGTAAACTGAAGGAATTTAACATAGACCAATGATGCAGAGATTACACAAGCCACTATTGCTTGCAACACTAATTGTGTTGTTGCTGTGCTGCCAAGCTTGCACATTGAAGTATTCGTTTACCGGAGCCAGCATTTCGCCCGAAATAAAAACATTGCAAATATCGTATTTTCAGAACCGTGCCACCAATGTGCAGCCTACATTAAGCAACACTTTTACCGAAGGGCTTAAAGACCGTTTTTTGTCGCAAACCAGCCTGAATATGGTTAACACAGGAGGCGACTTGATGATTGAGGGAGAAATTACCGATTATCGGGTAAACCCTCTGGCCTATCAAGGAAACGAAACAGCCGCACTGAACCGGCTTACGGTGAATGTACGGGTGAGGTTCACCAACAACATTCAGCCGGAAAAAAGTTTCGACACACAGTTTTCGCGATATGCCGATTTTGAGAGCACGCAAAACTTAGCCAGTGTCGAAAACCAATTGATAAACGAGATTGTAGAGCAACTCACCGAAGATATTTTCAATAAAGCCGTAGTAAACTGGTAGGCCATGAACAAGGAATTGTTTCAACAATATATCAACCACACGGCAGTATTTGATGCCAACAGCCTGAAGAATTTAGATTCTTTGGTTGAAGAATATCCATATTTTCAGGCAGCATGGCTCCTGTATGCCAAAAACCTGCACGATGTTGACGATGTGCGCTTTGGTACACGCATAAAAAAAGCAGCCCTGCATATTCCCGACAGGGTGATGTTGTATCGCCTGCTGCATCAATCAAAAGAAACCGAAAACACAGATGCCCCCCTTAACATGGCCACGGAATCAAAGGCAGGAGGTATCGAAGAAACTCAACCCTTTTTTACAGCATCGTCAGAAAACGATACAAAACCGCCTACCGAAATTTTAGAATCAGACAGCATACATCTTCAGCATACAACAGCAAGCTTGCTCGATTTTGCTTTCGACAGAATAGCGGTTGCCGGAAATACAAACGATGAAATCATCGTTATTGGAGACAGCCAAACAAAAGAAATCGCTGACGAAAACCCACTGCGACAAAAAAATATGAGCTTGCTCGACAAGTTTATTGCCGACAAGCCAAAAATCATCCCAAAAGACACTGAAGTGGCCATCAGCAAAGAGATTCCGGAGTATGCAAAAGAAGACCACGACGACTTAATCTCTGAAACATTGGCGCAGATTTACGTAAAACAGGGTCATTTTGAAAAGGCTTTACACACTTATGAAAAATTATCTTTGAAATATCCGGAAAAAAGCATTTATTTTGCAGCTCAAATAAAAAAGATTAAAGAACTTTCTGATAAAAACTTATAGCCATGTACACATTTCTTTCGGTTTTAATAATTGTGATTTCGATTCTGCTTATTCTCATCGTGTTGGTGCAAAACTCGAAAGGCGGAGGTTTGGCATCGAACTTTGGTCAAGGCAATCAGGTTATGGGCGTGAAAAAAACTGCCGACTTTCTCGAAAAAGCCACCTGGGCTCTTGCTATTACCTTGCTTGTAGTTTGTCTGGTAGCCAGTATGGCCATGCCATCGAGGCAATCGGGAGAAACATTGAAGCCGACAGCTCCAACCGAATTACCGGCACAAGGTCAGCAATAGCAGTAAAAAACAGCCCCAACTGCTGACAATGCTTTTGTCGGACGTAATTTGGTGGCTCAACTATATGAAACTTTCAGCAGTCAAAAATCTATTAAATAAGCGCTGGGTAGAGTTGCTTGTTTTTTCGATTTTTCTTGTTATAAATGCTTCGTTTCTGTTTAAGTATGAGTACATACACTCACTCGACGGACCACAGCATATTTACAATGCCACTGTGATTGCCGAACTTATAAAAGGCAACGATGCATTCTCAGAGTTTTTCAAAATTAATCCGGTAATTGTGGGATATTGGACCGGCCCTTTTTTGCTAAGCCTGTTGAACTTGATTTTTAAAGCTTCGGTTGCCATAAAGCTCTTACTGGTTATTTGTATTGCCGGGGTGGCCTATTCGTTTCGCTACCTGGTGTATTCTATTCATAAAAGAACCACCTATCTCAGCTTATTGATAATCCCATTCACTACACATATTTTTCTAATGATGGGTTATTACACTTTTTCGCTGGCATGGATTTTCTTTTTTCTCACAATGGCATATTATATCCGCAACAGCGAAAAACTTGGAATAAAACAAATTGCAGTGCTGATGTTGTTTTTTACGGCACTGTATCTCAGCCATCTCATTGTATTTTCGTTTACACTGCTTTGCCTTGGTTTGTATGTTGTGCTTTGTTACGTGAAAAGCGCATTGAATAAAGAAAAAAACAGCCTGAAAAAACACCTGATAATTGCATCAAAACTATTGGCAGCTGCCCTACCTGCCATAATACTGGCAATTATTTACAGCACTCATGTATTTTACGTAAATCAAGGTGTTAGCAGTGGAGGACTACCCGGCGACGAATTGGCAAAGAATTTATTTATTGTGCGCAATTTAATGACTTTCAATTATGAGCACGAGCTGGTACTGGGTCGGGTTGTGTTTTTCACACTGCTTTCGCTTGTTCTATATATTGTTGCAGCAGAAATAGTATCGGCAGTGAAGCACTACCGGAACGCAAAAACAGTGAAGTTATTTACCGACAGCAGCCATATTTGGTTTTTTCTCACACTGACAACAATAGCTATATATGTTTTTCTGCCCAACGGATTTGGCACCGGAGCCGTAAGTAACCGTGTGCTGGTTCTGTTATACTTTTTACTGATAGTATGGATTTCGTCGCAAAAAATACATGCACTCTTAACAATTGCTGTGTTTGGTGTTTTTTTATACGTTGGAATTGAAAGACATAAGATTATCAATTCACATCTCTCGTTTTTAAACAGTGATGTAAAAGAGATTATGGAGGTGGCGTCTCACATGGAACCCAACAAAGTGTACTATGCAATGAACTACTCCGATTATTACAATCACACCCACATGGCTTGTTATGCAGGGGCCGATAATCCGGTGGTTTATGTGAAAAACCCGCAATGCGAAGGGCATTTCCCTGTGATATGGAACAAAAAACGACTACCCCGTGTTTGCCTTGGCAGTAAACCCTTAGCAAAGGCAAAATCGCTGAGCGATATTCCCGATTCAACCCAATTGTTGAAACTGGCCGATTATGTGCTTGTTTGGGGCAATTATGCTTTTATGTGGGACACAATCAGCACAAAGAAAACAATTGACAGATATTACATTCAAGTTGCGGTCAGTTCAAAAGGAAATGCTGCGTTATATAAATTCCGGTTCCCCGAAATGCTCGACAAGGGCTTTAAAAACATGAAAGAAAGTCCACAATGGATGGCCAATCTCAAAGAAAAAGCCAGCATTTGGGGCATTCCTGTTGAGAATGTAATGTATCTGGATGCTTTCTACATGATTGACGGCTACATTGACCAATATTAAACCAGGGTGAATACATCAGAAAAAAAATATACGGTGAAATTTCTGATAATTCGATTCAGCAGTATGGGCGATATTGTTCTTACCACCCCGGTGTTGCGTTGCCTGAAACAGCAGGTTGAAGGCGCCGAAATTCATTTTCTCACCAAGCCACAATATGCATTTTTGCTCGAAAACAATCCCTATATCGACACCGTGCATTGCCTTGGTTCATTTGGAAGAACCTTAGACGCTTTGCGTAACGAACATTTCGATTACATCATCGATTTACACAACAATATCAGGTCGTTGCGGTTTAAACGTCGCTTGAAAGTACTCGATTTTTCGGTACGAAAGCTCAACTTCGAGAAGTGGCTGCTCACCGCGTTTAAAATAAACCGATTGCCACAACTGCACATTGTTGACAGGTATTTTGAAACCGTGAGCTTGTTCGATGCTAAAAACGATGGTAAAGGTCTCGACTATTTTGTTGAAGACAGGGACCTTACCGATATTCATCAGATATTTGAATCGCTGGAGAAGCCCTATATTGTAATTGCCATTGGAGGGCAACACCAAACAAAGAAACTGCCGGCAAAGCAAATTGCCGAGTTGTGCAGGCTGCTTAGGCACCCCAATGTTTTAATTGGCGGCCCCGAAGACCTTGAAACGGCCAACGAAGTAACAAAACTGCTTCACAGCGATAAAACACTGAATGCTTGTGGTTTACTTAGCGTTGACGAATCGGCTTTGCTAATAAAACATGCTTGTGTGGTAATTACACACGACACCGGAATGATGCACATTGCAGCCGCGTTCAAAAAAATTGTTTTTTCGGTTTGGGGCAACACCATTCCACAATTTGGCATGAGTCCTTATATGGCTCATGAGCAATCGCAGCTGTTCGAAGTGCAGGGATTAAAGTGCCGACCCTGCTCTAAACTGGGCTATAGAAGCTGTCCAAAAAAGCACTTTAAATGCATGACCCTGCAGAATATTAAAGCCATCGCATTAGAAGCCAACAAAATAGGATACCAATGTTAAAGACCTGCCCCCGATGCCAAAAAAAATTTCAGTGTACGGGCGATTACAAATGCAATTGCATGAATGTGAAAACCGACCCTGAAAAACTTGAAAAGATACGAAAAAAATACCGTTCGTGTCTGTGTCCCAAGTGTTTACAGCAGTTGTGCACTTGCGATGATAATGATTTGCAAAAAACATAAATAATGTATATTTTTGCTTCACCAAAATGGTAACTTGGCCGAGTGGCTAGGCATCGGTCTGCAAAACCGGGTACGGCGGTTCGAATCCGCCAGTTACCTCAAAAAAAAGAATCAGTAGAAATACGGGTTCTTTTTTTGTTTCGCACTGTATGCTTTTCTATTTCAGAGAGAATGTAACCGGTATTACGTACGACACTGCCACAGGTTTTCCGTTAGCACTACCGGGTATAAAGTCGGGCAACATAGAAACAACACGCACAGCTTCAGCATTAAGCAAGGGGTCGACACCTCTCAGAACCTTCACCCCGCTTACCTTTCCGTTAACGCCAACAACAAACTCTACAAACACTTTCCCTTCAATTCCCTTGCTTTTAGCTTCGGCAGGGTATTTAATGTTTGAAGAAATAAACTTCAACATTGCGTTTTCGCCACCCGGAAACTGCGGGTTTACTTCTACCTGCGCAAACGAAACCACGTCAAGATCTTCGGAATCTTCATCGATAGCATCAATAATTTCGACAAACTCCTGCTTATCACCCTCTGCTTCGGTCTTTTTGGCAGAAGTTTTATTTTTTTCGCTGCGCCGCGAATTATCTTTCTGTCCAGCAGTTGAAGCTGTGCGATTATCGGCCTTAGCTGCAGGAGGCGATGCCGCGCCCTGTCCCGAAGCATTTTCTTGATTTGACACACCACTAACTCCTCCCAGATTAAACAAGGTATTTTGATCCTTATCTCTGTCGAAATTCTCTGCAACATCCTCTGATGTTGATTCCATGGCGATTTCTTCATCGCCGGCCTCACGAGAGTCTTCAAACAAAACTAACTCATTATTGGCAACCGGAACCTGTTCCGGAAAAGGCTTTGCATAGTCGGTACCGGGTAAATATTGAGAATTATTCGCATTATCACGGTATTGTAGCGTGGCTGTTTGTTCTTCTGTCTCTTTTGCAATGGTTTCATCAACAATTTCCCTATTGCTCAACTGCGAAAATTCATCGGGATTATACAGGTTTTTTTCGGCATTAAAATTAATGAGAATGATGGTGCTGATTACCAATGTTAACAAAACCGCTGCAACAATCATGCGTTGGGTAGAAGGAGTGATTGTAATACGCCGTTTTTTTATTGAAAGAGCTTTTTCGTCAATCATCAAGTTTATGGTTTCAATTTCGGCATTCAGATCGAGTTCTGCAGGCATCGACTGTAATCCATCGAGAATATCAGCACATATTTCACATTCGAGAATATGTTGTTTAACCATGGCGGCCTCTTCGTCAGAAAGACTTCCGTTGGCGTAGCGCTGCAATGTTTCAAACTGCAAGCAATCGCCCCGACCTGATATGTCTGTTTTACTGCTGATCATGGCTTTTCTCGATCATGATTTTTAAATTCCTTTTCCCGTTTTGAATATAACTTTTCACTTTCTTAATATCGTAACCTGTTTCGTTGCTGATTTGCTCATACGATTGTTGCTTCAGATAGAACAGTTCAACACAAACGCGCTGCTCCTTGTTCAATTTTGGCAAACATTGCTCCATGAGTGTCAGCATTTTTTCTTTCTCAACAACCTCTTGATGCAAAACCATATCGTCTTCCATAAAAACATTGCTATTGTTTTTATACCCGTCGTCGAATTCAAATTGTTGCTTTGCACCCCTCAGTTGCATGAGGCAATGATTGCGAACCACACTATGCAACCACGATTTAAAATTGCTGACCTCGTGCGATTTTAATTTATCGATTAACACCTCGAAGATATCCATAGCGGCATCTTTGCACAATTCACTATCGCGCAAATACTTATAGCACAACGAATAAATCATTCCGGTGTAACGTTTGAACAACACTGCTACCACATCGGCATTGCCGCTGTTGCTGTAAAGCTCAATAAGCTCGGCATCGGTTTTGGTTTTATATGTATTCAGCCCAAACACGCGTAAGAATTTCTGCTAAAATATGAATTATTATTCAGGAGATTAATAATGTGTGAACGCTTTTTTTCGACAGTTTGTTTTTAACCTGTCGATGTTGTAATTTGGCGGTTTTAATGGAGTTATGCATCTGCCCGAAAAAAGATTTGTAAGGTTTATCAAAAAGCATCATGTGTTTACATTATGCACGGTGAATAATAAAGCAGCATGGTGTGCTTCGTGTTTTTATGCCTACAATGGCAGAAGTGTTTCACTGGTATTTACCACCGACCTCCACACCCGTCATGCACAAGAAATGATTTCCAACAATTTGGTTGCCGGTAATATACATCTCGAAACACGCATTATAGGCCGCATCAGGGGGATACAGTTTACCGGACATGTTCGCATGGCCGCAGACGATGAGTTAAGCCAGGTGCGCAAACTGTATCTCATAAGATTCCCATATGCGTTTATTGCAAAAACAGCATTTTGGGTTCTCGATATCGACAGCATGAAGATGACCGACAACCGATTGGGCTTTGGTAAAAAACTTTTTTGGTACCGCCATGAGAATCAGGATTAACGAAATATTCTCCGATTATTGCCTTATTGATTGCGGCAACAAAATGAAGCTAGAAAAGTTTGGCGCAGTAACATTAATCAGACCCGAAATATCGGCAACAACAAGCACTGAGCTCAGCATTAACGAATGGAAAGCCATGGCCGACGCCCAATATGTGGAAAACGACCATTTGCGTGGCCATTGGGAATTTTTCAACACCGCCGTCGCACAACAACTACAAGCCGAGCAAACATGGCAAACCGTATGGCAATATGGACAGAATACTTTAAATATTCGGTTGCAACTGAGTGCATTTAAGCACACGGGTATTTTTCCGGAACAGGCATTGAACTGGACATACCTTGCCGACAAGCAACATAGTGAGTACAAACCGTTGCAGATATTAAACCTTTTTGGCTACACAGGCGTTGCCAGTCTGGTAGCTGCACAACAGGGAAGCGCCCTTACCCATGTAGATTCTCTGAAACAGGTGGTTGAACGCGGCAAAAAAAACATGACCGATAACGGCATTTCTCAAATACGATGGCTGGTTGACGACAGCAGGGCTTTTGTTACTCGCGAAATACGACGGCAAAAGCTTTACGATGGCATTATTCTCGATCCCCCTGCAGCGGGGCAGGGAAGCGGAGGCAAATTCTGGAAACTCGAAAAAGATCTGGAACCACTGCTTCAGCAACTCAGGCAACTGGTAAAATCTCGTTGTTTCATCATACTCAATTTGTATGCGGCTAATTTACATATCGAATATCTCAGATATTTACAGGAAACATATTTTTTTGATTTTGCAGTGGACGTTTGCGACAGCATAGAAGGGCTGTCGAACAGCGGGAACAGTATACACCACGGGTATTTACTGAGGATTGAGCGTAAATAGGCCGGCTACGATAGCATGGCATCGGCTTTTTTCAAGGCTTCGGCAAACCTGTCGATTTCATCGAAAGTATTGTATAAGCCAAACGACACTCTAATGGTTCCCGAAATACCAAAATGCTGCATTACAGTTTCGGCACAATGGGTACCGGTGCGTGTGGCAAAGCCCATTTGGTCGAGCAGCACCCCCAAATCGTAAGGATGATGATTCTTAAGAAGAAACGAAATCAGGCTGCATTTTTTATTGGCGTTTCCATAAATGTTAAGACCATCTGATTCTGTCAGTCGACTTGTGGCATAATCGAGAAGTGCCGCTTCGTGCGCTGCAATATTGCCAATGCCAATGCTTTCAATATAGCGCAAGGCTTCGCCCAACGCGGCAGATCCTACATAGTCGGGGGTGCCGGCTTCGAACTTAAAAGGCAAATTGTTGTATTCACTTTTTTCGAAACTTACTTTACTTATCATTTCTCCACCGCCCTGATACGGAGGAAGCTTCTCGAGCCATTCTTCCTTTCCGTAAAGAACACCTATTCCTGTGGGTCCATAAATTTTGTGTGATGAAAAAGTGTAAAAATCACAGTCTAAATCCTGAACATCTACACTCAGGTGTTGCACAGCCTGAGCTCCATCAACCAGCACTACTATGCCGTGTTTGTGCGCTTCGGCAATTATTTCTTTTACAGGATTAATGCTACCCAGTGCATTCGACACATGCCCTAAGGCAAGCAGACGTGTTTTTTCGGTAATTAGGGTAGAAAAAACACCGGCAACAAGTTCTCCTTTATTGCTGATGGGCCATTTTACGAGCCTTGCACCACGCCTCTGGCATGCCATCTGCCAGGGAACCAGATTGGAATGATGCTCCATTTCGGTAACAATAATTTCGTCGCCATCACCAAGAAATGCTTCGGCAAACGAAAAAGCAACCAGATTGATTGCCTCGGTGGTGCCGCGCGTAAACACAATTTCGCAGCTGTTGCGCGCGTTTATAAACTGCCTTACGGTTTCGCGGGCCGCTTCCATTTCGTCGGTAGCCATGGCACTGAGGTAATGTACCCCCCTGTGTACATTAGCATTGCATTGCTCGTACATGTATGTGATTTTTCGGATAACACAGTCGGGTTTTTGAGTAGTGGCTGCATTGTCGAAATACACAAGCGATTTGTTGTATACCCGAGTTTTTAAGATCGGAAAATTCTCACGTATCGAATTTATATTGTAGGCCATGAATGCAATATTTATTTGCAAAAATAATGATATCGCTTGATAAAACTGCCCAAACTGTAATAAAAAGTTCAACGATGGCTTGTACATCGAAATGTGTCGAAATAAAATGCTAATTTCGTAACATTGAGTTCAGCCCGAATGAAAGGAATTAAAAAAACAGCTATGCTTTTTCGCACACGCGATTGGATGAAAAATAAGCTTGTTTTTAATGTATGTATTGCCATGGCAGTTTTTCTGTATGTTGATGCCGAGGCAAGTACGGTTATTGTTCCACTATTTTTACTTGTGTTGTATATTCTAGGAGTGGGCAGCCTTGGATATTTGATAAATGATTGGTTCGACCGCAACGAAGACAAAGCCGCAGGGCGAAATAACCTGTGCAATAAACTGCCTGCATGGCAAATTGCCACACTGTCCATAATGCTTTCGGCAATAGCCGTAGTTCCTGCCCTGCTAATGCTAAATCCCCCGATGCCTTATTTATTAGCTGTGGCAGTGCAAATTGCACTTTTTGTGCTGTATTCGGCTCCGTTGGTTCGCCTGAAATCGCGTTTTACCGGGCTTTTGGCCGATGCTCTGTTTTCGTATGCCCTACCCGGATTAATCGCTGTGTTATTATCGATGAACATCGGTACACCTGACGTATTAAGCGGACATATTGTGCCTGTGCTTGTATTGTGGTTGTTTTTTATGGGATTCAGAAGTATTCTGGGCCATCAAACAAAAGATTATGAAACCGACCTGAAAGCCGGGGTAACAACATTCACTGTGAACCATGGGATCAGGCTATCGAAAACATTGGCCGTAATGGCACTATGTGCCGAAATTGTAGGTTTGTTGTTGCTCGCATATTTGAGTCAAATGTTCCTGTTTGCTGCATTGCTGAACGCACCGGTATTATATATTATTGTTGAATGGGGAATTGATGGCGACTCGCGTAAGCACGAATACAGCCTCAGTAATATTACTGCAGAGCTAAATCAATTCTATAATTTGTATGCAGCCATTGCCGTAGCTTTTGTTTGTTCAGGCACTATTCATTGGGCATTTGCCATTTTATCGATTATTCTGCTGCTGCTTCGATTGCGTAACGAGTTGTTGCAACTAGGCAGAAAACTCTATCATTCGGTGTTGTTGTATCTGTATTACAAGATGTTGGGTTTATGGGAACGTATTTGCAAAAAAAAGACATAGGATTTTACACCAACACCCTGTCGATATTCTCCGGCTTTTTGAAAAGCAACTCAAGTGGTTCAAGAAATAAGTAATGGAACCCTCCTTCAAATAAGTCGATACCATGCTGTTCTTCGAACTCTTTCACAAAGTCCTGATTGCCTATAGGTAGTGGGTTTTGCATTACATACACTATTTCGAGGTTCACACTTCGCAGTTGTTTTAGTGTTTGGTTAATATTGGCCAACTGATAGCAATAATGCTTGTTCATGTTGGCAATAGCACGTTTCATTCCTTTTCGGCGTGCCACCGAGCCGGTAATTTCTTTGGCAAAATAATCTTTAATATATAAAAGCCCATTGTTCTTAAGAACCTGTGCGGCACCGGTGAGTACTGCATTTTTATCGACAGCATGGCCAAACGATTCGAGCATGAGCACCAAATCGAATGATTCGGGTTTAAAATCGCTGCTCAGATTATGAAAATCGCCCCGTAGCACTTCAACTTCACCTTTTAGCGTTTGTTGCTTCAGGTTTTGTCGGGCAATATCGATCTGAACCTGTGAGTTGGTGATGGCAACAATTTCGACTTCGTAGTTACGGGCAAAATACAAAGCCGGTCCACAAACACCACAGCCGGCATCCAGAATTCTCATTCCGTTGGCCATACCCGACTGTTTTGCAATATGCTGCAGTAAAAGCTCGGTATCGGGGGGGCGGTGTGCCTGAATTACATTGCCATATCCGGTTTCGAGATAATGCTTCGTCCATTCGTTGTAGTAGCGACTCACTGCTTGTATTTTCTTTGACTTCGACATAGCAACACATATTTTGAAAAAGCTAAAATACGAGCATTTATTATGATTACCTAACAACGATAAAAGCTATTTCAGGCGCTGATAGTATTTTTCTTCGCAATACACAGCCAATTTAGAAGCCTTTTTTTGAGTAACGGCTGCTACTCCGCAATACACGTCGTTACAGTTTTTTGCAATGCAAGGCCTTGAAATAACGCTATACACAAAACTTCCGTCGAAAATATTACCGGTTTTTTTCTGCAAGCTAGCACAACGCGAGATATCGCCTTTAGGGTTCATAAAAAAATAATGACTGCCCGCTTCACATCTGCGAGCATAAAAATTCAAACGCGAGAATGCCGACTCTTTCTCGATGTTTTCATCGAGTAAAAAAGGCTCCATTACCTCCCATTGTTCACGGGTGTAGGCTTCGGGGTATTTGAGTTGCTGATGCACACCCCGCATGGGGATAACAAAAGTTTCGATTTGTAAGTCTTTCAGCATTTGTAAATCGCCGGCAATTCGCCGAAAACAATCGGGATGTGCTAAATAATTCACCAGTACAGGAAATCCTTTTTCGATAAGATATTGGCATTTGTTGGTAAAGTCGTTTATGCTAGCGTTCTTTTCGCGCTGTATTGCATGAAACGAAGCACTTATAAGAAATATCTGCGAAGGGTTGATGGTATCGGCGAAGTGCATTATTTCGGGTGAACTTAAATTACTGGTTATCTGCAGGTGATGTTTTTGTGTTAGAGCAGAGCAAACCGCAACAAAATCGGGATATTCGAAAGGTTCGCCTCCGGTAATGAGAATAAGCCATTGTTTGTTGGTTTTTTCGAAGCAACGTGCAATTTCGTCTGGCGACAACTTTGCGGCTTGTATTTCTTTATTTACCTGACGATTAACACAATAGCTGCACCCGAAACTACAATGATGGGTTATTTCCCAGTTTATTCGGTTTGGGAAGCATCGTAAATCGTATTTCTGCAACAGGTTTATTGGCATGACCGGCTATTTTGAGAACCACCCTAACAGCGCTTTCTTTTTGTAACTAAACAGCAGGCCCTGATATGGACAGGTGCACTCTTCGCTCACACAAACCCGGTCGCGCGTTGACATGCTGACACTACCATCAAAAAAATTTCCCATAGGAGTGTGTTCTGTAAGGCAGCGTTCTATGTCTCCATTGGGTTTCATCGAAAGCATACGACGCCCTGTAGCACACCGTTGCCCTTTAAAATTTCTGAATTGCAAGTACTGCGGCATTTCGATTGAATTACTCATGTAACGCGTAATTATCTCCATCTCTTTCGCGGTATAAGACATCGGGTAAATTTTACCCTGGTATTCACCCTCGAACACTTTCGACGACAGACGCTTCAGTCCTTTTGAGAAAAAGAATTCTAAATCGGTTACAAACTGATCAATAGCATTGGGATACACAACATAAGAGCCCACAATGATAAACCCTCTGTCTTGTAAATACAAAAAATGATCGATATATTCATCAACATTATTTCGCTTTTTCCGCTCCGAATAATGAATACTGGCATTAATTGTAAGTACTTTTTCGGGATTAATTCTATCGGCAAATTGTTTAATCAACGGCAACGACAAGTTTGTATTCACCGAGATATAGTGATTCTGCGTAAGTCGTTCGCAAATCTCGATAATATGTTTGTGCAAAAAAGGCTCTCCTCCGGTAATTATAATATGCCATGTTTTGCCTGTACTGTTAAAACATTGTTCGATGTGGGCCGGGGAATATGTATACACATCCTCATCGTCGTTTGTATAATGACCACAGTATGGACAATTAAAATTACAGATATTGTTGATTTGCCAGGTCATCATATAATCGTTGTCTCCAAAAAAACAATCGGCTAAGCTTTTAGTATTGCCGGGAGCGTAATTGCGCAGTGCCTCCTGAATATTAGTGAGTGTTTTCATTACCTAAAATCAATGGGTAAAGATAAGAAAATAAGTAGTACAATTGGCTTAATACCTTTACAATAAAAGCCTGCATACAATTTGAATAAGCAAGATATCACATAAAAACATCTGAAAATAATAGTAACAAGTTTTTGTGTAAACACAAAATTCTTTATTTTTACATAACAATTGACCGTGTTATACTACATAAGATTGAGGAAGATAGTAATACAAACTGTTTGTGCTGTTGCCTTTGTTGTGCTGGCGGCCTTTCTTATTGTATACATTTCTAATATCCGTATCTACGAGCCTTTGAAGTTTAGTTTCGATGGACTTGTTGCAGAGCAGGTTAAAGATATCCGAGTGTATGGCATATCGCCACTGAACAAAAAGCGTATTGTAATAGACCACAATACTCAAAGAAAATGGGATTCACCGGGTATGTATTTTAAAAGTATTGGCTTCGAACTACCTGATAGTATCGCCTGTAGATTAATTCATGTTTCTGTTTACATTAACAATAGATGTGTCTCTTATTCCCTGTCAGAGCTTCGGTTAAAAAGCCGTGAGAGTGGAATTGTCGATTACCGTTTTCCTGCTTCACTGCAAAGTACGTTCAGTTTTAGAAAGGTATTGCTGCTCACCATTAATTCTGGCATAATTGTTTTCTCGTTTTCGGCCTTGTTAATATTATCGGCCTTTGCCATTTGGAGGAGGAGATTGCGCACAAAAGGAGTAAAAGGCAATAAAGAAATATTGCCTCATTATCTGAAGCTGTTTATTTGCGCGTTAATTTGTTGTATTGCTTCCTGTTTTATATTCTCGGCATGGATTTTTGTCGCCTATGGTGCTATCAATTGGCTTACGGCAATATTCTTTATTTTATTGTTGTTTGCAACTATTGCAGTAATTATAAGCATAATTGCAAAACTTACAGGAGTAAGCAAGCGGGGTATGCAAAATATATTGAAAATTATTGCGCTGGTTTGCATCGGTTCGGTAGTTTTTGAAATGGGCTTACGCATAGGCGGTATCAACAAAACATACAACGAAGTTATCGGGTCGTTTTACGTGTCGGGATATGCAATAAACCCCGACTTCAACAACACAAAGCATCACCATACCTATACTTATAAGCCCTACAGTGTTCTTTTCGATTGCCGCAACGAATTTCGCTATAAGGTTACCACCAATTCGGAAGGTCTCCGCGATAATGAGAGGCAAATTGAATACCCCGACAGTGTAATTCGCATCATAGCCATTGGTAATTCGTTTACCGAAGGAGTAGGTGCTCCGCAAGATTCCACCTGGCCGGCATTACTCGAACAAAAACTGAGCAATAAGTTACAAAAAAAAGTGGAGGTATTTAATGCGGGCATTTCATCGTCGGACCCGTTTTTTGGATATAAACTTCTCGAAGAACAATTGTTGAAATATTCACCCAAGATGGTGTTGCTGGCTCCCGGAAGCTCCGATTTCGATTTTCATATGTACAGAGGCGGTTTCGAAAGGTTTACAGAAAATGGCTTACAATACAGAAAAGCACCCAAGCGCGAAACCTGGTATGCCCTCAGCTACATATATCGCTTTTTACTAAACAGCATTCTCGGTTACGATGGATTTTTTACAAAGAAACAAATACAATTATTTCATAGCAACACCTTGCGCGATGTGGAAGAATGCATATATCGATTCGAAGCACTGGCTCAAAAAAACAAATTTAAGCTAGTGGTTGTGTTTATCGACGATACCAAGCCTCGTTACCGGCCTCTTATCGAAAAGCTAAAAAACGACGGAATTATTTCGACAATCGACTTGTTCGAATACAACAAAGAATATTTTATGCGCACCGGTTATTCGCGCAGCAATTATTACTGGCCTATCGACCGACATTGTAATTCGAGGGGCTACAATTTATTTGCCGAAGGGATTACCGAAAACCTGATGCAAATGGGTTTAATTATAGAGAACAATCAATAAGTCTAAGGTTTTATAGTATTTTCACCCCTTTTCTTTTCAGAAATGCAGAAGCTGTATTGATGCGTTTATAAATCAGCTCTTCGGGAATTTTATCGGGTAGTTTCGCCGAATCGCATATGTCGAATTCAGAGTAAGGAATCAAAGTAACATCGTTGAAGCCCACTTGCTCAATAAACAATATACTGTCGGAGAAATCGCTATCGGTTTCGGAAGGAAACCCTACTATAAAAACACCTTGCAAATAGAGCTTTGCGTTGGCCTTGCGAAACTGCTTAATCGCAGCCAAGCTTTGTTCAATCTCCGACGGCCTGTTCATCAAGCTAAGTATTCTGCTGCTTCCGCTTTGCACAGGTACCGAAATAGCCTGAATTCTTTTCTTTGCAATTAGTGGCATCAACGCATCGTGATGTTGTATGCAGTGTGCCGGCTGCAAACCGTCTATCATCCATCGGGCTTTGATATTGCCCGTAAATGCATCGAGTTTGTTCAACAAATCGGCTAAGCTACTGCCTATGTCGATGCCATATGAGCCCACATCTTCGGCAATAATATTAACAAATCGTTGTTTTGTTTTAAGTAATTCAGCATACTCGTGCAGCACCTCATCGGGTGGTTTGCTTTTTAGTTGGCCTATATAAAAACGCGTATGGCAATAGGTGCAATGGCAATTGCATCCATTGGCAATAACCAGATAAGGAATGGGTTTGGGTTTCATCAGGCTTCGCAAAGCCCAATGGTGTTGAAGGCGTGCAATATTCTGGTATTGTCGATTGCACAACGATTCTTCGCCTAAATAATACCGCGGCTGTGTTTCGTCGAGGTGTTGAAATGCTGCTGCTTCACCACTCATCATTTTCTGAAAGGTAATGGTATTGATAAGCGTTACATTGGTTCTATGTGCAATGCTTTCGCGTATTTTGGGAGAGATACAACCAAACAGCATTACATGCCCCTGATGTTGGTTCAAACTATCGATAACCATTTGTTCGGTAAACCGCGTAACCACACAGCTTCCCAAAAGCAACACATCGCTTTGTTCAATAGTAAGAGCTTCAAACAATCGCTCGGCTTCGAGGCTACGAATGGGGCAGGTGTGATATATTTTACTTAATGCCATATGCAAATGTAGCTAAATAGTCAATCGGCAACAAGCCAAAGCCACTATCTTTTTTGCATATAAACGTTTCATTTGTTATATACCGAAGGTCACAAACTGTAATGCATTCTGCGGTTGTAGCTTTATTATTGGTTTTCTTATTAGAAATGTCGGTTTAAAGTACTTTCAATGACAATATACAATCAAAACAAACATATATCATATTCTCTTCCATCGGTAACAATTAAATTAAAAATGTATTTTTGCCTCGTAAAAACCTTGGGGATGAATCACAACCTGTATATGCACCGATGTTTGCAACTGGCTGAGGCCGGAATGGGTAAAGTTTCGCCCAACCCCATGGTAGGATGCGTAATTGTGCATAACAACACAATAATTGGAGAAGGTTATCACCGAAGCTATGGACAAGCACATGCCGAGGTAAACGCCATAAACGCGGTAAGCAATAAGCTCCTGCTGAGTGAATCGGTGCTGTACGTGAACCTTGAACCTTGCAGTCATTACGGGAAAACACCTCCCTGCGCCGATTTAATTATTGAGAAAGGCATTAAAAAAGTGGTTGTAGCTGCTCTCGATCCCAACCCTCTGGTTGAAGGCAGAGGCATTGAAAAACTGAAGGCTGCCGGAGTAGAAACCATTGTTGGAGTGCTGGCCAACGAAAGTCGGGAACTAAACCGGCGGTTTTATTGTTTTCACAACCAATACAGGCCCTATATTATCTTAAAATGGGCTAAAACTCTCGATGGCTACATCGACCGATTGCGCCATATTGGCGACGGACAACAACCTGAGTGGATTACCAACGAACAAAGCCGCTTTCTTGTGCACAAATGGCGCACCGAAGAAGCTGCCTTTCTGGTGGGCACTCGCACTGCACTGCTCGACAACCCTATGCTCACAGCGCGAATGTATCGAGGCAAACAACCCCTTCGCATAGCCATCGACATTGACAATGTTTTGCCCAAAACGCTACATATATTTAACAATCACGCACCCAGCCTAGTGTTTGGTAACATTGTACGCAACGATGTCGATTTCGAATTTCTCGACCTCAACCAAAGCCTTCCGACTCAAATTTGCAAAGCCTTATATCGGCGCAACATTCTGTCGCTAGTAGTTGAAGGAGGCCGCCAAACGCTCGAAGCATTTATCAACGAAGGATATTGGGACGAGTCGCGGATATTTACCGGAAACATAATATTTGGCAAGGGAGTGCCCTCTCCCGAACTGTATGGTGAACTGCAGTCAATTGAAATGCTTGGCGACACAGAACTTAAAATCTTCAGAAACGATGCCTGACACCAACAACACCCAACGGCCGTTTCAGACAAGAATTCTGATTCAGATCATTTTTATCATCGGAACCTGTTTTCTGTTGGGGCAGATGATTTCGGCAGTGCTTTTTTTGAACAGCGGTATCACCGAAATTGCATCCATCGACCCCGATAACCCACAGCAGATCGCCATGTTTAAGGCAGCCCATTTCTTTTCGTCGTTTTTAAGCTTTGTGGTACCTGCTCTTTTAATAGCATGGCTGGTATATCGAAACCCATGGCGCAGACTAATGCTGGTTGGCAAGCTCGATATTGTTTGGTTTATCGTTCCGTTGATTTGCCTGTTTGTGGCCCTGCCTTGGCTGAATTATCTGATACAGTGGAATGAATCGATTCGATTTCCCGATGCCTGGTCGGGATTGTACGATTCGTTCCGCCAAAGCGAAGACCTTGCAAAACACATGACCGACATAATGCTTACCGGCAACACAGCCACCGGTCTTTTTCTAAACATATTGCTGATAGCTTTACTTCCGGCCCTTGGCGAAGAGTTGCTGTTTCGTGGTGTAATACAGTCGTTTCTAAAAGATGCCACACGCAATGCGCACATTGCCATTTGGGTAACTGCATTGATATTTTCGGCTATCCATTTTCAGTTTTTTGGCTTTTTTGCCCGTCTGATTCTTGGCGCTTTCTTTGGTTATTTGGTGCTTTGGTCAGGCTCTTTATGGCCTGCCATTGCTGCTCATTTTTTCAACAATGCACTGGCGGTTGTGGCTCATTACTACATGGAACAAGGGTTAATAACTGAACAAACCGCCGAGTTTGGCAGTCAAACATCAGATTTGGGCTTTTCGCTGATTTCGCTATTACTTACAATAGTGTTACTACGATTCCTGTTCCGGAAATATAAATGCAAATTGTAAGCTGTTATCGGGCTTATATGCACTATTCGATTCGCGTGCAAATTCAATATTAACCGAAGTATCGGGTTCTTTAACCGAAACTGCGTTACAATTGGTTCCAAACAAATCATCATCACTCATTTCGTACTGCAATCCGAATCGATTGGTAATTTCTGCAGCGGCTTCTACAGGTAAGTCACTTGTCCGCATTATCACTTCTGCCCACACTTCGCCAACAAAAGCATCTATTTCGTGGCGTATAGCTGCCACATTTTCGATTTCGCC
>CAZEHA010000015.1:0-66568 GCA_964511665.1 uncultured Bacteroidales bacterium
ATTGTATCGAGAAGACCGTAGTATAACATTTCTCTGGAACATTGTAATTCACCGGGCACCTCGGTACGTTCTCCTACGTCGAACATATCTCGACACGCTCGATACATCGCTCGGTGTCCGGAGGCAATCGGACTTCGAGCGGTGCACCGAGTGAAATCGAGGTGTGGTTTTCGACCCTAAGGGAGAAAATTGTATCGAGAAGACCGTAGTATAACATTTCTCTGGAACATTGTAATTCACCGGACACCTCGATACGTTCTCCTATCGTCGAACACTCGGTGTCCGTTTCGGTACGTTCTCCTATCGTCGAACATATCTCGACTCGCTCGATACATCGCTCGGTGTCCGGAAACAGTCGCAGCCTTTTTTTTAGAATTTCACCATCAAGCCGGCGCCAAACATTTCTTTCAGTTGTACACGAGGCCCGTATTTATTGGGTTGTCCATCGTCGTCGGTGTCAATCCCAATATGAATGTCGTCGTCGTAAACCAAGTGAAACTGAACAGTTGCACTCAGATAATCGTTTACTTTGAGAGCTAAGAGGTTTTCCCAATTTACATCGATATTCTGAGGTTTATCGAGATAGTTTGAGAACAGGTCTAATTTAGTGTGAAACGACACATTCGTCACGATGTTTGCTTTATACAGTACTTTCAGATAACCACCGAATTCGGGTCGGAACATTTTTCCCGGTTCAACGCCGTAAGCCCCCGACATATACAAGTATTCATTTTTTACAATCGTTGCCTTCCCTGTGCATGGAGAAATAAACAGCGAAAAATTATCGTTGGGCTTAAAGTCCATCCCCAATGCAACATTAATAGTAGCCGGACTTAAAAATCCTGAAATCATCACGGTATCGCCCGGGTTACGATAACCGGGAGCAAACTGGGTTTTAAAACTCATCAATCCACTGTAGTACCAATTCTTAAAAGCATATTGTCCGTACTTCGACGAAACCTCGAACTTATCATCACTTTTCATAAATTCGGCTTTTCCCTGTTTCACCAATCCGTAGCCCACATCAAGCGTATTGTCCCATGTGAATGAATTTCCTTTGTAATTGGCAAACACATTCAGAAACGAAGTTCCCGTAATAGAATTTTGCCCACCGGCTACCCAGTTGTGCAATGTTAATTGCGAAAAACTCAGGTTAAACACTCCTCCGCGTTTCCAACCGGTTTCGGTTTCCTGCGAGAAAATAATGCTCGGGATTAATAATAACGAAATGCTGATTATTCTTTTCATCGTACAAATAATTTGTAAGCAAAGAAATAAAAAATAAGTAAAACGATAGAGGGCCGAAATGATAAAACATAAAAAAACCGGCACATAACCGGTTAATTTGTATTCGTGACTGATCGGAGACTCGAACTCCGGACCCTCTGCTTAAAAGGCAGATGCTCTACCTGCTGAGCTAATCAGTCGTGGTTTTTAAAAGAACAAACCCCTGAATTTGGGACTGCAAAGATAATTTTTAGATTTTAAAAAAAACAACTTGAGTGTGATTTTTTGTTTTTTTTTTGTTTTTTTTCATTCTTCATTCATTATCAACAATTTCACAGACAACCAATCGACATTTTGAGTGTCTAATAAACCAAAACCGAATGACGAATACACGGTCTGCTTTTAAAAAATGAAAAAAATAATAATTTTACTTGGCAAATCGATAATTTTTATAAATTGCAGGTTAATAGTAACGCAAGATATTCAATAACACTTTTACTATGAAAAGATTGACTACCAGCATTTTAGCACTTACTCTAATTATTCATGTTAGTGGTTTATTTGCTCAAATTGGCCGAGGAGGCGAACCATTAAGTTTTAAACATGGCGATAAACTGAGTACAACCATTGATTATATTCAACTGGGGCAACCCGATATGGATGTAATACACAGTGAAGATGCTGCCTTTCAAAAGAATGGTGATATCTATATGATTGGTCGAATGCTTGATGTAAACGCAAGCATCGAAAATTCGGGAACATGGGACATTCTTGACAATGGTGTAAGAGTATGGCGCCTAAAAATCAGTGTACCCGGAGCCAAAGCTCTGGCATTGTACTACGACCATTTCTATCTACCCGAAGGGGTTCAGATGTTTGTGTATAACGAAAATCGAAAGCACGTAATTGGATCGTTCGATAACAGGAACAATCCTCGTTTTGGCAACACTTTTTCTACGTCAATCATCGAAGGAGAAGTAAGTTACATTGAGTTAATTGTAATGCCTGAAGCCGAAACACCCACAATTGAAATAGGTGATGTGTGCTATATTTACCGTGATGTAGAGGGCTTGGTTGGTCGCTATCGCGATATCAAGCCTCCCGACTTTGGAAGTTCTGGTTCATGCGAGGTAAACGTAAATTGCCCCGAGGGGGCCAACTGGCAAAACGAGAAAAAAGGTGTTGCAGTTATGTTTATGATGGGTGGATTGTGCACCGGTTCGCTGGTAAATAACACAGCCAACGATGGCACTCCATATTTTCTTTCGGCCGACCATTGTGGTGGTACCTCAGGGAACATAAACCAATGGCAGTTTTACTTTAACTTTGAAGCTTCCGGGTGCTCTAACCCAGGCACTGCCCCTGCATACAATACTATTACCGGTGCTGTAATGCGGGCTCGTGGTGATGAAAACACCGGTTCCGATTTTCTACTTCTTGAGTTGAATTGTACCGAAGACGAACTCGCTACCATTAATGCATACTATAACGGATGGGATCGTTCCACCACAGCCAGCCCCAGTGGAGTGAGTATTCATCATCCTTCGGGAGATATCAAAAAAATATCGACCTACTCCTCAGCCTTACAAAGTGCTACCTATTCGGGCAGCAACCCCGCTAACGCCCATTGGCGCGTTGACTGGGTATCAACCGCAACCAATACCGGAGTTACCGAAGGAGGTTCATCGGGTTCTCCCATTTTTAACAATAATAAGCAGATAGTTGGCACCCTTACCGGTGGCGCTTCCTATTGTGGATGCCCCGTTTCACAACGTTGGGACATGTACGGAAAGTTTGACTATCATTGGGAATCGAATGGAACCGCCGACAATCGTAAATTGGAACCATGGCTCGACCCGGCCAATACAGGAGCCACAACAGCACCCGGGCGCGCACCAAACAGCACAGCCTCAGGGGTAAATGCTCAGTTTATAGCCAACCCAACCACTGTAACTGCAGGAGGAACTGTTGCCTTCACCGACCAATCGACAGGCAGCCCCACCTCGTGGCAGTGGACTTTCGAGAGCGGAACTCCCGGAACATCTACCAATCAAAATCCAACAGTGAATTACCCCACTGCAGGAACATACAGTGTAACACTAACCGTTAGCGATGGCACCGACAACGACACCGAAGTGAAAGCCGGTTATATTGTAGTTACAGGGACGGCTTCGGGCTTGAATGCGGCTTTCGCTGCTTCATCGTATACTATCTTCGAGGGTGAATGCATCAACTTCCAAGATCAGAGCACAGGAAATCCCACCTCGTGGCAATGGACATTTCAGGGAGCACAAACACCAAATTCAGGTGATCAGAACCCTGTAAATATTTGTTATAACACAGCCGGCACTTATAATGTAAGCCTCACAGTAGAAAATGCCACTGATACCGATACCGAAAACTGTGTTGGTTGTATTACTGTGAATGTGAATCCGTTGCAACCCATTGCCGAATTCTCGGGTTCACCGCTCATTATTCCGGTAGGTGGCGTGGTTCATTTCACCAATCTCTCTCAAAATGGACCATTCAATGCCTTTGCCTGGACATTTGAAGGCGGTATTCCGGGGGTTTCAAACGATTCAGCACCCGAACCCATTATGTATAATCAAGTAGGCACCTATGATGTTGAGCTCAGAGCAAGAAACATGGCAAATGTGCAGGACATTGAAAAGAAAATTGATTATGTAAAAGTAATACCGGCCGCTGTTGAGCCTCCCACGGCCAATTTTGTAGCAAACTATACTGTAATTCAACCCGGAGATGCGGTCAATTTTATCGATTTGAGTCTCGGACATCCATATCAGTGGGAATGGACATTTCAGGGTGGCGACCCCGCAACCTCGAATACACAAAATCCACAAGGTATTGTTTTTGAAGCTCCGGGAATATACGATATCTGCCTTATTGTAAGGAATAATCTTGGAGTCGACACCCTTTGTCGCGAAAATTACATTGTGGTGAGTGCAACCGATCCCTGCACCGATGCTCCCGAAGCACGTTTTAGAGCTACTCCCCGATTGATAACCCAAGGCCAGCGCGTGTATTTCCAGGATGAATCGACAAACCTGCCACAATACTGGAACTGGATATTTCAGGGCGGGAACCCTGCCACAGCAACCGAAGGTAGTATCACAGGGGGTGTGCTGTATTCTGTTCCAGGAATATACGACGTTACTCTGGCAGTAAATAATGCATGTGGCAGCCACATGCTTACCAAAGATGATTACATTTATGTATTCTCCGGACAGGTAAACTTATATTGCGACACCTTAAGTAACCTGCGCCCCAACGAAGGCATCGGATCTATAATCCCTAATTTATACTGGGGTTTTATTGCCGGGCATAACGGGAAGCGTATCAGGGCTTACGCCGATAAATACTCCGACTACACCTTCAGTCAGGTGAAATCGCTGATAGTACCGGTTGAAAAAGCTGTGTATGGTTCTTATAACTCTTATGTACGGTTCATGATTTGGGACGGTTCCAACGACACCATTGGTGAAGTACTCGGCGAAACCAAGGTGTATATTCGTAACCTGCAGGCCAACTACAACAATGTAATTGTTTTCGATCCGCCGGTCGATATCGATGGCCCGTTCTATGCAGGATTCAGGCTGAACTATCCCGATGAAAACAACGATGGCTATTCCGACGATTTATTTGTTGTGAGTGTTGCCAATTCGCGCGGACCTGTTGAGTCGTACAACACCATGCAAGTGCTCGACGTGAATACATGGAAATCGACTGTTGAGGTGTTTGGATTTGCAACCTCTACTGCTATCAAACCCATTGGATGTTTGGTAGATATTGCAGATATGATATTTGATGCTAATCTGAATATTTATCCAAATCCCGCACGCGATGTTTTAACCATTGGCTTTGGCGACGAATTCAACGGTAAAGATGTAAACATTGTTGTTCGCAATATTCTGGGCAGCATTATGAATGAAATACCGATCTATCAGGTTAACGGAGAATATAACCTTAACATAGGCAATTATGCCGAAGGGATGTATTTGGTTAGCATTGTTGTTGATGGAAAAACCATAACACGTCGCATTTCTGTAATGAAGTAAACGGCGGTGCAGTTTCATACATTATTCTCATGAGGCTCTCAAGCCATAGCATTCTTTTTATTGCTGTTCTTTGTACTCTGGCATTTGTTTCGTGTAAACAATCAAATACCGATACCCATAGTATTGAAGCCTTGACAAATTATGCGGCACGTGGTTTCGAAATATACCCTACCGACAATGGGTACCGGCTACGGGTACTGAATCCTTCTCAATACTCAAAAAACAACAGTTTCGAATACAATTTATCGAGGAACAGCCAACACCAAGCCAATACTATTTCGATTCCGGTGAAAAATGTTATTTGCTGTTCTACCACACATGTGGCGTTTTTATCGGCACTGGGTCAAGAAAGCAGTATCAGTGGAGTTTCAGGTGGCAATCATATTTACAACTATAATTTACAGTTGCTTTATCAGCAGAATGTAATAAAAGAGCTGGGCTACGACAACTCTCTCAATCAGGAATTGATAATAAGCCTAAAGCCCGATATTGTATTTGCGTATGGTATCGACAACCGTTCGCTTGGTAATTTTCAGAAAATTGAACAGGCAGGTATACCGGTAGTCTGGATTGGAGAGTACCTCGAAAACCAATTGCTGGGGCGAACAGAATGGTTGAAATTTTTTGCCTGCTTCTACGATTGCCTTGACATGGCCAGCAAAACTTACGACAGCATAACAAATTGTTACAACAATTTGTCGGATAATGCTTCAGAACTTTACAACACGCAACCTCTGGTAATTTCGGGTTTACCCTGGCAAGGCGTGTGGTATGTACCGGGTGGCGACTCGTATATGGCTCATGCTATTGCCGATGCTGGAGGGAAATATCTATTCGACAATAATTCACAAAGAGAAAGCATTCCTCTAAGCATGGAAGAATTATTCGATAAAGCCGGAAATGCAAAGGTCTGGATTAATCTGAACAATATTCATTCGAAACGCGAAATACTGCAAAGCGATTCACGCTTCAACAAATTCGAACCGCTTCATTCTGCCGGCATTTACAACAACAATAAAAGAATTAATGAAAATGGTGGAAACGATTTCTGGGAATCGGGACTTATTCATCCCGATAAAATTCTGAATGATTTGATAATGATATTCCACCAAAACGATTGCCCCGACGACAGTCTTTTTTATTACAAAAAACTTTAGTTACTTTGAGCATGAATCAGCATCTGCGACAAATTGTAGTATTTGCAGTACTGTTGGCCGCAGCCATTGGTTTGTTTCTGCTCGATTTTACTACAGGGGCAACCCAAATAAGTCTTCACGATTTGTTTTTATACCTAACAGGAAACGAAAATAGCGAAGTCCCCGCTATCCTTATCAGAGAATTCCGACTAACACGTGTTTTGACTGCAATAATTGCAGGTGCTTCACTTTCGGTTTCGGGACTATTGATGCAGACTATTTTCAGAAATCCATTAGCCGGTCCCTATGTATTGGGGATAAGTTCGGGAGCCGGATTGGGTGTAGCCCTGCTGGTTTTGGGTGCTTCGTTTTTCGGGATGAATGCATTTCAAACAGGCGGAGGGCTTATGGTAGTGCTTGCTGCTGCGGCCGGTGCAGGATTGGTTATGATGATAATAATAGCCGCTTCGTTGAAAATGCGAGATAATATTACGGTGTTGATTCTAGGGATACTCTTGGCTGCGGTGATAAGTGCAGTGGTAAATTTGCTTCAATACTTTGCCGACAGTTTCAGTGTGAAATCGTTCGTGATATGGGGAATGGGAAGCCTTACTGCTTTGTCGTTCAATAATCTTTCGATATTGATTGTTATATGCATTCCTTTGATAATGGGCACCATATATTTATGCAAGCCCCTCAACCTGTTTTTGCTAGGCGAAGATTACGCCCGTGTCTCGGGTGTTAAGGTTCACAGTCTTCGCATAGCAGTATTTGTTATCACCTGCGTATTGGCCGGAAGCATAACTGCGTTTTGCGGTCCTATTGGCTTCATCGGAATCGCTGTACCTCACATTACACGATGGATATTTAAAACGCAAAACCATTTTGTATTAATAGCCGGCGTTGTAATAACCGGCGCCATTTTCATGATGGTTGCCGATATCATATCTCATTCCTTTGCTTCAACAGGTGTGCTTCCCATTAATTCGGTTACTGCCATTACGGGTATTCCTGTTATTGTGTACATAGTAATAAAAAACCAAAAAAACTATTTTTAGCGTGACAGTTGCACACCATATCGCAACGCATTATTTATCGGTGGGATACGGTAAACACAAGGTATTATGCAATATTTCATTGCGCGTTGAAGCACCATCGTTTATATTGCTGGCCGGCAGAAACGGATCGGGAAAAAGCACACTGCTTCGAACCTTGTTGGGTCTTATTGAATGCCTCGATGGCGATATACAGATTTCGGGCGCAAGTATCAATGCAATGACGGCACTGCAACGCTCGAAACTTATCGGATATGTATCGTCGAAACCTTTTGCAATTAATAATTTCAAAGTAGCTCAGGTTGTGGCTACCGGCCGTGCTCCCTATACCAACTGGACGAATGTATTAAACAACAACGATAAATTTTTAATTGAAAAAGCAATCAGCGATTTGAAAATCGAAAATATTGCCGATAAAAAAACAGATGCCATATCCGATGGGGAACGACAAAAAACAATGATAGCCAGGGCATTGGCGCAAAACACTCCTATCATAATTCTGGATGAACCCACCGCCTTTCTCGACTACCCTTCAAAGAAAGACCTAATCACCATGTTGCAACGGCTTGTATCGGAACACAATAAAATTGTTATCAGCAGTTCTCACGACCTCGACCTGCTGATTCCCGTTGTAAATAACATCTGGTTTTGCAACAAGCAACTGGTATATTCCGACACACCTGAAAACATGATGCAATACGATGATTTCAAAATGTTCTACAATAAATAATACAATAATTGAGTTAGCAATACAAACCTCTAAAACAAGATTTTATGCCTTCACTAAAAAAAATTACCGGATACTTGTTGGTAATTCTGGTACTGTTACTTACTGTAATTGCCGTACTGGGAATTTGGGAAGTTATCGATTTCGAACACATTGTGCGTAAATCGGTTAGCTCGCTATTTGTGGTTTTTGTAGCCACGGTAGTAATATTATTTGTATTCTCGGTAATGCTAAAAGAAAAGAAAGAAGATTAAACTCGCTTGCAATGCTATTTCAGGGAAAAGATTACCGGGCTGTTTGGATAGAAAACAGCAAGGTGTTTATGATCGATCAAAATAAACTACCGTTTATTTTCGAGATTAAATGTTGTAATACTAGCCACGAAACATGTATGGCCATTGTTGACATGACAACCCGAGGAGCCGGTTCTATTGGAGCGGCGGCGGCTTTTGCTATGGCACAGGCATCGTATGAAGCTAACGAAAACCGCATCAGTCAACTTATTGCGGCAAAAATCAAGATTGAAGCAACAAGGCCTACTGCTCGAAATTTGTTTTATGCGGTCGAAAAAGTATATGCGGCGGCCAACATATCGCACCAGCACGCTGTTGATATGGCTAGGTACATTGCCGATGAGTGCGCCAATCAGGGAAAACAAATAGGAGTTCACGGGAATACGTTGATTGGCAGCAATGCAAGAATACTCACTCATTGTAATGCAGGCTGGCTGGCCTTGGTCGATTTTGGAAGCGCATTGGCTCCTATTTACGAAGCACAAAAATCGGGAAAAAATCCTGAAGTATTTGTCGATGAAACCCGCCCACGCAGTCAGGGAGCAAGACTCACTGCCTGGGAGTTATTGCATCAGGGCATCAATCACCAAATAATACCCGACAATGCATCGGCTCATTATATGAGTAAAAAAATGATTGATATTTGCATTGTGGGAGCCGACCGCATTGCCCAAAACGGCGACACCGCCAACAAGATAGGAACTCTCGAAAAGGCTGTGGCTGCAGCATACTATGGCATTCCATTCTACATTGCTGCCCCTTCGTCAACCTACGATAGCACCTGCATCGATGGAGAGGCTATTGCAATAGAGAATCGAAACGAAGATGAAGTACTGTACCAGACAGGCCCCGATGATTACGGAAATATTACCCGTGTAAGGGTAGCCAATCAGGGCAGCAGGGCATTGAACCCGGCCTTCGATGTTACACCACATCACCTTATCAGTGGTTTTATTACAGAAGATGGAATATTTACTGCGGCTGAACTAAAAAAACAATACTCCGGTTTATGATACAAGATACTATACGTGACGAGGTCGCCTGCATGATGCGTCGGCTGTACCAACAAGGACTTACCACCTGTAGTGGAGGGA
This sequence comes from uncultured Bacteroidales bacterium, assembly GCA_964511665.1. Classification (GTDB taxonomy): domain Bacteria; phylum Bacteroidota; class Bacteroidia; order Bacteroidales; family ML635J-15; genus JAGOEF01. The sequence goes on from CAZEHA010000015.1 coordinate 9,609, forward strand.
ACATCAGCGCTATCGAAAACGGATTGGTGTACATTACAGCATCGCAAACCGACAAAGCCCTGATAACAAAAGAATGCATTTGTGTGGTAAGCCTTACGGGTGAAAACCTTACCCCACACCTGAAACCCAGTATGGAAACCGGCATGCATATAAGTATTTACCAAAAAAATACAGCGATTAAGGCAGTGGTTCATGCCCACCCAAAGTACATTTCGGTGCTGGCAGCGAGTCAAATTGATTTGGCAAACAACTTTACCGGCGAGCAGCGCTACATTCTCAGAGAACCTGCAGTTGCCCCTTACAGCTTAATGGGTTCCGATAAACTGGCACAGGATGTATCGGATCTCTCGGTAACCCATTCGGCTATTCTGATGAAAAACCACGGAGCCTTATGCACCGGAAAAACACTTTTTGAAGCTTTCGACCGTATGGAAGTATTCGAAGCCCTCGCCTTTCAAATCATCATGAACCGTATTATTGGAAATGAAAATCGACTCACTCCCGAGCAAATAAACGAAATAGATAGGTTTTAACGACTAACACTACATCATAATTTTTATTCCTACACCCACGCTAATGGCGTTTAGCCTTTCGGCATATCTGATGTTGTAATAATCGCGTCCGTAGTAATATTGCACAAAAGGTCCAATAACCGGATTGGTTCCCATATGAAAGGCTACACGCATCATAGTTGAAAAACGGTAAAGATTTTCGTTAAAAAAGTTATGGTATTCCGACAAATTTCCCATAATATATCCGGCTTCAAGACGGAACCCGGGATACCAGCTCAAGTTTTTATTTACCCATGGCAATTTACTGGTAATAGGAAGCCTCAACCACTCGTAATCGAGAGCAAGGCGATGTTGTCCGTAGCTCTTCTTAAAAATTTCTTCGGTATAGAATATTGGCAATAATATATTTCCATCGAAACGATAGCCTCCAGAAAGGTGATGAACATCTCCGGCCTCGGTTTCGTGAAGATAGCCAATTTTACAGAACATGTAGTTGGTACAGAACGACCCATACTTAAAATCGACACCTAATTGATTGGGCAACAAGAAGTTTCCTTCGGCTCCGTTCGAAATATGGCCACCTCCTATTTGCAGATAATTCTTCCCTCTGAAGTACAAATAATAGCCCGCCGGTAAATATCCGGGCGTATAAACAGGATGAGAAAAGGTGTTGAATACTCGGAATTGTACTTGCATAGCCACGACCAAGGAGTGTTGACCCGTAGCAGAGCGAAATAGAAAAAAATCCTGACCAACATTTCCTTCTACCCAAGGAATATCGCCCGACAAGTTATCGAAATATGGGTACATGGCTGCATATTGACCGCAACCGTTGGTCTGCTGAAACCAATGTAAACTTCTGTGATAACCACAGCGTTCCTGAGCAAATATATAACTCGAGTTCAGCAATAGTACACCCACAACACACAGAAGATATGTTAATTTGGAAAACCACATATTTGCTACAATAAATCGCTGGCCAGTTCGGCAAGATAGCTGCGCTCTCCCTTTATCAGATTTATATGTGCGAAAATATCCTGACCGCGCATTTTTTCGGCTAAATACGACAGGCCATTCGATACTGAGTCGAGGTAGGGGGAATCGATTTGCTGTATATCGCCGGTAAATACAACCTTGGTTCCTTCGCCTGCACGTGTTATAATGGTTTTTACCTCATGGGGTGTAAGATTTTGAGCTTCGTCGATAATAAAAAACACCCTTGATAAACTGCGCCCTCTAATATAGGCTAATGGTTCGATAAGTAGTTTTTCGCTTTTCAGCATTTCTTCAATTCGTTTAAAATCGGCCGATTGCTGATTAAAGCGGTGCTTTATCACCGAAAGATTGTCGAAGAGAGGCTGCATGTAGGGATTGATTTTTTCTTTGGCGTCGCCGGGTAAAAAACCTATGTCTTTATTTGACAGCGCAACAATGGGGCGTGCCAAAAAAATCTGCAAAAAACTTTTGCGTTGATGTATGGCAGCAGCTAGTGCCAGCAATGTTTTACCGGTACCGGCCTTTCCGGTGAGCGCTACCAGTTGTATTTCGGGACGCAGCAGGGCATCGATGGCAAATGCCTGCTCGGCATTACGTGGGTCAATACCATAAGCCGATGTTTTTATCACCCTGTCGATTACTGCTTTGAATGGGTCGTAGTGAGCCAGCACACTGCTTGAACCGTTTCGCATCACAAAATATTGATGAGCCACAGGCTCGAAACTGAGTTTAAATTCTTCGACCGGAACACCCTCGGGGCGTTCGTACAAATTATTGATCATCTGCTTCTCGATGCCTTCGATAATGGGAACCTGACGTCGTATGGTATCGAGGTTGGCTACCTTGTCGTTCTTGTAGTCCTGCGCATTGATACCCAACGATTTAGCCTTTACCCTAAGATTGATGTCTTTGGTAACCAACACCACCTGCCTGTCGTTGTTCTTTTCGCGAAGATGCTGTGCTATGGCCAAAATACGATGGTCGGGGATTGGCTCGGGAAACGAATTGTGCAATTCTTTGCTAAAGGGCTTTCCAGTTTCAACAAACAGTCGGCCAAGCCCCTCTCCCAATACAACACCGCCTTCGAACATATCCTCACCCGACAATTCATCGAGCACTCGTGTAAACTCACGTGCATGATAGTTAATTAAATCGTTACCTCTTTTAAAATGGTCGAGCTCTTCGAGAACTACAATAGGAATGATTATGTCGTTTTCCTGAAACTTAAACAAGCATTCGTGGTCGTGGAGCAACACATTGGTATCGAGCACAAAAATCTTGGTAGTGTTCTTCATTGGCATGGTGTATTATAAAATACTAAATTACCAATAAAAAACGACCCTTGAGCAAGGCTTGTTTTATGAATTTGTAAATTGTTGATAAAACATGGTTTATCAACAATCAATACACGATGAAACGTTTGGTTTCGGTTACAATTCCATTACTTACTTTAAAGAAGTAGATGCCGGCGTTCCATTCACTGATATCAATTTGCTGCAACTGCCATCCGCCTTGATGAACAAAATGGCCCGAAACAATTATTTTTCCGTGAATATCGTAAACAGCATACGAAATCGTGCCGGCCTCAACATAATCGCTAACTAGGCTGATACGGTCTTTGGCAGGATTTGGATATACAGCAAAGCGAACAGGTGCGGTTGGGGTGTTCGCCCGGTTGCTTTCTTCCACCACAAAGCGATGCGGGTCGGCAACTCCAATAAAGGGATGTGTCTCGGTGCGTCCCGATGCATCGGAAGCTTCGAGATAATAATCGACAACATCGCCGGGGTTTAAACCCGACACATCAACCACCCATTCGTTCCCCGATGTGTTTGCTAAATTTACAGTACTGTAGTTGCTGTTATTAACACGGTAGTGTAGTTTCACCGACCCATCGGTAATGGCTGAACCGGAATAAGAAATAACTTGAGCACTTATAGGGTAATTTTCAAGATAGGCTATCGTATCGAGTATGGGGTAATGCTTAATATACAACATACCAAAATCAGGGACTTCGTGAGTGCGGCAATGCAAAGCATCTGTCGATTGCCAGTATTGATAGCTTACTCCAATTATCTCGTAGCCGGGCATAGCCTGCTCGTAGCTAGCCTGTGCCTCGTCGTTCCACTGATTATTGGGAATAAATGGAACATACACTTGGTTGTTCATTATCAGCGAATTGGTATAAGGTTGACCGTTGGGGCTGTAAACGCGATAAACCTGAAATTTGTTGCCATACGATGATGTTTGGTTTGCCCAATAATCAGCCACAGCTTCATAATCGTCGTATCGATCATCAGACTCAGGAACCTGGCCAATGAGGATTTTGTCGACATCAAGAAATTTACCCCAGCAATCGATGTGCTCGATATAATCGTCCATTGGGTCCTGCACCAAATAGTATGTTTGAATGCCCAAATAATCTTCGGCCAACTGATGCACCTGTTGAGGTTGAATCTCATTCTCGGTATATACCAATGTAGTGCTGGCGGCCACGCCCATACCATCGCTCATGTAGTTACCCCCTGTGTGCAGCAGGTTCATTCCAAAAACCTCAAGATCAAAATAATCTCCCAGATTTTGAGGCACATTATTATCGTTTGGTCTGGGCCTGTTATACGGAAAATCGACAATACCCACTTTAGGTGGTTCGTCGTAGGCAATAAACCACGGACTATAGTCGCGCGACCAATATGAGTCGATGGCATAATTAATAAGTGTTACATTGTCCATATTCACACCGGCACCCTGCAATTGATTGCTCACCGTGGTGTTCCACGATACATCAGAAACAATAACATAGACCATTACCTGATTAGATAGTGAGGCAATAAGTGCCAGCGGTACACCAAAATAACCCGATGCACTGCGAGAAATTATCACACCCTGATTGCGTTCGAATTCGGCAATGCTGCGCACCGGACCCGGAGGAGGCTCGGTAATAGAAAAGTCTTTTTGCATCGAACGGCTATTTTTCAGCTCGTCGGGATGCAACACATGATAACGGCTCTGAAATTCATTAGGTCGAGTTTCTTGGGCCAATACAAACGAATAACTTACAAAAACAAATAATAATAAAACAATAATCTTATTCATAACTACGAATTATAAAAACACAAAAACTTGTTTACCTAACAATAGTGAATCGGCTCAAATGGCTTACACCGTTGAGTACCGACCTTACAAAATAATATCCTTGCGGCAAATCGGAAACAGGCAGGTGCAATTCGGCGCGGCCACTCTCAAGTTTTCGATTACTCAGCACTGTGCGAACCTGTGTACCTGCAATACTGTATATTTCAATCGTAATATCCGATTCCGCAGGCAATTCATACACCAACGACAGGTAATTGTCGGCCGGAATGGGATAGAGTCGGATGTTAACCTCAGGATAGGCAACACTTAGCTGTTCAATATATACCACATTGCTGTGTGGTGGCAGTGTGATAAAGTCGAGCCATGCGCAATCAGACCCCTGCGAAATGTAAGCATCCTTCACATATGTCCATTTCAACTCGTGGCTTCCAACACCTATCTGATAGCTGTGCTCTGCCCAATCAACAATACCCGCCCATTGTGCTTGCATCTGATTGTCGATAGAAAATGCCAGATAATCCCAAAACTGCCCCCACGACATACCCTCGCACGATACTTTCTTGTAAAACTTCAGGTTACCTGCTGCAACCACATCGAGCAAAATACTAAGTTTCGACTCTCCTCCCGACGAAGGGAGTGCCCCCGAGCGCAGACAATAATTACCCTGGTAAACTCCCTCTTGTGTAAGAGCCCAAGGATATGAAGCATCGTTCTGCCATGCGTAGCTTACTATATTACCCGATTCCCAGTCTTCGATTTGGATTCCGACAGGAAGGCTGATTTCTAAATCGGCTGCATACATTCCGGCATGGTAGGCCAAATCGAAATCGAGCATTACCACACCGTCGACATCGCTGTTGATTGTTACTTCAAATGCAATTGGTGATTCTGTTCCGGCCTGTAGAACATCAAATTCTATGGAATATGTATCGGCAATAGCCGGCCCGCTAAGTTCCAAATCGAGATTTCCGGCTAATGCATCAGCATGCCCTGTGTTTTTCAAAGTAAAACGAACCAACGCTGTTTCACCCGGGTCGAGTAAGCCATTATCGTTACCGGTTTCGGAATCGTCGATGCCGAGGTAATGTAACTCGGGTAAGGGGGCATTTAGTTTCAGGTTAAATGAATTGTTCCAAATATTCTGACTACCATCGCTAATTTGGACCTGAACATTTACTGTTGTTTGATCGGGAACACCATCTGCTACCGAAATGGCAAATGCCGATTCAATGCTTTTTTCGCCTGAAGCTGCCACATCACCAAACAATTCACTGTTATCGTCGATAGTAACCCACTGATTTTCGGCAGAAAGACCAACAACCACGTCGAAAGCATCTTCAACACCCACATTTCTGATACTTGCATTTACTAAAAACGTTTCGTTGTAATCGGCCATGGCATTGTTGTTTGCTGCGGCATCATTAATTTCGTAACCATTCCACACCACATAAGGTCCTTCGGGAGCAATAATTAGAACATCTGATTGATAACTCACTGTATTGAATGCAGTAACGGTAAGTTTCATTTCGCCCACATTGTCGAATTCGGGAATTTCGATAGTTGCCGTTCCATCGATAACATAGGCATATCCGAGCAATACTATTTGTTCATCCTGTATTTGAGATAATGCAGCCAGTGCCCCTTCGGCATCGCATTGCAACTCGAACTGGGTTGCACTCAAAATATGAAAATCGGTATGCGCAATACTCATTTCTACGGGAGTTTTTGTACGCAGCACTACCGATGGATCGCCAAACACTGTCCAGGTATCGGCCATGCTTTGCCCCTGACCGCCTGCCTCAATCATCTTAAAAAAGCCGGCATAGCTCACACCGGCAAATGTGCGTTTTATGTTGTTTTCGTACATTTCGATAAGCACATTGTTCATTTCGTCTTGTGCTGTCATAGGCTCTGCCCAACTTTGATTAATGGTGGAGCCAATAAAAGCAAGCGCACCGGTGGGATTGCCATTTTTTGATGCACGCATCCATGTTTCTGCAAAGCAGGTTTGTCCTCTGAAATTGCCGTTCACACAAGCCACGCTAAATATAAAAGGAAGTTTGTTTTCGTTAAGGAGCTGATTTACTTGGGTACTCGAATAGTTGGTATTTCCCCAGCTGATATCGCTACCATGCCCAATATAATTCACAAGACCCTGACCTAAATTCAGAGCTGTAGAAATCAGTGCGTTGCTGCCTCCATCCTGATTAACATGGCTAACCGTGTATCCGTAATCTTCGAGGCGTGTTCTTATATTGTTCAGGTGCTGTACATCCGACTCTCCTCCGTCGTGCCCAATACCGGCACCTTCGTTCGATGCCGAACCCAAAGCGTTGCCCAACCAGGTATCGGTAACCGACATATTTTTCTCGTAGTTAACAACACGCTGCACTTGTGTTGCAATATCGTAGGTTGACTCACCCGAAAACCTGCCTACAAAATAATCGGCATACCCATCGCTGCCTGCTACATAGGCATAGGCATTGTCGGAATCGGCACTGCTCACAACCATAGATGGAATATGCTGAGCATCGCCAACCAGCAACAAGTAGGTAAAGCCGGTTTCGTTGTAATAATTCTGCAGCCAGGTCTTAATCGCATTAGCTGTTGTTCCCACTTCTGCAATATCAAGCATTTGTACTTCGTGCCCCTTTTCGGTTTTCCAGTGAATATAATCGGCCATTTCGGCCATGAAAATATCTTTGGCCAATATCAGTATTTTACCTGGAGTTCCCTCTTCGAGCGGTGTATATTTCATGGGATTCTGATGCAAATTCACAAAAAATCCGTTATAAAGTTTCACAAAATCACCATCGATAGACTCGGGCATCCTGTTTCGTGCAAATTCGTTTACGGCCAATTTGTTCTCGGCCCGACGGAGGTGTATGGTTATATTGTTATACACCTGCAGTTGCCTTGTTACAGGGTTGTAGCGAAACGGATACACAAACACACTGACACCCCTGAAGTCGCGCAGTATAAATGGGTCGGAAGCAGCATCGACAGGCACCTCCGGCCAAAAGGCATCGGTTTGGTAAGCATTGCCATATATATAGGGCACCTGCGCAGGATCGATGTTACGCATCAGGCTCCCCTTAGAAGGAGCAATCTCGATATTTTCTACAATTTCGCTATCGCCATAATCGACCACAGCCTCCCATGCACCCATATCGGGAATGGCAAGCGAAAACGAAATAAAAGGTAAATCGGGAGCACCTTGCTGCAGCATCGCTTGTGCTCCGGGTGAATGCACAACAAGCGACAGGCCTCTCGGCGTTTCGACCCGGCCAAACGAGAAGGTCTGCACTTGGCACGCAAGCACAATTTCGTTGTGTGTATCACTGCGAAGCTCGAAAACCGGATTATTACCACCCGACTGCATGCCGGCCATAACACTGCATGCCATTAATGGCAGCAGAATAATAAAAATGATTGTTTTTTTCATAATAATTCTACACAATTAGCTTATGCATTACTAACATCAAAAATAGGAAAATAGTTGCAGCATACAACAACGAAAACTTAAGATTTTTGCGTTTTTTTGCCTCAATCAAAAAAACAAAAAGAATAAAGGCCTTAGCAGCATCCGAAAAATAAAAAATAAGCCGGTTGCCGAAAATAATGAATCAATTTTTCACAAGCCTTGTATAATTCAAAAAAAACATATATGTTTGCACCTCGAAAATTTTGGTATCATAGCTCAGCAGGTAGAGCACAGGACTGAAAATCCTGGTGTCCCTGGTTCGATTCCAGGTGATACCACCGCCCCGCAACCGCGGGGCTTTTTTATTTAAAAAAACTTAACACGTCTTTATCAATTTGTATAAATCAAATTCGTAAATTTGTTTCGTTAACAATTAATATATTAATTATATGAAAGAATCATTTATGGCTTTTACTTCAATGATAACGATAATGTGATATGTGATCAATGTCGTTTTGCGCGTAATTATCCTGAAGTTCCTTCAGGTTCCTCTGACTTATCAGATTGGCATACGTTTAGTTGCGAATGGTCGCCCGAAAGACTTATATGGTATTTTGACGGAGAAATTGTAAATGAACATTACGGAGAAACAGTACCTTATCGAGATATGACTCTAAAAACAAATTATGCGTTGGATGGTTATATATTGGATGATTTAGGACATCCAATTACCACAGATGTACCCGATAAAATGACAATAGACTACATAAAAGTACACAAACTAAAATGTGATTGTGAAAATCCGGCAACAATTCCCGACACTCCTACTTTAAATGCATTTAACTACGAGGTTAAAGAGTACATTTCAATTGGTTCTTCGGGAAGCACTGTTGTTGTTCCGAACTCAACCAAAGTAGTTTTTAGAGCTACCGATTACATAGAGATAACCCAAAATTTTGAATTACCGGTAGGTAGCGAGATGGAATTACTCACGCATCCTTGCCCAGAATAGTAACAATATTAAACATTGAGAATTATGAAAAAAATTATTCTAAGTGTATTTTTAGGTTTATTGGTAAACAGCATTTTTTCGCAAACGGCCAACGAGATTATTTATTATAATTTTGAACCAGACACCATTACTTATGCAAAAAGACATTTAGGTGGAGGATTTGACATAATTGATAGCCTTAGATTGGATGTTAATAATGATCATAGCAATGATGTAATGTTTTATTATGCATACAGTGGTCCAATTTCTGTATTACCGAGAATAGTAACTTTGAATGAGAATTGGCAAATATGTCTTACTAAAAAAGATTCTATTTCTTCTTATTATAACAATTGGAGTAATTCTATTTATTGGTATGCAAATCCCACAGATAGTATTGGAGTGCGTTTTACACAAGGGGCCGATTATTATTATGGATGGATTAGAGCTTATCTTACCTCTAATGATACGGCTATTTTTATCGCTGTCGATAAAATGGCCTTTTGCACCATTCCCAACTACCCTTTACTCTGGGGCCAAACCGATGTAAACGCTGTTCCGGGAGAAACGGCAAACAATAAAAACCTGGTACTGGCAAACAACAACAACAAACTGGGCATTACGGCAAACGAGCAAATTGTTTCCATCGAAATATTCAACTCCAAAGGTGAATCAATAAGTAATATGCCTAATATAAATTCGGACACTGCCGAAACAGATATTTCGGCTCTGGCCGCGGGCATGTATATTGTGCGTGCAAGCTTTGTAAACGGAGGAACGGCTATCGCTAAGTTTGTAAAACAATAATGCGCTACTAACTCAAAATCATTCACAAAAACAAGTCTTATATTACTTGTAAAACTTCGGGGCTGATTGGGGTAAACCCTATTGGGACTTATGATAAACTTACTTCTTTCTCAAACTCTTTTTTAACATACATTTTTTTGCGTTATTGCAAAAAGCTTTTGTTACCTTTGCCTGAAACTAAAACAAATAAGCTATGATAAAAGTTGCTATTAACGGTTTTGGACGCATCGGACGCAATGTGTTCAAAATAGCTCAAAGTCGCAGCGACATTAGAATTGTAGGGATTAACGACCTTACCGATACCAAAACCCTGGCACACCTGCTCAAATACGACTCAACACAGGGTCGATTTGATGCCGACATCAGCTACACAGCCGATTCGCTGGTTGTAAACGGAAAAGCAACCAAAGTAAGTGCCGAGCGCAGTCCTTCCAAAATTCCCTGGGGCGAAACCCCTGATGTGGTAATAGAATCGACCGGTATCTTCCTGAGCCGCGAAAGCGAAAAAGGCGGTTATGGTGACCACATTAAAAATGGTGCCAAAAAAGTAATTCTCTGTGTTCCGTCGAAAGACGAAATCGATGCTATGATTGTGCTGGGTGTGAACGAACACATGCTGAAGCCGGAACACATCTGCGTTTCGAACGCCAGTTGCACCACCAACTGCCTTGCCCCTGTGGCAAAAGTACTGCACGAATCGTTTGGTATCGAAAACGGCCTGATGACCACCATACACAGCTACACCAACGACCAGAACATTCTCGACGGTCCGCACAAAGACCTTCGCCGTGCCCGCTCGTGTGCTGTGTCGCAGGTACCTACCACTACCGGTGCCGCAAAAGCCGTGGGTAAAGTAATGCCCGAACTGAAAGGCAAACTCGATGGTATGGCTGTGCGCGTACCTACTCCTACCGGTTCGTCGGTCGATTTGGTTGCCAACCTGAAACGCGAGGTTACCAAAGAAGAAGTAAATGCTGCCATGAAAGCCGCTGCCGAAGGCCCACTGAAAGGAATTCTCGAATATACCGAAGAACCCATTGTGTCGGTTGATATTATTCACAACCCCCACTCTTCTATTTTCGATGCCGGCTGTACTATGGTCAACGGCCGTACCGTTAAAATCATTTCGTGGTACGACAACGAATGGGGCTATTCGAACCGTGTGGTTGATCTGGTTCCATTGCTGATGAAATAACAATGATTCATTGTATTTTTCAAAAAGGCAGCTCAGAAGGCTGCCTTTTTGTTGTTGGGGACTACTATTAAGAAGAACGAGATTGTACCGAAACGGACACCGAGCGATGTGTCGAGGTGCCCGGCAAACTCCGGACACCGAGTTTCCGCCCTAGCGGAAGTACCGAGGTGACCGGTGAATGACAATGTTCCAGAGAAGTGTTATACTACGGACTTCTCGATACAATTTCCTCCCTTAGGGTCGAAAACCACACCTCGATTTCACTCGGTGCACCGCTCGAAGTCCGGTTAATCTCCGGACACCGAGTTTCCGCCCTAGCGGAAGTACCGAGGTGCCCGGTGAATTACAATGTTCCAAAGAAGCGTTACACTACGGACTTCTCGATACGATTCGCTCTTGGGAGCGAATCACTCGAAGTCCGTAGGTATCGAGGTGCCCGGAGAGAATTGCTGAATCAAAACATATTTAACCAAAACCTAAGATTTCGCATGTTGTAAATTGCATTTTTTTAGGGTAGTTTTGCAGTATACCAATATGTTCGCTACAATGTGCCGAAAACTTCTGATATTTCTACTGGTGTTGAGTAGCTCGGCACCACTTCTACAGGCACAAAAAGTAGGTTTGGTGCTAAGCGGAGGCGGAGCCAAGGGGCTTGCACATATTGGAGTGATAAGGGCACTGGAACAAAACAACATTCCCATCGATTATATCACAGGTACATCGATAGGTGCAATTATTGGAGGCTTGTATGCCATAGGTTATTCGCCCGACGAAATGGAGGCCATATTGCAAACCAAGGAATTTGAGAACTGGTATAATGGAGTTATTCCCGAAGAATACCATTTCTATTACAAAAAAAACGATGAACATGCCGAAATGATCAGTCTGAAATTTATGGTAAAAGATTCGTCGCTGGTGCCGGTGCTGCCTACCAACCTGGTACCCAATCAACCCATGGATTTGGGTATTCTCGAAATATACTCGGCAGCCGGTGCTGGAGCCGGATACAATTTCGATAATTTGTTTGTGCCCTTTCGTTGTGTTGCCACCGACATTCACCGTAACCGGGCCGTAGTATTCGACAAGGGCGACTTGAGCCTGGCCATCAGAGCTTCGATGACTTTCCCGTTCTATTTTAAGCCCATTTCAATCGATGGGGTATTGTTATTCGACGGGGGCATTGTGAACAATTTTCCGTACGATGTAATGATTGAGGATTTTAAACCTGACATTATAATTGGCAGTGTTGTTACAAGCGAAACCGAATTGCCCGAAGAAGACGACATCATGCTTCAAATCGAGAACATGATTATGAACGAACAGTTGTCGCTAGAAATGCCAGATTCGCTGGGAATAACCATAAAAACAGATTTTGGCAAGGTGGGTTTGCTCGACTTTCACCGATTACAGGAACTGAGCACTTTGGGTTATATTAATACGATGAACACAATGCCCGATATTACCGCTAGAATTGAAAGGAGGGTTACTGCCCTTGAAGTGGAACAAAAGCGTAACGAGTTCAAAAAACAACAACCCCAAATAATAGTCGACAACATTGTAACACACGGTATTGACAAATGGGAAAAGAAATATGTGGAATTCAGTTTAAAACAAAACAAGAAGCTGCTCGACTTAGATATGTTTCGTTCGAAGTACTACCGGTTGGTATTAGACAATCAGATAGAATCGGCTCATCCTCAGGCTATTTACAATACCGAAACAGGATATTTCGATATGCATCTCAACGTAAAAAAATCCAATCGCTACGATTTGCTATTGGGCGGAAATGTATCGTCGGGGTTTGCCAACATGGCATTTATTGGTGTGAATTATAAATTATTGGGGAAAAACTCTATTTTTCTGAATGGAAATCTGTATTTCGGACGCTTGTACAGTTCGTTGCATCTTTCGTCGCGCATCGATATACCGGGCAAAAATCCGTTTACAGTTAAATTTTCGGGCACCTTGAACAGGTGGGATTACTATAAGAGTAACTCGAAAACATTTTTCGAAGATCTGAAACCACCATATCTGATACACCACGATTACCATGCTCGTGCTGAGCTAATTGCACCACTTGGCCGTAAAAACAAACTTATGGTTGGTAGTAATATGGGAATGTTGAGCGACAACTACTTTCAGGTGAATAACTTTCTGCAAACCGACACAGCTGATATAACCGATATGAGTTTCGTTCGTTTTTTTGCAGCCTGCGAAAAAAGCACTCTTAATTTTAAGCAATACGCCAATAAGGGTAATTTCAGAAGCATCGGCATTTCGTATAGTCTGGGCAAAGAAACCAATTATCCCGGCTCTACCTCTTCGGTAAGCGATACCACACAAAGCCTACATTCCTGGGCTCATATTTCGGTAATCAACGAATCGTACCTCGAAATGAATTCGCGTTTCAGTTTAGGACTATATGGAGAGTTGTCGGCCAGCAATATTGGACTGCTTAGTAATTATACCTCTTCGGTAATTGCAGCACAAGGCTTCTATCCCACACCACATAGTAAGACTCTTTACCTCGAAGACTTCAGAGCCAATATATATGCTGCCGGAGGGCTTAAAGGCATTATTAAATTCACCAAACGCATCGATATCCGATTGGAAGCATATCTCTTTGTTCCATACCAAAAAATACTAAAACAAGACATTGGAAATCAGGTATTTAAAGCATACTACAGCGAGCCGCTGAAACACTTCTATCCAATGGCGGCTGCAACATTTGTTTACAATACCCCTCTTGGACCTGCTTCTATTAGCACACACTACTATCATAAAGATGGCAGCCGCTTATACTACCTCTTCCACATAGGCTACATACTTTTCAATAAGAAATCGTACGATTACTAAAATCAACGGTGCCAATACAGCGAAGGCTTTGCAAAAAATTTTCCTATTGCTAATCCTGATAAGCTGTTATTGCTTGAGCCAAACGCTTAACTCCTTCAATAATTTGATCTTTGGTAGGAAACGAAAAATTCAGCCGCATGGTATTCTGACCACTGCCGTCGCAATAAAATGTTTGTCCTAATACAAATGCCACTTTATTTTCGAGAGCAACCATAAACAATTTTTCGGAACTCATGTGTTGCGGCAATGTGATAAAGAGAAACAAACCGCCTTCGGGTTCTGTCCAACTGACGCCTTTAGGCATATATTCTCTAAAGCACTGCAACATCAGGTCGCGCTTTTCGCGATACATTTCGATGGTAGTTTTCAGGTTTTTATCGAGTAAACCTTCTTCCATATAACGCGCAATAATCAATTGTAAGATTGCCGGTGTGCACAGGTCGGTTGCCTGCTTAGCCACCACCAGTTTATCGATAACAGTTTCGTGCCCCAATGCCCAACCCGTTCTGAATCCGGGTGCAAGAATTTTCGAAAATGTTCCAAGAGTAACAACATGTCCGGTATTATCGAGTTTATACATCATGTCCTGTGCTTCTCCTTCGAAGCGCAGCTCGCGATAGGGAGAATCCTCAACAATAAGCACATCGTAGCGGTAGGCAATGTCGAGTATTTCGCGGCGACGGTTTACCGGCATCGTGATACCTGCCGGATTTTGAAAGTCGGGGATGATGTAAATAAATTTAGGTTTTACCCCTTTATGCTGCAACTCTATCAACTTTGCCTCGAGTAAATCGGATCGCATACCCTGTTCATCGAGCAATATCCCTTCGAGCAATGCACCATACGACCTGAATGCACTTATTCCTCCCAGATACGAGGGAAGACCACAAATAACGGTATCGCCGGGGTTAATAAATATTTTTGCTACCAAATCGAGTCCCTGCTGCGACGAAGTGGTTATCAACACTGTATCGCGGGTAATTTGAACACCATCGTTGGCATAATGCTGTATTAACTGGTCCTTTAGCTGAAGACAACCTTCGGTGGTACCGTATTGCAGCGCCATGCATCCCATTTCGCTAAGAATATCGTTGCTAATTCGGCGAATATCATCAACCGGAAACGAAGCAGCAGAAGGCAATCCTCCTGCAAACGAAATGATATCGGGACGCTGGGTAAGTTTTAATATTTCGCGAATTGCCGATCGTTTCGAGCTGTTGGCAATATTCGAAAACACAGAATCAAGGTTTTTAATCATAATATACGCGTATTGATAAGACCTGCAAATTAGTTTTTTTATTGCTGAAAAAAAACATTAAATCTGATAAAAACTTGTTTTTAAACAATATCAAATAAAAATGCCGGCAATTACCGGCATTGGTTATTAAACTGATATAGTTTATTCGATAACAAGTCGCTGCACAATGATTCCATTGTTAAATGAACACCTCAACAAATACACACCGGTCTCAAGGTTTTGCAGGTTCACTTCAGTGAAATTATCGCCGGGGTCGGCAGAACACAGTTTTTTCCCTTGCATCGAAACAATTTCTATTGACTGGCAATTGATGCCGTGATTCACCAGCACTTTATCGGCAGCCGGATTGGGATACAGGCTGATATTCGGTTTTTGAGCAGTGTTCACGGCAGTGGTGTTCACTGAATATTGAACCTCCCATCCCAGATATTGAGTTTCGTCATCGGTAACAAATTTCAGGAACAAGGCTCCACCTGTCGATTGCAAGTCGTAGGGCAGCGAGAAGCCCGAAAAACTACCCAGCAAAGGAGCTGTGTCGTCGGTGCCATCGTATACATATAGTATATCTTTTTCGGGTTCGGTCATGAAGCTAATAAAATGCAAATCGATTTTTTCGGCAGAATCAGGAGCAATCAGCCAGGTGCAGGATGAATTATTCCAATAGTAATTGGGGCCGCTCCCATCGGTAATTGTCCATGCTTGCTGCCTGAATTCAACCGTATCGCAATAGGCAGCCCAATACGGGTTCAAATTGAGGATTGCGCCCTGATACCAGTAAAAACTTATAGAGGGGTTTGCGTTACCCAGAAAATAATATCCATTGCCGGAGCCTCCCCAGCCCCAGTTAAAATGAAAAAAGGCAGTGTCCATATATCCATCGCAAACAAAAGCATGACCGTCGCCATTGCTATTGGTGCCGCGATAAATAATTGGTTTCTTCATGTCGAGATCATATTGAAGCATATATCTCCATGTTTCATCGTCGTAGTTATCTTTTTCTTCGAAAACACAATCGGCACGATAGCGAAAATAGTGTTTTAGTGCAAACATGGCCAACTCAACCTGAGTTCCCGACCCATCGTGGCCATAGTTCATATTTGAAGCTACTCCGCAATGATACATCAGCTCGGCAATAGCTTCGCGACTAAGCGATGTAGCAAAATCGCTCATTTCGTCCCATGCATAGGTGGTAGCACCAAAATCGACTGTAAAATAGTCGCCCCAGAAATAGGTTTTTTCGAAACGCCCTGTTTCGGGATAGTTATAGTACTTCATTACCTGCGACATGGCAGTAGCCACACAGCCCGCATAGCAACGCTGCCCCGGGCCCAAAGGGTGGAATGGGCAAAACATATTATACGGATAGTTTTGGTTCCAACGGGTGGTGAGTAATTGTGTTACTGCCTTGCAATTTTTTTCGTCAGTTTGAGTATTATTATACAATTCTTTCCATGACGAAATAATACGTTCGTGAGCATCTACTCCTTCATCATAAGCCATTTGCATCTGAAGAATATACTGCTGCATCCAGTCGATAGTAGCCGGAGCCATATTGTCAGGGTAAAAAGTCTCATCGAATGAATAGGCCAGCACCGGAACGAACAAATCGTCGCCACTGATTAACACAAAACCACCTTCGCTGTAATTGATAATATAATACATCAGCTTGTTCTGCCACATGTAGGGACTCATCACAGCCTCATTACTTTTAAACTGGGTAAGGCCTGCTTTCTCCGACTGATGCATCATAAAATTATCGGCTACACGACGTGCGACCTGATGATTCACCGGCACAGAAAATACAACATAGCAAAGCGAAATCAACAGCACTAATGATAATAACTTTTTCATTTCTTGATATTTGAATAATGCATCAAAATTAGTTCTTTTTATGCTTCCGTATCAGACCGATTTTCAATTTTTTGAATTTATTGCAAAAGAATATATCAATTTTATATCTATTACGATGTATTTATATTTTGGCTCATATTTCGGGGATGCCTTACACGCTTTTATGTGAAAAATTTGTTGCAGGTGCCTGTATGAATTAACAAAATTTTGAAAAACACAACGAGGCATACATACTTTTTCGAAAATAAATGTATTTTTATAGTGATTTTAACTTAAACCCATATCGCTATGTTTGGAATTACCGACTCAAAAACCAAAATTATTGCCACCTTAGGCCCGGCCTCACAAACCCGTGAATCGCTAAGAATGATGATTAACGAAGGCCTCGACGTATTCAGGCTGAATTTTTCGCATGGCCGTCACGAAGACAAAAAAGAAATCATACGCATCATTCGTGAACTCGAAGAAGAGATGAATGTGAACATTGCAATATTAGCCGACCTGCAGGGACCAAAAATCAGGATTGGTGATGTTGAAAACAACGGTGTTGTGGTAAACAATGGTGACGAAATAGTGATTACGACGAAAGAATGCATTGGCAACGCCGAAAAGGTTTTCATAAATTATGAATTGTTTGCCTCTGAAGCGGCACCGGGCAATGTAATACTGATTGACGACGGAAAAATCAGGCTCGAAGTGTTATCGACCAATGGAACTGACACGGTGCGTGCTAAAATAATTAACGGAGGTGTTATCAGTTCAAAGAAAGGCGTGAATTTGCCGAATACAAAGATAGCCTTGCCAAGTTTAACCGAAAAAGACAAAACCGATGCGTTGTTTGCTATCGAAAATTCAGTCGACTGGATTGCCCTGTCGTTTGTGAGAGATGCTTCCGACTTAGACGAGCTGAAGAAAATGATAGCAGCTAAAAATGCTGAAATCGATTTAATTGCCAAAATTGAAAAACCGGAAGCCGTCAGCGATCTCGACAACATCATCAGAGAAGCCAACGGCATCATGGTAGCTCGCGGCGATTTGGGTGTTGAGGTCAGCTTCAATCAGGTTCCGACCATTCAAAAAATAATTGTTGAAAAATGCATTAAAGCAGGCAAACCTGTGATTATTGCCACACAGATGCTTGAAAGCATGATTACCAACTTCAGGCCTACCCGTGCTGAAGCCACCGATTGTGCCAACGCAGTTATCGACCGTGCCGATGCACTGATGTTGAGTGGCGAAACCTCGGTAGGGGCTTTCCCTGTTGAGTCGATTAAAGCCATGCAAAGTATAATTGAATACACCGAAGAAAACAACGATATTTTCTATTTGCAGCATCAGCCGAACGAGTTTTCGGAAGACTTTCTGCCCGATTCGCTGTGTTACAGCGCCAGTGTTATGGCAAAGCAGACCAATGCAAGAGCTATTGTAACATTCACCTATTCGGGATACACCGCTTTCCAGTTATCGAGCTACAGGCCCAAAGCCGATATTTTTGCCTTTACAGGAAATCAACGTTTGCTGCGCAGGTTGCCATTGCTGTGGGGAATAATTAAAACTTACAGCATTCCTTTGTATAACAACATTGATGAAGCCATTGCACATTCAATACAAGTACTTAAAGAGCATGGAATTCTGAAGAAAGATGATTTAGTGATACACGTAGGCAGTACACCCATGTCGAAAAAAGAAAAAACCAATATGCTTAAGCTAACCCGTGTCGACTAAAGCAATTGGCGGCGTTTATGTTGTTCTTTGTGCCACAGCACGAGCTCAATATTGCTTGTGCTATATTTTTGGGCAATACCAGCGGCAAGTTGTTCAGCACAATAAACGCTTCGGTGTCGGCCACCGGTACAACCAAAACCAATCATCAGCCTTGAGAAGCCACGGTTAAGATACGTGTCGATATTGTGTTTTACCATTTCGAAGGCCAATTCCACAAAATTGTCGGCATTTGTGTTACGTTTTAAATAATCCTGCACTTCTGAATCCATACCGGTTAACATAGCAAAAGCTTCATGCTTCCCCGGATTGTTGATTCCGCGGCAGTCGAACTGAAATCCTCCACCGTTACCACTATAATCGCGTGGTGCCCCTTTCTTATAAGAAAAACTGTACACCAGCACCTGCAATTTACCATTTTGGTGACCCCGCTCAATCCCATCGATGGCGCAAACCCGCATAAGCAAGTTATGCATTTCGGGAAAATCTCGTTCGATGCCGAACAAAGGCAGCATTGTACTGAGATTATCGATTGCTGCAGGTATGCTCTGCAAAAAATGTGCTTTCTGTTCAATAATACCTCGCAAACCATAAGCCCCAAGAGTTTGCATCATTCGCAAACACAACACACGATAAAACTTCAACCGGAACTCGCTCCTTTTACTGTCAGCAGACAGTCCGGCAACATCTAAATAATATTCGAGAAGTTCCCGCCTGTTTTGTTCGGGCAGCAAGGCTTTGGCCTGATATAGCAGCGAAGCAAGATCGTATTGCGGAACACCCAGTCGGGCTCCCTGATAATCGATAAAACAAAGCGCATTGTGGTGTATAAAAATATTCCTACTCTGAAAATCGCGATACATAAAACATCGATCTCCCGATGTTACAATGCTGCCGGCAAAAGTTTGAAACTCTTTCTCCAGTGCCATTTCGTTGAAACCGATATCAAAAATTTTGGCAAAATAAAACACAAAATACCTCATGTCGAACAGCACCGACTCCATTCCAAATTCGCTATAGGGATAACACTTCGAGAAATCGGTTACAGGTGTGAGACTTTGCTGAATGCGAACCAAATTTTCGATGGCAGCACGAAAAAATCTTTCGATTTCGGTATTGTAAAAAACTCCATCGCTGTGATACTGTGAGAGGACCGAAAACAGCGAAACGTCACCAATGTCTTCTTGCAGATAGTAGTGTTCGCAATCACTCATCAAATACAACAGGGGAACCTTTATACCCTGTTTCTGCATCAACGAATTCATGTAAAAAAAAACACGGTTTTCGTGAATGTCGCAGCCATAGGTTCCAATGGCTGTTTGCCCCTGGCTATTTAAACGATAATACTTTCGGTTCGATCCCGATTGCCTTAGAGGCAATAAGGTTTCGGCCTCGAAGCCGAATTTTTTTCGGAATAATTGTTTCAGTACGGTTTCGTCACACATTGTTGTTATTGCTTTGTGGTAAATTTACTCAAAAGCTAACACAACGAAAGTGAGAATAACAGGAGTTTTATTCACGTAGGTTTGTTGAGAATATCGGAGGCAGATGTACCAGGCCGGAACAATGGTTTCGTGGAGCTCCTGTAACCGAGGCCAGCACATTATCTTGACCACGCAAGCGAAGCAATCCAAGAAAAGCAAATACAATCGCTTCTTTAAAATCGACAAGCGATGAATCGGGAACCACAAAAGCAGAACCCGACAAATGTTGCATTCTATTCATCAAAAAGCTGTTGTGAGCACCGCCACCTGTAACCAAAATATTATTATATCCGGCAAGCGATTGGCATATTTGAATGGCTATGTGTTCAACGTAGGTTCTCAGCAAATCGGCAATTTCGTATTTCGACTTAATTAGTAAAGGCATTACAAATTCATCGACCCATTCGCGCCCAAGCGATTTTGGAGGTAACAATTTAAAATAGCCATGGGCATTGAGAGTTTCGAGCAAATCGGAACGCACCATACCTGTAGCAGCCATGCAGCCGTTTTCATCGAACGATTTTCCGATTTTTTCCGTCAAAGCGTTAAGAACAATATTAGCCGGGCAAATGTCGAATGCGATTCTTCCCCGATTCTTGCGAAAGGAGCAATTAGAAAAGCCTCCAATATTAAGACATGCATTGTACTCGTCGAAAAGCAGTTCATCACCTGCAGGTACCAAAGGGGCACCCTGCCCGCCCATTGCTACATCGGCAGTTCTAAAATCGTTAATGCAAATCATTCCCGTAACCAGAGATATGTGCAAGCCACTGCCTATTTGGCAGGTAAGCCCATTCTCGGGTTGATGAAACACCGTGTGACCATGGCTTGCAACAGCATACTGTTCTTTTGTCAAATTGTAATCGGAAATAAACATGTTCACACAATCGGCTACATATCGGCCAAATCGAAAATGTAACTGTAGTAAATCAACCGCATTCAGGTGATGTGCAGTGCCCAGAGATTGTCTCCATTCACTGGAATATTCCACGGTTCTTACTGCTTCGATTGAGAACCGCCATTTACCCGAATTTCTTGTAAAGGAGCAGGCTGCCAAATCAAGTCCGTCGAGCGATGTACCCGACATCACACCTATTACATGTGCCACTAAACCAGAATCATAAAAACTCATGATAAAAATTATAGTGTAAAATTAGTTAAATCGAGTTTCTTTTTTTAATTTAGCCTCAAATTTATATTACATAATGGAAAAGATAATAGTACCCATCGATTTTTCGTCAGAGTCAATCTGCGGTCTCAAGTTGGCAATTATAGTTGCAAACAAGTTCAGAGCTGACATTCAACTGGTTCATGTGGTTAAAAAGCAAGGCGGTTTCTTCTATGCCGAAATTGAGAATCAGATTGAAAAGATTAACGAACAGTTAGAAAAAATCATTGCCGAACATCGCAAAGACTTATGTCAGGAGTGTAGTTTTACGTATATAGTAAAACGCGGTCGCGTATATGAAGAAGTAGCTACCCAAGTTGAAGCTTTCAACAATTCTATGGTCATCTGTTCCACTCACGGAACATCGGGTTTTAGCAGTTTCTTTATTGGCAGCAACACCTACCGGATGATACAGGCAACACAGCGCCCTGTGATAAGCATTACCAACTGCCAGTATATTAGAGAAATTAAAAAGATTGTTCTCCCTATTGACATTACCAAAGAAACCCGCGAAAAAGTTCCATTGGTTGCCAAACTGGCAAAAGCTTTCGATGCCGAAGTACACATTGTGAAAGTGACTTCCACAACCAACGAAGGTATTCATAACAAATTGCGACTTTACAGTCGTCAGATTCGTAAATTCTTCGATGAGCAGGGAATTCGCTACGAAAAAAGCCTGCTGGTTGGCGATAACATTACCGAAATTACTATCGACTATGCAAAAACCATCGATGCCGACCTGATTGCGATTATGACGGAACAAACCTCGGCATTGTCGAATTTGCTGCTGGGCTCGTATGCCACACAAATGTTGAATGGATCTCCCATTCCTGTTCTCAGTGTTACACCACGCGAATTATATATTGTGCATAGTTTCACCACAACCAATTAGTAAATGGGTTGCAATAATAATATTATTAAGAGGGTTGTACCCTCTTTTTTATTTGATTAATCCTAAACAATTCAACAATGAAAAAACTTCTTTTAACAACAATCGCATTTGTGTTTGTGTTGCAATATGCTGTAGCCGACCAATTGCAATGGGTAACCAAAGAAGAAGCCGAGGCTACCATAAAATATCTGAAAGAAAACAAAGTTAAAAAAGCCCTGTTATGGTGTGCCTGCTGCGATGATGACAAACCTGTGTTGCTGAAAATAAAAAAAATAGAAATGAAATATACCGGTTACGACAACTTCTACGAAGTAGTATTCACTGGTAAACTCGAAGACGGCTCGGCCTTTTCGCAAGGCGTCGATCTTGCATACATTCACATTCGATTTGAAGATTGGGCTTATAGCATTGGGGTAGTGATGAAATTTGAATGCGACCCATGCACCGGTCCGTTCTTTTGGGATAAAAACAAGCGTAAAGAATGGGAATAGAAAGAAACAGAAGTTAATCATATATTTATACACTTATGTCGTTATTTAACAAGCTATTTAAATCGGGACCTCCCGTTGCCGATGCAAAAACAAAAGTTTTTACGCCCGGCCGGTATGTTGATATCAACAAAAAGCCACAGCAACTTGAAGCCTGGGATACGTCGAAAAAACTTTTCGAAGAAAAAAAATACCTCGATTCGGTCTATCAACTCTGTCTGTATTTGAAAGATCCGGCAATCGAGAACCTTCAAGTAACTCGAAACGAATACAGCGTTGAATTCGAAATCACCCAGGGGTCAAAAGTAATCAAAGGCATTGCGACAAATGATGCCGTGACAGCCGAAACACGTATAGCATCTTACCAAACACCCAGTATTGCCTTTCTGCGTAAGTTGATGAATTATAACTTTAGTTTGCAGTACAACCGTTTTGCCGTAAAAGACAATGTGGTGTATCTGAAGTTTACCAGCAAAACCATTGACGCATCTCCCAACAAACTGTATTATTCGCTCAAAGAACTGGCTCTGAAAGCCGATAAACTCGACGATGTCCTCATCAACGAATTCCCTATGCTGGAGCCCATCGATGTGTCGCATGTAACAATGCCCAACAATGCCATAGTTGAAGCACGATACAACTACATGATACGCTGGATAAACGAAGACATGCAACGTATTGCCGCCTTGAACGAAGACCGTATGTCGGGGGCAATTTCATATATTTTACTGGCGCTCATTTTCCGCATCGACTATCTGCTGGTTCCGCAGGGTAGTATTCTAAACGATATCGAAAAAATTAACGGCATTTACAATGCCAACGACGGCAAAACACCCGTTGAGCGCAATCGTCAAATGATTGAAGAACTAAAAAAGCTGGCAAGCCGTGATAAAGAAGATTTAAAAAAAGAGTTCTACGATATTAAAGCCGTGTTCGGATACGTGTCGGCTACGTCTCACAAAACATTCTATGAATTTGTGCTCGACCAATTTAAAAATACCGACTGGTACTACAACAATCGCTACGACGATGTAGTACAATCAATTTATGAATATACCATAGGATACTCGGCATTCAGTTTTGGCATGTACCCTGCCACATTCGAGATGCTGGCTCTGCTGTCGAATGTGTTGCATAACGACTTTTTCAAAGAAATGGGTGTAACTGCCGAGTATTATAACAAGGCTAGCGGTAAATTCAATGTTCCGGCTATTGAGAAAGAAACACAACGGATTATCAATACCCATAAAAAGGATTTCCCCAAGTTACAAATGCTGACGAACAAAATACAATACCGTAATATGAACGAATTTCTGTACACTTACTTGAACGAAATGACATATTTAAACTTTTCAAAATAGCGAATCATGACCAATATATACGACCATTACAAACATGTAATTATTCAGATAGCCACCCCTTATGGTAGCGGAACCGGTTTCTACAACAAAGAGCACAACCTGTTTATTACCAATTTTCATGTTATTGAAGGATGCGACGAAGTGTTGATCAGCGGTCGCGATTTCAAAAAAACAACTTCCCGGGTTCTGTACTTCGACCCTTTATTCGATTTGGCGTTTCTCGAAGTTCCCCATGCCATTACCATTGAATCGGCAGCACTGGCTACTGCTCCTGTTACCGAAGGCGACAGCGTCATTGCCATTGGGCATCCGTACGGATTAAAATATACGGCTACCAAGGGAATCGTGTCGAAAGCACAGCGTTTTTACAACGAAATTGCTTACATTCAAATAGATGCAGCCATAAATGCAGGCAACAGCGGGGGACCACTCGTAAACGAAAAGGGCGAAATTGCAGGGGTAAACACATTTATTATTGCCGAAGGCGAAAGTCTGGGTTTCTCTCTCCCTTCTCAATATGTTATAGAATCGCTAGAAGAATATGCTCTATTGGGCCTACAGAAAGCCATCAGGTGCCGCTCGTGTAAAAAAATTCTCTCCGAAGCCTTAATCGATGGAAACTATTGTTCTAATTGTGGTGCAGCAATAAACAACGAGCATATTAATCCGAAGCCATATATACCCGCCGGTGCAGCCCAAAAGATTGAACAAATGATAGAAAGAATGGGGCGCAATGTTAAAGAAACACGTACCGGTTACAACCTGTGGGAAATAGAAGAAGGCAGTGCTACCATAAAACTGATTTACAACAGCGAAAGTCGTTTTATTGTTGCCGATGCATGGCTGTGCAATCTCCCCAAAGAAAATATCATGCCCCTGTATGAATTTATGCTTCGCGAAAATTACGATAACGAAGGGCTGGTTTTCAGCGTAAATAATCAAACCGTATTGCTTTCGTTTGTTTCTTACGAAGACGATTTAAGCATAGAATCGGGTGTTGAACTACTACAAAATCTCATAAAAAAAGCCGATGAATACGACGATATTCTTATAGAGAGATTTGCTGCTCAGAAACGGGTAAATGAAGACGATTGATGCAATCTGTGTCATCGACTTAAACAAAACTGACTTCAATAGTTGCCATAGTATTAAATAACTAATACGTTAGATTGTTTTCTATTCGAAATAATCTTATATTTGCTAAATACCTATCTGACAATTTGTTAACATATTGTAAGCACTATGAGAAATAATTCATGTAAACTGTTTGTGAATACACCCACAATTTGTATTCTTAAATATCTTATGTCTCTATCGCTGATTTCTATCTCTATTTACCTTAAAGCACAAACACCCGATACACTGCAACTTATTGGTCAAACACCTGGAGGAGCCGCCCACCATGTTCATTGGATTGAGGAGCAAAACAAATTGATAGTGGGATGCGGAGCAAGCCTATGGGTATATGACATGACCAACCCCTCATCTCCCCAAACAATTGCAAAACGTGCTTTTCTTCAACCCATAAACCATACCGATTTGTATGGCGACACGTTGTTTGCTGCTGCAACCAACGATGGTTTATATGCACTTGATTTCGGTTCCGACAGTCTCACCATTATTGATCTTTATATTCCTACGGGTTTATTTTCACGAGATGTTTCAGATTTTGTTAGGTCGAACGACACCCTGTATATTCCCGACAAATACGATGTAAAAGTAGTTCGATATCATATGGGAAGTTTTCATCACATTGTTAATCATACCAATGCTTTCGTAATTGGAGATGCACCGTTGAATATGAAGCTAGGCGCCAGATGCATCGATTTCAACGATAATTATATTGCTATCGGGAAAATATTAGATCCATTCAATCAAGGTAGGCTTAGTATCTACGATCGACAGTTTCCCTATACCAGACTCGCATTTTGGGAAGACAGTCTGCTGAACAATGTGGAACGCGTTCAGTTTGCCGATCTGAAAAGCGATATAATATATGTTTGTGCGGGCAGTACTACGGCAGGTCTTAGTGCTAACTTTTTTGCCTGTCATTTCACCGGCAGTGAAGTAATGCCAGTTGATACAGTTACTATTTATGGGTTACCATTGTTTTCCAGTGTCAGTTTTTTGAACATAGATTCTAGAAACGACACTGTGTATTTGGTTACCAATTGCCTTGTTGATTTGGGAGTGTCTCATCTCTCGATGGTACCGGTGTACGATGCCACAAATTTGCCCGAACAACCTCTTGATTATTTAGGATTCTTTCACAGTGGAGCATGGTATTTTGATATTGCCCTGATGCATGGAACCGATTATATGGCTGTGGCTTCCGAATGGCTGGGCTTGCTGGTTACCAATATATCTGATATTAACAATCCGCTTGACACCATTGCCTTACGATCGACAGGAGGGTGGGTGCAACAGGCAAAAGTACACGGCGACACGATATATGTTGCTCACGAAGGATGGGGAATCGCAGCCTATTTAAGTGACAGCCTAATGCACCAACACGGGTACGATACCGATGCTATTATCATGCATGAATATATTCCGGGGGCTGGCCACTTTTTTGTCTCTGATTTCGAATTTATCGACGACACTATTATGTTTCTAGGCAGCGGTGATATTTATAACTTGAAACCCTGGTTTGATGGTGGTGAGCCCGAGCTGACCGACAACGACAGTCTGGGACCGGCAGTAGTTAAAATGAATCGGATAAAAACACCCGATGGTGATTTTATTATTATTGGGCGAGGGGTATGGCTGCTTTCTCCGTTTTATTTGTCGGTGTACGACCCCAATACACGTAATTTCACCGACAACATGCTTATAAACAATGAAGCAACGTCAATTGCTGTTGCTGATAGTATTGTATTTTTTGGCTTAAGAACTGCTCCATATTTTGCACAAAATGCCGAACTGCATCTAATAGCAGCAAAAATTATTGGTGGGCATATAAATATAATTGCCGACTTACTTATTGCAGAAAACACCAACGCCATAATAGATGCAGTTGCCGTTGAAAATAACATAGTTGCCATTGGAATGGGGAACGAATTCAGGTGGTATAATTTTACAGGTAGCGAGTTTTCTCTGCTGAACAGTTTTACACACAATGTCGGTCAGGTAGCTTCAGGAGCCGCAATACTTAACTCACTACTGTATGCCTCCTATCGTAATGATGGATTAATGATAATAGATATTGATGATGGCACAGAGCTGGCATACTTTAGAGGCAGTGGAGGATTCTTCGGAATAGCAGGAAGTGGTAACAGTTCAGTGCGTCTTGGTAATGATGGGACCATTTACCTTTCCGATTTTTATTCAGGCCTGCTTATGGTAGAAATATTCGACCACAGTCTGGTTTCGGTATCACAACCGGAAGTCTACAATAATCAAACCGTACAATACAAGGTATATCCGAATCCAGCCAGCAACAACTTCTATTTGGAAATTAACCCAAATGCTTCTAACTCTGATTTGCAAATTAATCTGTATAATATTATTGGAGAAAAAGTATCCGTTAAGATCGAAGTCAATAACGCATTCCTTAAAATAAACACCGAAAACTTATCTGTCGGACAATATATACTAAAAATTTGCAACGGCGATGGCTATTGCGAAAGCACAATAATACAAATTGAATAAAATACAAACAAGGCACAATATCATGCCTTCTAGTTCAACAAAAAAGTCTTTTATATTTTACTTCTAGGGCTTTGAGTTGTTTATCATCCAATCAATGTCAACATGAATTTGATGATAATAGCTTCGGTGATTTTGTTTTGCCTTCTCTTTTATCTGTTCTTTCCATTCCTCGCTTGCCAATATTGCGTAGAACCATTTTGTGTAGGCCTGCGCATAATATCTGGCATAATATTGTCGTGCGTATGTTTCGGGTTCACAATAATAGTAATACAGCCTGTCGATAAATCCGTACATGTGGGTGTACAACAAGGTTGCTGAACTATAAATAACAATAAAATCGAGATTGTTTAGTTTTTCGCCAAGACTAATATCTTTCGCTAAAGTGTAATTACTAAAACTTTGCGGCCAAACTGTAGTATTGTAGAACCAATAGTCGAGTCCGGTAAACACTTGATTGGGGATTTGCAAATTGGCCACAGGCCAGTAGAAACTGTCGCCTACCGTAAGTACGCGGGGTCTGGTTTTACCGGCTGTGTCAAACGAAAGCACCGGCCATGGCAACAATTCACGTTGGAGAGGAAGCAACAAGTTGGCCAACTGCCCCAAATCGTTTTCGAGATCGTGCACAGGTTCAATGTTAACCGAATCGAAAATAATATCGGGGAAATCGCTTCCGCTTATATGCTCCATATACTTCACCATACTATCGGCCACCATAGCTGCCGAATAGTAAGTATAGTGGGTTCCATATTTTGGGAAAAGAGGATACTGCACGGTATCCTTCATATCAAGAAACCACTTATTGAAATCGATGAAATTCATGTCAAATTCCAATGCTTTGTCTCTGTAAAACTCATATTGATTGGGCTGTGGCTTAATCTTTTTATAGGCAGCCGGCAACTTGTCGCTAAAGTAAAAGGCATTGCTGGGAGCAATAACAAAAAGCAACTCTATATTATGGTTTTTAAGCGTATCAATCATTTGGGCTGTGCGCTGCATAATCATTTCCATACTATCGCGGCACATATGGTTAATTCCCAGATACGATTCTATGTTATACGAAAAAAACAAGTGTCGGTCTTTACCCACCACTACATCTCTTCCATTCGATTTACTGAACACCGAAAAGTCGAATTGATTGATAAGTCGCACCAAAAAAGGCCTGAATCCAAAATTGTTATTGATATATGCTTCTGTGAATAGCTGATAATCTCCGTTCAGCCAGGTTTGAAAATAGAAATCGGGATAGTAGGTAACTTCCGCTTCATGATTCAATGGTTTTATTGTAAAAACCTTAAAAAAACGCTGTGCTACCGGCACTAGCAAGAGCAGGATAAAAATAAGATATGCATATTTTTTAATTCGGTTCATCAGAATCTAAAGTAAATAAACGGATTAAAGCCCCCCAATGCAATGCTTGCCGACGAGAACAGCAGCAAGATTATGCAAACTGCAAAAACTGGGAACACTTCTTTTCGGGTGTGTTCCTTTTCGAAGAAAAACTGCTCAATTTTTCTTCCAACAGCAGTAATAGTAAGAAATGCAAATACAGCTCCACCCAGCAGCCAAAACCAAAATTTATTGTCGAGATACAATACAAAGTCTTTACCATCGAAAGCAAACATACGCCCAATATAATCGATAGCGAAACCAAAACTCTCTGCCCTGAAAACCACCCATCCGAGTAACACAATAAAATAGGTGAGCGCAATCGAAGGAATCTTCCCAATTCTATCGGTAAATTTAATTAGAAATATTCTGTCGAAAATTAAAAACAACCCATGCCATGCACCCCAAATAATAAAAGTCCATGCCGCTCCGTGCCAAAAACCCGAAATCACAAATACAACAGCCAGATTGAAATACAATCGGGCTTTGCTATTCACACGGTTTCCTCCTAAGGGGATATACAAATAATCGCGCATCCAGCGCCCCAGTGTAATATGCCAACGTCGCCAGAATTCGGTAATGTTTCGCGAAATATATGGATTGTTGAAGTTTTCGGGGAATTTAAACCCCATCATTCTTCCTATACCTATTGCCATATCGCTATATCCCGAAAAATCGAAATATATCTGAAACGAATAGGCAACAATGGCCACCCAAGCCATTCCGGTGCTGATCTCTGCGGCTTCCATAGCAAAAACAACATCTACCTGTTTGCCTAATGTATTGGCAATGAGCAATTTTTTGGCAAGTCCGATGCAAAAACGCAACATGCCGCTAAATCGCATGTGGTGGGTATAATTGGCTGTGCGATTTGTTAATTGATCGGCAATTTCGTTGTAACGTACAATAGGTCCGGCAATAAGCTGAGGAAACAGCAAAACAAAAAGCATATAATCGACAATACTGTTTAAGGGCTTATGTCGTCTTTGGTACACATCTACAGAATAGCTCAGTTTTTGAAATGTAAAAAACGATATCCCTATGGGCAAGGCTACCTCTATCCACTCAAGAGCCTGTACGCCCATTGATTCAAGCAGCAAATTTACATTTTCAACAAAAAAATTGGCATATTTAAAATAAGCCAGTAGCCCAATATTGAGAACCACAGAGGCAGAAATGAGTAATTTTCGACGACTCTGTTTATCGTAATTTTGCATTAGCCTCACAATGCCGAAATCAACAATCATTGAGGCTAGTACTATAAAAATAAAAGTTGGGCCACCCCATGAATAAAAAAACAAACTGGCCAGCAAAGCCAACAAATTCTTATGGTTATGACCCGCTACATGGTAAATTACCAAAAATACAGGCAGAAAATAAAACAAGAAAATGGCGCTGCTGAAAACCATAACAAACCAATAGCGTTTTAAAGGCGTAAAAGTAAATAAGTTTTTGGAATAATTTCGAAAAATGACACTTGCTTTGCGCACTGAAATAATAAGAAATTATCTATCAAGGGAAAGCCTCACCTTGCAAAATTACAAATACAGATTACCGAAACTATATATTAACAATATCATTGCGCTCATAATCAACTACTTTACAATTATTGTAAAAATGACAATTCAAATACTACGAAATCTTAAATCAATACACGAGTTTTTCGATATATTTGTTTACATGTAACTAAAACCCGATAATCATAAAAAAAATTCAACTTTATTTTCTCGTTTTGTGTTCCTTCGCAAGTCAACTGGGTTTAATGGCTCAGGTTCCGTTTTCGCAAGTAAAAGCAGATGTTGCAAGAGACTATTCGGCTCATAATATTGTAGACAGAGGAATTTCTCCGGTTAGTAAAGTCGACAAATCGGTAATACCCAATATACCCTACGAAGTTTATTTTACCTAGGTGAGCGATAATAAAGTGATTGAGGGCTATAACATTACCTACCGTCGCACTGTTGAAACTCGCTACGATAAACTGGGAGGAAAGTATGTGTTTAATTCGAATACAACATTTGGCAGATGGCTTACTGGAGTTCCCAATCCCCCCGATTTGGGAACCGTAAGTAAAATTATTGAATCGGATCTACTGAGGTTTTTTAAAAGCTATTGGTACAACAGGTTAACAGAGTTTGATGGTGTAAAAGAAATTATTACTGAAAAATATCCATTCAATGGTTGCGACCATTTCTTTTATCCGGGTGAGTACTCCGGATTACGTGTAAAACTCAAGGTAAAGGTAGCATACACTGCCGTAAATGGAAATAGTAAAAAACTTGAAAAATATGAAGATATATTTGAACTGACTTTGTTGCGCGATGGACTGAATCAGCCATGGAATACCATGGGTATTGAAGGTGGTTACAAAGGCGATAAAAAAAGCATGCCTTTAAGTTCCACAGACCTTACACCCGAAGAGCTTTCCTTTTGGGAGTGCAACACCATTGGCATGAAATATATGATAGAACACGCCAGCGATGAGTATAACAAATTACCCGAAATAGTAGTTCCCGAGTTTAATTCTGGCGAAGAAATGATTTGGTTTACGCATCGCTTTTTACGCACTGCCGGAAAAGACGAAATCAGGAAATACTTATGGACCTACCTGTCTCCAAATTACTTTAGTAAATGTGGAGATTTCATTTTGAGTGACAAAGCCGAAGATTTAATTGAAAGCATCCTTAGTTTTACTCATGCCGATCGTGGCTCGTATAAAGACACCTACTGTGATTATCCTCAGGTAAAGGAGCAGGCTAAACGGGAAACAAGCCACTCAATTACTTATTATGCAAAAACAGGAGGAAAGTTTTCGAGGATACAAGTAGCCTATTACAATGGGAAACTTAAGATTGTTGATATGTCGCTCGGAAAATACCGCGAAGAAAAAGAACTGGAGGCATTGGAACTGGTTCCCGAAGATAAATGTTTGGAATTTGCCCCAGCTACATGGAAACGATTCGAAACCGAAAATGTAAAAGGCGTTTCTACAGTTTTTCCAACCGAACCGGTTTTCGATCAAAAAACCCAAAGTTTAACAGCACGATACAAAGGAGCCGAATACACCTTAAAAGCCGAAATACTCGACAAGAGCCTAACAAGTCAGATAAAACAAGCTAGTCAGCGCCCTGCTACTGCAAAAATATGGGCCGAAAATTTCAGAAAGAATCTTGGTGCACAACAGGTTGGCAATCCGGGGTCTTTTATTTACAACAAAACCGAGGGTGTTGAATATACTTGGAAAATATCTGCCAATCGCCAAGAAACTACTATACGTTATAGATCAATTTTATACAACGATGGATATTACCAAATGTGGATAGCAGGAAGTACGGGTAGCGCCGAGGAAAACCAGTTCTTCGATCAGTTCGAGGTAAAATAACTAATCAAGATACACTTTCTTCGACACACGCTCGTTGTTCTGAGTTAGCGTAATAATATACACACCTTTGTTAATGGCTGTTTCAAACCTCAGCATTTGACCACCTTCGTCGAGGCTGTTGAGAGTAAGTGTTTGCAGTACTTTTCCCGACATATCGGTAAGTGTGGCCGTTAGTGGTGCAAAACCATTTGTTTTTATGTACACATTCAATGCACCTTGTAAAGAGCTCGCACCAATAATGGCCAGCTGGTTGTTTTCGAGCATACACAACACACTTAGCACATCGAAATACTGATAGCTGCCATCGATATCGGTTTGTCGAATGCGGTAATAGGTGGTTTCGTTATGATTTATGCTATTATCTTCGAAATTGTAATTTCTCGGTTGCTTCGAATTCAGTTCTCCCGCAATATCGGCTACAAACTTCCATACTACCGCATCGGTTGATGATTCAATTCTAAAATAGTTGTTGTTTGTTTCGCTGGCTGTTGCCCAAATAATCTCGGCACCGGTAGCTGTGCACTTCACTTTTTGTTCGAGCAATTCAACCGGCAACACATCAGCCTCCGACAAACCAAAAACAATAAGTCCGTTTGCAGACACTGCGTTGCTTGCCGAATTTCGTGCATTGCGGTTGTCATCAGTTCCGGCTCTTCCCGGAAGGGTCTCAGTATTAATTTCCGAAATTAATGCGGGGTCGAAACCAAAGGTTTTAATCACTCCGCTGGCACCGCCGCCACCACCCCCGTGCGATACAGGATGAATCACATTTCCGCCATTGCCACCATTCACACTCATACTTAGGCTTGCTGCCTGCTGTGAGTTAAATTCAATACTCTGAGCAACCACGAAAACGCTTCCGCCTGCTCCGCCTCCACCTGCTCCGTCGTTGCCGGTGCCCCGTGTATCAGCAGCATTACTTCCGTTGGCTGATATCTTAATTTGCGGTTTATTAACAATAATAGTATCGGAGTTTATCAAAATTAAGCCTCCTCCCGAAGCACCTGCGGTACCGGAATTGTTGTTTTGCTGGCCACCTCCGCCGCCTCCTCCCAAATACCCAACAAAAGCATCTGCATCGATATACGACGATAAAGAATACCCTCCACGCCCCTGTGTGTTGTTATTACAATCGTAACCAAAACCACCATTGCCACCTACCGTAAAGTTCGATCCACCACCTCCTCCTCCATTGTGCATATTTCCGCCACCGCCACCATTGCTCAATGCTCCCATGGCAAAAGTGTTTTCGGCAACATTGTTCCGAAATATCCCTTCGCCCTTGCCACCAAAGCTATTATCGGCAGTTCGCCACGAACTGGTATTACAAGCAGCCCCGTTGTTCGCGCTTACATCACCTCCTCTAAAACCTGATCCGTCGGCTAAAATGTTATGGTTAAGAACCAATTTACCAACTACTTCAAATGCTACAATACCTCCCACGTTTCCATCCCACGGAAGTGCAATGATGTCGGACACAGTTACCAGACTGTTGAATACCGGATAACTTAGAACCTGTACCATTCCGTTAAGGCTAAGGTCGGGCAAAAATTCAATTGGTTTTTCGAGTAGAAGTAGCTTCGGGGTTTGTCCATCGTATTCAATTCCAATCACTTTGGCAATTTCGATTCTACCGGTATTTCCAATCTGGTCGATACGCCCAAATGTGTTATTGTTACCAAAACGCGATACCACCGCCCCTTGTGTGTGATAAATCATTACATAGCCTCCTTGTTCGAATCGTGCATATGTTTCGTTTACATTAGAAACAGTAAGTTCAGTAGCATTTGCATTTATCGACTGCAAGCTGGCATACGCATTCACCTGAGCTTTCAAGCCGGTATAATGCATCAATAGAATAAGAGCCAGAATAAAAGTGTATTTTGTTTTCATAATCGTTTCCTTATTTATAATTTAATAACCGCTTTAAGGAAAACATGTTCTGCTGCACTCAGTATTTTTCTACGAACAACTCCCGGTTACAAGCTTGTTCGGGCAAAAACATCTATTTATTGAAGAAGCTCGTAACCTTCGCAATCGTACAGCCGACGCAAGGCTTCGTTGTATCTGTCGAACACAGTTTCGGAGTGCAGTTCTCGCATGATGCTTAATGCCTCCAGTTTTTTCTCCTCATCACCCGCATATTGTTCGCGTATGCGATTAGCCTCGCCTGAAATGTTTACTTGTATTTCGTTCAATTTCACGGCTTCTACACTATCAATACGCATATCGGCAATTGTTTTTTCGGCCAAAACAATAAAATCTTCGTGAAGGCTTAGCCACTGTTTTATATCCGATTTCATGCTACCACAGGCTTGACAAATTCCAATCAGCACAACAAAAAACAAGTAATAAAATGCTTTTGTATTTTTCATTACCACTACAAAATCAGATATTATTTTAAGTAGGGATACAAAAAGCTACGACAAAAATCATAGCTTTTTGCATATCTCATCATTCATTATTTGATATAAGCTTCTATTGGATCGCATGTACAAACCAAATTTCTATCGCCATAACCGTTGTCGATTTTAGCCACATGTGGCCAGAATTTATTGTCTTTAATCCAAGCCAAGGGATAGGCAGCCTGCTGACGCAGGTATGCATGGTTCCATTCATCGGAGGTGCATTCAAATTGGGTGTGAGGGGCATTTTTCACCGGGTTATCAGTTTTATCTGATTTCCCCTGAGCAATCGCCTCCAACTCGGTCATAATCGATTTCATGGTTTCGATGAATCTATCGAGTTCCTGCTTGCTTTCGCTCTCGGTAGGTTCCACCATAAGAGTTTCGTGAACAGGAAACGACAATGTGGGTGCATGAAAGCCATAATCCATCAGGCGTCGGGCGATATCGGCTGCTTCAACCCCATATTTTTCTTTAAAGCTATGGCAATCGAGAATCATTTCGTGAGCACATCGACCCGTTTCTCCCGTGTAAAGCACCTGATAATATCCTTCGAGAGCTTTCGCGATATAGTTGGCATTTACAATGGCAATTTCGGTGGCTTTCTTCAATCCTCTGGTGCCCATCATCTTTACATAAGCATAGGTTATTGGTAGCACACCTGCACTTCCGTAAGGAGCAGCAGCCACGGCGTGAATTGCTTTTTCGCCACCTGTTTTCAACATTACGTGACCGGGCAGGTATTGCTTTAAATGAGCTGCTACAGCAATAGGACCAACACCAGGGCCACCCCCTCCATGAGGGATGGCAAAGGTTTTGTGTAAATTCAAATGACACACATCGGCTCCAATAAAACCCGGGTTTGTTAACCCAACCTGAGCATTCATATTGGCACCATCCATATAAACCTGACCTCCATGTTGGTGTACAATGTCAATTATTTCGAGGATGCGGCTTTCGAATACCCCATGGGTAGATGGGTATGTAATCATGATAGCTGCAAGATTTTCGCTATGCTGTTCTGCTTTTACCTTAAGGTCGTCAACATCAATGTTTCCGTTACTGTCGCATGCAACTACAACCACTTCCATTCCTGCCATAACAGCACTGGCCGGGTTGGTTCCGTGTGCCGATGAAGGGATCAGGCAAATATTGCGATGCGTATGATTGTTGTCGGCGTGATAGGCCCGTATTACCATAAGCCCGGCATGCTCGCCCGAAGCGCCCGAATTGGGCTGCAGACTAACCCCGTCAAAACCGGTAATTACTGCCAAATCGTGCTCCATTTCTTCAATCATTTGCTTATATCCTTTCCATTGATCGGCAGGGGCAAACGGGTGAATATTTCCCAATTTATCCCAACTTAATGGCAACATCGAAGTAGCCGGATTCAACTTCATGGTACACGAACCCAAGGGTATCATGCTATGATTTAATGCGATATCGCGCCGTTCCAGCTTCTTTATATACCGCATCATTTCGGTTTCTGACCTAAACACGTTGAATACACTTTGCTTAAGAAATTCAGATTTACGCACAAACCTGTTATTGAATTGCAGACTGCCGTTCAAATTGTTTATTACAATAGTAGGTTTATTGTTGGCTGAAGCAAATATCTCTATTAAGGTATTGATTTCATCAATTGAAGTAATTTCGTCGGTACTAAGCGACAAGAGCTTTTCGCTGATGTAATTCAGGTTAATATTCTTATCGTTGGCTAGTGCCTGAATATCGCACGACTTTAGGCCCTGAGGTAATTCTACAAGTAAGGTATCGAAAAAGTCGGTATTTTTA
This sequence comes from uncultured Bacteroidales bacterium, assembly GCA_964511665.1. Taxonomy (GTDB): domain Bacteria; phylum Bacteroidota; class Bacteroidia; order Bacteroidales; family ML635J-15; genus JAGOEF01. Next base: position 46,331 of record CAZEHA010000015.1, read on the forward strand.
ATTGTATAGCCCAAACTTCCGAGTGAATGTGCAAGGCCGGCAGCGGCAGCATGAATATGCGCAGCAATAGCCTTCAGGCCTTCGGGTCCGTGATATACGGCATACATTCCCGACATGGTAGCAAGCAGTGCCTGTGCCGTACAGATATTTGACGTTGCCTTTTCGCGTTTAATATGTTGCTCGCGTGTTTGCAAGGCCATGCGAAGTGCATGATTACCGAATTTATCGATTGAAACGCCAATGATACGACCCGGCATTTTACGTTTATTTTCGTCGGTAGAGGCCAAGAAACCGGCATGAGGACCACCGAAAAACATGGGAAGGCCAAAGCGCTGGGTGCTTCCTGCAACCAAATCGGCACCCCACTCGCCCGGAGGGCTAAGCAACACCAGCGACATCAAATCGACAACTGCAGTAACAGCAATTTCGTGTTGATGGGCTTTTTCGGTAAAAGCTCTGTAGTCGTGTATTTCGCCGTTTCTGTCGGGGTATTGCACAATGGCTCCAAACATTTTATTGTTGAATTCTACCTCTTCGAAATTGCCAATAATCAACTCAACACCAATGGGTTCAGCTCTCAGTGTTAGCACATCGATAGTTTGGGCAAACAACCGGCTATCGACAAACATTCTATTTTTTCCATCTTTTACTGCCTGACGCGAACGCATTTCGAGCATCATGCTCATGGCTTCAGCCGCCGCGGTAGCCTCATCGAGCAATGAACAATTCGATACCGCCATTCCCGTAAGTTCAGTAACCAAGGTTTGAAAGTTCAGCAATGCTTCGAGCCGTCCCTGCGAAATTTCGGCTTGATAGGGCGTGTAGGATGTATACCAACCCGGATTTTCGAAGATATTACGTTTTATTACCGAAGGCATAGCGGTTCCGTAGTACCCCTGCCCAATAAAACTACGGCATACCCTGTTTTTTTCAGCAATTTCAGAAATCAGATTAAGAAAATCATGCTCGCTCATACCATCGGGCAAAGCCAGTTCTTCGGGTAAACGGATGGAGGATGGAACAACCTGATTAATCAGTTCATCGAGTGAACTAACCCCAATCACTGCAAGCATTTCGGCCAACTCGCTGTCGCGGGGTCCGATGTGTCGGTCAACAAAACTATGATTCATTTCGTGCGGTTTTATTTATTTGAGCGGTAAATTTAAAAAATACTACATCATAATTTATTGACTATTGACATAATTTTAGTTTTTTTGTAATAAAGTAATAAACAAGATTATGATAAAGTTATTTTCACTTGCTGCAATAATAGTGCTGTTTGCATCCGTCAGCAATGCTCAAAACGAAATTCTTCTATTGAACGGCAAAACTATTTCGGCACTCAACTATAGTTTCGACAGCTCGCTCAACCTGTTGCAATATGAAATTCAAAAAGGCAAAAAATCAAAAATGATATTAATCGAAAGCAATGAAGTGTTTTCGGTAACCGATATTAACCGCAAGGAATATGTGTTATATGCACCCGAAGATAACGATCAGTTTTCGACACTCGAAATGCGTATGGTGCTGCAGGGTGAATCGGCTGCATACAATAACTATAAGCCCGTGTGGCCGTTTATCGTCGGTTTTGCTTCCGGTTTTTCATCGATGCTTTTGCCCGTTAACCCGATGCTTGGCCTCACTGTTCCTATTGCGTATAATATAGGTATTGCTTTTTACAGACCCTGCGATGCACATATTTCGAAGAAATATCCGCAACAGGCCTCCGATGAATTATTTGCCTATGGTTATAAACAAAAAGGGGCAAACACGGTGTTGAAACGGTCGATTTTTGGTACAGGAACCGGTATTGCAGCAGGAATTGCCACGGCCCTCATTATATCGCTGCTGCAAAAATAATCAAAGCATGCTGCAAACCATAGTGTTATTTAATTAACAGTCGTTAACATCTGTTAACCAAGTTTAACCAAAACACAAAAAGCTTTAACCGACCTTTAACTACAAGGGCGGCATTCTCATTGTATCTTTGTTTCAGTAAACAAACACCTTTAATTATTGTTACAATAAAAATTTAAAACTGCAAGATTATGAAAAAGACATTAATAATTTTTACAATCGCTATGATAAGCTTTAGCGTCGATGCGTTTTCGATTGACTCTTTAATAGCAGCACCTCTGCAATATAACGCAGGTGAAACGGCCATAGATTTGAATTCTCCGATTCTACTACCCGAAAACACAATTGTAAACGAAAACCTGATTCCCTGGGCAAAAAACGGTAGTGCTATGTCGGAGTTTGTTATTCAGAGGGGCGAGTATTCGTTGTGGAAAGTTAACGAAAAACAACTTAAAGAAATACCCAGCTGTACTCCGGTGGGAATTGCATACCATTATTTTGTTTTTAAAAACGGAGAGTTTCTATTCACAGTGAACGAATGCAATAAAGACAAAGTATATCAATATTTTACCAACCAAACTTAACCCAAACGGCATCACCACGCCGCAAAAATAGCCCGACACAAGCCTTTGATTGTCGGGCTATTTTTTTTGTCGACTATTGTGTTTGAGTATTTTATTTTCGTTTATACTGGCGTTTAGTTCAAACCCCAACAGCAGTGCGTAAGCAGTAATGTAGAGCAACAGCATAACAATCATAATGGTACCGATAGATCCATACAATTTGTTATATTGGGCAAAGTTATTCAAATATACGGTAAACAGAAGAATGGCTACTATTTGAATAATGGTTGCCAGCGTTGCTCCCGGCGAAATAAACCTAAATCGATCTTTTTTTGAAGGAGCCAAAAAATATAAAAAGGATGTTGAAAAAAAGAAAAGGGCCACTACTATTAACCACTTCAGTACATTCATTATAAAAAACACCCAACTGCTTTTCATAAAATCGATACTTAACAAAGCATCCATCAAAAAGTCGCTCGCAGTAACCAAAGATATGGCGGTTGTAAACAACACCGACAAAATAATCACCAGCAAAACCGAAATCAAACGGCGGTTAATACCCGATCGGGTTTCGAGGCTATGGTAAGTTGCATTGAAAGCATGAATCAGTGCCAGTATTCCATTCGACGAAAAAAACAGCATCATCACTATACCCAACGACAACAACTGACCACGCTGTTCCACAATGGTATCTTCGATGGTTACGCTAAACAGTGAATAGGCTTCATCGGGCAAAACATCCTTAATGAATTCGAGCAATTCAATCTGAAAATTCTCTACAGGTATATATGGTATTAAGGTAAAAAAGAAGATTATTAAGGGGAAAAGCGATAAAAACACATTGAAGGCAACTCCGGCAGCCCTAATGCCTAAATGTCCTCTTAACAGGCCTTTCAGAAAAAAGGCACCTACATCGTAGATTGGATATCCGTAGAATCCCGGGAAGGAGCGCATTTTCAGCCATTGTATAGGCTTACTTAATCGGCGTAAAACCAGGCGTTGAATACGTTTCTTCATCTACAGGCTTTTAAACTCAAGTCGAGGCTTTTGATATGATGTGTGAGTGCACCCACCGAAATATAATCGACTCTGCAGGCAGCATAATCTTCAATATTATCGAGGGTAATGCCTCCCGATGATTCAATTTCAAATTGCTTGTTGATTATAGAAACTGCCTTCAGGGTATCGGATGCCGAAAAATTATCGAGCATTATGCGATGTATGCCACCATGCTTCAACACCTTGTCGAGCTCCGAAAAATTGCGCACTTCGATTACTATCTTCAGGTTCAGATTCTTTTCTTGCAAATATATGTTCACCCTATCGATGGCTGATTCAATGCCACCGGAAAAATCAACATGATTATCTTTAATCATAATCATATCGTATAATCCAATTCGGTGATTGGTGCCACCACCAATGCGCACGGCTTCTTTCTCGATTAAACGTAGGCCCGGAGTTGTTTTTCGTGTGTCGAGTATTTTCACGCCAAATGGCGCTACTTTGAGCACGTATTTGTTCGTTTCGGTAGCAATACCACTCATGCGCTGCATAAAATTGAGCACGGTGCGTTCGGCACTTAGCAACATCCTGCTGCTACCCTCCGCTACAAAAACCACATCACCGGTTTTCACCGCTTGTCCGTCGGATATATATTTTGTAAAACCTATATCCGTGTCGAAAAAACGAAAGACTTCTCGGGCAACATCTACTCCTGCAATTATTCCGGACTGTTTCACCAACAATCGCGCTGTTCCTGTTGCCAACTCGGGAATACATGCTATGGAACTGTGATCGCCATTACCAATATCTTCGCTGTAAGCACGGTTGATAATCCCTGCCAAATATGTTGGATCAATCATTCCTCTTCTATTCGCAATTGGTGAATAAGTGCTGTGGTTCCCTTTTGGCGAACCAGAAAATACACCCTAAAATTACCTTGCTCGGTTTCGAGAGTACCAATCGCATACTGTGCTTCTTCCTTTCCACCCTGATGCAATAAAGTAAAGTTTTTTACTTTGTATTTCGAGAAAAATGTTTTTAGAATTTGTACGGCCTGTTGCTTACTGTACACATCTTCCTTATCGAGAACCACCAGTTCGATAGAGGTATTAAAGTATTTCGATAACTCATCTACGTTGCCCAACTTCATGGCCTGAAATATTTTCACAGGAATATCGAAAATGGGGAAAGCCTTCACCTGACCCGATGACACAAATAGGCCAATAAGCAAAACAAGAATCAATTTATGCATTTTCATATCGTAAATTTTTTCCAAAAACATCAAAAATCAAACCATAAAATAAAATGTTTCGCAATTTACAAATAAAAAGATAGTTTCGGGCAAATTATTTGCAATTTTGCCAGGCATAGTAAATTTCTGTTATATCCGATGAAAATCACCTTGCTTTACATAGGAAAAACCGATAAAAAGGAATTATTAGATCTTTGCGAGATGTATTACGCGCGCATTAGCAAGTATATCAGCTTTCAGCCGGTAACAATACCCGATATAAAAAACTCTAAAAACATGAGTATTGAGCAAGTGGCTACTCTCGAAGGCAACGAAATCATAAAAAAGCTAAAGCCCACCGACTATCTTGTATTGCTCGACGAAAATGGGAAGGAAACAACCAGTCGCGATTTTGCGGTCTATCTGAATAAGCGCATGGTGTCGGGCTGCCGCAATCTTTGTTTTGTGATAGGAGGTGCCTATGGCTTTTCGGATGAAGTGTATGCTGCTGCCCACGATAGATTGTCGCTTTCGAAGATGACCTTTTCTCATCAACTCGTACGCCTTATTTTTGCGGAACAACTATATAGGGCATTCAGCATTCTGGCCAACGAACCCTACCATCACGATTGAAATTGAGCCGCGATTTCTTCGAAGTAAGCAAAAAAAGCCTTCTCATCGCCTGCATCTATCATATTCTTCACTGTCTGTTTCCATTTTGTATCGAAAGATTCGGGCAGCAATCCCTGTAATCGGTCTATTGCCCTGTTGATTTCAGAAATCTTATAGAAGGGTATGGATTGAATAATATGAATTGCCTCAATTATTTCGGAATAATTCTTAGAACACGATCTAAAATCGGGTATTTCAATTTCGCGGAAAGTTTCAACAGGTTCGGTTCGATTAAGTTTTGTCGGAAAAGAGAAGGTGGCAACAATTGTATTATCAATTGCCTGTAGTTCGAAAACTGAATTGTGAAGCCTCATTACATACCTGGCCAGCAGCCATTTGATGGCTACAATTCTATTGAAGCCTTCGCGATTCAGTAAGCAATCAACCAAGCTCATTGCCTTGGCATCGAACGGAAACTGCATTTGCGATGAGTTTTGCACCCTTACACTGAGCTGCAAGTTTTGGTCGTCGAGACTAGTACCAAGCATTATTACCGATTTGTCGTCGGCATATTTTGCCAGCAGTCCAAGCCACGAAAAAAACACGGTGTTCACCATATCGAAATCAAAAAAAGCAAACGACTGAGTGGGCGGCTCACTAATCTGTAAGCTCAGACTTCGGCGTTCGAAAAACACACCATAATGCTTGCTGATTTCACGAAAAACAGCATACAAATCTCCATGAACCGGTTCAGCCCGAAGCAGGTTGATTTCATATAGTTTTACCAACCTGATAGCAGCAAGAAATTGTACAATTTGCATTCCCGAATACTTTGCATATTTCACGATTTCGTCATTCGACATTGTTTCGGGAGGATATGCCACAAAATTCATGTTATTCATTAATTCGTGAAACAACATACTTTCGTAAGCATCGAGCAATTCCGGGATATTGCCGTGCATGTCAATCTTTTTTTTATCTTTTTTTGCTGTCATTTGATGCAATCAGTTTTTGTTTATTCCGTTTTCGTATTTTATTTTAATTTTTTCATATAATATTAAAATACATATTCGCCATTTTTACAAAAAGCATTACACAAGTTTTGAATCTTTTAAATATAATACTTATTTTTGTTATGAAACCAAGAAATTGCCAAATGAGTAACTACAAAATCTTAATCATCGACGACGAGCCTGTAAATGTCACAGCAATCAGAGCCATTCTCGAGAACGAGCCCATCGAGATATTAGCAGCATACAATGGTTGGTCGGGCATTGAAGTGGCTATAGCCGAAAAACCCGACTTGATTATACTCGATTGCCAGATGCCGGTTAACGATGGCTACACAACTCTGGTTAAACTAAAAAAGAACCCTGAAACTGCCCATATTATGGTGGTTATGATAACCGGTGTTATGAAATCGTATTATTATGTTTTGAATACACTAAACGCCGGTGCTGTCGATTTTATTCGAAAACCTTTTGACGAAACCGAGTTGCGTGCCCGAATACGCTCGCTTCTAAAACTGGTTGATTATCATAAGAAAGAATTGTCGCAAAAAGACGTAGAGCTTGTGCAAAGTGCCATTAAACTGGTAAAATGTAACGAATTCAACATCGAAGTAGTGCAACGGCTCAACCAGCTTATTGGAGATGGGCAAGAGAAAACTATTCAGGTTGCAAAACTAATTGAATTACGCGATGTTATCGAGAACAAATTACACACCGATTCATGGAAACAGCTTGAAGATCATTTCAACAGTGTAAATCCCGAGTTTCAAAAGAATCTTATTACGAAACATCCCAACCTCACGCCCTCCGAATTAAAACTTGCCACACTACTCAGGCTCAATCTTTCTACCAAACACATTGCCAGCATTTTGTACTTAAGTGCCGACAGCGTAAGGGTAGCCAGAACCCGGCTTCGCAAAAAACTCGAATTAAAACCCGAGTCAAATCTTACTGCATACATATTCTCTATGTAACACTGTTTGGATTGGTATGCCTGAGTAACAATTCTGCTGGTAGGCACACAAAACACCTAACCTCACAGACAATGTGGGGTCACATAAGTGTTCATTGCGGCATATTTCAACCATAAAAATATAAAATCGGCAGTGAATTAAAATTTTGGCACAAATAATTGCGCTATGTTACTATTAAATATTGAGAATGTTTGTATCTTTAGCGGTTTGATAACAGCGTGACCGGATACACGCCATTGGATAAGAATTATAAAAAAATGTGAGAAATGGGATTATTTTCGTTTTTACAGCAAGAAATAGCCATTGACCTTGGCACAGCCAATACTATCATAATTCACAACGACAAGGTTGTGGTTGATGAACCTTCGATTGTTGCGCTTGACGAACGCAGCGGTAAACTGATAGCCATAGGCAAGAAAGCCCGAGAGATGCACGGCAAAACCCACAAAGGGATTAGAACAGTGAGACCCTTGCGTGATGGCGTGATTGCCGACTTTAATGCAGCCGAGCTCATGATAAGAGGGATGATTAAAATGATTAACAAAAAAAGACCTCTGTTTACGCCTTCACTAAAAATGGTTGTTTGCATTCCTTCGGGCAGTACCGAAGTTGAAATAAGGGCAGTGCGCGACTCTTCGGAACATGCAGGAGCCCGCGAAGTGTATATGATATATGAACCCATGGCTGCAGCTATTGGCATTGGCATGGACGTTGAAGCTCCAGGTGGCATTATGGTGGTTGACATTGGAGGAGGCACTACCGAAATTGCCGTTATCTCGCTGGGCGGCATCGTGTGCAACAAATCGATTCGTATTGCAGGAGACGAATTCACCGACGACATTATGGAATACATGCGACATCAGCACAACATACGAATAGGCGACCGCACGGCCGAAGAAATCAAAATAAATGTAGGGGCTGCCATTCCAAACCTCGAAAACCCTCCTGCCGATTATGTAGTTAGAGGGCCACATCACATGACAGCACTACCCATCGAGATTCCGGTATCGTATCAGGAAATTGCTCATAGTCTCGACAAATCGATATCAAAAGTGGAAACTGCAATTATGGCTGTGCTCGAGCAAACACCCCCCGAGTTATATGCCGACATTGTTACTCGTGGTATATTCCTGGCAGGCGGAGGCGCTTTGCTTCGTGGTCTAGACCAGCGCATCTCCGATAAAACCAATATACCCACACACGTTTCCGAAGACCCATTGCACGCAGTTGCTCGTGGCACCGGTATTGCATTGAAAAATGTTGATAAATTTCAGTTCCTGATTCGTTAGCCACCCGCAGCGCAATGAGAAACCTGTTCCGATTTATCGTAAAATACCACGCTACTTTTTTATTTGTAATATTGCAAATATTCTGTTTCAGCCTCATTGTTATCAACAATCACTATCAGCGTACCGTTTTCGATAGTGCTGCCGAAGTGTTTGTTGGCAGAATTCAACACTCGTGGATGGGAGTTACTTCATACTTTGGCCTTGCACGGCAAAACCAATTGCTAATGCATGAGAACACCCGACTAAGAAACGAACTGCAGGAACGCCGTGCATATAGTCGCAGTTTCCGTTTGGGCGAAAATCGACCCGATTTTGTGTATCGCGATGCAATGGTAATAAACCGCAGTATATGGAGCAACAACAACTTTATTACCATCAACAAAGGTATTAAACACGGGCTACAACCGAATATGGGAGCAATAAGCAGCCAGGGATTGGTTGGCATTGTGTATAATTGTTCCGAGAATTATGCAACAATTATTCCTGTAATCAACACCGAATTTAAACTTAGTGTAAAAATCAACAAAAACAATTACTTCGGGTCATTGTCGTGGAGTGGAAAAGACTATCGCTTTGCCCGGATGTCGGAAATACCGCTGCACATCGAAATTGCCATTGGAGACACCATTGTTACCAGCGGATTTTCTGCCATCTTCCCTGCCGAAGTTCCGGTTGGGATTATCGACAGTTATCAAAAAATCAACTCAACCGGTTATTACGAAATCAACGTAAAATTATTCACCGATTTTGCAACAATCAGGCACCTTTATATTATTGAGAATAGGAACAGAACAGAAATTTTAGACTTGGAAAGCAACAATGATTAACAGCAATTTCACATATATAATTCGCTTTGTTGTGCTGATGGCATTTCAGGTTCTGCTTTTTTCGAATATACAGGGGATTCCCTACACACACTTTTTTGTGTACATTATTTTCATTTTAATACTTCCCTTCGAAACTCCGGCGTATGTGCTCATGCTAGTGGCACTTATTACAGGAATTATAGTAGATGCCTTTGGAAACACTCTTGGCATTCATGCTTCGGCAACAATACTTGTTGCGTATTTGCGACCGGCTGTACTGCGATTGTATGCCCCGCGCGACGGATACGAGGCCAATACATTGCCCGGCATACGTAGTTATGGCCTCTTTTGGTTTCTGAAATACTGCATCACACTGGTAATAGCCCACCAATTGCTGCTACACATTCTCGATGCTTTTGGTTTTTATATGTTTCATATCACCCTGTTAAGGGTTGCATTCAGTGTTTTAGGTAGTGTGGCTGTTATTATTTTAATAGAATACCTTAGCATGAAGAGGAAATGAAAGATCTCAGCATCCGCAAGTTTTATGTGGGCGGGATTTTTCTTGCCATATTTCTCATAATAATTATTCGGTTGTTTACGATTCAGGTAATTGACGATTCCTACAAAATATCATCGGAAAATAATTCGCAGCGTCGCATTGTTGAATATCCTGCCCGCGGCCTGGTTTTCGACCGAAACGGGATTCTGTTGGTAAGCAACGAAACTGCTTACGACTTAATGATTATTCCCCGACAGGTAACAAGCTTCGACACGGCAATGCTGATGCAAGATTTGGGTATCGATATTGATGATTTGCGAATGCGCATAAAAAAAGCCATCGGCTATTCACGCTTCAAACCATCGGTTTTCTACAAGCAAATGTCGAAAATGCAATATGCCTATTTTCAGGAACACATGTACCGTTACCCCGGTTTTTATGTACAAACCCGCTCATTGCGAAAATACGAAAAGACCATTGCGGCTCACATTTTGGGGGATATTGGTGAAATCGATCTGGAGGGAATACAAAACGACTCGTACTATGCAGTGGGCGATTATGTTGGTAAAAGTGGCATTGAAAACTACTACGAAAATGTATTGCGCGGCGAAAAGGGTGTAAAGGTTTATATTGTTGATGTTCACAACCGTATTCAGGGAAGCTACGAAAATGGCGAGTTCGATATTGCCGCCAAGCCCGGGAAAGCCATTACCCTATGTATCGATGAACGATTGCAAAGCTATGGCGAACTGCTGATGCAGAACAAAATTGGCAGCATTGTAGCCATCGACCCATCAAACGGTGAAATTCTCACTATGGTGTCGAGCCCGGGTTACGACCCCAACCTATTGATTGGCAGACAGCGTGGTTACAATTTCGACAGTTTAATGAAAGCGCCGAATAAACCCTTGTTCAACAGAGCAGTTAATGCCGCATATCCACCGGGATCAATTTTTAAAATGGTGCAGGCAATCATAGGTCTCGATCAGGGCATAATTACCCCAAACACATCGTTTCCGTGCGACCAAAGCATTGTGGGATGCCATAATCATCCCCCAAACACCAATTTAATGCGAGCCATTCAGTATTCGTGTAACCCGTATTTCTATATGCTTACACGAAAACTTATACAACGCGGGTTCGAAAAAAGTATTTTCCGCGACAGCAGGGTTGGCTTAGAAATTTGGAAAGACAAAGTATTGGCATTGGGATTTGAACAAAGCTTCGACATCGGGCTGCCATCGGTGTCGCGTGGTAAAATACCCGGCCCCGACTACTACGACAGAATTTACGGGAAGTACCGTTGGGCTTACAGTACTATATATTCGCTGAGCATAGGGCAGGGAGAAGTGCTTGTAACCCCGCTTCAGATGGCTAATTATGCTGCAATTATAGCAAACAGAGGCTACTATTACCCGCCCCATCTGGCACGACACATCAACAACGAAATTCCCGATTCAAGCTTTCTAAAACCGGTAAAAACACCCTTTAAACCCGAGTATTTCATACCCATTGTCGATGGCATGGATGCTGTTGTTAACGAAGAGTATGGCACAGGTGGCTTGGCCAGAATTCCACATATCAGGGTGTGTGGAAAAACGGGAACAGCTCAGAATCCACATGGCGAAGACCACTCGATATTCATGGCATTTGCACCAAAAGACAATCCTAAAATTGCCATTGCCGTTTATATCGAAAATGCAGGATTTGGAGGAGTTTGGGCTGCCCCCATTGCCAGCTTGATGATTGAAAAATATCTTACCGATTCCATAAGCAATATTTATTCGGAACAACGCATTTTAAACACCAATATCTATAACATTGCAAACACGACGTGGTAACATATTGATGAACATCGACTGGGTTAGCCTAACTATTTACTTAGTTCTCATGCTACTGGGCTGGTTAAACATATATGCTGCCGTGTACGACGAAACACATGTGAGCATTTTCGACACCTCGATGCGCTATGGCAAACAACTCATTTGGATAGGTGCTGCCATTTTAATTACATTTTTTGTATTTTTAATCGACAGCAAATTCTATTCGGCATTTTCGTATGTAATCTATGCTGTTTTCATGCTGCTTTTGGTTTCGGTACTGATTTTTGGCAAAGAAGTGAACGCCTCCCGTTCGTGGTTCGAAATTGGCAGCTTCAGGCTACAGCCTGCCGAGTTTGCTAAGATGGCAACCGCATTGGCCATGGCTCGATTTGCCAGCAACGAACAATTCAAACTGGGCAATTTCCGCAATTTAACAGTAATTGCACTCATAGTATGTCTTCCGGTTGCATTGATTTTGTTACAAAACGATGCCGGGTCGGCACTGGTGTATTCGGCTTTTATTTTTGTACTTTACCGCGAAGGCATGAATCCTGTGCTGTTTGCTCTCTTCTTTTTAAGCATCGCTTTGTTTGTATTAGCCCTGATAACAAATCATGTGATTTTGCTCGCACTGGTGGCTGTAGTGGGCTTCGTTGGTTTTACCCTGATGTCGAAAAAAACATCTACTCCATTATGGGGCTTACTGATTTTTGCCCTTGTGACCGGAGTGGCTCTTGCCGTTTACTATAGCAATTTATGGCTCTATCCGGTTAAGTACCTGGCAATGCTTGCCATGCTTACGGCTTCAGCTATTGCTTTGGTTACGGTGCTAATAAAAAAGATCTACCGTGCCTTGCCTGTATTGTTGTTCCTCGTAGTTTCAACAGTCTATATAAGTTCTGTAGACTATGTATATTCGAACGTGTTGGGAAAACACCAGCAAGACCGCATCGGCGAACTACTTGGCTTTAACTCCGACCCGCTGGGGGCAGGATACAACGTAAATCAATCGAAAATATCGATTGGTTCGGGAGGTTTCACCGGAAAGGGCTTTTTAAAAGGAACACAAACAAAATATAATTTTGTGCCGGAACAGGACACCGATTTCATTTTCTGCACGGTTGGCGAAGAATGGGGATTTGCTGGCAGCTTTTTAGTACTCTCATTATTTTGTTTTCTAATACTGCGCATTGTGTGGCTTGCCGAGCGACAGCGTTCGAAGTATTCGTGCGTATATGGCTATTGTGTTGCTTCCATCTTGTTTTTTCACGTAGCTGTGAATATTGCCATGACCATAGGCCTTGCGCCTGTAATTGGCATTCCGCTGCCGTTTTTCAGCTACGGGGGCAGTTCGCTGTGGGCATTTACATTGTTGCTGATGATTTTCCTTCGCCTCGATGCTAACCGGATGGAGGTGTTTCGGTAATTACTTAATTTTAATAGCCAACTGATAGAAATTATTTACAGCTCCCAACACTTCGTAGTCGATATAATAGGCCGAAACAAACTCGGTAAAAGCTTTGTACTCATGATTGGGAACATTAAACTCATCGAAAAATATAATGTCGCCTTTCTTGAGATACGGAGCCAAACTGGTGAGAACATATAGAGTGGCAGTATATAAATCGGCATCCATATGCACAACGGTTCGCTTATTAAAATCGAACGTTTTTAAAAACTCGGGCAAACATTGCTGAAACAAGCCCTGAATAAAACGATGACGCGAGCCTTCGATAACAGGAGCTTCGTTATTGGCCGACATATCGCCCTTTTTAAATGGCCCCCAATCTTCGGGCAAACCGGTAAAAGTATCGAAGCCAACAAAACGAGAAGCCTCATGAGTAATATTTTCGGTCCACCAGCGAAACGAACAACCTTGAGCAACGCCAAATTCAAGGTAGTCGATACAATCGAGCTTTTCATTTTCGATTACATAACGGAATAAATCTTCGCGTTTGTTGTATCTGAATTTCGGATCGTAAAAATCAGAAAATCCCGCTTGTTTCTTATGCTTGTGAATCCAAGCAGATAGACCTGCCATCTGACCAAAAAACAATAGGGCTTTACGCGGAACAAACCAATGAAAACGTAACACGGTGAAAATTCCTTTAAATAGTGGCCTAAATTTCATAAATATAAAATTTTTTGTATATTTAATTGCACAATGTAAAAAATAAACGCTATATTTGATTACTAAAAATTTCTCAAAAATAGTCAAAAAAAATGAAGAAGCATACACTTTGTTTTATTGGGCTGTTCATGGTGAGCACCGTTGCATTCTGCCAATCTTTCAACTGCACACAGGTATATCATCCCAAAGAAGACGCACCAGTATGGTATCTGCAAAACCAGAATAATCCGACTTGGGGCCCAACCAACACAACAAACTACGGCGATACCGAATATCTCGATACACAAGTGTGGACATGGAACGCCTCTCCCGGAAAAAAACGCAGCTACATTGCTGTCGATTTGCTGTTTTTGAACGATTTATCAACAAGTTATGTAAATCAATGCTATTTGAACTTATTCAATCCATTTAGCGGCGAAGCATTCTCGCATAAATACAGTTCGGGGAAATCGAATGTTACAAGAATTTATAAGGTTACCCAATCGTGGCACGAAAACTCTATTACCTGGGATAATCAACCTGATTTTGAAGATGATGAATACACCGAAATCGGGATTATCCCTTCATTACCCAACACTGAATCGCATGAACATATTTTAAACATTGATATTACTCCGGTTGTTCTCGACGAAAACCACCATTTAGAACACAATTACCATGGAATTGTTATGATGCAATGGACAGAAGACCTTTCAACGATTTTTCACAAAATGAATTTTGCCAGTAAGGACTACCCCGACTCAGATTATTGGCCACAGTTGTGCATTAATTACGAATTTCCCGAGCCGGTGGTTCTGTACAATGGCATCAATCTAACAGTAGCAGGTGTCGATGAACTCGAAAATTTATTTTACAATCACGTTTCATACTATTGGTTAATAAATTCAGAGGAATACTACGGAAAAACCATTGCGTTCGAAACCGATAACATCGACGAATTAGAATTATTGCTGATGCTGAAAATTACCAATAACATTGGCCAGCATTGTGAATATGAGTTTTCGCTAATTCCAACTACTTCAGAGAAACAAATAAATGCAGCAGTGAAGTTGCATCCAAATCCGGCGAAAACACAATTTGGAATTATTTCGGATACACCTGTAAAAAGCGTTACAATAGTTGACTCAATGGGCAAAACACGAAAACACATCGACAATTACTCCAACTATTCAAACATTGATATCTGTGGTTTCGAAAAAGGAATAATTACTGTAATAATAGATACTCAGCAAGGGATTATCACCAAATTGCTTGTTGTAGAATAAAAATTGTTTCTGTTGATATTCCGGCTTGTTTCGATATTGTAAACAAAAAGCCGTTTGGGCTGTTTTACAATAAAAAATAACATGATACCCTCCGACATCGACATTGCCAAGGCTGCCAAAATGAAACCGGTGCGCGAAATAGCTGCGCAACTGGCGATAGCCGAAGATTTACTTGAAAACTACGGACACTACAAGGCCAAGCTTCCGCTAAGCCTGATTGACGAAGACAAAATAAGCGAAAGACGTTTGATATTGGTTACCGCCATTACTCCCACACCGGCCGGCGAAGGAAAAACCACCACTTCGATAGGCCTTGCACAAGCCATGAATCTGCTGGGTCATAAAACCACCGTTGTGCTCAGAGAACCGTCGCTGGGGCCTGTTTTTGGTGTTAAAGGCGGTGCGGCCGGAGGTGGTTATTCGCAAGTTATACCCATGGAAGACATCAACCTACACTTTACCGGTGATATGTCGGCCATAGAAAAAGCACATAATTTGCTGGCGGCAATTATCGACAACCAGTTGCACCACCGAAACCGCGATTTCGAGCTCGACCCACGCACCATTAGCTGGAAGCGGGTTATCGACATGAACGACCGTTCGCTGCGCGACATCGTTATTGGCCTTGGTGGAAAAACCCAGGGGGTGCCGCGCGAAACCGGATTTAATATTACTGCTGCGTCGGAGGTAATGGCCATTTTGTGCCTCGCCGAGAACCTGAAAGACCTAAAAAAACGATTGGGCGATATTTTTATAGGCTACACCTACGACAACCGTGCTATCTTTGCCCGTGATCTGAAGGCACATGGTGCCATGGCTGCATTGCTGAAAGACGCCATGAAACCCAATTTAGTGCAAACACTCGAAAACACGCCTGCTATTATACACGGTGGTCCGTTTGCCAACATCGCACAGGGAACCAATTCGGTGGTAGCTACCAAAATGGGACTTTCGCTCAGCGATTTTGTGGTTACCGAAGCCGGTTTTGCCAGCGATTTGGGAGCCGAGAAATTCTTCGACATTAAGGCACAGTATGCCGGGTTAAACCCCAACGCTACGGTAATTGTTGCCACAGTACGCGCCTTGAAATATCACGGGGGCATGGCTCTGGCAGATTTATCTAAACCCGATGTGGAAGCTGTGCGTTTGGGTTTGGCCAATCTCGACAAGCATATCGAAAACATGCGTATGTTCAATTTCAATCCCATTGTTGCTATCAATAAATTTTCGACCGACAGCGATGAGGAACTCGCTGTAATAAAAAATCATTGCGATGCTCAGGCGATAAGGGTTGGGGTAAACGAAGCCTGGGAAAAAGGCGGCAAAGGAGCTCTTGAATTAGCCGAAATGGTTGCATCCGAAGCAAAACAATGTAGGGTGTGCTTTAGGCCCCTATACGATTTTTCGTGGACGATCGAAAAAAAGATAGAAACAATAGCCACCAAAATGTATGGAGCTTCGGCTGTGGAATATTCGATGAAAGCTCGCAATCAGTTGAAAACCATTGCGAACCTCGGGCTCGAAAAACTACCGGTATGCATGGCAAAAACTCAGAATTCGCTAAGCGACGACCCGAAACTGAAAAACCGTCCAACAGGCTTTACACTGAATATTCGTGAAATAGAAATTGCTTCGGGGGCAGGATTTGTAATTCCCATTGCCGGTGATATTATGCGTATGCCAGGCTTACCCAAACTACCATCAGCCGAACTTATCGACATCGACGATGAAGGCAATATCAGTGGATTGTTTTAAATTAAAAGAGCTACCAGCTCCGCCAGCCAGGTTTCGATTTGGTTAGCGAGAACTTCACAACCACGGTTACACGGAAGAAGTCGCCATCGCCGGGTTCCGGAAAGAGCCATATTTTATCGAAATAGCGCTGATATACAACGTTGTTACCACTTGCCTTGCGATACTCGTCGTTTTCCATTTCTACTATCCTAACATAGTGTTCTACCTTGGCATACATATCTGTAAGCCGGTCTTTTGATGCCAACGCCTCTTCGGCAATCTTACTAAAATAGTCGGTGGTGGTGGTTACCAGAATCTGATAATCGGCAAAAAGCCGTTCAGCTTCTTTATCCATAATGGCCTGGTCGATATCTCGAATGTTTTTATCGATATCGTCAATGGCGGCAGCAATGGTTTTGTCGATGGTTTCGCTCTTAAACTCTGTATTCGTATTCTCGGTAATTAACTTTTGCAGTTTTTGCAAGGCAGCGTTGTACTCGCTTCGAAGTTTCTCAATTTCGCTGTATATTTGCCTGATACGCTCGTTGCCTGTCATGATAAAATTTCGTTCAATTTCTTTGATACGTGCATTTTCGGCGGCCACTAAATCTTTCCATTTGGCAATTTCTTGTTCTAGTTTTTTAACATCCTCTTTTGAAGCTCCCACCTCAAGAATCTTCTTTGTCATATTTTTGTCGCGAATGGCATCGAACACCACAGTGTATTCGGGGTTTTCTCCTTTTTGAGAGGCTACACCCATTTTAATGTCTTTCTGTAATGGCTTGGTGTTGAGTTTAGCCATAAAAATATAGTATCCTTCTTTTCTATTGTGCTTATTGATAATTTCGGCCTCAACATTCGAAGTTCCTTGAATTTTCTCGGTAATGAATCTGAAGAGCGAGTCGTCGTAGCCTTCTTTGCGCCTTAGCTCGGTAACCGACGCGATAAAGCTGCCATTGGTACGTTCCACGGCAACCGGAGTAATAAACTGCATGGCCTTGTCGTGCAAATCACGCTCGGTATCGTAGCTCGACGACGTTTTGCAAGCAAACAGATATACACCCTTATACCCCAGACCGGCCAGATTTTCGCTGATATCGTTATTAATTTTTTCGACACTATTCAGTTTGTCGTTTATCCTTCTGCTGATATGATTGGGGTCACCAACCTGCACTATTTCCTGCCTAATTTCGATAAGATGGTTTCGTTTACGAATCAGCTCTTGCTGGGCCTTATCGATGGCTGCATTGTGATCCCACAATTCGAGACGCAGTTCCTGTATCTGCATATCGGAATACTTCACTTCTTTGTGTTTTCGAAGCAATTTTTCGAGAGTACTGGTGCTGCAGGCCGAAGAAGGCAGATTCAACTGATTGTTTTCGATAATTTTCTTTTGAGCCATCAGTGGCAACATTACTAATGCTGCCATACATACTGTTATTATTAATCGCTTCATTGCAAAAGTGGTTTTGTCAAAAATAATAAAAATCGTTTTGAAACTACTAAACACTGCTAATAGTAATGGTGTTTTAACGCAATAAGCCTGATATTTAAGCGATTTGAGGCGACGCTGCACAGAACAGGAAATGTTATCAGGGTTACTTGGAAATGCCTGTGCTAATACAAATAACGTTTAATTTTTTGCGTTGCTGTTTTCTCGAAAGGTGTGGGTTGATGGACTATACGTTGCAAGCGTGCAAACTTGCTTACTTGTTTGTTTACGTACTCTTGCAATTCAAACTTAAGATCTTCTATTTTTCGGTCGGAATAATCGGTAAATTTTTCGTACACATCCTGATATTTCTGTTCTATTTCTTGAACATTAAAATGTACTAAAGCCACCAGACCACCATTTTCTTCGATAACGAGCGACTCGAGCACATGGTCGAAATTATTAATGAGTGATTCAATGTCTTCGGGGAAAATATTTTCGCCACCGCTACCCAAAATCATGTTTTTGTTACGGCCTTTAATCGACAAGAAACCGTCGGTACTTAAGCAACCCAAATCACCGGTGCGGAACCATCCGTCGGGAGTAATAACCTCGGCAGTAGCTTCGGGTTCTTTATAATATCCGGCCATCACATTGTTACCTCGTGCCCAAATTTCACCAATACCGGTTTCGGAATCGGCATTGTGTATTTTGAGTTCTACACCATCGATAGCAGGCCCTGTTGATTGCCATCGTGCAGTTTTTGGACTGGTTCCGGCCAACAGGGGCGCTGTTTCGGTAAGTCCGTAGCCAATAGCCAGCGGGAATTTGGCATCGAGCAGAAATTGTTCCACCACAGGGTCGAGTTTGGCACCACCTACTCCAAAAAACCGGAGTTCACCGCCAAAGGTTTTCAGCAGTTTGCGACCAGCCAGCCTATGCAGCAATTTTCGGAAATGCTTATTGCGATATAGCTTACTCACAATACCTTTCTTTTTGAAAACCGGAGCAATTCTATTCTTATAAATTTTCTCAATAATCATTGGCACCGTAAGCATCATGGTAGGTCGAACCTCAGCCAATGCTTTCAGCATAACCGACGGAGCAATAGCCTGTCGCACATAATACACCGCTGCTCCGTTGAACAATGGGAGTAAAAGACCCAGTGTGTTTTCGTAGGTATGCGACAGGGGTAACAACGACAAAAATCGATCGGTGTTGCGTATCGGCTGCAAAATACCGGCCGACCGCACGTTTGAACAGATATTCATGTGCGTAAGCATAACCCCTTTCGACTTGCCCGTGGTACCCGAGGTGTAAATTAGCGCAGCCAGATCGTCTTCAAACACTTTATAGGCATTGTTGTCGTAATCGCCATATCGGTAATATACACTGCGGTCGCCATGTATCACCTCAAAGTCTTCGAGGGTAATAGTATGCTGCAACACAGGCAGGCTTAAGGCCTGCATTTTCGAAACTTGCTTTTCGGAAACAAATATACAGCGTGCTTCTGAATGCTGTATTACATTTCCTGTTTCAACTGCACTAAAACCGGGCAAGATGGGAACAGCCACTGCTCCCATTCCGGTTACAGCAAGGTAAGCAATACCCCAGTTCGGCACATTCTCACCTAATATCGCTACTTTGGTACCCTTCTTCACTCCTAGCCGATGCAAAAACGACATGAGGCTTTTTACCAAATTTTGTGCTTCACGATAGGTATAAGGAGCTTCTGAAACGTATGATAGCGAAGGTCTTTCGCTGTTATTATCAACCGCCCTGTTGAACAGAAACGGTATCGTCAATTTAATATCTTCCATAATTTGACCTATAAAGGTTGTCAAATTAAACAATAAATTTGGAAACATGTTGTTCAATTCGCAAGAAACTTATTAAGAATTGTGAACTTATTATACATTAACCCCTAAATATCAGGCTAATATAAAATTTTTGTAATTATTTAGGCGCTAAGATATGAACGAATAATTATTAATAAAAACTTTTCGC
>CAZEHA010000016.1:0-65640 GCA_964511665.1 uncultured Bacteroidales bacterium
TATTTCGATAGATGATGAGCTTGAAACCATTATCGAAGAAACCGAATTTGTTGCAGATCCCGAAACTGCCGAAATTGATTACGACGAAATAGACCCGGAACCTGTTGCTGTAGAAGTATCGCTTACACATCCCGAAGAAATTAACTTGCCCGATGATTACCTGCACGATATTCGCATTGATTTTGGAGCAGCGCTGGCAGCCGATTTGAAAATGATTCTTACAATTGATGATGATGATCCGCTACCCGAAGTGAAAATAACTGCCGGCACATTATCCGCATACCTAAGCAAATTGATTTCCGAATCGCGCGATATTTTCAACACCCTTGCCGGAAGTTTTAAAGTATTTAATTTTGAATTTAAGGGTTTCACTCCAGGTGCAAAATCAATCAGCTTTGCTACCGGGCTCAATGTGTCGGAATTATATTCCATACAAACCGATATTGATATTGCCCTTGCCGAAATTAATATCACCGTCGTACTCGTCTTTGCCGATCTGGCCGACCTCATGCAGGCAGATTCCACTATGACAATTACAGATGCTACCTTAGCAGTTACCGATGCCGAACCCGCCGAATTTGGTGTAAGCTTCGAATTTCCCGAATTCGCCGGAGTAGAATCCGATGTTGAATATGATGTAAAAGTTGATTTCGGTGGAGCACTTGCCAATGCCATTCAGGTACAAATTGGCGAATTCGATCCGGTAGAAGTTGCACTGGGTGAAACTTCGGTTATGTTGAGCACCCTCATGGGAACCACCCCTGAAGCAGTTGCCGGCCTAAGCGAAGAAACCAAAATGTACGACATTTCAATTACCGGTTTGGCCATCGCAGTGCACGAGCTCACCATAACAGCCGAAATTACCCAGGGCGAAACTACCGAAGTTGTAGGAACAGTTGAAACCGAAATCACTGTAACTGCTGCCGAATAATGCTCCAGGGACCAGGCATATTTATTGAAATCAAACTCGACCCGTATCTGCAGGAGTTTTTGCGTGGATACTTCGACCAAAACGGAAACGTATTCTACTGGCCAAAAAACCACGATATCACACGTAGATTTATCAGCCTGCTTAGGCCAAAGTCAGAAAATATTAAATACACGAAACCTGATAACGGAGATTGGTCTTTCAGGGTCGATATACCCTATAATACTGCAGGGCGAAATCCATTCATAGTTAACTACCTATCTCGCGATAATAACAAGCTGCTTGCAAAGCGAATCAAAGAATTTGCCGACATGGTTTTTCACGAAGATGTAATTGCACATCGTATTGCCGGATGGGAGTATAAAGACTGTGTTTTGATATTTATGGATGACTATAATATCAGTAGCAAATATTACGATAGATTGTTGAAAGACTTTCAAAGGCTAAGAAATAATCTTCGTCAGAAAAAATATCGAAAAAAAATACACTCATTTAATTAGTCTTATTTGTCTGTTTGTAACAACACGTAACAAAATGAAGAAATGGAAAAAATAATTTGTTCAAAAATACAATACGCATTCAGCTTTGAAGTTGAACAGGTTTTAGATAATCAAATCGAACTAAAACCGGGTTATAGTTTCAAACAAATCAATATAAATAACGCAGTGTATTCGCGAAGCTCAGATGATGCTGATGCAGGTCGGCTATTAATTGAAAAATTAGAAGTAAAGGGAAGTATAAACTTTACCGATTTCAAATTCTTGTCATACTATCCTGTTGTATTGCAACTACAAACCCACGATGGCGAATTTATAGCAATGGGTAACACTGATACACCTGCAAGGTTTGACTCGGGGTTTAATAGAAATAACCACTGCGAATTAACCTTCAAAAGAGCGTCGTGCATGCTAAAATCATAATGTGTTGGATAACTGACAGTTATAACTGTCTTTTTATATAAGATAAATCGGGAATATTATTGTGCAAACAATTGACCGATGTCGCAAATTCTTAACGAAATTCTTAAAGGGAGCAACTTATACTGCAAGCGCAGCGACTTTGTTTCGTTTCTCTATACAATTTTCGAGAAAACCGGCCAGCAACCCAGCCAAAAAACGGCCTATCCCCTATTATATATAAATGGTGCCGGTGAAATTAATACTGATCCCAAGGCCGAATCCGGCAAAAAAATTGCCATTGTGCCTATTTCTGGTCTCATGACCAAATATGGCGACTGGTGGACTTATGGAATAGCCGAAATTGGGGAATACATTCTCGATCTGTATAATTCTGCCGATATAGAAGGCATAATTGTTAAATACGATACCGGTGGCGGAACCATGGGCGCAATTATCGAACTGGAATCCATATTCGGAATGCGCAATAAACCGGTTTTCTCACTTATCGACAGTAATTGCTATTCGGCCGGAATTTATACTGCAATGTTTACCGATGGCATTTTTGCAACAAACTCGAAATGCGGTGTTGGTAGTGTTGGCGTTATGACACGCATTATAGACGATAGCAAGCTTCTCGAAAATTGGGGTATTGTGGTCCGCGAAGTATATCCCCCCGAAAGCAAATTCAAAAACAAAGCAATCAACGAAGCTATTGCCGGCAATGATGCATTGTTGATTGAGGAAATATTGTCGCCGATGGCAATTATGTTTCAGAATGCCGTAAAAAACGCCCGGCCAAACCTCGATATGTCGGTTGAAGGCATAATTGAGGGTAAAGATTTCTTTGCCGACAAGGCCGTAGATGCAAAAATGATTGATGGCATTAAAACCATGCCCGAAATGATTCAGCACGTATTGAACTACACTACAGGCAAAACCATTCAAAATGTTCTCACCTAAACTGTAATAAATTATGAAAAAACGATTCATTGCGTTACTTGCACGTCTCGGATTCACCGATAAAGCAAAAAACAACCAGCTCACCGCTGAAGAAACCAGCCAATTGAACGCCGAGTGCGTGAAAGAACTTGGAATGGAACTGAAAAAGGTAATGGAAAAAATTACCAGTGAACAAAACAACCCCGACAGCGAAATGTTGTCGCAAATTTCGTCATTGTTGGCCGAAAACACCGACACTGAAGAAGATGACGAAGATGATGACGAAACCAATGCCGAAGGCGAAGAGACTGAAGACGAAGACGACGACGACGAAGAACCCGAAGCTAAGAAAAAAGGCCAGAAGAATCTTCTAAAAAAAGTGAACAGCATTGTCGGTGCCAACAAAAAAATGCAACAGCAGATAAAAACCCTTGCCGAAAGGCAGGAGCCTGCTACCCCCAAAAGGGTTCTGGAAGGAAAGAAAATTGTTGCTTTTGGCGGAGCCCACACCGCTTCGCATCTGTTTGGCGTTACCGGTGCAGCTTTCGAACTGGCAAAGCCGTGGAATGCACGTGCCGCTAAGCACACTGCCCCCACCGAACGTTATTCAGAAGACGAACGCGAAATGTTGTTCCGTGATTTCAATGCCTACGGCAAAGAATTGAGCTCGCGTTATGCACATCTGCATACCAATGGATTGTTGGGTGTTTTGGCTGCCGGCAACATGGATTACTCCGAACTCGAAAGTGACCTCGGAGCATATTACCGCGTACGTCGTCAGGATGCTATCATCGACCGCATTCGTCAGCTGCCCTCGATTGCTTCCATTTTCCCGGTTGTTTACAACATTCAGGACGAACAGGCAATGGTTGATGTTTTCGCCAGCGGAAGCTTCACCCAGGCATATCAGGCCGGCCGCGTTTTCTCGGGTGGTTTCGCATTCGAACCCCAAAAAGCAAAGGTAAAAGATGTGATGTTCAAGTATCTGTTCAGCGACCTGAAAGACCTGGAAACTCAATACATCGGTTATCTGAATCAGGAAGGTTCCGACCCGATTAAATGGGCTTTTATTGAATGGATCATGATGAAATGCGCCATCATTCAGCACAACGAAAAAGAGTTGCGCAGGGTGAAAGGCTACCGGGTGGAATCAACCACAGGTAAAGCTGCACATTTCATGTATGCCAGTACTGGATTCCTTCACACTGTTGAAGATCAGTACGAAAAGGAAAACCGCGTGTACGTATTCCCCACGAAACGTGCCTACACAAAAGCAACAATTCTCGACTATGTTCGCGCATTTGTTGAAGATGTGTTCATGATGAAGGATAATGTTACCGAAATATCCGAAATGCCCCTGTTCATGAACGCCAAACACGTTCCATGGTTCAAGGAAGCATACCGTGAAAAATACGGTGAGCAAAGCGATTTTCAGGGCGAAAAAATGGAAGTGAAAGACTATCCAATGCCCAAAATCGTTGCTATCCCCAACATGGGCGCCACACGCTTCGACATGTTCATCATGCCCGAAAATGCAGTAGAAATTCACGAAAACAAACCAGGCGAATTTTACGCATACTACTTCCAGCGCGACCTCGAAAACCTGATGGTTTGCACCTACGGTAAAGAGGGAACATTCACATTCGGAGGCCGCAAACATGCAACCCGTGCTGCTCTTGAAGCTTCGAATGGTGCCGACACCAACATTTTCCGGAACAATCCGACTACCTTGCTTGCCGATGGCGCCACCACCTGCAATGCACTGGTAAACGAAATGTTCGAAACTGTGAACAATACCGGCGCCACTGCCATCACCGACATTGTTGGTGCAAAACAGGGCAATGTGTACAAAATTCTCTGCGGAGGTACCACCAATGCAACTACCATTGCAAAGACAAACAAATTCTCCGAGCTGACTGCAGCTTATATTCCCACCGCCGTTGGCGACTATCTGAAAGTAATCTACGATCCCGTTGACGAAAAGTTCCTCGAACTCGAACGTAAAGTGGGTGGTACTATCGCCGTGAACGCCAGTGTTAAAGCACCGGAATACGTGGCATAAGTTAACGGCTCCCGGCTTCTGTCGGGAGCCATTATTGTTTCACCATTAAAAAAATAAAATAGCATGAAAAAGCAAAACGCAAAACAGATAGCCTGGGCACAAAACAAAGTGCAAAATGCAACCCGAAGGTTGTTAACCAGGTTTGTAGTGATACTTACCCTTATTTTCGTTCTCCCGGCAGGTGTAATGTTTGCCATTGGCGACGAAAAGAGTGGCGAAATCGGAGCTGCAATAACAATAACCGGGGTTGGTCTGATGGCCTCTATCGGCAATATTGATGATGCGACTGCATCCGATAAATCGGGAAAATTGGTAAAAGCTAAGATGTGGATTATTTCGGAAGAAAGTTACGACGATTCTCAGCCTTTCCCTGCTCGTAATAATAGGCAGCGTGGCACAATACCGCTAAAAGCCGGAGAGTATTGGAAGTACATTAAAGCAGTTGAAGACAGTCTTGAACCGCTAAGTAATGGAGAATCAGCCGATGGAAATGATAAGATAGGCAACACACTAACGTTTGTTGTGGGAGGCCTTGATGACAAAATTCAACAGCTTCTTGAGGGTGGTTTAGGCAAAGGTTTCTATATAGTTTGGGAAATCTGCGCAACCAACACTAAATACCTTGGAGGCAATGGATGTAAAGCAATGCGATTAACAAAATTTGAGGGTGGGGCTGGTAAAGACCGCACAGGCTACACGCTAACATTTGAGAACCAGTGTGGGGAACTATATTCCATCTACACCGGTACAATTAGCACCGAAGCCCCCGACACCGTTGCAGCCGACGAAACCGAAATAACGCTAACTTCAAACTGCGCATACCAGCTTACTGATGGTTCGGTATCGGCAGTAGTGATTACCGGGTTCGATGGAGTTACCAGCGCCGATGTTGGCAGGATCCTGTCAATTTATGGTTCAGGTGGTACTTATCCCAGCACCATTACCGCGGCCAACGACTTCATTCTTACCGATGGAGAAACATGGACTGCAAGTTCGGGAAAACGCCTCGATGTTAAGGTTTTCAAAGATGGAGCCAGCTCCTACAAATTCATTGAGTTGAGTAGGGTATAGTGGTTGTGTTTTAATTGGGTTACGGAAAAGCTCTCCTCGGGGAGCTTTTTTTATGTCCTTTGCTCAAAGTTGCTTCAAATCTAACTTTGAGCATTATCATTAAATTAAACTAATACATTGCTATCATGAACAAACTCACTCCCGACCAAATCAACGACATGGTTGTTGCCAACGAAACAGCCGACGAAACAATATTTCAAGCCGATCTGAAACTTTACCGGCGTATGTTTCCGCACTCCAAAATCATTAACGATCTCGAACGTGCTAACGAATTTACCCGGAAGGCACTCGATGGACGCATGCTCAAGGAGTTATTGAAAGAAATTTGCATCACCACAATTCACGAGAACCGGTTGAAATTAACCATGAAAGCTCCGAAAATTGCCAAAAACGACAAAACCAACAAAACCAACACGCAACCAGATCCTGCCAACAATGAGGTAAGCGATAAGCTTAAAGCTGCTCAACAGGAACTACTTGCAATTGAAGATATTGCTACCATGAAGTACAATAAGTGCAAATCGTTATTGCTCCGGCTTGGTTTAAAGGTTGCTAAAAACGATACAGCAACCATTATGGCAGCGCTTAACGCACACAAGCAGCAGTTGCTTGACGCCATGCCTAAAGCAGACACTATTGCAGAAGAAGTAAGCAATGATGCTGCACATAATGCAGATGCTAATTTAGAAGGAGAAAAAAAAAGCGCGGACCAAGAATAGAGTTCCCAGCCATACCTTGGGAGAATACACACGATCGTAATGTACAACTGTGCATGGTGCTATATAACGACCGTGTGTTTTCTTTTGAGAGAGCTGCAAGCATCGAACACATAATAGACGCCAACCCCAGTGAAGATAACGTAAAAGAATTGGTTAAGTGGAACAGGCGCAACCGCCAGGCACAAGAGGAACTGGTTAGCTACAATACCCACTCTCGATTCCTATTTGTCCATCCACTTACTAAAGACTACCAAACAGCTAACGAATACATACTGTTGAAGCAGAATCAACCCAATAAGTTTTTTGATGAAGTAAGCAATGCGAAGAAGTATATCGAAAGGTATAAGAGCCTGCTGAAAAATAAGAAATACAAGGACCAGGAAGAGTATGTAAAGTTCTCCGGGCATTTGGCTAACTACGAACACAAGCTCGAAATGATGCAGACAGTACTTAATGCCTAATAACAAAAAATAGTTTCAATCAAGTAAGCGCACGCTGTGCGCTTTTTTTGTGTGCGTAAGTGTCGCAACGTATTGCGCTGCAATGCCTGTCATATTTCTGTTATTTTTGTTTTACAAAGTTTTACAATCGCTAAACTCAGCGTTGCGGTGGTAATTGTCATTTCAATGTTTTAAAAAATTTGAATATATATTTATAGCACTGTTAATCAGGCTATTATATATATTTTTTCTGACAAAACACACGAAAATAAAGCATATTGAACCATATTTAATGTTTAACAAAGTCTTTTTGTAGTGTTTTGCCTGAAAATAGATTTGCAATAAAAAAATTGAACACAATAAAAGTTTATAATTTAAGCAATCTACCCGTTGCAAACCTGCAAGACTTTAACGAATTGCAAGAAGATTTTAAAATATTTAATCCCGAAAAGAATAAAAAACTGCAAGATATTATTATTGACAGGGGTTTTAAATATGCGTTCAAAGCATGGCAGGGCGAAGACGGCAAGTTGTGGATAATTGATGCGCACCAACGAAAGGCTGCACTTATTGAACTGCAAAAAAAAGGGTATCATGTTCCGCCAATTCCTTACGAACTTATTTATGCCGAAAACAAACGCGATGCTGTAAAAGAAATTGCTGCATACAATAGTGAGTTTGCCGATAAAAATCCTGATACAATTTTATTCCAACAATATGATATTAGTGTTTCAGAATTAGAAGAATTTGAACTTAAGCAGATATCACTCGAAATTGACGAAAATGTAAACTGGCACGAACTCGAAAACATTTCGACAAACCAACATCCACGCGACAACCAATATCGTATTAAATATGAGATTGTATTTGATAACGAAGGCCAACAGGATAAGTGGTACAACTTCCTGAAAATGCTTAAGGACAGATATGTTGAATGCGAAACCATTGCCGAACGGATTACCAAATACATCGAAGAGCATGAGTGAACGCAGCATGATACAACGTGTTGAGCTCGAAATGAATGTTTACGAAGCAGCCATTGAGCGAACTCGCGAAATCATTAACTCGCACGACCATGTTTTTGTTAGTTTTTCAGGCGGTAAAGACAGCCTCGTTGCTTTGTGCATAGTTGAAGAGGTTTATCGCCAAATGGGCATTAGCGATAAAATAAATGTCATTTTCAGGGATGAAGAGATTATACCTGATGATGTTGTGAATTTTGTTCAGGAAAAATATCATTCAGGTAAGTATAACTTTGGTTATTTCTGCCTGCAATTAAGGTCAGAAAAATATATACTGGGTAACAAATATGAATATATTCAATGGGATAAAAACCGCAATCATATACGTCCTATTCCTGAATTTGCCATTACCGACTGGAACAATGTGTATGACCAATATAATTCTGGACCAATAACCACCAACTATGTAAAAGGTCGTAAATGTATTATAACCGGTATTCGCGCCGATGAAAGCCTGATGCGTTATCAAGGCATTGTTGCCAAAAAGAATAAACCACATGTGGCTGCCAGCATTGATGCCGATATTTGGATGGGGAGAATTATCTACGATTTTTCTGAAAAAGATATATTCAAATATTTGTACGATAACAAAGTGCCATACTGTACAATCTATGATATGCAGATGTTCAATGGTGAGGCAATGAGGGTTAGTACTCCGTTGCATGCTGAATCGGCAAAGAAGTTGTATAAGTTAAAAACAACATACCCAACATTCTACGATCAGATACTGGCTATATTCCCCGACATCGAACTACAGGCACGGTACTACAACGACTTAGACCGATACTCGATAATGAACCGCTACGAACACTCGTTTAAAGGCATTGTTGACTATATAAATGAAAATGTTGATGAATCAATGCGAAACATTGCTCTGAAAAGGGTTGCAGATGCACGTAAAACAAGAATTAACAATATCAAATCTGGGCATGGTGTATATGGTGGATATCCAGTATTGTATGTTTTTAAAACAATAATTAATGGATCGTACAAACGTAAGCTATTACCTAAAAAAGACAGTAGTGTAACAGCTGTTGAAAAAGAATATGAATTGTGTTCAAATAAACCAGTATAAATTTTGAAAACCGGAAACTAATTTTTATCTTTATGAACAGTTACAGACTATGGTAATGAAAGAATACAACGGATTTAGTGGAGCTGAAAGAATGATGGTGCAGGCCATTATGAACGACATGCAAAAGCGTGGTATTATTTCATGGTCTGACAAATCATGTACAATTTGTGGCAGTAAAGGGGGCGAGATTCAGGCACATCTCGAAGACTACAGTAATGTTTTTGACTTTCACCCTATCTGCATCGAATGTCACATGAAGCTCCATATGAGGTTTAGGTTTCCGGGCTATTGGATTAAGCATCTGGTTGATGTTAATAACGGATATGTTTCACATCCGTTTAAAAATTCTTCAGAGTGGTTCAAATCGAAAAAGGGTAAATTTAGTAATCCCGAATTCGACAATCTTGATCCGAAATTAATTGGCAATGAATGGTATCATAAGTTGTCACTAAAACAAAAAAACCTAAACAAATTCAGGCATTATGGAGACCATAAAGAAACAACCGATTAGTAATATCGAATGGCGCGATGTTCGAGAGCTAAGCGCAAATGACTACAACCCCAATGTAGTATTAACACAGGAACTAAAACTGCTCGAATTCTCAATACTGAAAACAGGATGGATTCAACCCTTACTGATATCGGGAACCGACGTTATTATTGATGGTTTTCACCGTTATTGGCTAAGCCAGAATAGTAAATATCTTATTAAGCAATTCAATTATCATGCTCCTTGTGCAATTCTAAATATAAGTGAAGCTGAAAGAATGTTGCTTACCGTTAGAATTAATAGGGCTAAAGGAAACCATGTTGCTGCTAAAATGCACGAACTGGTTACTAAACTGGTTATGGAACTTGCCATTAGCAAAGAAACAGTTGCATTAGAGATTGGAGCCAGCACAATGGAAGTTGATTTGCTACTTCAGGAAAATGTATTCACAAAATTGGATATTAAAAACCATAAATATTCTAATGCTTGGATACCTAAAAAATAAATATTTCTACAAAAATAATGTCTAAATATTTGTAAATCAATTAGATAATTTGTATTTTTATGTAAACATAAGTAGAAAATGAGGCGAAGAATTAAAAGAGAATTCAAATATAAAACAAAGAGAAACCCGGGTTGCAGCCGGGTTTCTTGTTTCAGGCTAATTCGAAGTTTAACCCAAAACCTAAGTTATTATGAGCAAAAGTACAAAAGAAAAACGAATTATTCTACGGCATGAAGATTTCGTTATTGAAACGGTCAGTGCATGGAGCACTCAAGGTATTAAATTTAATAAAGGCAATATCAATATTTTGAAATATGCCTTTATGTCGCAGGTAGCATGGGCATTATACCGAAAACAATCTCTACCCGAAAGTATCAAAAACCAGTATCTGAGTTATCTGCAGACAAGTCTATGGCCAATGCCTCTAAGAATTGACCCAACCCAGCTCTATTTCAAATACTAAGAGTATGAAAAACGAAAGAATAATAAAAGTGTCTTCGATAACAAGAGTTTACGGAACACAATCATATTATAGAAATGGATATAGCAAGGTTCCTTTTATTCGATTAGCCGGTAGATACATTGAAAAAATAGGCATTAATATCGGCGACTCTGTGAAAGTTGAATTTATCGATAACCAAATAATTATTTCAAAAATATGAGACCGAGAAGCATTGAGCAATTAAATCAAATAGTTGGTAACAACAGGACTGTAATGGCAAACGTGAGGAACGGCATCAAAGCATGGGAAACAAGAAAAAAATTACTATTAGAAAATGCTATAAACAATGGTGTGAAACCTGACAAGCTATTTTCTGAGTACTGGGACGCAAAATTAGCATTGGATAACGATTACTCTAAGGAAGGAATTATTGCTAAGCATGTTTATAAAGTTCGCAGAGGTTGTTTTATACGATGGGGGGATAAGAATCATATTGACCGGATTATGTCAGCAAATTGGTTTTCATCCCAAGCTCAACCAATGGATTGTATAGCACAAGAGTTAACTGAAATGTACAATATTCCAATAGACGAGAATGATATTGTAGAGTTCATAATTCAACACCCCGACAGGGATATGTACAAACCCATTGTAAAGTATAATACGACAATTGCAATATTTAAGTATAGAGTAGGTTTTCATCCGAAAAATTACAAAAATAATTCGCCTGAATTTATATTGCAAGGTCTTCCATTTTAATGTCCTTTGTCTTCAATTATGATCTAATTATTATTGTTTCATGGAAATTAATGATGAAATAATAAAAAAGGTCAAGAATTTTGGTGTCTTGGGAATTAGCTTCGATCAAGTTGCAACATTGCTTATGGTACCAGAACAACAAAAAACATTTATCATTGAACAACTTTCTAATCCTGGCAACGAACTATATGAGGCTTATGCTTATGGGAGAGCTGTAGGCGATTATAATAAAGAAGCGAAGATGGAAAAGCTCGCCGAATCGGGCGACATGGATTCGATTAACACCCAGCGCATTTATCGAAAACAAAAAAAAGTTGACGATTTAAAGCGAAAGTTATTCGGATTATAGTAATTTAGCACTGTCTGTTCATCATATCGGAGCAAATACGTAAAATTAACGGCTCCGCCCCTTGTTTCGGTTGTAATGGCCGAAACGATTATACACCGGTATGATGACAGACAAAGGGTAGCGGAGTTTGCTTTTAATATGGAAATTGAAAATAAGATTTACCCAATGGTGCAACATAACAATGACTGGTATGTTGATTCATCAATTATCAATATAGTATCGGTGCAAAAAGCCCATACGTTGATTGACTCGAAAACTTATTTTAGAATAGTTGATGTACTGGTAGCATCTATTCCCGATAACTTTGAGAAAATACTTAATGCTTATGTGAACTATATTCTTGCAGTTAGAATATCAGAGAACACCAATGCTTATTCCAGAATGAAAAAAGAATTATTTGATGTAGGATAAAGCTGTCCTTTCGCAAAAGCTACACTACATCTAACTTGCTGTAAATTTTACAGCAGTGATAGAATCATTTCGCAAAGTACCCATTGAAGCACTTAAGGAATTTCGACAGACCGGAATTTCGAAGTACATCCCGAACGACCTGCAACGATACATCCAACAAATTGACAGGGCAATAGAATTGTACCGATTCGACGGTAATATTTCGCGTGTTGCCGGTAAGTTAATCGCAGAGTTTGCCCAGGATGATTTAAGTATGAGCACGGCCAGAAGTCGTATTTACGATGCAATCAACTTGTTTCACCTGAACAATACGGTAAAAAATGTTGCTTGGGACAACTACTACGCCGATAAGATGGAAGATCTTGCAAAGCTCTCGATTGCAGCCGACAACATTACCGAAGCCCGCAGATGCTACGAAAAGGCACACGCCTTCAGAACATCACACAACGAAAACGACTACGACCCTGATAAACTGAGACCTGTCGAAAAAATTATTTCTCCCGAAGTAACTCCGCAACGATTGGGTTTGCATGGCGACAACTTGAATAAAATGTGGATTAAAGCACAGCTATTCATTAACGAATTGCCAATTGAAGACAAAGAAAAAGCGCGACTTCTCAGAGAAGCCTCACAAAATATTAACCTGCCAATAGACGTAGATCATGAAGACATTCCAAATTGACACCAACCGGTTTGAACTGGAATATTATTCTGTTCTCCAGCATCATGCATTACTGGCCGATACGCAAAACCTGTTTGGCGAGATTGGCAGGGGTGCCGGTAAGAGTACCCACATAATGACCCCCAGAATTGAGCGTGTAACCTACGATATGAAGCGCAGTATATCGCTGCTATTGTGTGCTACCTATACCTCATTGCTCGACAATATTATTCCGGCAATGACTGAATACCTTAATAAAAACTACCGCCGTGGCATTCATTACGAATATGGCAAAAAACCCCCAAGCCATTTCCTGTTGCCTTACCGTGATGTTCCCGACTGGAAACGCACACTATCATTTGCATGGGGTTCGGTAGTTCGGTTCGGTTCTATCGACCGGCCGGAATCTATTCTGGGCTCCGACTTTGTGCATGTGTTTACCGATGAACTTTTGCGGATAAAAGAAACCGCATTTGTTGAACGGGTGCTCCCGACACTTCGTGGCAACCGTACCCTGTTTGGTAATTCGCCCTATTACGGTGGAATCACCGGCACATCATCAACACCCAACTTTGAGAACGACTACGACTGGTGGCTGGCTCAGGAACAAAACACGAATCGTGAGCTGATTGATTATATTATGAGTATTGCTTTAAGGGTGCATCACGCTAAGTACTACGAAAAAACATCGGAGTCGGCCAAAGAAATCGAAAAGTATAGGCGGTTCATCAAGCGATGGGAAGAAAGGCTGGTAGAATGCAGGCAAGGACAAACTACCTACTTAAAAGGCAGCTCGTTTACCAACCTGGCAGTATTAGGACTTGAATACATTACTAACCAGTACAAAGGTTCGGCAGCCAATATCGAGAAATTTAATCTATCGATTCTCGGGATTCGGCCAAAAAAAGTAGGAGAAATGTTTTTCGGCAGGTTTGGTAAACAACATATTTATACCGACAGCTACGATTATGGCAACATCGACAGTATAGACCGGCATCTGTTCGAAGAAAAAGGCAGTAGTATAATTGCCGATGGACATAGCAAGACTTCGCTTGACCTGAAATACTGCGACCCCAATAAACCGATTATTGCAGGCTTCGACCCCGGGCACTTTATGAGTATTGTATTTGCGCAGGAAAATACGAAATATGGCAAGGCTGAATTGAGGGTTTTTAAAAATATGTATGTTACCCATCCGGAACAACATTTTGAACTGGCGCAAAAAATTGCATTGTTCTTTAAAAACCACAAGCGCAAGAAAATATTTTTGTATTATGACCGTGCAGCCAATCAGCGGAAGAAAGTGTATGAGAACAACCAAAGCGGAAAAACCGATGCACGTATTCTGCAGAAGCATCTTAAAGATTTAGGATGGGAAGCCGAACTTAAGGACCTTGGGCGCGAAACAATTTATCACAAGTTGCATTATATTTTGTTGAATATTCTTTTTGGTGAAAGGCAATCCAATACTCCGCGTATTAAAATATGCCAATACGAGTGTGAGGAACTTGTTTCGAGTATTTACATGAGCCCTCTTAAGCGATTGGGTGGAGAAATATTCCTCGATAAATCGAGTGAAGATAAACTCGACCTCGAAGATCAGGCCTTGTGGAGTACCCAAATTGCAACCTCGTTGATGTATATGCTTTACGGGTTATATCAGAAGTATATGCCAGGCGATACTATTGAATACTCGCATTATTCCGGCTTGTAGTTGTCCTTTAGAAAATCAAAACCACAAGCGACATTCGTACTATGGAAATAATCAGCGGAATAGAAGCCATACAAACCATGCGAAACATGCGCCATAGCGGTGTGCACTTTGTGATGCATCACCTCACATGGTCAGAATCTCGACAAACAAGCAACGGTTTGCGTGTGGTAAACAAGGCGCGACTTCGTCCGGCACTTCCGCAAGAGTTCAGCAACGACATTAACCCTGATGAACTCCTACCCTACTACGACATTGAGAACGAATCGGAAGGCATGTGCCACAAAATATTAATCCGCAAAGTGGCATATCCGCCCGACTATACATTAAAAAAAGTTAATTGGCATGACAACTACAACGATTAGCCGTTATGGTAACTTTGGTGTTGCCGAAGATATAACCGGCAAAAAAATGACATTTCAGGTACTATCTACGTCGGATGCCCAGAGTATCGAAGATGACATTGCAGAATTCTCGAACTATGGTTTCGTAGGCGATAGGTTTAACTTCGATGGTTTTACAATTGCAACCAACGGTGAGCGCAATACATTGCCCGATGAACTGAGGGTTTTGGTTAAGAATAACCCTATTCTGCCGGAGATTCTCAAAAAGCAAGTGCGCTTCCTATATGGTTATGGACCGTATCTTTACGATGAAGACATAAGTGATAACCTGCTTAAGCGCAAATGGCACGGGCGCACCGAACACCCCGAATTCTTTATGTGGCTCGAAAGCTGGACTAAGAATGGATTGCGCGATAACTACGAAACCTATTTCAAGAAAGTAATCATGAACTATTACTACACCGAAGATTACTTTTCGAAACACCTTCACAACGTCGGCCGTCGCATTGGTATGTTCCCGATCCGTGGTCTCGAACATATATGGACTACCCGGGCACGACTTGCATCCGACCAGCTCATTCCCAATATCAACGAGTTGAAAGATGAAGATTTAAACTTCGTGGTTGTGGGCGATTGGCTGAATATGTACACCCAACGGCTTGAAGCTTACGCACGCTTCCGCGAAAGCAACCCGTTTGCCGACGAAAACTGTGTGAATTATGTGTGTGATGCCAGCTTTGGCGATATGATTTACAGCAGCCCAACTTATTACTGGGGCTTAAAAGATTGGATTAAAGGCTCAAATTTGAACCCGAAGTACATCAATTCATTTTTGAAGCATTCGTTTGGCGCTAAGATTAACTGCATCATTCCCCACACCTGGTTTGTTACTATCGAAAATAAGTTTCGTGCATTATGCGAAGAAAATCATGATAGAGATCAAGGAGGCATTGCACTGATTGAGAAGTATGAAAATGTTAAGCTGATAAATGATTCAAACGAGCCATTGCCCTATAACGAATCGATGGTGCAACAGGCCGTTGATTATAAAATAGAAAGCCTGATGCAGGTAATGAGTGGCGAAGGTAAGAATCAGGGTAAGATATTCTTTAGTCGTGCCTTCCGTGCTCAGGAAGGTATTGAGTCGTGGGACTTTAAAGAAATACCTACCAAGTATGGCGACTACATCGACGCCATTACCAAGGTTGACGAACGCATGGTAAAAGTTATTCTGGCCGGTAAAGGCCTTGACCCCGCCATCTCGAATGTTGGCAGCGAAGGAATATTCAACAACTCCGGGGCACAGGTATATTATAACTACCTGGTGTATCTCAGCAGCCTCACACATGCCGAAGAATACTGCACCCAGGATATTAATTTTGCGCTTCAGGTAAATTTCCCACAAATCTATAATCAGGGCTTGCGTGTGGGCTTATATCGCAATGTGCCACAGCGTTTAGAGGAAACCAGTCCGGCAAATCGTCCCTCAAATAACATTCAATAACATGGCAACAGTAATTCCATTCAAAACAGGCGAAGATATTAAAGGCTCGCTGAGTCAGATTAATATTGATTTCGAGATTGATAACGTGCAAAACAGCTTTATTAAAGCCAGCGATTTGATAAAAGATATGATTTCGCCGGCTATGTGGCAACTTATGATTGACCACTACAACAGCGACAACTATCAGGCAACACCAGAACCGGTTGAAGAAGGTGAGGAAGCCGACCCCATGACTGCAGTTTATGCGCTGCTCGATACGCTGGTTAAAAAGGTTCAGGATCCACTCGCTAATTTTGGAATGGCCGAACATTTCGTATGGCTGATGCTTCGCATTAGCAACGGTTCGGTTACGGTTGCCAAAAGTCAGGACGAAACTACAGCATTTAAGTATCTCACCGACGAAGCTAAGGAACAGCTAATTGAAACAGCATACATGTTTTGCAACCAGTTGGTTGATTTCATCAACGAAAATGCAACGACATGGACAACCTGGGCAAAAGAAACACCCTACTTGCTCAATGCCATTGTGCGCTACGGTGATACATTTTATAAGTGCAACCAAGCCCACACCAGTGGCGAAACATTTGATGAAACAAAATGGACTGAATGCGAAGAGCACGAAGTAATATTCTGGCAGTGGTTAGAATCGGAACAATATGCCGAATTGAATAACGAAATATTCACGAGCTACAAAGACTTTAATAAGTATTTCGACATCAACCGTTCGGCATACTTCTACTACAAGCTGCGCCATATTATTAACCGTGTGAAAGATGAAGAAATTGAGCCGCGAGTGTTCGAAGCAGTTACCACCGACCAACTTCGCACTAAACTAAAACGTGCAACGGCTTATTGCTGCATGGGTATAGTGTGTTACGAATGGGATTTCAATTCACTGCCGGCAAACATTCGCCGGGTGATATCAAACGAAATGGAAGCCTATGGGCATAAAAAAACCGATATTGATTTTGTTAAAAATAAAATATCGGAATCCTACAAACAAAAGGCGCTCAAAATGTTTGCCGAACTCGAACGCGAAGTGGCAATGCTTGCCGAAGAAAAAGAGAAAGCCGAAACCGGAGTAGCACCGGAAGCTACCGAAGTGTACGAAACCCAATTTGACGAAAACAAACCATACGCATCAATGCTATGATTACAGTAAACAACATTAATATTCCCAGCGAATGGGATGAGCTAAACACTACTCAATACATTGCTGTGATAAAAGTTTTGCAGGAAAGCTTTTCAGGCGAAATCGACATTGAGAGTGTTAGATATAAAATATTAAAAGCAATAACAGGTTATGTCCCTTCTAAAAAAAAGCTAAAATTAGAAATCATCGAAGAAATTAACAGCAATTTGAAAATAATATATGACAAGATCCGATTTCCGTTTTGTTATGAATATGCTGAAGTAGAAAATTATATTGCTTTGGGCATGGAGGCTCGATTATTTCTTCATAAATACCTACCAACGGAGTGCTATTGTCCGAAACTAAGTAGAGAAATACAATCAGCATTACCACTAACGCCATCAATTAAGTTCGATATTCGCTGGCGAAAAAACCCACTGCCGGAATTTGTTTGGTGTGGCAAAAAGTATTACGGACCCAAAATTAATATTGATACATTCGGAATACTCGATACCGACATTACCGCCGGCACATGGGTAGATGCACAGAGTTATTACAATTTGTTTTTAGAAACAAAAGACGAGAATTTCCTACTAAATCTTGCAGCTCTGTTTTACTTCGATAAAAACAAACAACCGGTACAATCAGCGCCGAAGTGGGTAATACTTACATGTTACCTGCTAATGTATAACCTGCTCGATTATTTGGTAAAGCGTTCGGCCTACTCGGTATTGTTCAACCGCCGGCATACCAGCGATGGCGATAAAGATAAAATAAGCCTTGGGGCACAGGCAACAATTTACGACCTTGTTAAGGCTGGTTATGGCACCAATGAAGAAATACGCTCCGAAAGCCTGGTGGAATTTCTGAATATGCAGATTGATAAGCTAAAAACATTAATTGCCGAATGCCGTGGCCTGAAAATGAAAGACAGCGATATCCATCTTAAATTCAACATCCCTTACGAAGCCATTAAAAACCTATAATATGAATAGCAATTTTGTTGTAGAGATATTAAAATACTTTGCCAAATATCCGGCAAAAAACGGAGTTTTAAAATGCTTTACCCGGTCAAACGAAAAGCTTTCGGGATATAATACCCTGCGGACCTATATGAATGCACTGCCATCGCCCGGACTTTTCCCTGAGATTGAAACATTTATATTTACAACCGACAGTACCAAGCTCGAAAACTATGTGCGCAATGCTAAGGGCTATATAATGCTTATTGAATTCGGGCAGCTGGTAGGATCAGCCCCTGACTCCATGAAAAGCGTTGATATTGACTGGTATTTTGCAGTTACCATTGCCCGTGCTGCTGATCCGGCAAACACCGATGCCATTGAAGAAGCCATTATAAGCAGCACCAGCCTCGATTTGTGTGTGAATATACTGAAACAAATGCGCCTTGATGATGTTGAAATATGCCACAAACGGCAAAATCTCGAAAGCGACGTAATACTAAGCCCGGTAGAACCGGCCATGCTACTCAATAACGTAGGTTGGACATTCACATTCAAAAAAAACCTTGACAATATATTCTGATGCCCAGCCAGATTCGCATAAAAACCCAGTTTGTTTCTTCGGTACTGCGCGAAACTGCCGAAAAAATAAGACAGCAACAACAAAAAACGGCTGTTGATTGGGGATTATTCGAAACCGGCGAACTATATAAGATGCTCGTGGGGCACTTTTCGGTAGGTAATATTGAAGGTGGTGGCAAACTCGACATGCATTACCTTACCTATGCCCGATTCCTCGACATGAAGAATCCGCGAAGGCAAGTAAGAAAGCAGGGTTATCATATTTACAACCGTATAGTATTTGGAAGGTTGTACAATAGCGCTCTCCCAAGGCTAAAGTATGGTTTTACCGATGACATTAAGGCGCAAATTGCGGCTGAACTAAAACAGATTTACGGCAATTCGATTGAATGCAATTTATAATGATGTGTTATGGCAAAAAAACTATCTGATGAAGTCCTGAAATGGACCATAGAAATAAACGGCGACCAAGCCCGTAAATCGTTGCACGAACTGGAGCAAACAACCCGTGAACTTGAAGGCACCAACAAAAGCCTGAAAACCGAACTGGCTAAGCTCGAAGCTCAGGGTAAAAAAAACACGGCTGAATATGATGCCATAAGCAAATCAATTACGAATAACAATAAGGTTATTCAGGGTAACAAGCAACAGATGGCAGCCTTACGAGAAGAAATTGGCATTACCGGATTAACTATGCGCGAACTGCGCAGTCGTGCAAAAGAGTTACAGAACCAACTCGATAACATGACTCCCGAAAGTGATAGTTATAATATTTTGCAGGGAGAATTGGTTAAAGTAAGATCGCGCATGGACGAACTCCGCATTTCAACAAAAGCTATGGGTTCCGACCAGAACAGCCTAAAAAAAACTACCGAAGGAGTACAGCTATCGCTTGGCGAAATGAAGAAGGAACTACGTGAACTGCGCAATATGAGTTTTGCCGGTATGAACCCCGAAGAAATTAAGCAAATTCGTGAACGCATGGCACGACTTACCGAAGAAATACGAGATTTCCAAGAACAAAATATGGCTGCTTCTGAATCTGGAATACCGGCTTTTGTTGCCGGATTACAGGGCATAGTGGCTAGTGTGCAGCTTGTTACCGGTACGTTATCTCTCTTCGGAATAGAAAACGAGAAACTTGAAAAAAGCATGGTGCAGCTTATTGGTGTAGCACAGGCACTAGCTACCGTAGAGGATATATATGCCAGAGGCAAATTTAAAGTCATGGCAGCTACGGCTCAAGACACCATCGAAAAGGTTAAAAATACAGTGGCAACCAAAGGGCAAACCCTCGCTACAGAGGGGGCTACAATTGCTACCAGGCTATTAGGCAAAGCAATGACAAGTATGCCCTTGCTAACAGTTATTGCAGGTTTAACAGCCATTGCAGCTGGAATAGCTGTTTTGATAGTTAGAATGCGTAGCCAGATTAATACAACTAAATTGATTACCGATGCTACAAAAGCTGCGAATGAAGCAACAGCCGATGAGATTGCAAAAGTACAAGTTTTGGCAAAAGTTGCTAACGATAAAAATCAATCTCTTGAAAAAAGAAAATCTGCTATTGAGGAAATAAATAAAATATCGCCAGAGTATCTCGGAAATATCACGCTTGAAAATATTGGAACTCAAGAAAGTATAGATAAGATTAATGACTATATAATTGGAATACAACGCAAGGCAAAGGCAATGGCATACAACAAAATGCTAAGCGAGAAATATATAGAGCTTGCAGAGGCGGAAATGAACACATGGGAGTCGTTGGGAGCAGCACAAAAGGCATTTTACAAAATGACAGCATCAGGTGTAAGTGCACAATCGCAACACCAGATAGCACAGGCACTTAGAGTCAACTCAATTTATGAAGAAATTGAAGCCATTAAGGAACTTGCCGCGGCTGAATATGATGCCAATAATGCAGGTGGCGGTGGTGGTGGTGGCGGTGGCAATAAAAATAACAATATAAATGAATTCAGTATTCCCGATGCCGATGACGATGCCGCCGAAGCAAGAGCCTTAGAACGGTTCAATTATAGAATT
Source organism: uncultured Bacteroidales bacterium (assembly GCA_964511665.1). Lineage (GTDB taxonomy): Bacteria > Bacteroidota > Bacteroidia > Bacteroidales > ML635J-15 > JAGOEF01. The sequence continues at coordinate 21,051 of CAZEHA010000016.1, forward strand.
GAGCTCGATAAACGAGAAGCTGATGAAAAATTGCGAATAAAAACACAGTTTGATAGTGCATTGAAGCAAAAAGAAAATGAAGCAATCGAAGAGCAAGAAGAAGTTATTCAAAATAAATTAGCAGCAGAGGAAGCTCGTAACCAAGTGCGCAGCGAACTTCGTTTGAACTCGGAACAGCAGATATATGAAGAATCAAAAAAACAACTTGATTTTTACTTACACGAAAAATATATCTCAGAAGAGGAACATGCTAAGCTGCTGAAACAACTTGATGCCGACATGCTTAATAGTCGCATGCAAAAGTGGAATCAGGCTTTCGAGTTTATTGGAGAAATGGCCGGGCAATTTACCAATCTTGTTACCGGAATGATGGATGTTGAGCTTGAAAAAGCAGGAGACAATGAACGAAAGCAAAAACAGATTCGCAAAAAATATGCTGATTTGCAGTTTATTGCTACAATTGCAAGCATGTTTGCAAACCAAGGCCTTGGTGTAACAAAAATTTGGAGCGAATGGGGAGCTAATCCAGTATTGGCCGGCTTGCTTACCGGCGGCTTGCTTGCGGCCACCATTCCGCAAATTATGATGGCGCAAGCGCAACGCGCAAAAGTTAAGCAGCTTGCGACCGGCAATATTGGCGAGGTTATTGGCAAATCTGATGGTAGAACCTACAAACCTGATTTATTAAAATCGGTTAAAACCGGTTTTTACAATAAACCATACATGGCTTTGTTTAACGAGAATCCTAACCGGCCGGAACTTGTTGTTGATGGTGCCACAACTGCAAAACTTAAATTAAACTATCCTGAAGTAGTTGAAACAATTAGGTATGTAAGCCAGCATGCAACCGGTAAGTACGATGCAATTACTGCACCTGGTAGCAGCACTACAACATCACAAAATACAATACAGCGCAATAACGATCTTACTGCAGTACTAATAAATTCAGTTGAAAAACTGAACAATACAATTGATGATGGCATTGGAGTGTCATACGATAAACTCAATAAATCTGACAACGATATTACAAATGTTTTTTCGAAAACAACATTGTAGTTTGTCCTTTCGCAAATAGAGCGTTTGCCATATTTTCACAATAAAAAACTATGGAGACAACACTTTTAGCAATTAGTGGTTCGCTTATTCTTATTCTGCTTGGGATAATTGGTTTTTTTCTAAAGAGTTTTAACAATAACGTGCTGCGATTGAACGAAAGCAGTATGAGCCTTGAAAAAGCAAGTGTTGAGCTAAGCACAACGGTAAAATATATGCAAGGCAACTGTAACTTGCGACACAATGCTATTGATAAGCGGCTCGATGCGCATAGCAATGAACTAAAAATACATAGTAAGCAAATTGCATCTCTTCAAACATCAATCAAAAAAACATAATCATGAAAAAACACCTTGTTGCGATAATTTGCATTACAATAGTTGTTATAGCACTAATATTACCATACGTTGATGGCCTCACAACTTCATTTGTGCACGTTGATAAAACTCAAGTATCGCGGGACCGATACCTGGTAGTTGCCGGGCATGGTGCTAAATACCTGAATGTGTATCAAACACCCGGTAAACAATCGCCCGAGTGGGCAGATGGCCTTAAGATTTATGAAGGTTATAGCTGCAAGCTATTAGCCTACGACCTCGTTTACAAACTGCTCAAGGCCGACTTTGATGCTGTTTTGCTAAATCCTGATTCGTTCGACATGACACTTGTTGAACGAGCAAACCGTATTAATCAGTTGTTCAAGCTCGATTCGCGGGTAGTTGTTATATCGTTGCATCATAATGCGCAAGCCGTTGATTGCAAAAAAGCCGACTACAAAGATAATTACGGCCAATGCGGTTATACTTCAACAGCTACAGGAGGTGCGACAGGCATCGAAATATATACATCACCGGGGCAAACAAGAAGCGATACCTACGCAACTTATGTATTTAATGCAATGAAAGAGTCGATGCCTCAATTTACCTACAGAACCGACTTATCGGATGGCGACCCCGATAAGGAAGCAAATTTTACTATTCTTTCGGCTACTCACAGCCCTGCCATATTAATAGAATGGTTATTTATGACAACATATTACCCCGACTGCGTTGCTATTGCAGACGACAGCATAAGAGATATATATACTACTTCTATTGTTAACGGCCTAAAAAAACACCAAAATGAACCAAAAAACTAAAATAGCACTGGCAATACTCACACTGCTTGTGCTTAGCATTTCGGGCAACTATTGGTTGATTCGGCAAAACAAAAAAATGTTTGACCGATACAACGAGATGTATGATAATTTTCATGATGTTCTTATAGAGAATAACAAGGTTATTTACCTCGAAACCGAAAAGCAGCTTGCAAAACTGTATCCGGCTATCGACAGCCTTGCTAAAAAGTTGGGTGTTAAGAACATTACCAATGTTCACAACACATATTATAAGTATTACCTTGGTGACACTATTATCACACAGCTTATTGCCGACACCACGCCCGGGATATTCACTTTCGAAATCGACACGGCCTGCATAAACATGGCAGGAATTGTTGATGTGACTTCGCAGAAGCTGAAGCTGAGCTACTTTTCCCTGTCCGATAAAATAACAACATTTTATTACCGGCAGCGCATCAGGCTATTCGATTGGAAGTGGACACCCCGTTGGGGACGATGGGATTACTCGGCTGTTACACATAGTAACTGTACAGACAGCATACGTACCGAAAGTATCACAATTAAAAAAAACGTAAAATAAATGGCTCTCACTTTAACCAAAGAACCGCCAGCGATTGCCCTTAACGGCAACGACCTTGTTTACGAAATTCAAACAAACAATTATATTACTCAATCTGGTGATAAATCGTACTTGCGTTTGCTTTTTTCTGGTGATATTCCGATTGCAGATTCGCAAATAAGAATATACAGTATAGATTTTGACCTTACCTTTACTTTTGTTGAAACCCCCGACAATAGCGGCTTACAACTTAGCAATAATTTTTTATCGGTAGAAGCCATGGCCGAAGTCATGGCCAACGCATTAGGCTTAAATTACTATATCAATAAATTTTGCGAAGTTGAATATGTTTATGGTGAAGATGAAATATCGCGAATACACATAACGTATAGAGATATTGGAAAAAATGATTTGAGTTGGCAAAATATATCAGCTGCAGGCATTGTTCAGTCTGGTCAATATAATGGCCTGGATATAGCAACTCGCGACTCGTATAAAATTCATATTGTTGACTCTGCCGGCAACGAAATGATGAAAATACCCGACACTAACAATAAGGTAGTGTTCAATTTTAAACAACTAATTGAATTGGCAGGAGGATTTAAGTGGCCTGAAACCGAACACGAAGCATTGCTTCATGAAAATTTCGTACAATCATTTATTGTAAAATATTTCGATAAATGGGAAGGTACCGATCCACAGTTATTGTATTCGGTTGCTAAAACGGTAGTAATGGGCGCAATATCACGTAAGTCGCTTGCTTATTTAGCAGAAAACGCAACAAACTGGTATGATTTTATTACTGCTAATAAAAAATTCCTCACATGGGCTCCGGCCTATAAAATAATCGACAGTAGCGCAACCGTGAAATTGTACTTTTTTGTTACCGAAAAAATAACCGGCATGCAGGCACGTATTCGCATAAACAACGACGATGAACAAATATCATCATTGTCGGTGTTGAGTGTGAGTGATGGGGCGGTGTATGAAGTCATTGTAAGCCCCCGATTATTGTTCAACGAAAACGATATTATCGATGTTTGGAAATACGATGTTTGGTTAATAAAACAGAACGGAGACACAATATCAGAGGTAAAGGAATTTTACCTCGATTGGTTCTATCACGAATTTCGTCGCGAATTTCTCTTTAGCAACTCATATGAAGGTGCATACGATTCATTTGTTTTTTACGGAAAAAGCGAAGAAACAACCGAACTTTCGAACTATTTGTACGAACATCGCGTATTTGATACCGATTTGTCGGGCATTAAGCAATCAAGAACACTACTACACGACACATTCAAAGCTACTACGGGGTATTTGAATAAAGAAACCCTGTACTACTTAGACGAACTGTTGCACAGCAGCGATCGTTATGAAATTATCGGCGGCCGACTTTACCCAATATACATTACCGGCAGTAAAATATTTCGCCGTCGCGATGGCGAAGACTTGTATAAACTGCAAATTGAATATGCAAGAAGCTTTAAAGAAGAATACTACGACAATATTTTACCCTCAAGTGGTATTCCGTATGTTGCAGGGGCTACTGCTCTTCCATCGGGAGGCGGTGGCGGTGGTGGGCATATTATTGTTGATTCTGCAGGCAGCATTAAACCACAGCGCAAATACCTGAAATTTACTGCATCGGGCATTGCAACAGTAACAGTTACCGACGATATGCCGGGCGATACCACAATAGTAAATATTGATGCCACACAAGCCGAAGTTGAAACATCGGCATGGAAAAACATTAACCTGCAACATATCGATACAACCCCATTGAGCGCACTGTCGATACAAACCACTATCGACCTGCGCAGCGTGGTTGGTGCCGGCGATGTGGTTAAGGTTAAAGTGGGCGGCGCGTATAAATATGGGTATGTATTCAGTGTTTCCAATCAGGTAATAACATTTCGTGGCGAAGAAATAAGCGGCACAATTCAGGAATTGCGAATTGGCTACACACCTGCAGTGGGTGGTTGGTATATGGTGCCCGAAGTAGTGGCTTATGGCTCGTGGGCTGATGCCGATGAAAGCACGATGATTGCTAACGATATACGCAGTCAGTTGAATCTTGGTGTCGATAATTTGAAAGTTCTCTGCATTAAAGCATTTTGCCGCGAAATAGATACCGGTGTGCCCAATGCTCAAGCAAAATTAGTTGTAAAAGCCGACGGCAACAACCTTAATACTGCTCTCGAAATTGCTTCGGCAAACACATGGTACTACTCTACCGAAATAAACACAAGCAATAATGAACTGAACAGAGTTTCGGTAATTGAATATGCAGTAACTGCGGCCACAGGTGCATTGGCGTTGAAAAACACGAAAGATTTATCTGTGCAGTGTTTTGTAGTAAAAACAAATATTCCTTAATATGATTGGCCAAAACTATCATTTTGTTAACAACCAGCAATGCCGTAAATATTTTAATTTTAATAATACAGGCAGCGACAAAGCAAAAAATCCATTTTCGGGCTATTGGAGCAATTCGCCACTTGCTCAATTAACTGATATAGACAAAAAGTTTGGCGCAAAATCATATCGAAGCTCGGGCAGGCACAGTAATTTAATAGTAGATATAGACCCAAGGGGACTGCTTATCAATTTTTGGTTTAAAACACCCGAAATATCAAGCATTCGTGGTTTGTTTGCATTGATGATTACAGGTACTACAACTCGCATTCAGGCTACGGTTGATGCTACAGGAAGAATATCAACAGGAATTTTAAAAAATAACTCATCAATATTAAGTGCAGTTGTGTATCAAAACTGCATCTACAACGAATGGGTTCAATATACTATAGCTATTTACGACAAACTGTATTATGGGCAGAATGGGATTATGGTATCGCGCGATTTTGTAAGTCAAATCGATTTTACCGTGAATGAATTAATTGTGGGGAGCTATCAAGATAGTACAACATTCATCTGGCCGGGCTATATCGATGAATTTATGATGTTTAGCAAAACTGTACCAATATCTCAATTATCAACCATTCAAAACCGAGAAATATGAGCCCTAAATTCACAATTGTTTACCTCGACTTAGTAAACTACGTAATTCGCCGCAGTGGTGGCTGCCGCGACACTGTTGACCTGATGCCCGGACATCCCGAACTCGTGGGAGCAGAAATTGATGATGTGATAAGCGAAAACCCCGATATATTAATTATTGACGGACAACCACGCCTGGTCCCCGATTTTGAGCACCGTCAAATTGAGCGATACAATAACGAGCAACGAGAGTTGCGCCGAATGGCTTATGCCGATGAAAACACCGGTACCGATATTGCTTTTATGAAAGCTCTCGAATTGTGTATAACGATTGATGATATTTTAAAGTGTGTTACCGATTTGCGCGAAGCCAAAAACACAATACGCAACAAATACCCATATAAAAATGAAAGTTAAGATTATTGAAACCGGCCGCTATTTGTTTTTTGAGCCTGGTACCAAAATACGAATACGCGAGTATTCTCCAATATTTACCGAAAAAGGAGCCTTTACTTTTCCTTTCAATATACCGGTTAACGAAAACCGCCACGCGCTGAAACTAATCGACCGCGTTGATTTGGCAAACGAACCGGTTTATGAGTTTCCTATTCGCATCGAAAGCGATGTACTGCCATTTGAAATGGGTATTCTATCGGTGCAAGCATCGAACACAAAATTTCAGTGCGCTCTGTATATTGAGCATGGAATGTTCAACAACATTGTGCAAAACAAGAAGCTCGATGAATTAACCGACATACCGGTAACAATGGGTGGCGATTTTGACGAATTTATTGAAGCTGCAAACGAAATGACCTCTAAAAACTTCCCGGAAGTCGATTTTCAGTTTCCAATTATGCACCATCCCGAACCTTACGAAAACACGGTTATTAATAAATTCTTTAAATTTGCTAACTACTACAAATGGCACGAAGCAGAACCAAGCTATTCTAAAAATAATTATTTAGACCCTGAATTACCCGATTACCCGGGTCAAGTTGGTTGGCCGGTAGGTAAAGGCATTATTAACCCGTATAATCTTACAAGCTACATTCCGTGTGTGTTTGTGATGAGTGTGCTGAAAAACATAATAGAACATTGCGGCTACAAATGCGAAGGCACTCCGCTAACCAACACCGAAACAAATCAGCTAATTTTTGTGAGCAACAAAAGCATCGACAAAACACCGGAAATTATTCAGGATTATGTTGTGAAAGTTGGCAGAAGTAGTGATGTTGTTATTGATACCTACCATGCAATAGTATTCGATTTTAAAACAGGAGGAAGCTATCAGGACGTATATGATAAATACTTGAATACAGGCGGTACATTGAATGGTAGATTTAATGGGTACTATGGCGATGACATTGATAGAATATTTCAATTTCATTATAAACTTATTCTCTATAATCATTTTGAAGATACCGTAACTTTCAAATTATCATGCAACCACTTGCTCAATAACTTTTCATTCAGCGATTCGTATAGCATTGAGCCCGAAGAAACAAAAACTATTGAAGGAGAATTATTGGCTTACCATAGAGGCAATATGCCTGAAGTTGAAGGACTATCTCATTTTGGGCTAAGTTTTTTGTTTGACGATCCTGATTTTGAAATTACTTTAAAACAGGGCAGCACCCTCGATATAATTCCAATAAGCGATACACTAACGGTATTGCCGCGCAACGAATTCAACCTTAACGAGTGCCTGCCGCCCATTACTGCAAAACAATTGCTTCACGACCTGAAGCACATATTCGGCATTGTTCACTGCCCCGAAGGCGACACCATGCATTTATATTTCTTCAAAGATATTTTTAACAGCCTGCCGGTTGCCGACCTTACGGCCTACGAACTTGTGAATGTGCAAAAGGGAAGTACCGATAAAATAAAATCGCTATCGTACCCCGGTGGTTTCGACAGCAGCGATTTTGAGTATATTTCGGTAAATACTCTGCCCTACAGCACAGTGCCCGGGCAAATTGCATTTACGGCAGCTTCGGGCACCTGGTGGCGTAACAGCCATGACCAGTATTACAGTTTTTTTTGGGAATTTTGGAATAAAGATTTAAACCTGCGCCGCACCGGCTGCACCGAAGGCAACGATATTGTGCTTGTAGCCGATTTACCACGTATATTAATGGTGAATCACGATTACACATCGCCCGATCATTGGATGCCCGCTATTCAAATTGCAGATAAATTGGTATCGCCTCTCAACAAAGAGGTAAAAGCCATGAACTATACACTTGCATTTTGGCGCGGCATGCAAAACGACGGTAGCGGCAGCCCCTACCCTTATGCAACACCCTATGTGTACCGCGTCGGTGGACTTATTATAGCAAGCCGGCAACTACGATACAATGGCCAATATGGCACCTACGATACCTACATGAAACCACTGGTTGAAACGCTTAACGCAAACAACAACCTGAAAACACTGTGGTTTAACATGCCATTGCGGCTTATAAAAAAGCTGAATTTTGCCAAAACCTACATTAGCAACGGAATGAAATTCATGATTTACATGCACGATTATGAATTTTTGGTAAACGAAGACGAAATAAAAGGCTCGCAGGAAATGCAGGTTATTTCGCTTTAAATGCTATCGCGATACACCAATTCAACCCTGTGGCCGCTGGCAGTCTCGTCAAACAACACTTTGTTATTGCGTTTAACGGTTAAGTTTATTTGAGCGTTGTTTTGCGTTTTCACAATTATTTCTCTATATGCAACACCATATTGCTGCCATGAATAGTAAAAATACACACCACAATCATACTCGGCAAAATCTAAAAAAACATCCTGAAAATTAATACTCACACTATTGTTGTCGGAAGTACTTGTAAACAACACTTCATATTGATTTGTATTTGTTTCGGGGTTTTCGCAGCCAAACGCAAAAAGCAATGCGAATACAATTATACTAATTTTCAGTTTCATAAAATCGAGGTCTTATTCTTACTTCAGCATTGCTTTTCCTGTTTTCAACAAATGCAATACAAACATTATTACAATAATATTCTACACACACATATGCTGAATCGCTACCATCGAGAACCTTAGCATAAAAATAATCGTCATCGGTGCTCACACAACTTTTTAATACTACAAAATTATTTGCAACTGTATCCATAAATGATTCGGAGCATGCATGAAGTCCATAATAAACAAAATATTGTTCGCCTGAACCGTACACCGTGTATTTTATGTTATTTACCGTTGGTTCGGGCTCTCGCTGGCAACCCGTTATTGCGAGTAATAATGCTAATAGTACGTAATAGGCCTTACTCATTTTTTTTTGTCGAGTTTTTTTATTTCCTTACTTTTTTGCTTAAGTTGTTTTTTTACTTCTTTAATATCGTTGTGCGCAGGTAGGTTTTCGGGCAATATACCCGAAATTTCGTGCATCGATTTTCGCACTTTACGGCCAACTGTTTCGGCGGCATTTTCAAGAGCCGGCTGGCCTTTAATGTTTTCTGATTTAATTTTTAGTTCGGTTTGGGTTATTCTAAAAAGGTTGGCGGCCAGTTCATCTTTTCCCATAAAGTCGAGCATCGATTTGTTGGTAGGTATATTTCGAGCAGCCTTGAGTTGGCTGATATTCTTATTGTACATTCCGCGATAACCGGCATTCTGAAAAAAAGCGTAATTACCAACACCTGCCTGATGAGCCACACCCGAAAGGCTTGCCTCTCGCTCCGAAACTTCGTCGCGCACCACAAGGCGTTCAACCATTGATGCTTCTTCTATGTAGTTGCTAACCGCTCCGGCCAAAGTAGCAAAATAAGCTTGCGCCATAGCCACAGCAGGTTTCTTTCCATCAGCATTCATCACCGTGAGGTAGCATGCAAACCGCGATAGTTTAAAATCGTGGCGTTTTTTGTTGCTATCAACTATAAGTTCCTGAACAAAATTATCGATTATTGGAATGTTCAGCGTGTTGCAAGTAGTCATGGCCTTATTGATGGCTCGCTGAAAAGTGCTCATGGTTTCGTAGCCGAGCATGTTCATCAAGTCGCTGGCATACCACCAGGTAAATCCGTTCTCGTGGCTGTATTCTTCGAAATTATCGCCCGAAAAACTGCGGTAAAAAAGTTCTAAGTCGGTCATAGCGTGTAGTAGTTATAGTGCAAATTTATAAAAATTAAAAACTATTACAGTAATGAATTTGTAATTTTTTTGCACCCCTATTGTTTTTTTCGAAAACTTAACCTATTTTTGTAGTGCACATACAGTTAAATAATGAGAACATCAGCTAACAAAAATTTTAGGGGCCAAAAGGCGGTGAGAGTTTTGGAAACTCATCTTTCCTTTTTGGACTGTGTGTGCAGCGCTGCCCGGCGGCCCCTTCATAAAACAAATGTATTATGCACACACAGAACGAAAACACATCGCCCTGCCCGAGATGGGATGGCGACAGGCTTGCCGAAACCATTAGCAAGCTCATTGCCCGGATAAACATTCCCCGGGTAGAAGAAATCATCAGCAAAGCAGCCGAGCAAAACGCCGATTTTAAAGAATTGGCAGGAGTTGCAGAACTACTGAAGCTCATGCACAACTACGCACACCACTACCAAGATGCAGCCGAGCTATTTGTGTATGCGCTGCACGTAGAAGATGGCGAACTGGGCAGCTACTTGCGCCTTGCCAGCGACATAATCTCGATGCACATCGACGAAGACGGCTGCCCTGTGGAAATTAAGCGCGATTTGCTGTTTACTCTAAATCGGTTTTCGCAACAGGTCACCGAAATAGAGCAAATCTATGGCATTCACAACGAGCGATGCCTAAGTAATTTCTACATAAGCGAAACACCCTACATGGACCACAAGCTTAAAGACATACAACGAAAGTGCAATGCATTTATCGATGGCATAAATCCAAACCTAAAAGCATCGTAATTATGGAAGAACTGGTAAAAAATGCAACAAATAGCTTTTGCAAATGGTTTGGGAAAACTCCCGAGAGCCTATCGAAAGAAGAAAAAGAGCAAATAAAGTGGGCATTACAGTTACATGCCGAGTTACTTAGCACACGCGATGAATCGTACAAAAAACTAAAAAAAGAATTGTTCGATGTAAGTTAGTGCAATATTATATTCCAAAAAAGGCCTTAAATGGCCTTTTTTTGTTTACAGTTTCGGGAAATTCAACTTAATTTCTTCACTCACAAAGCCGCGTTTTTTACGTGCATAAGCTTCGGTAGTGCTTAGGTAAGCATGTCCGCATTGGTGCTGAATGTGACGCATTGATACACCTGCAGCATCGGCTTCAACCACGCCGGTGTGTTTCCAGCTGTACAGGGTGTAAGTTTTTGGCAGTTTCAGCTTATCGCGAATAATTGCAAAGCGATATCGCAACGTATTATTTCCAATTGGTACGGGTCCCGGAATTCTACCGGTACCAAACACATAAAAACTCTCGGGATATGTATTCAGTTTAAACACTTCGATTAACTCTTGCAAAAACACATCAGGTATTATTGGTTTTCGCTGCATATTGGTTTTTGCACGTTGGCGGCTAATATCAATGCGCCCTGCATAAAAATCGATATCGCCAATTTTTGTAAACCTCAATTCCCGGGGGCGTATCATGCAATAATATTCGAACTTCACAAACAGAAGCAACTGCTGATCAGCCTGCATAGCTTCGAGAAGCAATTCTCTATCGTGCTTACGAATAGGCTCCGGGGCTGCTTCGTTTATATACTGCGATTTCGGTATATCATAAACAGGAGTTTGATACACTTGCTTATTGTGCTTGATAATGTATTCGAATAAAGAATGAATAATATGCCTGTATTTTCGAACAGTATTTTCGCTAAGCTTACGTTTGTTGATTAGAAACAGAAAAAACTCAACAATAGTATCGTTTGTGATTGCAGCAACATCATATTGTGCAAACCCATTGGCTTCAATCCACATTGTAAAAACACGAAGTTTGCTGCGATAGGTTGGAAGTGTTCCTGTTTCATCAAGTCCTGTCATACTTTCAATAAACTGGCTCGCATAGTATCTCACAGTTTTATTGCTGCAAATTTTATTACTATAAATATCGGCAACGTGCTTATATTGAAGCTGGTCGGCATATACAGTTCCTGAATCATCGTAATACGGATTCCATCCTTGCTCCAGCATCTTATTCAATTCCGATATTTTGATTTCGGCAGCCTGGTATCGCTCTTGAGCTGTTGGCAAATTCAATCCTTTGTAGTCTTTTTTTCGCACAAGTTTACCCGGTCGTTGCGGATCCGGCACACTGTAATAAATAAACCACTGTTTTGTGAGGTCGCCATTGGCATCATCGAGCTTGGGGCGAATAAATAGTTTTTGTCTTTTCATGTCGAACATTTTAAAGCGGCTCCTGATGCTCTCAATGTTCTACTCAAAAACTTGTCTGTAAATTGTCTGCAACAAATGGTTTTTGTCTGTTTTAAAGACTTAAACCATTGATTTACAAAACATTTCCTTTTAAAGTCGGGGTAGTAAGATTCGAACTTACGGCCCCCTGGTCCCAAACCAGGTGCGCTAACCGGACTGCGCTATACCCCGCTGTTTTATTTAAACAGGCTGCAAAAATAATAAGTTTTACCGAAATTCAAACTCTATAATTAAATTTATAATTTTACAGCGAATAAAACTACAATGATACATTTTCGCACAGTATTGCTTGTGTTGGGTATGTTACTCGGTGTTGAGGCTATTTTCATGCTTCTTTCGGGTGTGGTTGCGGTTGCATACAGCGGCAACGATATCGTAGCTCTGTTTGGTGCAGCAGCTATTTGCCTGTGCATGGGCGGTCTGCTGTATTTTACAAACCGAAAAGCCTCCCGCTCGGTTGGAAAAAAAGAAGCCTATCTGATTGTTGCTCTCGGATGGATTGTGATGTCGTTAATGGGCACATTGCCGTTTGTGTTGCATGGTGGAATACCCCGCTTTACCGATGCTTTGTTCGAAACCGTTTCGGGATTTACCACCACAGGTGCCAGCATTCTCGATAATATCGAAGCTCTGCCTTACGGTTTACTTTTTTGGAGAAGCTTAACCCAATGGCTTGGTGGTATGGGTATTATTGTGCTTTCGATTGCCATTTTCCCATTAATAAAGGTTGGCGGCATGCAATTGTTTATTGCCGAGGTGCCTGGTGTTACCTACGATAAGCTGCATCCACGAATAACCGGCACGGCAAAACGCCTGTGGTTTTTATACCTAGGGTTTACAGTTGTTGAAGCCATTCTGTTGCATGTTGCCGGTATGTCGGTTTTCGATGCTGTTAACCATGCGTTTACTACCATGTCGACAGGTGGTTACAGCACCAGACAGGCCAGCATTGCTTATTGGGATTCGCCGGCAATTCATTACATCATTATTGTATTTATGTTTTTGGCCGGAACAAACTTCACACTCCTTTACTTTGGCATCAAACTAAAGATTAAAAAAATATGGAACAACGACGAGTTTAAATTCTACATGTTTATCATGCTAATGGCGTCGTTGATACTTGCAATAGGCTTATATCATTTCATGCATATGGATGCCGAGTCCAGCATCAGATACGCATTGTTTCAGGTGGTTTCAATTCTTACGACAACCGGCTATGCTACTGTGGATTACATAACATGGGTTCCTTCCTATTTGTGGGTAATACTGTTTATGCTGATGTTTATAGGTGGTTCGGCCGGCTCAACCAGTGGAGGCATTAAATCGGTACGTATTTTACTCTTACTCAAAAACTCCTATCTGGAATTGAAAAGAATAATGCATCCCAACGCCGTTATTCCTGTGCATTTTAACCGCCAGGGGCTGGCTTCAGGAGTAATGTCGAACATCATGGCGTTTGTTATTTTTTACCTGATTATTTTTATAATCAGCACACTCATTATGTCGTTGTTTGGCCTTGATATTGTTTCGGCAATGGGGGCAGTAGCAGCTTGCCTGGGCAATGTAGGACCTGCTGTTGGTAAACTTGGCCCGGCCTATACTTATGCCTTTTTACACGACGGAGCCAAAGTATTTCTATCGTTTCTTATGGTATTAGGCAGGCTCGAGTTGTTTACCGTATTGCTGATAATATCTCCGGTTTTCTGGAGAAAGTAAACTTTCAATCTAATTTATAATGCTCTGTAACTCATCGATGAAGTTCTCGTCGTCGGCAATTATGCGAAATCCATTTTCGGTGAGGAAACTATTCACCTCATCGAGGTTTCTTATAATTCGGTTCCTGTAGGTCTCTATTAATAAAATCCTATTGTCGGAAACCAAAAACCAACCCCAGCGATAGCTACCACGGTTGTTGCAACTGCATGTGCGATGATAGTATCGGGTTTTAACCAGTTTAACTTTGTAGCCTGCCGACAATTGGGCAAAATAAGTGGCTTCGTTGAAATAGTCGCCCGATGGAAGCGAAATCGACAAAAACTCTTTCTCGGGGTACGAGCCATAGCTGATTGATGAAACCTCATCGGGTGTAATTCTCTCGGGCCTTTCGGCATTTTCGCCACGAAATCTGATAAAGCTTGAATAGCTTGAGTTTCGGTAAAATATCTTCCCTTCTTCACTATGTCCGTCGTTATAAAACACAGTTGCACCTATCCATTCCTTTTGCTGTGCCTGTGACTGGGTCAGTGGCAGCAACAACATCAATAGTAATAAAATTCTAATTACAGATTGCATTTGTTTTTCAGACCCATCATTTTTAGGGCAGCATAAGCAGCCTCAACACCTTTGTTACCATATATTCCGCCGGCGCGATCGAGAGCTTGCTGCTGTGTGTTGGTGGTTAACACTCCAAATATTACCGGTATGTTATGCTTCAGGTTCAAGTCCATTATACCTCTTGCCACGCTTTCGCAGATAAAATCGAAATGCCGGGTTTCTCCCTGAATAACACAACCCAAACAGATTACTGCATCGCAGGCATATCCTTCGATGAGCCACTGTGCTGCCAAAGGCAACTCGTAACTACCGGGCACATAAACAATTTTAACAGCATCGTCAGACACTTGCTGCTGAATAAGGGTTTCAACGGCTCCTTCAAGCAATTTATAAGTAACATCTTTGTTCCATTCCGAAACCACTATTCCCACACGAGCCCACTGCCCCGAAGGAACATTTTCGCTATTTATAAAAGATAGGTTATTGAATACACTCGACATGGCTTACAGTTTTGCGTAAATATACAAAAAAAAAGAGGCATTGCCTCAATTTTTATTCTCCTGCAAGTATTTTTGCTCTGGTAATGTATTTCTCAATATTACGTTGCTCGTTGGTGCCGTAGTATTCCTTTTCAATGCGATTATACACATTGAGAGCTTCATTGAATTTGCCTAGATTTTCGTAAGCCAAACCGGCACGCATCAAATAAATGGGCGAAAGAAATTCGTTAGAAGCTGCTTTTGCTGCCTTTTCGTAGTATTTTACAGCGTCCTCCATCTTGCCCAGCTCTGCATAGGCATCACCAATTAAGCCTATAGACAAAGGTTTCAGCATCTTATCTTTAGCTTTAAAATCTTCGAGGTATTCAATGGCTGTTTCAAATTCACCGAGGCGCATATAGCAAACACCCGCATAATAGCGAGCCAGATTACCCATATCGGTGCGACCATAATCGTCGATAATATCGAGAAACCCCATGTTAACGTTATCTCCTTCGAGAGCCAGGGCAAATGAATCGATTTCGAAATAATACTCTGCAACAAATGCCATGCCTGCAGCTTCACGCTCACGGGGTTCCATTATAAGATTTTTATATCCGATAATACCTCCTATCAGCACAACGATACCCAATAAAACATACATAATAGTTTTTTGGTTGTTCTCAATGAACTGCTCGGTTTTGCCGAGTGCGTTTTGAACGGCACCCATGCTATCTTCCGACTGCTTAAAACTTTTTTTCTTTTTAGCCATTGTTATTATTCTTAATTCTTCGAGACCGCAAAAGTAAATTATTTCGTGTAATATTTAAAACATTATAGTAAAATTTATTGTGCGTAAATCCATCTGCTCAAATAAAGCAATTTCGACTACACCGAAATTTTGCTATTTTTACGCAAAATTGGATTTTATGTTCCTGAAGCGGTTATCGTTGATAAATTTCAGAAATTTCGAATCGCTCGAATACGAAGCATCTCCGCGCATTAACTGGTTTACCGGAAATAATGGCGTAGGAAAAACCAATATTCTTGATGCCATTCACTATTTGTCGTTTTCGAAAAGTTTTATTAGCACTTCCGACAAACTGAACATTACACACGGCTGCGATATGTTTCTGGTGCAAGGCGAATATGTGCGCAACAGAACCAGCGAACTTGTTTATTGTGCTCTTAAATCAGGACAAAAAAAAGTATTTAAGCGCAATGGTAAAGAATATTCAAAAATGGCCGATCATATTGGCGTAATACCGCTGGTGTATTCTCTTCCGTCTGATTCAAATCTCATTTTTGCCGGAAGCGATGTGCGCAGGCGTTTTATCGACATGAGCATTTCACAATTCGACTCCAACTACCTGAACAACATTATTACCTATAACCGCGCGCTCGAACAACGCAATAAACTATTGAAAGACCTGGCAACCAACACCAGCTTCGACAAAGACAGTTTTGATGTCTGGGATGAAATACTCGCTGCCAAGTCAACAGCCATTTTTTCGATTCGTCGCGATTTTATTGCCGCTTTCGAACAAAACTTTCAGCAATACTTTAACCAAATATCCACATCAAGTGAACGGGTTTCACTACAATATCGAAGTCAGCTTTGGGAACACAACCCTATCGACCTGCTTCGTAAATCGATGAAACGCGACATGGCTTTGCAATATACAACTACAGGAATTCACAAAGACGATCTTGTTTTTGGCTTGAACGATTATATGTTGAAAAACACGGGTTCGCAAGGGCAACAAAAATCATATTTGGCCGCCTTGAAATTTGCCCAGTATGATTTTATCAAAAATAAGACCGGTTTGGAACCAATTTTGCTACTGGATGATATCTTCGATAAACTTGATAATAACAGGGTGGAACAAATAATACATATAGTTTCGGGGCAGCAATTCGGTCAAATTTTCATAACACATACCGATGAAGCGAGAATAACCGGTATAATGAAAAATATTCACATTGATAATAATATCTTAAAACTTGATTAATATGAAAAATTTATTTTTGTTGATTTTTTTTATATTTACAACCATTATTTCGTTTTCGCAAAACAAAAACAAAAGTAATTTGTGTTTGCAAAACGAAAAGTACATGGTGGGAACGTGGAAAATGGACACAATTGTAATAAAAGAAGATTTCGATATGGGCGATTATGCAGCTTTGTATCAGGAAAAGTTTAAAATACTAAAAGACAGCACCTACTTTGTGTTTTCTAGCGACTTCAGCTACACAAAAATGAGTATGGGCAAATTAACGAAAGGAACATGGAACATCAGCCGCGATGGCACCATGATAAATGTTAAGATCGACGGACGCGACACCGAAGAACAAAGCCGCATACTCGAGTTGAATGCCACGAAACTCATTATGTCGCCCATGAGCGAAAGTTCAAACTCGAAAGTGGTTATGTATAAAGAGAATCAACAACCATGAACAATAAGCGTAACCGTCGATTAATAATTGCCGTTGACTTTGATGGAACCATTGTAGAGCATAAATATCCGGCTATAGGTCAGGAGGTTCCGCATGCATTTGTGGTGCTTCGCGAACTTCAGGAAGCCGGGCACAAGCTTATTTTATGGACATTTCGCGATGGCGAATATCTGAATGATGCAGTAGAGTATTGCCTGAATAACGGTATTATGTTTTATGCAGTGAACCAAAGCTCTCCCAACGAAGAATTCAACAAATACATGAGCAGGAAAATTCATGCCGATATTTTTATCGACGACAGAAATGTAGGAGGATTTCCAGGCTGGCTGCAAATAAGAGAATGGCTGATACCCGAAAACGCCGACATACCATTGAATGATTCTAACAGAAGCAACGGAAAAAAGAAAGGAGGCTTCTTTAAAGACTTTTTTGGATAAACAATTGCTTGATAACGGCTGTTATGTATACAATATTTCTTTATGTATAATAATTACAATAGCGATTAAATCCATTCACAATTTGTCATATTTTTACACACGAACAATTAATTAAAAACACAATGAAAAAAGCATTTTTCGCAATTCTTATTACTGCTTTTGTTATTAACGCTTTTGCGCAACAAAGCGCCAAGCTGTCGGTTAATGGTCAAGGGCTCAATCTGGTTACCAACACCGATCAAATGTTTGTCTTTAGTAACTTTATCAGCACCATTGAGTTTAAAGAAGCAAAAACAACAAATGGCTCATACACCCGAATGGTTATTGACGGATATACGCCAACTGCCGATATAGGCAAACCTGAATTACCCTCGATAAACCGTTTGATTGAAATCCCGACAGGAGCCAGAATTCGTACTCAGGTAGTGTCGTACGAAGAACAAGTAATTCATTTAGACGAGCTTGGTTTAATAATGCCACTTATTCCTACCCAGCCTTCACTTTTCAAAAACGAGAACCCTGCCGATGTAGAATTTTTTAAAGACATTAATTTTTACAATGGGAGTAGTTCGTACGAGCCCGAGTTGATTCAAATTGAAATGCAAAGCAAAATGCGCGGGATGAACATTGCAAAACTGATAATTCAACCCTTCAGCTACGATGCAGCCTCAAATACACTTACGGTAAAGAACAATCTGGTTGTTGAAATTCATTTTGATGATGCCGAATTTAACGAATACTCCAATCAAAAAGAAAAATACTATTCACCGGCTTTCGAAACGGCCTACAATAGAGTATGGAATTATCGGGCACCGGCAACAAAAGATGCCTTGTCGCAATATCCCATTACTTATGTTATTGTTTCCGACCCCATGTTTCAGGACGCATTGCAGGATTTCATTGAATGGAAAACGAAAAAAGGTTTTTATGTTATAGAAGCCTATACCAATAATCCTGAGGTAGGAAATACAGTTGCAGGCATTAAAGCATTTCTGAAAAACCTGTACGACAATGGCACGCCCAACAATCCGGCACCTACTTATGTGCTGTTTGTAGGTGATGTTGCCCAAATTCCGGTGACCACAGTAAGTCAGCATGTTACCGATATGTACACTGTGGAATTTGATGGCGGAGGCGACTATATCCCCGAAATGTATTTTGGCCGTTTTTCGGCTACAAGCGTAGCTCAATTATTGCCTCAGATTGAAAAAACACTGATGTATGAACAATACAGCTTTCCGAATCCGGATTTCTTATCGGAAGTTGTGCTTGTGGCCGGCGAAGACAGCAACTACGGACCAACACATGCCAACGGACAAATAAACTATGCCCACCAATACTACTTTAACGAGGACCACGGAGCTTCAACCCCGTACGTATATTTATATCCGGCTTCGGGTAGTTCGGCCAGTGCTATTATTGCCAATCTGAGTCAGGGCGTTGGTTTTGTGAACTACACTGCCCATTGTGGCTCGAATGGCTGGGGCGGACCTTCGTTTACAACTACACAAATACCCGGACTGCAAAATCAGGATGAATATTTCTTTAGCATTGGTAATTGCTGCCTATCGAACAAATTCAACGAAGCTGAGTGTTTTGGCGAAGCACTGCTACGAGCCGACAAAAAAGGCGCCGTTGTGCACATTGGTGGTTCAAACAATACCCTCTGGAACGAAGATTTCTATTGGAGTGTGGGTGTAACATCAACCGTTACAGCCAATCCAACCTATGCCAACACATCGACAGCAGCCTACGACCATTTGTTTCACGAGAACATGGAAGATCCGTATGTAACCGCATATCAGATGACCTATATTGGAAATATGGCAGTAATGCAAGGTAGTGCCAATCAGGCAAAATATTACTGGGAAATTTATCATGTAATGGGCGATCCGTCTCTCATGCCCTATGTGGGTATTCCTCCGGCAATGAATGTTGAATATACTCCTTCGCTGCCCATTGGCGTAGACCAATTAATGGTTACCACCGAACCCGGAGCTTATGTAGCTATTAGCAACGAAGGCGTTTTGCTTGATGCCCAA
The DNA here is from genome assembly GCA_964511665.1 of uncultured Bacteroidales bacterium. GTDB lineage: Bacteria > Bacteroidota > Bacteroidia > Bacteroidales > ML635J-15 > JAGOEF01. The sequence goes on from CAZEHA010000016.1 coordinate 40,851, forward strand.
CTTGCCGACAGCAACGGAGAAGCATTATTGCAGTTTGAATCTTTTGCTACAGTAGCCAATGCCGACATAGTTGTTACAAAACAATTTCGTCAGCCTTATATTGGAACACTTCAGGTTATTCCTAACGACAACGATTACGATGTAATGCTAAAAACAATTGTTTTGCCGGCAAACATTATGAATGTAGCAGATGCTACGTTTCAACCGGAGGTGCAAATAATGAATCTGGGCCAGTTAGCTCTTACTTCTGCCAGCGTTTCCTACCAAATTGACGAAAATACACCTGTATTGATTACATGGGAAGGAAATATCGGATTTCTTGAAACAGCTACAGTGGTATTTCCCGAAATAAGTCTTAACGTAGGACAATATGTTTTTGCCGCCACTACCGATAATCCCAATGGAGAACAAGATCAATTCCCATCGAACAACCAAGCCAGCCGAAACGTATTGGTATATTCGGGCAATGTAAGTCTTGTTGAGGTATTGGCTCCCATCGACCTGTATTGCAATCAGGTGATGTTTGAACCTGTTATCAGAATCAGGAACCTCGATGCAACTCCACTTACCAGCCTTGTTTGTGGTTTCACAGTAAACTCTACATCGTACGAGTTCACATGGGAGGGTAATGTTGCACAAAACGAATATGCCGAAATAACATTCCCCAACTGGTGGTTCATATCCGGCACCTACACAATGAATTTCTATATCAATTCGCCCAATGGCGGCACCGACATGAATGATAGCGACAACACAGCTTCAAAGAGCTTCCGCATCAATTCACCCGGGCAACTGGTGCGCTTTACACTGCTCACCGACAACTACGGCAGCGAAGTTACCTGGGCGCTCACCGAAGATGCCAGTTCAGATGTGGTGTATTCGGGAGGCCCTTACTCTGATGCGGTGCAAACCTACGAATTCGACTGGTGTCTTGCCAATGGTTGCTATACTTTTACGATTTACGACTCGTATGGCGACGGGATGAGCGGAACCTGGTGGTGGGGTATTCCTCCCGGAAATATCAACATTACCAATCTCGAAACCGATGAAGTATATATAGATGCACTCGGCGATACCTATCAGCAAAGTAAATCGGTAAGTTTCTGTATCGACATTAATGTAGGCCTTGATAATTCAGAAAATCAAAATCTCAGAATTTACCCCAACCCTGCAAGAGAAATACTAAATATAGCAGGAAGCGAAAACATCAACAGCATAACCGTGTACAATAGCCTTGGTCAGGTTGTAAACATTCATAACCCACAATCACACTCTTGCGCTATCAGTACAGAAAACATGCCCTCGGGAGTATATATTATCAGTGTTGAAACTGAATTCAGCTATAGTAAGCATCGAGTTGTTGTTACAAAATAAACTGAATGAAAAAGCTGCTTGTTGAAGCAGCTTTTTTTTGCAAATTATGAAAAAAAAGAAAACGGTACAACCCAAGTACGACTGGGAAATGTTCAAGCTATTTGGAGGTTTGGGGAGTTTTTTCGTTGCCTTAGGCATATTTTTGTTCTATGTAGCCTACACAGCCCCCGAACCGAAGCAATCGTCGAACGACATGAGTTTGGGACGTGAACTTATGCGTATGATTCCCAGCGAAACTACCGAAGCAATCGTTATGGGTTTTGCCGTACTCATGTTTTTGTTTGGGGTTTTTCTATTACTAAATTGCTTGTACCGAAGTGTTAAATACTGGCTATTGAAAGCAAAAACCTAACACTTTTCAACTGATTTTTCTCCATTCGGTTGACATTGGATTTAACCTTTTCAATTGTTGAATCAATATAAGGTTTTCGTCTTTTTGCAAACCGGCATCATCTGATAGAATTGCCTCGGCTATTTGCCTTACATACAGCAGTATTTGACCATCTTTGGCCAGATTGGCCACCCTGAGGTTCAGTTCGAAGCCACTTTGCCTTGTTCCTTCGATGTCGCCGGGTCCTCTGAGCCGCATATCGGCTTCGGCTAAGGCAAATCCATCGTTTGTTTCAACCATGGCTTCGATACGCCTGATGGCATTTTCCGAAATCTTATTGCCGGTCATCAAAATACAATACGATTGATCGCTGCCCCTACCTACCCTTCCCCTAAGCTGATGCAATTGCGACAGGCCAAAACGCTCGGCACTCTCTACCACAATCATACATGCATTAGGCACGTCGACACCTACTTCAATAACAGTGGTAGCAATCAATATATTGGCCTCCCCCGAAGCAAACCACTGCATCGAGAACTCTTTGTCGGCCGGTTTCATGCGACCGTGCACCACAGCTACGCCGTAATGCGGAGGAGGGAATGCTCTGGTTATACCTTCGATTCCGTCTTCAAGGGTCTTATAATCGAGTTTTTCCGATTCTTCTATTAATGGATACACCACATAAATTTGTTTTCCTGCATCGATTAGTTTCCTCATCCATCCAAACACCTTGAGGCGGTCGGCGTCGGTGGCATGCCGTGTAATAATTGGTTTACGTCCCGGCGGCATTTCATCGATAACACACACATCCAAATCGCCATACAGGGTCATGGCAAGCGTTCTTGGGATAGGTGTTGCTGTCATTATCAGTATATGTGGAGGTTTTTCGTTCTTCTCCCACAGGGCTGCACGTTGTGCCACCCCAAAACGATGTTGCTCGTCGATAACCACGAGACCAAGATTGTGAAAAACCACGGTATCTTCTATTAAAGCATGAGTCCCCACCAAAATCTTAAGTTCACCATTGCTTACCTGTTCATATATCAGCTTGCGTTCAGCTTTTTTGGTGCTGCCTGTAAGCAAGGCAAAGTTCACATCGAGGCCATCGAGATACTTTTTAAAAGAAGCGTAATGCTGTTGTGCCAAAATCTCGGTAGGTACCATGATACAAGTCTGAAATCCGTTATCAACGGCTATCAGCATGCTAAGCAATGCCACCAAGGTTTTACCACTACCCACATCGCCCTGCAACAACACATTCATTTGCCGGCCACTTTCCAAAAACTTTCTTATCTCTTGCAGCACCTGTGTTTGTGCGCGGGTAAGCCGGAACGGGATATTCTTAAAGAAACATTCCTTAACCAGCTTATCGTTCATCTTCGAAAATACATAACCTTGTGAACGCTCGTTGCGCATCTGCTTCATCCTTAGAATCTTCAGCTGAATATAAAACAACTCCTCAAACTTAAAGCGATATTGTGCTTTATTAAGGGTTTCAACCGAAGTAGGAAAATGCATCTCACCAATAGCTTCAGCAAGTGGCATCAATTGATATTTCTGCACAATATACGAAGGGAGAGTTTCGTAAACCGACCTGTATGATTGTTTCCACAGAGTTTCGATAATACGTTGCAAAGCACGGCTGTTAACGCCGCTATTCTTCATTTTCTCGCTGGTGTTGTACATGGGCGTTAGGTCTTTGGTGAGACGTTGCTGCCAATGCCCCAGCACTTCAATCTCGGGATGCACAATGTTTAGTCGCGAACCATACCTAACAGGCTTGCCGAACAACACATATTCAACAGGTGCCGAATAAGCCTCTGCTATCCATTTCAAACCTTTAAACCACAGTATTTCGATACTGCCCGTTTCGTCAGAAAAGATGGCACTTAAGCGTTGTCGACCCCGGGTCCCCGACAATATGAATTTACCGAATCGCCCTTTTATCTGAATATACGGAAGGTCTTCGGTAATTTGCGAGATGGTGTAAAACTTCGATCGGTCGATGTAGCGGTAGGGAAAATAATATAGCATATCGGTAAAGCGCTCTACACCGATTTCGCTACGCAGCAATTCTGCCTTCTTGGGACCAACACCCGGCAAAAACTGTATGTTCGATTCCAATACCTTATCCATGAACAAAAATCAAATTCAATGTTACGAATTTTTTCGCAATCTTCCGAAATTTTACTTACTTTCGGAATAATTGTTCTATGAACTGTGTTTATCGATTTCTCATATCTGTGGCGTTCTCGCGGTTTCGCAAGTATTGGCGACAATTCGTTGCGTAATATGCTAGCCGAAGTGTTTGCCGACACCCAAAACGAGTCAGGGTTTTTGGCAATAGAATCGGAGCGGAACCGCCTGTTGAACAGTAAGCAAACAATTATTGTTACCGATATGGGAGCCGGATCACGGGTATTCAAAAGCACCATGCGCAATGTGGCCCGCATTGCCAGTGTAAGTTTGTCGTCAACCATCGAATGCCAGCGATTGTTCCGTCTTTGTAGTTGGGCACAATGCAGTCAGATACTCGAACTGGGAACTTCGCTGGGTATTTCAACGGCCTATCTCGCAACGGCAATGCCTTCTTCGTCGGTTCACAGTATTGAAGCCTGCCCTGCTACCCTGCAACTAGCCCATGAAGTATTCGAAAACCTGAAACTTCAGAACATAAAAACATATAATACGGTATTCGATTGTGCAATAGAAGAAAGCAAACGGGTAGGCACCAAATTCGATTTGGTTTACATCGACGGCGACCATAACGGGGGTAATACACTGAGCTATGTGAAGCAGTTACACAACGGTTTGCTCAACGAAAAACACATTCTGGTATTCGACGATATAACATGGTCGGCAGATATGTTTCGGTTTTGGACTGACCTGGTTACGAACGGCACAGCATGTTACCTGAGAACACGCAAGCGCGGGTATGTGTTCGCGGGTTTTGGATTCAAACAACAATATATTGTGTTGCGAAAATAAAAATTGACTGTGCATGCAGGTGTGCAAACATAAAAATTAGATTTTTCACCACCCGGTTTATTATGTTTATTGTTAAAGATTTCTAAATCGACAGTCAACTTTCAGTATTTTACATTACTTTCGTTGCATAACAACATAGCCCATGCCACAGGATATTGTGATAGAACTTGAAAATGCCGTTAAAGACTATTATGTTGGCATACATACTGTTCATGCTTTACGGCAAGTAAATCTGGAAATCAGGCGCAACGAATTCACTGCTATCATGGGGCCCTCGGGTTCGGGAAAATCTACCCTGATGAACATAATCGGGTGTCTCGACAGTCTAACTTCGGGCTCTTACGTGTTGAACGGAACCAATGTTAGCGAGATGACCGACAACCAGTTGGCAGCAATACGAAACAAAGAGATAGGATTTGTTTTTCAGACTTTTAACTTATTACCCCGCTATTCTGCATTGGACAATGTAATGCTTCCATTAATTTACGCAGGTGTACCATCAAAAACCCGCAAGGCAATAGCCGAAGATGTACTGTTGAGTGTAGGACTCTCTGATCGTATGCATCACAAGCCCAACGAGTTATCGGGAGGTCAGCGCCAGCGTGTTGCCGTTGCCCGGGCACTGGTGAATAAGCCTTCTATAATTCTTGCCGACGAACCTACCGGAAATCTCGACACCAAAACATCGGAAGAAATTATGGAATTACTGCGACTGATTCACAAGAATGGCAATACCATTGTGCTGGTAACTCACGAAGAAGACATTGCACTTCATGCACGAAGAATTGTAAGACTGCGCGATGGATTCATAGAATCGGATGCTATCAACGTAAATATTTATTCTCAATAGTTTTTCTGAGAAACCGACACGTATCACTTAGCTATCGATTTTCAAATTATCATCATCAAATGAGTGTTGTTTTTTTTCTTTTGCAAAAAACACGTATATTGCATGTATTCTTTTGTTGTTGTTTATAGTTACTAACCTAAAACATAACCAACATTTTTTGCAACCGTACTTAATGTAAAATATATTAATGCTTTTGAATTATTTGAACAGTTGTTCTCTTGAAAAACGCAAATATGATTGTATAGAAAAAAGACAGCTAAAATTTATCAATATGAGATATTACATACTGTTTTTCGCTATTTGGTGTGTTATAGGCCGTAACTATTCAAGTAGTCAGGTTATATTTCCTGCATTTCAGGGAAGCCACTATGTTCATCAATCTCAATGTGGTGACAGTGTAACATTTATTTACAATGGCACAGAAGTAAGCTATGGCATTGTAGAAAGCAATGGCAGATGCTGGTTAGACCGAAACCTTGGTGCTTTGCAGGTTGCAACAAGCAGCACAGATGCTGCTGCATACGGTGATTTATTCCAATGGGGCAGAGGCATTGATGGACATCAAACTCGAACTTCAGAAATTACGAATACTTTATCAAGCATAGATGATCCCGGACATGGTGATTTTATAGTAGCAACTGACTTTCCTTACGATTGGCGTGACCCACAGAACAACAGTTTATGGCAGGGTGTGAATGGAGTAAACAACCCCTGCCCACAGGGCTTTCGAATACCTACCGAAGTAGAGTTTAATGCAGAACGGGCAACTTGGAGCCCACAAAACGCAGATGGGGCCTTTGGCTCACCTCTGAAACTGCCAAAAGCGGGAAATCGCTTCGGTGGAAATGGCTTTCTCGAAAATGTTGATTCAAACGGTTTTTATTGGACTGGTGCAGTAGATGGTGGAACATACTCCCTCTTTCTATACATTGGAATAATAGATGTTTTAATTAGCAATAACGACCGTGCTGCTGGCTTTTCGGTTCGTTGCATTAAAGATTGCCCATACCCGGAGCAACCCACCCAAGGCTCTCATATTCCTGACCATAATCAAATACAGTGGGGATGGAACACTTCTACTGGAGCAGATGGCTATAAATACAATACTGTAAACGACTTCGCAACAGCTACAGATAATGGCACAAGCACATCATACACACAAGAAAGTTTAAACTGTGAAACATCCTATTCTTTATGGGTTTGGGCGTATAATGAGTGTGGAGCAAGTGATGTTTTGGTATTAAATGCAAGCACCGCTGCTTGCCCTTTTTCTTGCGGTAGTTCTTTTACCGACCCAAGAGACGGGAATGTGTACTCAACTGTACAAATAGTATCGAGGTGTTGGATGGCCGAAAATTTAAAAGCCACTACCTACAACGATAATGCCCCAATAACCAATATGGCAGATGTTGCCGATTGTGAAACATACACGCAAGGATCGTGTTCGTGGTACGAAAACGACCCGGTTACTTATGCCGATTATGGAGTATATTACACATGGTATGCAGTAGAAACAGGCAAGCTATGCCCAAACGGATGGCATGCTCCATCGCAAACAGAATTTAACAATCTTGTTAATGACCTTGGTGGAACAACGCTTGCAGGAGGAGCACTGAAAGAAACTGGAACCGTTCACTGGAACGAACCCAACATAGGCGCTACAAATACATCGGGTTTTACAGCTCGGGGCGGTGGGCAATATTCGTGTCCGACAGGCTTTGGCGCTTTGGGAGTACATGCTGTTTTCTGGTCATCGACCGATGCTGCAACATCGCCTCCCGAGCAGCCTAGTGCTTATTTTCTTGGAATCCCTTCAGAAGACACTTATGTTGTGCTTTTTCCAATCAATAAAACTGATGGATATAATGTTAGATGCATCAAAGATTAAAACTATATTATTGCATATTCACCAGAATCCTGAAATTGTATCGAAAAAAAATAACAGCATTGCGATGATTGCAACAAAACTATGATACATTTGTTCTTTGAAAATAATGTGAAATCACAATTATTTATTGCTACATATTATTAATTCAAACAAATACATATCTTAACCATCGTATGAAAATATACACCAAAACAGGCGACGACGGCACCACGGGATTAATAGGAGGACATCGTGTTAAAAAGACCGACATCAGGCTCGAAGCCTATGGCACTGTTGACGAGTTGAACAGTTGGATTGGGCTGATTCGCTCGTGTCCGAATAACTATAGTGTAAACCAAGACCTGATATATATTCAGCGCAGTCTGTTCACCATTTGTGCCCATTTGGCCACCGACAGAGAAAACGCCATTGGCGAAATTGCTTACATTTCTCCTATAACCGAAGAGCAAAGTGCTTTTATAGAAAGTTGCATCGACAAGTTGAATGGTGAATTACCCGAGCTCAGTAATTTTATCATCCCGGGCGGTTCACAGTTCGCCGCCTACTGTCACGTGTCGCGCACGGTGTGCCGTCGCGCCGAAAGGCGAATCTTAAGTCTGGCTGAAAACACCCATATCGACAAAAATATTCTCATTTTTGTCAATCGTCTTTCCGATTATTTGTTTACCCTGGCACGATATTGCAGTTTTAAACAAGATGTTGATGAAATTATTTGGAAGAATGATTTGTAATTGATTTTTTTTTATTTATTTGTGGCCTGAAAAAGAGCTGCAATATTGTTTAATTAATACCTTTAGTGGAATGTATTGGACACTTGAATTAGCATCGAAGCTGGAAGACGCACCTTGGCCGGCAACAAAAGACGAGCTCATCGACTATGCCATTCGTTCGGGAGCCCCTCTCGAAGTTATCGAAAATCTTCAGGAGATAGAAGACGAAGGTGAGTCGTATGATAGTATCGAAGACATTTGGCCCGACTACCCCAGCAAAGACGATTTCTTCTTTAACGAAGACGAATATTAAAAGAGTTTTGATTATTAACGAAGCACACTTCGGTGTGCTTTTTTTATTGCTGCTCGAATTTAAAGGTTACCTGACCTTTCTGCAATTGGGCACCCGGTTTGGGTTCGTATTTCCACTGCCTGAGGGCAGCTTTTGCCAACTCGGTGCATGCAGCACAGTTAGATGACACCACTGAAATATTTAATACGTTACCCTTCTCGTCGACAAAGAAAGCGAGAACAACAGCACCAAACATATCGGGTCGTTGTTGCGGCTCTACTTTAGAAACTACCCCACGATTTCCGATACCACCGCTAACGCCGCCCGGTCCGCCACCGGTGCCGGGTGTTGAACCATCGCCACCTGTTCCGGGAGCACCGCTTCCGGTGCCTTGTCCGTCGCCGGTGGAGCCACCGGTATTTCCAAAATTCATCAGGTTGTTGATGCGGTTGGTTTGTTCCTGCCTGCGAATATCTTCTTGGCTAGGCTGGTTGGTGGTGGCGTTGTTGCTTGAGGGTAGGGCCGGTGCAGTCTCTGTATTCTGAGTCAGATTGCCCGATACAGGAGTGTTGTGTTGTGAGGAGGCATTGTGTTGTGCGTCTGAAGTGGCGGGCGCGGAAGGCCCAGGAGCAGTAGTACCGCTTCCGGCACCCCCAAAGTCAAGCAATATTCCCTCTTCCTGCGGAAGAGGCAATGGTGTAGTGAAGCCAAGCAACAACAGCAATAAAATCACAAAAATGTGATACATTACTGTTACTACTATGCCTTCTTTATGTTTTTTAAAAAAATCCATTATTCATTATTTCGGCGAAGTGGCCAATATCAGTTTATAGTTGTTGTCTTTGGCAATATTCATTACCTTAACTACTTGCTCCATGGGAACGGTTTTATCTACATACAAAGCAACAAACGGCTCTTCAACATCGGCGAGTGAGGTTTTCAGCCGACGTTCCACTTCCTGAAAAGCGCACAATTGTCCGTTAACGGCAAAAGTAAAATCGCCATTGTTTAAATCGTCGATTGAAACTGTTGCACTTTGCTTGGCCGAAGTTTGATTGTTGCTTTGCGGCAACAACAGTTTCAGTGCATTAGGAGCAATCAGTGTTGATGTTACCATAAAGAATATAAGCAACAAGAACACAATATCGGTCATCGACGACATGCTGAAGGCTGCACTAACTTTATTTCTGGTTTGCAATGCCATAGTGTTGCTCTAATTAACCGGTTCGTTTAAAATATCCATAAATTCGGTGGTTCTGGTTTCGAGATGCGCCACCAGACTATCGATGCGGGCCACCAAAATATTATAGGCAAAATAGGCTACAATACCCACTACAAGACCACCCACAGTGGTAACCATTGCCACATAAATACCATTCGAAAGCAAAGTAACATCAATATTGTTACCGGCGTTGGCCATATCGTAAAATGCTTTAATCATACCCATTACGGTTCCGAGAAACCCAATCATAGGGGCACCACCGGCAATAGAGGCCAGCACCGGTAATCCTTTTTCGAGCTTGGCAATTTCTTGCTTACCCACATTCTCAACGGCAGCATTAATATCGTTGAGGGGTCTGCCTATGCGGCGAATACCTTTTTCAATCATTCTCGATAACGGACCCTGATTCATCTTACATGCATCTAAAGCTTGTTCTACTTTTCCGCTATGGATGAAACTTTTAATATTTTCCATAAACGAAGTTTGTTCTTTCGATGCTTTTTTTATAGCCATGAACCTATCGATAAAAATATAAATGGCAATTACCGACAACACTGCAAGCACAATCATAATCCAGCCACCTTTGCTGGCCATTTCGAGAAACGACATTGTCGACTCGGATGCGACTTCTGCTCCCTGAGCGGTATTTACCATTGTATCGGCTACCTGAAGTAATATCATAATTCTGAAATTTAATCCGAAACGAAATTATAAACTTATGCTATCATAACACAAAATCAAGATTTGTTTTTATCAACACCGTAATGTTGAGAATACACCCATACTCAATCTTAGTAACGATACTATGAACCGAAATATTTTCTCTTTGATGCACATTGTTCATAATAAGGTATTGAAGCAAACCGATTTTTCATTAATTTCGCGTTTTAAAAATGCAGTAATATGAAATTCTTTATCGACACAGCCAATCTAGAACAAATACGGGAGGCACAGGCACTGGGCATTCTCGACGGAGTTACAACAAATCCTTCGCTCATGGCAAAAGAAGGGATAAAAGGGCACGAAAACATTTTGAAACATTACGTTGACATTTGCAATATTGTTGACGGGGATGTAAGTGCCGAAGTAATAAGCACCGATTTTGCCGGCATGGTTCGCGAAGGGAAAGAGTTGGCTGCGCTTCATCCGCAAATAGTAGTTAAGGTGCCCGTAATTAAAGACGGGATTAAGGCCATTAAATACTTCACCGATCATGGTATCAGGACTAACTGCACTCTGGTTTTCAATCAGGGTCAGGCTCTGCTGGCAGCCAAAGCCGGAGCCACTTATGTTTCGCCATTTGTTGGCAGGCTCGACGACAATTCAACCGATGGCATGGAACTGATACGGCAAATTGTTGATATGTACAATTACTATGAATTCGAAACACAGGTACTGGCTGCTTCCATACGTCATACTATGCACATTATCAGATGCATTGAGTATGGAGCCGACGTAGCTACGTGCCCGCTAAGCGCCATATTGGGTTTACTCAATCATCCCCTTACCGATATTGGCTTGCAAAAGTTTTTAGACGATTATAAAAAAATGAACGATTAGGAAATGGCGTTATATTTAGGAATACATCCTGTAAATCCGTCGGAACGTTTGTTGAGAAAGGCAGCGGATGTACTTGAGAATGGAGGTGTAATTATATATCCCACCGATACGGTTTATGGTATAGGTTGCGATATAACCAAACCCAAAGCAGTAGAAAGGGTCGTAAAAATTAAAGGCGAGAAACACGACAAAACCCAGTTTTCGTTTATCTGTTACGATATCAGGCATATTACCGATTTTACGCGACCGCTCGATAACCAAATATTTAAGCTATTAAAGCGAAATCTACCCGGTCCATTCACTTTTATACTTGAGGCCAACAGCAATGTGCAACGCATTTTGAAAACCAACAAAAAAACAGTAGGGGTACGCATCCCCGACAACAACATTATAAGAGAGATAGTGAGAATGACAGGGAGCCCGATAATGACAACCTCGCTTAAAGCCGACGATGAAATTATAGAGTACACCACCGATCCGGAACTGATTTACGAAGACTATCAAAATTTGGTCGATTTGGTAATCGACGGTGGCTATGGCAACAATGTGCCCTCTACCGTTGTTGACTGCACCGGCGATGAACCGGTAATTATAAGGCAGGGTATGGGGGAACTGATTCTGTAAGTTATAAGTCGGATATCAACAATCTTGTTAAAAAAAAACAGCAGAATAGCATTAGGCATCACGTCGAAAACTGTATTTTTGAAAATTAAAACAATAGCACATGGGTAAAATTATTGCCATAGCCAACCAAAAAGGAGGAGTAGGAAAAACAACCACTGCCATTAATTTGGCGGCAGGGCTGGCCGTTCTCGAGAAAAAAATACTTTTGGTTGACGCCGACCCTCAGGCAAATGCAACATCGGGTTTGGGATTCGATGTAAAAAACATAAAAATCGGACTATACGAAAGCCTGATTAAAGAGGAAGATCCCGGCAATGTAATTCTGACAACAGAATCACCTCAGCTTGATTTGCTTCCCAGCACAATCGATCTGGTTGGTGCCGAAATAGAAATGATAGAAATACCCAACCGCGAAAGGGTAATGCAGTTTATGCTCGACAAAGTAAAAGACAAGTACGACTATATTATTATCGATTGTTCTCCTTCGCTGGGATTGATAGTTGTAAATGCGCTCACTGCATCCGATTCGGTAATAATTCCGGTGCAATGCGAGTATTTTGCTCTCGAAGGATTGGGAAAACTACTGAATACCATTCGCATAGTGCAAGATCATCTCAACGAAAGGCTCGATATTGAGGGTTTTCTGATTACCATGTTCGACACACGACTCCGTCTATCGCATCAAATATACGAAGAGGTACAAAAACATTTTCAGGAAATGGTATTTGAAACCGTTATTTATCGAAATGTGAAGCTGGGTGAAGCTCCCAGTTTTGGGCAAACAATAATTGATTACGACGTCAGTTCGAAAGGGGCTGAGAACTACCTTGAGCTTGCGCGTGAAATACTTCAGAAACACAACAAAAATGCTGAGATAAACCAGCGTGTAACAACCGAATAATATGATGGCCAAAAAGAATGCATTAGGAAGAGGGCTGGGTGCTCTGCTCGACGAAAACTCCATCGAAAATGCAAAACGCCCCTACACATCTTTCGATATCGACATTAAGCTAATTAGTGCCAACCCGTTTCAACCCCGCGAAATATTCAACGAAGAATCGTTAGTAGAGCTATCTGTGTCAATTGCCAAGTTGGGTGTTATACAACCCATCACGGTGAGGGAAAGCGACAACGGCAAATATCAGCTGATTTCGGGTGAACGCAGGCTAAGGGCTGCAAAAATGGCCGGTCTTACGAAGATACCGGCATACATCCGAAAAATAAACGACGAGAATATGCTCGAAATGGCATTGGTCGAAAACATTCAGCGCGAAGACCTCGATGCCATCGAAATAGCTATCTCTTACCAGCGCCTCATGGAGGAATGCTCGCTAACTCAGGAAGAACTCAGCGACCGCGTTGGCAAAAAACGTTCGACCATTGCCAACTATGTGCGCCTATTGAAGCTACCACCGGCTATTCAGTTGGCCATTCGTCAGCAACAAATAAGCATGGGGCACGCCCGTGCATTGATAAACTTAAAAGACGAAGACACCCGGCTGATGATTTATGAGCAAATCTTAAAATACGATTTCTCGGTTCGGAAAGTGGAGGAAATTGTAAGACAGATTAACGAAGAAGGTGATACACAAACCGAGGCACCTAAAACAAAGCGTTTCATAACAGCTGCCGAATACAATACACTTAAAAAACATCTGTCGCAGCATTTTGCTGCCGATGTAGAGTTTAAACGCTATGCCACCGGAAAAGGAAAAATAATAATTCCTTTTACCAGCGACAACGATCTCGAAAGAATAATTTCGATAATCGACAAACTGAACACTTGATATTAAGAATACTAATATGGCTTATCGCGTTTTGTGCAATAACTGCAACTGTATTTGCGCAAACCAACCCCGATACTGATTCAGATAACAGTATTGCAACATCGGAACCTTTGCATTCACCGCGTAAAGCAAGCATATATTCAGCCGTACTACCGGGGCTTGGGCAAATCTATAACCGCAAGATATGGAAAGTACCTATAGTGTATGCCGGGCTGGGTGGTTTTGGTTATATGACATACAGTAACCAGTCTCAATTTAACCGCTATAAAAATGCCTATATCAATCGGCAGAACGGTTTACCCGATGAGTTTTCATCCAGTATGTCGGCCCAGGGCTTGCTCAACGAAATGGATAGGTTCAGGCGGTACCGCGACCTCAGCATACTCGGAGTTATTGTATTTTATACCTTGCAGATAATTGATGCCAATGTTGATGCCAATCTTTTCGATTTTGATGTTTCCGACGACTTGAGTATGAGCTTACAACCCACTGTGATGGTGCTGCAAAACTCTCAGTTTCTGACCACAGGAATTACTCTTACCATTAATTTGCGATGATATGAGACTATTGCTGTTATTAACACTTACATTTTTATTACATATTGTGCCCGTTTCGGCTCAAAAAACTGACAGCCTCAGTATTTCTTCTGAATACGGAGGTTTTGTAGATCAACTCGACAGCCTGCTCATCGACTGGTATCGTACCTACTCAACCGATAGTGCTTATCAGGCTTGCTTAACCAATCGCAGCGAAATTATTACCGATGTGCCCGATAGCATTTACCGTTATCGACTGGCCCAGCTTTCGTCGCCGGTTCCATTAGATTACAACCCGGCCGTACAATTGTATCTGACAAAATACATCTCTAAAGGCAAGTGGTTTATCCCCGATTTGCTGGGCAAAGCTCAGTATTACTTCCCAATGTTCGAAGAAATACTCGATACCTATCAACTTCCATTGGAATTAAAATATTTGACTATAATTGAGTCGGCACTGAACCCCAATGCCGTGTCGCGTGCCGGTGCTACAGGCATTTGGCAGTTTATGCTGGGCACTGCCCGTAAGTACAATCTCGAAATAAACTCGTATGTTGACGAAAGACGCGACCCATATATGGAAAGCATAGCGGCTGCACGCTACCTGAAAGATCTCTACGATATCTACGGCGACTGGCATTTGGCTATTGCATCGTATAATTGCGGTCCGGGAACCATGAATAACGCAATCAGACGTTCGGGCGGAAAAACAAATTATTGGGAAGTATCGAAATATTTACCACACGAAACCCGAAACTATGTACCTGCCTTTATTGCCATGAACTACATATTTAATTACTATCACGAGCATAATTTTGTACCTTGTCTATCTGAGATTCCCATGCACGTTGACACTGTGATGATACGCGACGAATTACATTTTGATAAGATTGCATCGGTGCTGAACATTGGTAAAGAAGAATTGCGTTTGCTAAACCCCCAATATCGCAAAGACTTTATTCCTGCTAAAACCCGTAACTATCCATTGCGTTTAAGAACTGAATTAATAGGTGTGTTTGTGGCTCTCGAAGACTCAATTTACAGGAAAGATTCGCTGATGTATGAGACCAATCCCGTAGTGTTTAAAGCCGACGACTATTATGTTGACACCTATACTCCTGCTCCTCAACCGGCCAATACCGAAAAACTGATTTACACCGTAAAATCGGGCGATGTACTGGGCTATATATCCAGCTGGTATTCGGTTAGCATCAGCGATATAAAAAGCTGGAATGGCATATACAGCAACAATTTGCAAATTGGTCAGAAAATCACCATCTACAAACCGATTGGAGTTGCTTCGCGATACAGAAATATCGACAGCATGAGTTTTGTCGACAAGCAAAAAATGAGCAATGCAGGAGCCACATCTTCATCGGCATCAACAAGCCCGGTAACAAGCCCCGAAAAAATTGACCCCAACTACGAATACTACACCGTGCAGCAAGGCGACAATCCATGGTCGATTGCCAATAAATTCAACGGAGTAAGCGTCGACGACATACTTAAACTGAACAATATTTCGAACCCATCGTCGTTGAAAGTGGGACAAAAAATTAAAATTAGAAAAAAAGCATAAAGCACTACTGCTATGACAACCATTGCCATTATGGCCGGAGGAAACTCCTCGGAGCGCAAGATTAGCCTGAAAACTGCTCAACAGATTCTCGAAAGCATCGATAAAAGCCGTTTTACACCGGTTATTGTCGATGTAAAAGGAACCCGATGGATGGCTATAGTTGATGGTGAAAAATACCCTATCGACAAAAACACATTCTCGTTCCAAAGAAAAAACCGGCGCATCAGATTTCGTTTTGCATGGATTGCCATACATGGCACGCCCGGCGAAAACGGCATGTTGCAGGGTTATCTCGACTGCCTGAACATTCCCTACTCATCGTGTAGCACGCTGGTTTCGGCACTCACATTCGACAAACACATGTGTAAAATGTACCTGCAACACTTCGATATTCACATGGCAAAATCGATACTGGTTAGAGAGGGCGACAATATACATGTAGAGCAAATTACTGAACAGTTGGGCTTGCCGCTGTTTGTAAAACCCAACACCTCGGGTAGCAGTTTTGGGGTGAGTAAGGTGAAAAAGAGTGAAGACCTAGTGACTGCCCTCGAAAAAGCTTTTAAAGAAGACAACGAAGTAATTGTTGAGGCATTTATTTCGGGTACCGAAGTTTCGTGCGGAGTTTTTAAAAGCAAAACGGCATCATATGTGCTGCCGGTTACCGAAATAGTATCTCCCAACGAATTTTTCGATTATCATGCAAAATATTTTTCGAAAAAGACTCAGGAAATTACACCTGCCCGCATTTCGGAGGAACTCACCCAACAAGTACAGCACTACACATCAGAAGTGTACGACGCATTACATTGCCATGGAATAGTAAGGGTCGATTTTATTATTAGCAATAACATTCCCTACTTCCTCGAAATCAATTCAGTGCCCGGCATGAGTCGCGAAAGCATCATTCCCAAACAGTTAAGAACGGCCGGCATCGATATCACAAGTTTTTTAAGCGAGGTAATCGACGACAGGATGCGTTCTAAGCAATGTAAATAATCAGAAATACCTTATCAAACAAATTGACTGTTTGCCTGTTACAATAATATAATGTATTTTTGCGTTCAGAAAAGCAACACAATACGATGAAAGCATTCATTATTACATTTTGCTTCTACGTGCTGAGCTTACCGGCTTTGCTAACGGCTCAGGAAGATTACTACCTTGCTCCATCGGGGCAAACAGAACTCAATATAACAGAGCCAGCTTTTGTTCAGCCGCCATTTTCAGGAAACAAATTATCAACAAGCCTTAACATGGGCAGCAGTTTTTCGAGTTTTTACGGGAACTCTTTATTTACCAATTACATAGCTCCCGAAGTGGCATATACCTTCAATCCCGAATTTCGGCTTGTTGCCGGCACCATGGTAACTTACAGTTTAACCGGGCAATCGCGGCAAGGCGAAGTTATGAGTGAGTCGCAGCGCAAAGCCAGTTACTACCTGTATGCCCGCGGCGAATATCAGGTAAACGACAGGTTGATGATTCGGGCAGGCGGCATTGCCGAGGTAGGAAATCAGGGCTATAATCAGTTTCGATCGGGCAATGTAGGTGTAAGCCTTCGCCTGGGCAACGACAGCTTTTTACATGCCGATTTTCAATTAAACTCCGGTTATCCGGGTGCCGATTTATACTATTCTACGGGTGGTGTTTTTGGAGATGCACATCGTTTTGCAAACCCCTATTACAACCCTTTTGGCTATAGCAACTGGTAAGCAATGAACCACAGCTTGCCGAATTACGGATTTTTACCCACCACAAAAAAAGAAATCGACAGACTGGGTTGGGACTACATCGACGTGATACTGTTTACAGGTGATGCTTATGTCGATCATCCGGCTTTCGGAATAGCTATTGTTGCCCGTGTACTCGAAAACAATGGATTCAGAGTGGCCATTGTTCCTCAACCCAACTGGCAGGATGACCTTCGCGACTTCAAAAAACTAGGACAACCACGCCTGTTTTTCGGTGTAACATCGGGTAACCTCGATAGCATGGTGAATCATTACACAGCCAACAAGCGACTGCGATCAGACGATGCATATACTCCCGGCAACAAAGCCGGAGCTCGCCCCGATTATGCAGTAACAGTTTATAGCAGAATACTAAAAAGTTTGTACCCCGATGTTCCTGTTGTATTGGGCGGAATCGAAGCATCGATGCGACGTTTTACACACTACGACTACTGGAGTAATAGCCTTATGCCTTCGGTGCTGGTTTCGTCGCAAGCCGATTATTTGATTTATGGAATGGCCGAAAAGTCGATTGTTGAATTGGCAAAGAGCATACAGCACCAATTGCCCCTTACCAATATTCCTCAATTGGTGTATCGCAGTTGCAATATCGACACAGTGAAAGATGTCGTAATCTTGTCATCGCACGATGCCTGTCTCAACGACAAACTAAAATATGCCCGCAACTTTGTGCAAATTGAAACTGAGTCGAACCGCTATAGTGCGAAAACTATCGCGCAGCCTTTTAACAACGAATATGTAGTAGCCAATCCTGCCGCGGAACCCATAAGCACCGAAGAACTTGATGCTGTTTACGCACTGCCCTACTGTCGGCTTCCGCATCCACGTTATCGAAATAAACCACCCATTCCGGCCTACGAAATGATTAAGCATAGCCTCACAATTCATCGCGGATGTTTTGGAGGTTGTAGCTTTTGCACCATCTCGGCACATCAGGGTAAGTTTATCAGCAGTCGTTCGCCGCAATCGATTATAAGAGAAGTTGAAACCATAACAAACAGCGATGCATTCACCGGCCATATTACCGATTTGGGAGGACCCTCGGCCAATATGTACGAGATGAAAGGCTTGAATAATGAAATTTGCAGAAAATGTTTAAAACCCTCATGCATTTTTCCGAAAATATGCAGTAACCTCAACACATCGCACGAGGCTTTAAACAGGCTCTACGCAAGTGTTACTTCGCTAAAAGGCATTAAAAAACTGAGCATTGGAAGTGGAATACGATACGATTTAATTATGCATAAAACCGGAAACAAGAGTATCGACCGTATCAATGCAAGCTACTTGAGCAATGTTATCAGAAACCATGTTTCGGGCCGTTTTAAGGTGGCTCCCGAACATACTTCCGACAGGGTATTACGACTGATGCGCAAACCTTCGTACCGGTATTTTGAAGCACTAAAAGAATTGTTCGATACCATAAATCTTTCAGTTACAAAGAAACAACAATTGATTCCCTATTTTATTTCGTCGCACCCCGGCTGCAGCATTTCTGATATGGCAGAACTGGCAGCCATTACTGCCGAACAGGGTTTTATGCTTGAGCAGGTTCAGGACTTCACTCCCACTCCAACCACACTATCAACAGTGATGTACTACACAGGTATTGATCCGTATTCGGGAGAAAAACTGTATGTTGCACGCAGCGTAGAAGAAAAAAAGGCACAGCAGAAATACTTTTTATGGTACAAACCCGAAAACAAAGAGGCCATTGGCAAAGAATTGCGTTCTCTGCATAAAGAATTGCTATATCGCCGTATTTACCAGCACAGAACTAAATGGAAAGACCAACGATAAAAACCATGCAACAATGCACTTAATGTTGGCATTTTCCGTTATATTTGCATGGTACAAACACGATGTATGAAAATAGTAAAACTCATAATGGTGCTGGCAGCTTTGCAAACCGTCACTCATTTTTTATCGGCTCAAACCATGATACATCCAAAGTTTGGCATCATTGGAATTCATCCGTTTGAAACGCCTAACCGCCACCTATTCGAAAATCGCATCGATGCAGAAGCATGGTTTGTAACAGAACCCTTTTTTATGGTTTCGATAGAAACCCTGATATATTCCGATACTTTTTCGTGGCGATTCATGCCCGGCTTTTATAGCGATGCAGCCTCAAAACCGGCGATATGCCTTAATTTGGCACTGAAATATAAACTCTTGCAAAGCTGGCGCAATTCGGTGTACATTGTGGTGGGAGGCAGTATTTTGGGTAGAGATCAATGGAAAACCATACCCGGCTATGTTGCCGAGTCGGGGTTTACCGAAAACGGAAGCTGGGAATATCGCATATGCCCCCTTGTTGAACTTGAGTATGGTTTTTTTATAAACGACAACAGCGACTTAACCTTATCGGGAATGTTTGGGCACCAATACAAAAGCTTTACGTTTACCGTGGGCTATCGCTATTGGTTAAGCACAATAATAAAACACCCTCCTAAATGTGGCTCGTGTCCCTTCGAAAAAGCCGACAAAAAATACAGAAAATATTAAGCTTACACGTAAACCTTAATTGTATATCATGGAACTACTGCGAATTTTCGACATCCTTGAACTTTACAAGTCAAAATATCATTCGGCCGATGATGCCTTTTCGTACAAGCACAAAGACAACTGGATTAATTTTTCGGCAAGCGAGTATTACAACTATTCGCACTTGTTTGCCTGTGGACTTATGGCAAAAGGCTTGCAAAAGGGCGACAAAGTGGCTACCATATCGCAGAATATGCCCCACTGGAATATAGCCGACATGGGTATATCGCTGGCAGGAATGGTTCATGTGCCTATTTATCCAACTATAAGTCCGAAGGAAACCGAATATATCATCAGGCATTCTGATGCACGCATTGTGATAATTTCTGATAAGCAATTGTTTCGGAAACTTATTGGCATCATCGAAAGCATCGAAACTATTGAGGCCATATACACTTTTAACGAAGTGGAGGATGCCGAAAACTGGGTGCAACTGATTCAATTGGCCAAAGAAGACGATGAAAATTTGCTGCAGCAACTCGAAATACGAAAATCTGAAATTTCGCCCGACGATTTACATACCATTATTTACACATCGGGCACTACCGGAAACCCCAAGGGAGTAATGCTTTCGCACGAAAACATTTTGTCGAACGCCAAAGGTGCAGTACCTATTATCCCTGTAGATTTCGGGCAGAAGGCACTCAGCTTTCTTCCTTTGTGCCACGTTTACGAACGTATGGTGAACTATGCCTTCCAAATAAAAGGAATCAGAATTTACTATGCCGAAAACATGGGTACTATTGTAAATAACCTGAAAGAGATTCAACCTCATATTTTCAACTCGGTTCCTCGTTTACTTGAGAAATTCTACGATAGAATAATAGCTATTGGCAAAGACCTTAGTGGAATAAAAAGAGCCTTGTTTTTTTGGGCTGTAAGACTGGGAGTAAAATACAGCATTAACGGCAACAATTCGGCTATTTATAACTTTAAACTGAAGATAGCGCGAAAGCTCATTTTTAGCAAATGGCAGGCTGCTTTTGGCGGAAATATTATTACGGTGGTGTCGGGAGGTTCATCACTACAAGAACGCCTCAACAAGCTTTTTCATGCCGCCGGATTGCCCATTTGCGAGGGTTATGGACTTAGCGAAACATCGCCGGTGTTATCGGTGAACTGGCCCGACTTTAAACACAAACGACTTGGCACCGTTGGACCGGTTCTCGAGGGCGTAGAAATAAAAATTGCAGAAGACGGTGAAATTCTTGCCAAAGGGCCCAATGTGATGAAAGGATATTACAAAAACCCCGAAGAAACCGCCAAGGTTTTTGACGAAGAAGGATGGTTCCACACCGGCGACATAGGCACCTGGATCGAAGGGCGTTTTCTGAAAATTACCGATCGTAAAAAAGAGATTTTCAAAACTTCGAGTGGTAAATATGTGGCACCGCAAGTTATCGAAAACATGTTTAAGGCTTCGAGTTTGATTGAGCAGATTATGATTGTGGGCGAAAACGAAAAATTTGTCAGTGCGCTTATATCGCCCAATTTCAACTATTTACACTTCTGGGCTACCAAGCACAAGATTCATTACCGCGACAACCCCGAGCTGATACGCCAAGCACAGGTAATACAGAAAATACAGCACGAAATCGATTTGGTGAATAAAACACTGGGTGAACACGAGAAAATCAAGCGTTTCCGTCTTGTTCACGAAGAATGGACCCCCGCAAGCGGGGAGTTATCGCCAACACTTAAGCTAAAAAGAAATGTGATTTATGCCAAATACGAAAACATACTAGAAGAGATATACGGACACGGAGCCGACAAAACCGAGAAAATGGGGAAAGAAGCCGGCGGAGAGCGCATCGAAAAGTTACTTACAAATGGCCTCAGTAAGCTGATGTCGATTACCGCACCAAGAGAAAAGGAAAAGTAAAAAACAAACAAAAAACTTGCTAACAGCTGCCCTTGGTAATGCAGCAAGAAGATTGGGTGCAAAAAGCTTTATGACCATCACCTAATGGGGCATGTTTTTACACGCGCTTTTTTTTCCTATTTTTACATCATAATTAACGCACAACAACCACTTAATTATGAAAAAACTGCTATCACTATCAGCTTGTATCATTCTACTATCGAATGTCTCCGCCCAAACCTGGCAAGAATCAGACAGCTTAAGAAATGTATATCTCGAAAAACAGAGTTTCGACACAGCATTGATTTACGCCCAGCAAGCCGCTGAATTGGTAAAAGAAGAGTTTGGCGAAATGGATACTTTATATGCGGATATGCTTAATGGACTTGTAAGTGTTTTGGGTTATTCAGGAAAATACTTTGATGCAATAGTATTTGCTGATAGGGAATTAAACATTAGGCAAAGGAAGCAAGGTGATGATCATGAAAAATATCGAGAGATTTGTACTTGGTTGGGATATTTATACACTAGCACTGGACAATACGATAAAGCAGTACAAATTTTTGAAGAGACCTTAGTTAATTACGAAAAGAATGTTGGAAAAATAAATATAAATTATTTGAGTGTTGTAAACAATCTCACAGTACTTTATACTACAATAGGTCAATATGACAAAGCATTGCAATTATGTCTTTTCAACCGTGAAATTGCATATACAGTTTTAGGGAGTGACAATCAGTACTATTTAAAGTATTTAAACACTCTAGCGCAATTGTATGCAAGGTTAAATCAATATCATAATGCGTTTCATATTTACCTTGAATTACGTGAAAAAGCAGAAAGTTTATATGGTAAAAAACATTTAGATTTTGTAATCTATACTCACAATCTTGGAAATGCATATCAGCATATAGGTCAGTATGAAATGGCATTGCCACTATTTTTAGAAGCTTTTGAAATAGTCGAAATATTACTAGGGAAAGAACATATCAATAGTAGCCAGATACTATTTAGCATTGCAGTGTTGTATAGTACAATGGGACAATTTGACAAAGCTTTACCAATATATTTTGAGTTGAAAGACAACTATACTAAATACCTAGGAGTTGAACACAGGGAATATGGAAATCTTCTGGGTCATATAGCAATAACATATAAACGATTGGGGCAATACGACAAAGCCTTACCACTTTATTTGGAAGCTATAGAAATTATCGAAAAAGCACTTGGGAAAAAACATTCGGAATATGGAAGTAGTTTAAATAACCTTGCAAGCTTGTATAAAAGTATGAACCAATACGACAAAGCCCTGCCACTGTACCTTGAGGCATTGGAAAATACTGAAAAGGCTTTGGGTAAAGATCATTCATATTATGGAGTTAGTTTAAATAATCTTGCAAGTTTGTATAAAAGTATGGGGCAATACGACAAAGCCCTGGCTTTGAGCCTCGAGGCATTGGAAAATACTGAAAAGGCTTTGGGCAAAGCGCATTCATCCTATGGAGTTATTTTAAATAACCTTGCTGGCATGTATGAAAGTATGGGTCATTACGCAGAAGCATTGCCAGTATATTTGGAAGCTCTTGAAAATACAGAAAACGCACTTGGAAAACAACATTCGGAATATGGAATTAGTTTAAATAACCTTGCTCTTTTGCATCAAAAAATAGGTCAATACAACAAAGCCCTGCCGATATACAGAGAAGCAATCCAAAACAATATTTACAACATCAATCAGGCATTTAGCTTTCTGGCTGAAAGCGAAAAAGAGAAATTTATTAAAACCTTATCTGAAAATTTCAACAATTACAAAAGCTTCTTTCTCGATTATGCTCCTGAAAATCCTGCAGTAGCCGGCGATGCCTACAACATAGAACTCGCCACCAAAGGCATGATACTGCAAGCAGGAATACAAATGCGGGAAGCCATTGAGCAAAGCGGAGACAGTGCTGCACTTGCCAAATACGATCAATGGCAGGTATTACGGCAAACCATTGCCAATCAATATAGTCAGCCCATTGAAAACCGGTTACAGAATTTACCCGAAATGGAAGCCGAAGCCGAAGCATTGGAAGGAGAACTGGCACGGGTTTCGTCGGCATTTGCAGAATCGCAGAAACTGGGAACTATTACTTGGCAGGATGTACAACATGTGCTGAACCCCAACGAAGCATGTGTGGAATTTTCTTCGTTTGCGTACAAAAAAGCAGGAGAAACAACCGATAGCATTATGTATGTAGCTTTGGTGTTATTACCCGGAAGCGAACAACCTATATTGGTTCCACTTTGCGAGCAGAAGCAGTTAGATAGTATTTTGGTGCAAAGCATTTCGAACAGGCACAGTATTAACAGCACATACAGGGGTGCCGTATTTGCAACAAAGCAAACAATGGTCGAAAAAACACGTCTCTACGAACTCATTTGGCAGCCATTAGAAAAGTACATACCTGAAAATACCTTAGTGTGTTTTGCACCATCGGGGAGTTTACACAAAATAGCCTTTGCTGCAATACCCATCGACGATAACACGCGCCTCAGCGACAATTACCGCTTGATGCAACTGAGTAGTACTGCTGTGCTTTTGCAGGAATCGAAATTCAATAATACACCCGGGAGTATTGCCTTGTTTGGCGGTATTAATTACGAAGCGGATACCGAAGAATTGTTGGCAACAGCCGAAAACATACGAAGCCGGCAGGAGTTGGTGTCTCGATCGTTATCATCGGAAGCCGATAGGGGTGGTTTGAGCTGGGGATATTTGCCCGGAACCTTGCAGGAAGTAAATGCGATAGAGAATATTGCTAAAAAGAAGAAAGTGATATCAACTAAATATACCGGCAATGCAGCTATCGAAGAGCAGTTCAAAAGCTTAAAAGGGAATAATTCA
>CAZEHA010000017.1:0-63465 GCA_964511665.1 uncultured Bacteroidales bacterium
CGTCGCATAAAAATGCTCCTCGCAAAGACGAGCAAAAAAAGGGCGCAACGAGCAAAAAACCAGCATTCGCCATCCGCACAGGCCACCTTATGGGCTGCTCAGCTGGTTTCAGCGCGCTCGTTGACTCAGCCCGCAGGGTACGTTCACTCCATTATTATTCGGCTTTTTGATAGATTATTCTATAGCCACCGAAAAAACCATAAGTCAACGCACAGCGGGCGGCCCCAACAAAAAGTAAAAGAAAGAACAAATTCTGTTTTATTAATTGCAACACTGCAATTGTTAAGTCAGCCAAAAGGCTTTAGCGTAAAATGACCTCACTAAATGGGACAAGTAAGAAGATGCTTCTCTTATTCACAAACTCTGAGGTGCCGATTGAAGCAAACTTTACAAATACACAATTTCGTGCGTGATGTTTACTCCTGCCTGAACAAACAAAAGTCCAACCGGACATGTTTTTAAGGTCATTTCGAGGCATTGTTCTATTTTTGCTTTTTCTTCGCCGGTTCTAATCTGAAGAATGCATTGGATGTCGGTGATGGTGGGGGCATTGTTTTTTTGCTCGGCATCTACCTCAACCTCCAGAATATCGAACTTCAGGCGCATTTTTTCGGCTACCATAGCAAAAATGGTTCCCACGCATCCGCTAAAACCCATAACACATACTTCGAGGGCGGTTGGTCCGCTGTTAATACCCCCTTTTGCTTCGGGTAGGTCAATTACTAAACTGTGATTTCTTCCATTGTCAACAACCGACTGGAATTTTCTTGTCCAAAGTGATTTCGATTTCATAACTTATTTGTATTATTTATTAACAAACATTTGAATAAATTGTTGCAAAGCTACAGCAATTTATTCAAATGAATGAAACTCTCTAATGAGTAATTATTAACCTTTTTGATTGAAGAATTCTATCGGTTCAGGCTTTTCATAGCAATAATTTCGGCAGCTTTTATAAGCGGATAGGCAGCCGGAGAAGCAGTTAAGCATGGATGTGTTCCAATTTGAGTTGTAAGAAATGTGTTTACCGTCATGCGGTTCTGAATAGCCAGTCCAATCACATTTGTCAGTTCTCCTGCACCCAGTCCTCCAATAACCTCTCCACCGATAATTACTCCTGAATTTCGGGCAGTAATCAGTTTTACCAATTGTTTATGAGCTCCCGGCAGATTTCCAGGATGTCTGTCGATTCCTTCGAAAATACCTGAAATAGTAACAATTCCTTCCTCGTTTGCACGTTGCTCAGTTACTCCGGCCGTACCAAAGCCCCAATCATCGATGGCTGTGGAGTAAATAGCAATAGTACCGCTAAATGTTTTCACAACATTCAGGCAGTAAAGGTTCATCCCTGCAATTCTAGCCTCGGCACAGGCCGTAGAAGCCAGCATGGTATTCACTCGTTTACGGGTTACGAAGTCTCTTTTTTGGGCACAATCACCCACTGCAAAAACATCAGGAGTATTTGTACGCATATATTCATCGACTACAATGAAGTTGGATGCATCAGTTTCTATTCCCGAATTCACTGCTAAAGAGTTATTTGGAGTGTAACCCATCGATAAAATGACTGCATCTGCTTGAATGGTACTTCCATCTTCTAGTTCCACCGTTTCGACCCTTTGATTTCCTGAAATTTTTTGAATCCCTTTTCCTGCCAAAATCTTAACACCTCTTGCTGTTATCATTTCTTCGATTCGTTGCGAAACTTCTTTGTCAAAGGCTAGGTTGAGAATGTGTGGTAGTTTTTCAACCAGAATCACATTGAAACCTCTTTTATTTAACTCGTCAGAAAGTTCAACACCAATAAAGCCTGCACCAACAACTACAATGTTTTTCAAACTTTCGAGCTTTGCTTTCATTGCATCGAGGTATTGTCTGTCTTTAGGTATAACAAACACATTGTCAAGATTCGCCCCTGTTAGCCATTTGGGTTTGATAGGTGTAGAACCTGTGGCAACAATAAGTTTTTCGTACGCAATTTCGTTTCCACTGGCAAATTTCACCAATTTGCTTTTCGTCACAATTTCTATAGCCTCATCGATAATCGCTTCGACACCATTTTTCTCCATCATGGCATCAACAGGCATCAGATTTTTTTCGCTTGATTCCAGTGTCCCAAAAATATAAGGGATTCCACAGGGAACCATCACATCTTTCTGCAGTTTTACCAGAATAATCTGTTTTTCGGGGTAGTGAGCTTTTGCTGTTAACGCTGCTACCATACCTGCGGCACTTCCGCCAATAATTAATACATCTGTTTTTTTCATTTGTGATTGTTTTTAGGTTAAAAAAAATAGTTCCAATAAATTATACATTAAACTTTCGGACATAATAGGCCTTACTGTTGTAATATACTTTTGAGATAAGGCCATTGTAAATCATTTCATCAACTACACGAAAATCTTTTCCTTCTTTTTCTAAAAGTACCTCCATGCTGTCGTCTCTAATAGGGTGGACTGCACAAATATTTAAGATGTCATCAATCACATTACCTGTATAGCCCATATTAGTTCCTTCAAATCCAAGTAATAATTCTGTATTTATTTTACATGTATTGAATATTTGAAAAGCATTGTTAATTGTTGCTTCATCGGGAACCATAACTGTTGTGTCGGCAGGAGGTCTTGTGGGTATCGACAAATATGAAACACCAGCATGCAAATCAGCAATAAAACCAGCTGTGTCGTTTAATATAGCGTCACAATCGTTTGCATCTTTAACCAACATTGTTTCAGTAGCCAAAGTCGATGTGAAATTTCTTGAAAAAACTGTAACACCTTGCATAATTTCCCTAAAATTTAGTTCTCCATGGGGTTTATTAAGACTCTTCCAGGTGTTTTCGTGATATGCATCAATTTTAACCGAAACCCAATCGGCTTTTGCCAAATCATCTCTCACATTCTTTAAACTCATCAGACTTGCATTGGTTATTACTGCCACGGGAATTCCCAGTGTCTTTAATAAATCGATTGATTTTCCAATGTTTTTGTCGAGAGTAGGCTCGCCATTACTTACAAAACACAAATAATCGGGTTTGTCGTTATCTGAAAGCTGTTGTAAATGTCTTGTTACTTCATCAAAAAGCACTTTTGGTTGATAAAAAGTTTCACGCGAAATGCTGCAATTTTTCGTAACTCCTACTTGACAATATCTACAAGAATAAGAGCAACGCTTTCTTGACGGGATATTATTAATCCCTAAACTTTTACCCAAACGTCGCGAAGGCACTGGTCCAAAACTTATCATTTCTTAAAACCTATTTAAATTGTATATTATGCTTTTTAATCATTCACTAAAAGACAATATTATTTCACACAAACAGAACTTATGTTTACTCAAAAGCTGGGTTTTCTAATATTCAATACCGTTCCTTGCTAAAATTCCTCTATTGAAGTAATGTTTAATTTCTTTCATCTCCGTTACCAAATCAGCTGCATTTTTCAACTCTTCGGAGGCATAGCGTCCTGTGATAATAATTTCGGTTTCAACCGGTTTCGATTGCAACATACATAATACTTCCACTTCTTCGAAAAGCTTGTAATACAAGGCAATGCACAATTCATCAAGAATTATAACATCATATTTTTTTGAATGTATAAGTGCTTTCACCGTTTCGAGTCCTTTGCGGGCTGCTGCAATGTCTTTTTCACCGGGCTCGTTCATAATGAAGCAATCGAGACCAAACTGCCTGATTGTGATTTTGGGTTGTTTTCGAAGCGCATCAAGTTCAGCATAGTGCATCCCTTTCACAAACTGAGCAATATACACCTTTTTTCCGGCACCGGAAGCTCTCAATGCCAAGCCCAATGCCGCAGTGGTTTTTCCTTTCCCATTGCCTGTATAAATATGGATCATTCCGGGTATCATGCTTGTAATATTTTGTAATAAGCGTTTTTTATCAGTGTCGAAATTTCGGAATCGGGATTATGTTCAACAATTGATTTACATTGTACCATGGCTTCTACAACCGAAACGTCGAAGGGTAACATGGCAACTACTTCAATTTGATTGGCCTTGCAAAATTCATCAATTTGTTGCGAAAATTCTTTGTTGAGGTCGTATTTGTTAATAATAACCCAAACTTTTAATTGAAACTGTCGGCAGATTTCTATCGATCGCTTTAAATCGTGTAGGCCCGACATGCTGGGTTCGGTTACAATTACTACATTATCGGTGCCGGTGATGGTAGAAACCACAGCGCAGCCAATGCCGGGAGGTCCATCGATGATGATATTTTCAATATGATTGATCTGTGCAACTTCTCTGGCTTTCTCGCGCACCATGTTTACCAGTTTCCCCGAGTTTTCTTCGCCGGGAGCTAAGCGCCCATAAACCATTTTACCATAGCGAAACCTTCCTGCATACATTCGGCTTTTGTCGTTAGGTACCATCGAAATAGCATTTGCCGGACAAACCCTTGAGCACAGTTTGCATCCATCGCAAGCCTCTTCGATAATATGTACCTTTCCGTTCTTAAAGGCAATTGCGTCAAATCGGCAATAAGATATACACATTCCGCAATTTAAACATGTATCTTTATCAATCAATGCCTTTTCGCCACCAATATACACTGTCTCCTCATCGTGCTGTGGATTAAAAACCAAAAAAAGATTTGCCGCATCCACATCGCAATCAACCACAACCATAGGTTCCTCTAGACTTGCAAAAGCTGCTGTAATACTGCTTTTCCCTGTTCCCCCTTTTCCACTAATTACTGCCAGTTCCATAAGTATCGCGTAAATAATTAAACAATGTTAGTAAGCGTTTCTGAAATTCAGGTTGGTATTGCGTGAGTAATTCCCCTTTAGAATAATGGTATGCAATTTCTCTGTCGAAAGGTATTTCGAGCAACAATTCTATATCTTCGTCTCTCAGATATTCATAAATATCTCGATTACCAATACCTGCCCTGTTAATAATAACTCCATAGTGTTTCTGCATGCTTTTTAGGGTTTCTACCGATTGTTTTAAGTCGCTCAGCCCGAATGGCGTGGGTTCGGTAATTAGTATCACATAGTCGGCAAGCAGCGTAGTTTGCATAAATGGACATGATGTGCCCGGAGGTGAATCGAGTAAAATCCAGGGCTCATTGTGTATTTCTTGCAGCCCTGCCTTAATCAGTGGTACAGGAGTCATCACGCCTACCCGCATACGTGTTTCAACTAATTTGGCATGTGGCTGTATTTCATATTGGCGAACCGTTCCAAGCATCATGTCTTTTTCGGTGACAGCTCCGTATTTGCAAGCTACAGTGCAAGCTCCGCAGGCATGGCATAACTCATCGATAACATGAATCATTTTTGCAGGAGGCAAATAGAAGATTGCGTGATAATTGCAATATTCGTGGCACTTTCCACAAAACTTACATTTGTCGGCATCGATTACTGCATTTTTTTGTAAAACATCCTTTTCGAGTACAAGCTTACCGTCGAAAAACAGTTTGTCGTTGGGTTCTTCCGAGTCGCAATCAATCAAAGTAACGGTTTCACCTGCACGCATCAACGCATCGAACATGTGAGTCGAGATCAGCGTTTTTCCTGTCCCTCCCTTGCCACTGGCTATGGCTATTTTTATTTTTTTCTGATTCATCGTCTAGTGCTATTCATTACAACAAAACTTTTCACAGGCACCTGTAACTTTTCGGCAATGGAATCGCATTTTACCATCATTAAATAAAAGAGGCGTTCGTCGCGTTCATCAATAAGTCCTTCGAAATTACCCTGACCTTTCGAAATAATTACATCAGCCTTGCGGTATATCTCCAAAAATTGATTGCTACATCTACTCAGCACCGTTGAAGGAGCATCATAACCATTGCTGATAACTGTAGCTACATTGGTAATTGCCGACTCTTTGGCATCTTGCACAGTAACATCGTTGAGAACCGGCCCCGATTTCACGGCAAAAACTACGTGCTTTGCTCCCATGGTTTCGATAAACAGCCGGTCGAAAACAATTTCTCCTGCATTGTCGCCGAGATACAATATCTGCGTTGCATTTGCCATTTTTTGAGTTAAGAGTTCAGAATGGTCAATGGCAAATTGCGCACTCAACACCCATTGTATTGTATGGTAAATGTTGAATGATTGCGATGCCCCATAATCCATGATATTGCCTGCAATGGCAAGACGCAAAGCCAAATCAACTGGTTTTTCGGAAGCAGCCACTTTGGGTTTCCATTGCTTGTAGAGTTTCAGAGCCGTTCTATTGCTGATTTCTTTTTCTTCGGCAAAAGGGTCTGTTTTTTTAAACATTACAGCAAATCGTTTGCTAAGCTCACGCTGAATCTCAGGACTACTTTGTGTACTTCGGCTAACTACAATTTCGAGCTCCGTTAAAAATAGTTCTGCCTGAGAAACATCAACCTGAAATTTTTCGAGCAGTGCTGTATACACCCTGCGGAAACATGCGTGGCATCTTTCATCAA
Source organism: uncultured Bacteroidales bacterium (assembly GCA_964511665.1). Taxonomy (GTDB): domain Bacteria; phylum Bacteroidota; class Bacteroidia; order Bacteroidales; family ML635J-15; genus JAGOEF01. Next base: position 6,428 of record CAZEHA010000017.1, read on the forward strand.
CAACATCACTGTTATTAATGGCCGCATGCCCCATGGTGATCTTTTTCGTCGTGATTACAATAGTTGGCATCGAGTGTTAAACTGCCGGACATAAAATCTTTAACAATCTGCATCGGCTCAAGCATAGGAGCACCAACAAACGCATTAATGCTTTGTTGATTGAACAGACTGATGGCTTTTTCGCCCATTCCCCCTGCAATTACATCGGTAACACCAAACGAAGCCACCCATTGGGGGTATAGTCCGGGTACATGTTCAGGGGGTGTTTCCTCAAAATATTCTGTTACAACATCATCACATATCTCAATAATTGCAAATTTTTCGCAATGCCCAAAATGGGCACATAACTTTCCATTCTCAATGGGAACGGCAATCTTTCGTTTCATATCAACAATTTGTTTATTTAATGGTTATAAAAAAAGCAGGAGGCGTTCTGATGAAGCAAACAACAGAATAACTAATATAACTAATACTAAGCCTCCTGCAAAAACAATAATTACTAATTTCTACCTCTACCGTTAGCTCTGCCAAAGCCTTGTTGCATACCGCCTCGGCGACCTCGGCATCCGTTGCGTCTTCCCAAACCGAGACCCAATCGAAAGCTTCGATTCCAAAAACCAACCGGCTCTTTGTTTATCTCGGTCGATTCTTCGGGTTTTTGAGTCGTGTAGTTGGTGCAACGTCCCATTTTTCTGCCGGTCATGGGGCCTTCCCCCATGGGTCCGGTTTGATTTAATCCAGGCATAATTACCTCCTTTTTTTAATGGTTATTTATTATTTTCGATAAGTTGAATAATTTCAGTTATACTCTTTTCATCTTTTACCGAAATCATTTGGATTTTGAGACTGTCGAGTATCGGTTTTATTTTTACCCCAAATTCTCCCGACACCACTTTGCTAATGTTTTTTGCTGCAATTAATTGAACCGAGGCCGGCCCTGCACCTTCTCTTGCATTTCGGTTCGGATTGGGAATAAACTCTGTCGACTTCGTTTCGGTGTCGTATATTACAAAATATGAACATCGTCCGAATCGTTGATCTACTTTCGATTCAGGTGAATTTCCTTCTGATGTAATGGCTACTTTCATAATGGTACTGTATTAATAATTGTTGTGTTTTCTTCTACAATGATGATGTTGGTGTTTACAGGCAGGGCAAGTATAATAACCCTCTATGGTAAACAATTGCTGATTGACCACAGCTCCGCAATGTTCGCAGACCCTGTATTCAACACATTCGCTGTTGCCCGATGGTATTGTGTCGTTTTCTGAATCGATATCGCTGCTACCGCATAATGCACATTTTACAACAGTTTCTTCTTTGTCGGGATTGTTAAAATAACAGCCGCAATTTCGACAAATGTGCCATTCGCTATCGTAATATATCTTTCCTCCTTCAATACGTAACTGGCGGGCTTCGGCAAGTGCCATGGCTACTTTTTGTCGGGCAACGGCATAAATACGGGTAAATGTTGGTCGAGAAATGCCCATGGCAAACGATGCCTCTTGATGCGTAAGTCCATCGTAATCGCACAATCGCAGCGATTCGTACTCTTCGTAATGCAAAAGAACCGGTGCTATGTCTTCCTGCTCATGCTGTAAACCGTATGGCATAAAACCCTTGGCCACAGGTGGGCTCACTATTTTTCTTCGTATTTTTATTCTTGGCGACATTAAACTAACATTTGTTCGCTACAAAGATAATGAACATTTGTTCGTTTCGCAAATTTATTTTATCTTTGTTGTAAGTTTTTTTTTCGATAGTTATCGTTTTTAGTAAATTTGTGCTATGCCACGTCGATTTGTGATTCACATACTGCTTATTTTGGCTGCTACATTGCCATGCTCTTCGGTTTTTGTTTCGGCTCAGGTTGTATATAATAGCGGAAATGAAGCCTATACCGGAGCCGAAATACTTAACTGGCCTGTGGTGGTAATAGCTTCGGGCGATATGGAATATCACTGGGATAATGCCTGCAATTTATACAGGTGTGGGCAATATGTACTTATTCCCGACAACACTTCGCATCCGAACGGACGCTATATAGATACGGCTGAGTTTCGCGGCTATAGAAACAATGGACTGCCCAACGACAATTTATTTGCTTTCGATGCACAAACCTTAGCCGGTGGACCCGGTATGTTCGATAAAAAATACTTGTTTGTAAGTCCGTTGTCGAATACCGGCATGCATTACGGTGCTGTCATCGGTCAATCTGTCGGGAATTGCGTCTATGGCAGTTGCCCTGTAGAAATACTGGGCGACGAAACTGGTTTGGCATACCCCGCATTTACACCGGGTACAGGTACATTCGATTTGTGGCTGGGCGAAGAATTGGTTGAAGCGGGAGACCTTAAAGGCACAGGTATTGTTCAAAAAGCTTCGCAGCAACAAACCGCTTATTCTGCCCATAATGCTTATTGCGTCGAAAAATATGGTTCAGGCTGGCGACTTCCTACCGATATGGAAGTAGGTCATTTCAACGATAACGAAGGCACGGGTAATGGCTTCGATGTTGCCTATCGGGGCGTTGCAAACTGCTATTTATGGACGTCGTCGTTGTTCATTGTTTATAATGTTAAACGCTGGCCGGTAAATAACATAACCGGGGAATGGGAGAACTGCGCCGGATTTCTCTATACCCAGAATTTTGTGCGATGTGTATTCGGTGGTGTATCAAACGATTTTTCGATAAACCCATCTCTACAAACATCCCGCGCCGAAGTATTTCCTAATCCGGTAAACAATGTACTCTCGATACAAAATGCGCCCGAAGATTTGTTGTTTGTACGTTTGTGCAACATCAACGGCAAAGTATTACAAACCTTTTCATCGGACGATGTAAATTTAATAGACCTGAGCCGTCTTCCATCAGGTATTTATGTGTTACATTTGTTTTTATCCAATAATCGATACTTCGAAACCCTGAAAATAGTGAAAACATGAAAAAACTAATCCTCATATTTTACACTGTAATATTGCCTGCTATGCTTTTTGCTCAGGTACCCGATGGAATTAAATATCAGGCTGTGGTGCGAAATCAGAATGGTGACCCTATTGTAAACCGAGCCATGTTTTTACGCATTTCGATTCTCGAAGGTTCGGAACAAGGTGCGGTAGTTTTTCAAGAAATACATCCGGTGCAAACCAATGGGTTTGGCTTGGTAAATCTTACTATTGGCGATGGGGTGTCGGGCAACAGTTTGCATAATGTGTCCTGGTCGAACGGGCAAAGTAAGTGGATTCGAATTGAAATGGACACCACGGGCAATCAGTATTTCACCATGGGCGCAAGTCAGTTGCTTTCGGTTCCCTATGCTTTCTACGCCGAAACCTCGGGGAATGCTTCATCGGGAGAGTCGTTATGGAGTGTAAACGGCACCGAAATATTTTATAACGCCGGCCATGTAGGCGTTGGCACCAACAACCCCGACAATAGTGCGGCACTCGAAATTCAAACTACAACAGCGGGCTTTTTACCTCCCAGAATGACCACTGAACAGCGCGATATGATTAGTAATCCGGCCGTCGGATTAATGATATATAATCTGAATACCCATTGCCTTAATGTGTATAAACCCGGAGGCTGGTTCGAGCTTTGCGGCGATTGCATTACACCCCCACAACCGTTGGCACAAAGCAATAGTCCGGTTTGCGAGGGCGATACCCTAAAACTGTTTGCGATAAACGCAGGAGGAGCAAGTTGCCAATGGGTTGGCCCTAACGGGTTTGTTTCAAACGAAGAGAATCCGGTAATTTTCCCAGCACTGGCTCAGCATGCAGGTACCTACACCTTAAGCACCAGTAATTCGTGTGGTTCTACAAGTCCCGTACAGGTTAATGTACTTATAAACCCTGTGCCCGGTGAGGCCGGAGATATTTCGGGCACTGCCGATGTGTGTGCAGGCTCGGGACCATACACCTATTCAATTGCTGATGTGGGCCAGGCTACCGGTTACCAGTGGATGGCTCCTACCGGCTACGAAATTGTATTGGGGCAGGGAAGTACCACAGTTCAAATTCAATATGCTGCATCAGCGGCTACGGGCAGCATTACCGTTACTCCTTATAATGCTTGCGGTAACGGACTCGTGTCTCCGGCTTTCAGCGTCACTGTAAACCCTCTGCCCGACCAGGCACATGCCGGTATCGATCAGATTAACATAATGGGCACTTCTACTCAGCTGCAGGCCAATACACCGGCGAATGGAAACGGGTTATGGACCATATACATCGGTAATGGCGGTTCTTTTGTTGATAATACCGATGCTCAAACACAGTTTTCGGGCAGTGTAGGAGTAACATATACATTGATATGGACTATAAGCAATTCATGTGGTAGCTACTCCGACACGGTTCTTGTCAGCTTTTCAGCAGCTTTTAGTTGCGGAAATGCTCTTATTGATGTGAGAGACGGTCAGTCATATGCCACTGTGCAAATTGGAAGCCAGTGCTGGATGGCCGAAAATCTGAATTATGGTACTTTTACACAGGGCAATGTTGTGGCTACCGACAATGGAGTTACCGAGAAATACTGCTACCAGAACGATGTATCGAATTGTGTAACTTATGGTGGTTTATATACCTGGCGCGAAATGCTCGATTTACCCAATACCTGTGAAAACACGTCGTGTGCCGCTATGATTGTCGCCAATCATCAGGGTATTTGTCCTTCGGGCTGGCATATTCCAACCGACGAAGAATTTAAAACACTCGAAATGGCGCTGGGAATGTCGCAGGCCGATGCCGATTTGTTGAACACTTGGCGGGGTAACCCTGTGGGAACAATGATGCTTGAAGGCGGTTCTTCGGGTTTCGAGGCATTGCTTGCTGGGCGTATGGCCGGAGCCAATTCGTTTGCATTGCTAAATGCTTACGAATATACGCATACATGCGATGAATTGCCTCCCGATTATGCATACCGTCGTTGTTTGCGAACAGGAGATTCTACTGTAGGCAGATGGAATACTTTTCCCAAGTCGTGGTCGTTATCGGTTCGATGTGTAAAAAACAATTAAGATATGAAACATGTAATTATTATTTCGTTTGTGGCTTCGATGCTGTTTTTCAATGCTTGTAAACCCGAAAATCCCAACCCCGAAGATTCTCGTCTTGATGAATTTATTGGTGTGAGTTTCGAAAAAGACACAACCCATTATCTCGACACTACTCGTGTGGTGGCGCATGCCAGGGGTGTTAATCTGACCTATCAGTGGCAAACCAGCAGCAATGCACCATTAATCCCTGTTGAAGGCGTTGACAGCGTTGTACTGTTTTATTCCGACCCATGCCTAAACCCGGGTGTGAAGTATGTATATTGCACCGTGATTGCCGAGAACGCACAGGAAATGAAAATGGACTCAATAGTACTTGTTGATTAATGCTATCGAAAATGAAACATCTGTTATTTGCACTATTATTGCTATTGATTATTCAACCAGTGAAAGCCCAGTGCTTCTCTTCAACCGGGAATCCTATTGGTGGTACGGCCAATATGGGTGTGATGGAGAAAAACATGTTCAGAATAAACAGCTTCTACAAAAACAGTTATTCGGGTAGGTATTTTTTTGAAGACAGCTTGTTCGAAAGCGATATTCACGAAACAGCCGACGATGCGGTATATAATTATGTAGCCATGATGTTGGCCTGGGGCCTTACCGATAAGCTTACCCTTGAAGCCGATGCCGGTTACTTTATAAATAAAACCAAAAATTTTGCTACCCCCCTAAAGGGTTATGGTTTTAGCAATATGGTGGTTTCGGCAAAGTATAATTTGTATTACAATTCTTCGAACCGATTCGAAATTACAGCAAAAGCGGGTGGCAAAATTCCGTTAAGAAATCAGGAACAATTGCTGCGACAAGGTAATTTCATAGTTTCTAATCATCCCGACGTACAACCTTCGTTAGGTAGTTTTGGATTTGTATCGCAGCTATATATCATTAAGGAATTTCCATTTAGTGCCTTGCGCTTATTTACTTTGGTAAACTACGAGCATAATTTCAGAAGTATAGAAGGTTTTTTCGACCTTAAACAATATAATTTTGGAAATTCTCTGAATAGCTCGTTTTTTATATCGAAGCATTTACACATGCCACCGGCCCTCGCATGGCTTTCGGAAAACTGGACGGCTATTTTACAACTGCGCCACGAACACAAGTGGCAGAATCAAATCAGGTCGCAAATTAATGTGGGAAACGAAAATCCTTTGTATGGTGAATGGGAAAGAACAAAAAACTCGGGTAGCAATGTCTTTTTTATTTCGCCACAGCTTAATTACACTGTTGCTCACAAATGGAATATCTCGCTGATGGTAGATTTGCCGTTATATCAAAAATACAACGGCATACAATTGGCCACCGATTATGCATTCTCGGTGAATATATCGGGAGATCTTGATTTTAACAAAAAATAATAGTTTTGGTAGTATTTTTGCATTACAAACACAAAATATCATTATGAGAACCAGCATTTTAATAGTTTTGTTAAGCGTGGTGTCGTTGGTTTTGTTTGCACAAGCCAAACCTCATATTAGTTTTACATCAACCACCTACGACTATGGCGATGTAGCCGTAAAATCGAATGGCGATTGCAGGTTCAGTTTTAAAAATACGGGAACAACGCCTTTGGTTCTTAACGAGGTTATTACCAGTTGTGGATGTACGGCTGTTGATTGGCCAAAGAAACCAATTTTATCGGGTGACACTGCCAGTATTGTGGTAAAATACGATACCCGTAGAGCCGGTAATTTCAACAAATCGGTAATAGTAAAAAGCAATGCCGATAATACGCCCGTTACACTCACCATAAAGGGAAATGTGCTTCCCAAAAAATAACAAGCGTTTACAAGTTTAGTTGCTGTTTGTTTTGCCAAAAGCGATAGCTGGCTTTACTTATAGCGGAATAATCATTCTGTTCTATTGCTTAATTAGCGACAACACTTGTAGTAATAGCCCTGCATTGAGTGCACCTGCAAAATCGGGAGTTTTCATAGTTTCGCTATTGTAGCTAATGCTTTTGTGGTTGCCGATATTTATGAGCTTACCTCCGGCTGCCGCTAGTATTGCGTGTCCGGCAGCAATATCCCATTCATTCACAGCGCGGCATCGCAGATACAGGTCGGCACTTCCTTCGGCCAGCAGGCAAAATTTAAGCGAACTGCTTCTGCTTATCACTTGAGTATTCGAGAAATGTGTTGTTATTTGCTCAATGAGTTTTTCTGTTTCCGCGTTTTTGTGCGATTTACTTTGAACAACGGTTATATTCCCTGTTTTTTCGCAAGGTAGTCGGCTTGCACGAACCAATTGCTGCCGCTCGTCAATCGAAGCCCTATAGGCATGCCGGTTTTCGAAACCGAAATAAATAGTGTGATGCGCCGGAGCATAGATTACTCCCAATATGGGGCTTGCATCATGTATTAAAGCAATGTTTACTGTGAAATCGCTGCCACCCGACACAAATTCACGTGTTCCGTCGATGGGGTCAACCAGCCAATACAATCCAAAGTTTTTTCGTTCATCGTATTCACCCATTTCCGATTCTTCGCTAATTATGGGGATGCCTGTAGAAGCCAATCTACTTAAAATTATAGCATTGGACTCGATATCGGCATTGCTTACCGGTGAATTGTCGGTTTTGTATTCAATGTGTAAGTGTGTATCCCTAATCGACAAAGCAGCATTGCCGGCTTCGATGGCAACAGGTATGGCAGTTTCGTAAAGGAGTTTTTGTAAATCGGCTAGCATGCTACCACTCTTCGGTAATCACCTTGTTAATATTATAGGCGTTGGCTTGTGCTGTAGGCACTATCAGCATGTCGTTGATGGTTACATGAGCAGGTCGGCTTAAGGCATAGTGTATGGCGTCGGCAATATCTTCGGCTTTAAGTGGTTCGAAGCCTTTGTACACCTGCTTTGCACGCTCGGTGTCGCCATGAAAACGCACTTCGCTGAATTCGGTTTCGGCCAAACCGGGAGCAATTTGGGTAACTTTAATATTGTGCTTCAGTAAGTCGATACGCATGGTTTTCGACAGGGCATCAACAGCGTGTTTTGTAGCGTTATACACATTACCGTTGGGATACACTTCGCGGCCGGCAATAGAGCCAATGTTTACGATATGCCCGCTGCCTTGCTCAATAATCAGGGGTATCACTTTTTTACTGATATAAAGCAATCCTTTAACATTGGTATCGATCATGCGTTCCCAGTCGTTGATGTTCCCCTCCTGAATAGGGTTGAAACCGGCTGCTAAACCTGCGTTGTTAATAAGTATGCTTATTTTCTTCCATTCTTCAGGCAGGCTGTCGATGGCATCGTTCACAGCGTCTTTGTCTCGGATATCGAAACAAAGATTGGTAATGCTGCAATTGTGCTTCAGTTTCAGCGTATCTTGCAATTCGTCAAGTCTGTTTTGCCTGCGACCTGTAATAATGATGCGGTAGCCGTTTTTTCCCAATAATTCTGCCGTGGCTTTGCCAATACCTGCAGTAGCCCCGGTTATTAATACTATCTGACTCATATCGAAAAATTTTCGGCTAAGGTACAAATTTATTACATTTAATAGATGCAGGGCTGCACTATTGCACATCAAATAAATCAAGCGTCAGCAATACATTTTGTTTTGTTCCGGTACCCGCATATGCACTGTAAGAACCTAATGCCCAAACTGTATTTAAACCTGTTGTGTATTCTAAAAAGAATAAAGCAAGTTGCTTGTTGACTTATAAAATTCTAATACTTAATGGGTTTCAAAACCCAAACTCACATCAATATTTTCTCATTAATTCAGATTCGGTAGCTCAATAAATTCGTTTTTGATAAACCCATAAATAAAATTTTAAACTAAATTTGTCAGAAATGCAAAACGGGTAATTATCAGTAAATTTTTATTAGCATGACACTCATCAGCAATAAGGAAGCTTTGGAATACCATAGCAAGGGAAGAGCAGGAAAGGTAGAAGTTGTTGCCACCAAACCTTATATTAACCAGAAAGACCTGTCGATGGCATATACACCGGGTGTGGCCCAACCCTGTTTGCAAATTAAAGATGACATCTCAACAGTGTACAATTACACTGCCAAAGGGAACCTGGTAGCGGTAGTTTCTAATGGAACTGCAGTTTTGGGTCTGGGCAATATAGGCCCACATGCATCGAAACCGGTTATGGAAGGCAAGGGTTTGCTTTTCAAGGCTTTTGCCGATGTTGATGTTTTCGATCTTGAAATCGACGAAACAGATCCGCTAGCTTTAATAAAAACAGTGAAATCGCTCACACCGGGCTTTGGAGGTATAAACCTCGAAGACATAAAGGCTCCCGAATGTTTCATCATTGAGCAGGAGCTTAAAAGAATTTGCGACATCCCTGTTTTTCACGACGACCAGCACGGAACGGCTATTATTTCGGGCGCTGCATTGCTGAACGCATTAGAATTGGTGTCGAAAAAAATTGACGATATAGTTGTGGTTTTTAGTGGAGCCGGAGCAGCAGGGGTTTCTTGCGCCGATTTCTTTATTCAATTGGGAGTGAACCCCAAAAACATTATCATGTGCGATAGCCGTGGAGTGCTGCATAGCGAGAGAGCGAACATCGACACATATCGTTCACGGTTTATCACCCAACGTGCAGTGAAAACTCTAGAAGAAGCCATGCAAAATGCCGATGTATTTATTGGCGTTTCGGCAGCAGGAGTGGTCTCTCAAAAAATGATTGCGTCGATGGCAGAAAACCCCATTGTTTTTGCGATGGCCAACCCCGACCCCGAAATTTCGTGGGCCGACGTTATGGAAGTGCGCAACGATGTGATTATGGCTACCGGCAGATCTGATTATCCCAATCAGGTTAACAACGTACTTGGTTTTCCGTTCATTTTCAGGGGGGCTCTCGATGTGTGCGCCACCGACATAAACGATGCAATGAAAATAGCTGCAGCCCACGCCTTGGCCAATCTGGCAAAAATATCTGTGCCGCAGGAAGTATCACAAGCCTACAATATTGAATCGTTGCATTTTTCTCGCAACTACATAATTCCAAAACCTCTCGACCCCCGTGTTATCGAGTATGTAGCTCCGGCGGTTGCTCTGGCAGCCATGCAAAGCGGTGTAGCCACCCGACCTATACACAACATGGAAGCCTATCGGGCAGAACTGCGCCAACGTATGCAGCGAAACAAAACCATCAGTGAGTTTTTAAATAACATTAATCAGATGTAAGCATGAGAATAGCCAGCTTTTTTGCCCTAATATTACTATCGGCCACACTTAGTTCGGCACAAGCCGACAAAGAGAAAATGATGCAGGTTGCCAAAAACTTCTATTACGAACGCATTCAAGCCATCAAGAATATCGATTACCGACAGGTAAAACCCATATTGGCCTACGATGAAATGCTCAATGAGAATTTGATGTTCTCGGTATTTGAATTTGAAGCAGGAGGTTATGTGGTAGTTTCTGCTTCCGAAACGGTAGTTCCTGTACTGGCCTATGCTTTCGAAGGTAGTTTAAAACCCGACAGCCTTGCCCCTGGATGTGCAATGTGGCTGCAATCGTTTGCTAAACAAATTGATTATGCAATAAACTCGGGGGCAGTAGCCAGCGAAACTATTTCGGAAGAATGGCAGCGACTTTCGCAACATGAATCGCCAACACATAAAACTATAAAGAGTGGTGTGCTACCTTTACTCAACACGAAATGGAATCAGGGTTTGTACTACAATGCCATGTGTCCGGCCGACCCTGCCGGTCCGGGTGGCAGAGCCGTTACAGGCTGCGTTGCCACTGCACTCGGCCAGCTTATCAATTATTTTCGCCACCCCGAACAAGGCACGGGGAGTTACGGATATCAGCACGATGTGTATGGTTGGATTGAAGAAGATTTTTCGCAACAATCGTATAATTACGATGCCATGCCTACCGAATTAACCGATTTTAGCGACGATGTGGCCCGACTGATTTACAATATCGGGGTTTCGGTCGACATGAACTACGGACCAAACGGTTCGGGCATGTGGAATCATAAAGGAGCATACACATTGCGAACCTACTTTGGATACAATCAGAGCACTACCTATTTTTTTCGCGACAGTCTGCCTGTTGATTTCGACTGGAAAGGTACATTGGTAGAACATCTCGATCAGCATATTCCCCTGTATTATGCCGGCTGGAGCGATTACGAATTTATCATGGGTCATGCTTTTATTCTCGACGGATATCAAACCGACGAATATTACCATATCAACTGGGGATGGGGTGGCAGTTCCGACGGTTACTTTTATATTGACGATTTAACCCCGGGAGCCAGCGATTTTACTTTATTGCACGAGGTTATTATGAATGCCGTCCCCGAAGGAAATTATCCGGCAGGCTGTCAGTCGCAAAAAATTCTAAGCGAATACAGTGGAACCATCGACGACGGAAGCGGCCCCTTGCATCAATACCCCAACAGCAGCGATTGTGAGTGGCTGATTCAACCATCCGATTCAGCCAATGGAATAATTATCAGCTTCCTTCGTTTTCAGCTGGATGAAAGTGACGCTTTGGTAATATTCGACGGACCCAATACAGAAGCACCTGTGCTGGGCGTTTATATGGGGAATGATTTGCCGGCTCAAATACAGTCAAGCTCCGACAAGGTATTGTTGAAGTTTACCAGCGACGAAGAGAATCAGGGAGACGGATTTCAACTTTCGTACAGAGGTATAAAACCCACCTACTGTACACTGGTTAACAACATCACCCAACCCGATGGTGTAATATCCGATGGCAGCAACCAGTATATGTATCAGAATAACACATTCTGCAATTGGTATATTCAACCGGCCAATGCACAGGGATTTACAATTAATTTCACAGAAATGGATTTAGAACCTGTAAACGATTATGTGAAGATTTTAAATGCGTCGAACCAAACAGTCGGTAACTTTTCGGGGTCAACCCTACCCGACCAACTGGAGGTTAGCGGGAACAAAATCACAATCACTTTCAGATCAAATGCAAACACACGCGCCGGCGGATTCAGTTTACAATATTCTACAACATTTATCGAAGTGCCTCAACAAACACAAAATCATATATCTGTTTATCCGAATCCATGTACCGACATTATTCATATTGAGCACAACGATGCCATGCAGTTCAATTCTGTTGAAATATATTCGCTAACAGGATGCAAAATCGATGTAAAACAGCTTTTAATCCATGATAATGCCGGCATTCAAATCAATACAAACAGCCTTGAATCAGGAATTTACATGTTACAATTACAAACCGAAAGCGAGATTATTGTTAAACGCATCGTAAAGATGTAATGCGTAATAACCAATAGTTTGTTGATTCGCAAACTAATTTAGGCTGGTTATATTGAACATATCGCGCCTGTTCCATTCGCGCCAATACCCTATCGATTTTTTACGTAAGGCTTCCCAATACAACTCTGTTTCGAGTCCATATAAACGTATCAATTCCCCGATATCAGTTTCAATTTGTTGTTGTATTTCGGGTTTCAAACAAATTTCGATACTGCGGTTATTGTATGTAATTCGGGCGGCAGGTCGAATATTTACGGTATCAACAAAGATGCTACCGTATCCTAAAGTAGCACCGGTTCCAAACTGCAAGCCATCGTTCAGGCAACTCACAGGCGGACGAAATCCTGCAAATGAGGTAATCGTTATTTCATCGAGCCCTGCATGAAAATACTCCATTACCCGCAATCCCATTTTTGCACCGGCAATGCTATACGCCCCCAGATGAGAGTGAAATTCGGAAGTCATGGCAACAATTTTAAACTCCTGAACACCATGAGTTCTTACAATATCTTCCATTTCTGACCTTATATCCTGCATTATCCAATGCCCCGACGATGGTATATCGTTAAACACTACACCCTGACCCGCTTTGTTCACATTGAGAACTGCTCCGGCTAACACATCGCCATGAAAAGGCTCGAGAGGCATAAGCACCGGAATACCCATTTGGTTATACGATTCCGAAAAAAAGTTGATATTAGTAAGGTATAAGGCACACAAATCGTCCCACAATGGAACAGGATTATTGGTATAGGCTGAATTGAATTGCAAAAACGCACTTGCATACACGTTGCTCAGTTCTTTGAGCCCTGCGAAGAAATCCTCTGAATAATAATAGCTCCGTGGTCCTTTAACAATTTTCAATGGCATGTGCTGAGCATCAAGGAATCGAAAAGCCTCTTTGTCCGATTCGTAATTATATCCTTGTGTGGCTTCGGCATCGTTGTACCAAATGATGAGGCCTATTTTTTGTTTCAATTCGGGATACTCTTTCAGTATATCGGCAATATTTCCCAATGGACCCAGTGCTACTATCACAGTTGGCCTTTTTTCGTTTACGATGGCATTGCGAAGCACATGTATTGCATCGTTGCATTCGGTTTTTTGCAATTCGGGAAACAGTTGTTGCCAGCCCGGTAAGGCATGATTGCGGAACTGCTTTTCTATTCCCCGATCTTTGCCTATACCAATAGGAATACCTTCGTGCCCAAACAGCTTCATTAACATCGAAATATAGGCAGCTGTTTCGTCGGGGTGCAACACACCATCGGTAACCGAAATTGCATTGATATTGAAATCGTTTGAAGCACAAAACAAGGTAATAGCCCTGAAATCGTCCTGCCCCCCATCGGTGTCGATTACAATATTGAAAAGAGCACGTTTATGACCATAGCCGGTGCAACTTATCAGAATTGCAATAATCACCCATATAGCCTTTTTACATATCATCGTCGTGTTTTTTCAAAATCAATTTATTAACGCACTAAAACGATGTATTATTATGGAGCATAACAACACCTTCATTGTTTCTTTCTTATCTTCAACTTCTGACCAATTTGCAACGACGAGGCATTCGAAATACCATTCAGTTGCATAATGCCTTCGGCGGTTGTTCCGTGATATTTTTTCGAAATCGAGAACGGAGTATCACCCTTTTGCACTATATAATACTCGTATTCGTTATCGTCGGCAACGGGTTTAGAGGCGTTGGCCGGTGCCGATGTGTTAACGCCTGCCAACCGCTGCTTTTCGTTGTAGGTTAAATTATTCATATTACTAAAAATATGCGCTGTGGCTTCGGGAACATACACTGTAATATTCTGGCCAATCGACAATCGTGTTGAACCCAGGCCATTCCATGCCATAAGCTCGTTTACGCTAACCTTGTACCAAGAAGCAATTAGACCCAGCATATCGCCTTGTTTTACCGTATAGATCAATAAACTTGTTCCCTCGGGCTGTGTTGCAGGAACAATATTGCTACAATATGAGTTATAGATATCGACGTTTTTATAGCTGTATATTTTCATCAGACTGTCGTTCCATTGCCTTAGGTAAAACTCATCGGGCAATCGGTTGGCAAATAAAAAACGATCGACATAGTATTTTTTTTGACCAAAGTTTTCAATCACAACACCGGTGTGCGATGCAGAATGAAGCATCATGAATGATTCGGGTGTTTTTTCAACAACCAGGCCTACATGCCCAATACTGTTATCGTAAGCTCCCCGCGTTTTAAAGTACACCAAATCGCCGGGTTGCACACTGTCAACGTCGATCATATCGCCCATCAGGCAGGTAGCAGATGGCACCCGAGGCAAGGGCAGGTTAAAATGTCGGTGTATGTGAAACATGAAACCACTGCAATCGAAGCCCTGGGGAGTAATACCTCCATAGCGGTATTGCACACCCAAAAACGTTTTGCCATATTCAATAATAGAATCAATCAGCAATTGCCTTGTATTGAACAAGGAATCGGTTGTGTGGAAATGATTACTTTGCACTTGCTGACTGAGAGTTACAGAATCGACTTGTGCCGGGAGTTCCAAAATTGGCAACTGCACTAACACAAAAAAAAGTATTACCACCATACACCTCTGAACTCTCATTGAGCAATTATTACATGTAATGGTTCAACGCTTTTTACAAAAGATTTTGTTCGTTGCAAAAATACAATAAAGTGCCGAACAGCAATATAAAATTCATGTTGAATTAGCACTTAAAGTTGCTAAACCGTTAAATATGAGGAACAAAACCCATCATGATGCGCAAAATATCTGAATAGTTGCCCCCCTTAGGGCTAATTATTGGGGCAATTAATGCAATATGAAATGACGTGGTGTTTGGAATCAGAATACAGAAGTAAGAAGTAAGAATACAGAAGGGGGGCTGGCAATCAAACAATATTATGCTCCGGCTTAAATTCTAATATTCTCTCGGAGCAGCAGTTTTTTATCGCACAGCAAAAAGCCTCTTCTGTATTCTTTCTCCTGTATTCTGAATTCCCAAATTTAATAATACGTCATTGGTAGTTCGTTGTGATAACAAAATAATGATTATCGAACTTACGAAATAAAACCCGCTACAATGAAAATAAGTTGTAATTTTGTAGGTTATACTTCAATATGATGAAAGGTTTGATTGTTGCAATAGGTTTCATGATGATACTCGTGCTGCCGTTGTGGGCCACCCACAACCGGGCGGGCGAAATCACCTACAGGCAATTGTCGAGTCTCACTTTTGAGGTTACTATTATTACCTATACAGCAACCGGACCGGGCTGGACAGCCGACCGCCCCACGCTAGAAATATTCTGGGGCGACGGAGGCAGCGATTATCTGCCGCGTATTGAAGAAGTATTTTTGCCCGATTACATCAAACGAAACAAATATGTTGGTGTTCACACTTACCCGGGCCCGGGCATTTACGTGCTGGTAGTTGAGGATCCGAACCGTAATTATGGTGTAGAAAATATTCCCAATTCGGTGAACACATTATTCGCCATTAGCACTACCATGCAGATAAACGCATTATTGGGGGTAAACAATACTCCGGTACTTACCCAACCACCGGTTGACAAAGCGGCCAAAGGACAGATTTTTATACACAATCCGGGGGCCTACGACCCCGACGGTGACAGTCTTTCGTATAAGCTAACCATTTGTAGAGGCGAAAACGGCCAACCCATACCCGGTTACACATTCCCCGAAGCAAGCAACTCACTCACTATGAACGAACTAAATGGTGATTTGGTTTGGGACTCACCTACGCAAGTGGGTGTGTATAACATTGCAATGCTTATTGAAGAATGGCGCGACGGCACCAAAATAGGTGAGATTATCAGAGACATGCAGATAGAAGTATTCGACACCGATAATAACCCTCCTGTGGTGCAAGCATCCGATGTTTTGTGTGTTGTTGCCGGAACCTTTGTAGAAATACCTTTTACAGCTATAGACCCCGATGGCGACTCATTGGTAATTTCGGCAAACGGAGGCCCTTACATACACCCTGCAGGCGGGGCTTTTTTAGAATGGCAATATGAAGGAAACGGAGTGGCAAGCGGTGCCTTTCGCTGGCAAACTTTGTGTGCACATGTAAGAAAACAACCTTATTTGGTAAATATAAAAGCCACCGACACAGGCAGAACAGTAAGTTTGGTCGACATCAAAAACATCAATGTTTACGTAATTGCCCCTGCCGTCGAAAACCTACAGGCTTTTCCCGGCAACGATTACATCAATTTGAGCTGGACACCAAATATCTGCACCAATGCTTCGGGTTACAATATTTATCGACGTCTTGGTTTTGCCGGTTTTATTCCCGACTCGTGCCAAACCGGCGTCCCTCCTGAAACCGGCTATCAGCTTATTGCCACGCTTAACGGACACTCGCTGAACTCATATACCGACAACAACAATGGGCTTGGGCTCTCGCAAGGTTTCGAGTATTGCTACATTGTTACAGCGTGGTTCAGCGATGGAGCCGAGAGTTATGCTTCAGAAGAAGCCTGTGCGCAACTGGTGAGAGGTATTCCTACAATTACCAATGTAAGTGTATTGAGGACCGATCAAACATCAGGAGAAATGTATGTGGCATGGTCGAAACCCACGCAGTTCGATACAATTGCGGCACCCGGACCATATAAATATTTGATTTACCGTTCAGAGGGCTTGTTCGGAGATGAATTGATTCTTATCGACAGCACCACATCGATTAACGATACACTGTTTTACGATTCGGGTCTGAATACACTGGAATTTCCCTATTCGTACCGCATAGAGTTCTACAACGACGAACCCGGAAATCGTTTCCTGCTTGGAAGCCCTCATATTGCAAGCTCTGTATTTATCAGACCCGAAGCAGAAGACAACAGTCTGGTGCTGTATTTCGATAAAAATGTCCCATGGCTCAACTACGAATACACAGTATATCGCTATAACGAAAACACCGAACAATTCGATTCTATTGGCAGCACGTCAGAGCCAACCTACCGCGATTACGGACTGGAAAACGGAATGGAATATTGTTATCTGGCCCGTAGCACCGGTTCCTACGGTATTGAAGGCATAGTGAACCCTATTGTAAATTTTTCGCAAGAAAACTGCGGCATTCCTCTCGACACAGTGCCTCCCTGCACCCCGCAACTCTACGCATTGAGTGTTTGCGACAGCCTTTTCAACCGAATAATCTGGACTGTTGCCGATACTTGTTTACACGATATAGCCGGGTTTGAATTGTTTTACACACCTTACCTCGATGGTATCGAAAACAGTATATACACTACCCAAGGCCACGACACATTGTTATATAAGCACTACCCCGATATCGGGATGGCCGGTTGCTACTACGTGGTAGCTATCGATTCTTTTGGAAATGTTAGCGCCCCCTCGAACCGCGTGTGCCTCGACAACTGCACCTATTACCGCCTGCCCAACATTTTCACACCAAACGGAGATGGCATCAACGATTATTTTACACCCCAAAAACCCTATTACTTTGTCGAAAAAATCAGAATACGGATTCAAAACCGATGGGGAATTGTGGTATTTGAAACCGACGATCCCGAAATAAACTGGGATGGCAGATACTTCAAAAACAATCGCATGGTAAGCGACGGTGTGTATTTTTATGTGTGCGATGTTTACGAGCAACGGCTTACCGGAGAGACTGTGCGACACCTTACCGGCTTTTTGCATGTAATAACAGCTAGCGAATCGCAGCCCTCTGCCGAATGATACGATATTTGTTAATATTGCTTACTTGTGGACTGAGTTGTCTGCCGGTGTTTTCTCAACCCAATCCGTCATCGTGGTTTTGGGTGCTAAAACACTATGAACTTTCGCAACACAAAGCCATTGCAATGGCCGATTCTCTGACACAGTTGAAACCCGACGACATGGCACTATTGCAACAACACGCATTGCTGCTATATAAGGCGGGCAGTTACGGCCGTGCCTATCAGGCGTTTGAAAAACTTATCGACATCGACCCTGCATTTTCGTATGAACAGATGGCCATGTGTGCGTTGGAGCAACACGACACATTGCAGTGGTTTTACAATATGCAGAAACTCAGCGAACTGCCTGTTGCGCTCTCTCAACACCAGATGCAACAACGCTTTCCCGAAATAGCCGAAAGACACCCTGCATTGTGGGAACAGTGGTGGGCACAAAGGTACGTCAGCAGCAACAATACAACTGCTGCAATGATAATTGATCTGATAGAAAACCGACAATTTATTGAGGCACTCGATAAACTGAGAGAAATATCCGGTGAAGAATGGCAACATGAAATTTATCGTTTAAACATAAAAATATTCACCCTGATGGGTGATAAAAGAACTGCAATTCAAACTGCCAACAAGGCAATAAAAAAATTCCCAAACGATTTCGGCATTCATCTGGTCCGTGCAGGGTTGCTTCATCAAAGTGGAAAATGGAAACAAGCTTGTGAAGCTTACAGCCACTGCATTAGAATAAATCCATATTTACCCGACCTGTATGTGAAACGTGCCAGCGTTTGCAACAATGCAGGTAACTACACTCAGGCACTAAGCGATTTATCGCTATATCTCGGTTTTTTCGACAACGACACGGTACGCTTCAACCATACAATGGTATTAATAAACACATTTCAATACGATTTGGCTATTGAAGAATTGAGTAAGTTAATTGCCAATAATCCTTCTGTATCGAAGTATTTTGTAAACCGTGGCAACTGCTTCTATTTACTAAAACAATATCTTGAAGCCTCTAACGATTATTCAATGGCTCTCGACATTGATCCAAACGAAGCAGACGCATGGTTCAAAATGGGCTGGAGTTTCTATCATTTAGAACAATATGAACGGGCTTGTTTTTGCTGGAACAAGTCTAAACCAAACCACCCTGAAGCCGAAAGATTGATTAACAGTTATTGTAAATAACGAACTGAAGTCTTGCCTATGAAGGTCTATCCACGATTGATACGTTTCTCGATATATTTCGAATTTAATATTCGTAAGGTTCCCATGTAATCGGCTTTAAAGGCAAGCAAATCTCCAACCTTATAATTGTTTTTATTGTCGGCCAAATCAACAACAAACATATCGGAGCTTCCACCAACAATGCTAAGGCCGGTATCGACCAGACTAAAATGCTTCTCATCAACATCGAGCAAGCCAATGTCAATAATGGCGCGGTAACTGGTTAAACCCATTGCATTCTTATCAAATTCGGGAATTTCTCCCTCAACATTGGTGCCCATTTCTCCCATTGGAACCTGAGGCTTTTCGATGAGTTCGATGATTTCTGAATATATCATAAAAACATCGGTTTCCAATTTTTTCAAGCGTGTATTGTTATATACATCTGTGCCAAGAAACAACGACTCGCCTACCCTAAAATGATTAATTCCCTTTGGCAACAAGTTTTGAAATATCAGGGGAATGGTTACCGATGAGCCTCCCGATACATAAGCAATACTTTTCTTAAATTTGGCCTCGATAAGTTGTTTGTACAGACTAAGCTGTATCAGTTTATCGTGATTGGGCAGCACTCCATATAAACACGAAAGATTAGTGCCAATGCCTACCACTTCGATATTCGGCAAGTGAAAAACACCATGATAAAAATCGATTAAATCGTCGCGCATAATACCCTCGCGCAATTCACCCATTTCTATCATAATAATTACTTTATGAATTTTGTTTTGCCGCTGGGCTTCTGCCGATAACAATTTTATGGTTTCCACCCCTGTATTCATGCTTATATCGGCATAGCGCACCACTCCTTGAATGGCTCTACGTGCAGGAGGTTTTATATAAATAGTTTCGATATCCGGGTTAATTTGCTTAATAATTCTAAGATTCGAAACCCGCGAATCGCATACTTGCCTGATATTAAATCTCAACAACTCGGCAAGAAATTCCTTATTTCCACATAATAGTTTAGTAACAACCGCCCATTGTATATGGTGGGTATTAAACAAACTATCGAGGTAGTCGAAATTCGACTTTAGCTTTTTAATGTTAAGTGTGATAAATGCCATTGTGCTTGCGTTATAATAACTATTGAATAATTTTTCTCGGTGTGTTGGCCGGCAAGTGCGTTAATACTTCATAATTCAGTTTGTTGCTGATATCGCTAAAGTCGCTTACTTTAATTTCGAGATCGCCTTGTTTGCCAATAATCACTACTTCATCGCCGGGTTCTACATCGGCAATATTACTTACATCAACCACTATCATATTCATATTTACCAATCCAAGCACATTGCAATACTGCCCCCTTATCAAAACCTTGCCTTTATTGCTGAGCGAACGACTATACCCATTGAAATAACCCACAGGAACAAGCGCTGTTTTCATATCCCACTGGGCCAGAAACGAAATGCCATAGCCTATGTACTCTCCTGTGCAAATATGTTTTACCGACATTACGTGGCTTTTCCAATCGAGAATTCGTTCAAGGGGGTCTTGCTTTTTTTTCTTATTACTAATGTAATGAATAAAAGTTTCGGCACTAGACCAAAACCCATATTGCATTATGCCTATGCGAACCATATCCATTCTTACTTTTGGAAAAACAAAGGCAGCCGCCGAATTGGCTACATGTCGGTATTTCGGCTCTATTCCACGGTTTCTCACATAACTCAACATATTATGGTAGTGCTTCATTTGTTTTTTTATTCTAATGAAATTAGATATACTTTCGGCTCCAGCCAGATGAGTACAAAACCCTTCAACTTCGAAACAATTGCTATGTTCGTTTATTATATCCACCACTAGGTCTAACTCATTTCTATTTAAACCCGAACGATTCATTCCTGTTTCAACTTCCAAGTGTATTTTTGCCGGCAGACTCAGTTTCTGTGCATAATACAGGGCTTTTTTCAGTCTGCGTAAATCGAATACAAAAAATTCAATTCCCTGATGAATGGCCGCTTCAATATCTTTTGCCGAAATCCATCCCATAATCATTACAGAAACGGGTCGTTTCACACTATGAATTACCCGTACAGCATCGGCATATTCAAACACCGAAAAATGATCGATACCAGCACTTTCGAACAAGGGAACAATTTGCTCGATACCATGCCCATAGGCATTTGCTTTAACAACCGACGAAATTCTGACTCCATTTCCAAGTTTTGTTTTTAAAAAATCGATATTGTTAAATACTGCTTTTTGTTTTATGTAAATTACTGAACTTTGGGTCATAAACTATAAACAATTTTCTTCGTAAATTTTATAAAACACAGCAACTCCCGTATCGATAATGTCATCGGGGAAGTCGTAGTTTTCGTGATGCAGCGGCGGATGGTTCACACCGGCTCCCAGACCAAACAAGCAAGTTTGGTAGCATTGCGAATAGTAAGCAAAATCTTCTGACCACCTGTATGGTGTTTCGGGATACAGCGTTTTCAAATTCAACTCCTGGGTTACGCGTTCCAGTACATCAACACAAGTATCATGGTTTTCGGTAGCGGGGAATACTTCAAGATACTGAATATCGACCTTAAGCTGATGACGGAGGGCTGCTTGAGCAACGATGGTTTCGGCAGCTTGTGTCAACACCTCCATGTCGCTGTTTTCGAATGCACGTAAGGTACAGCGCAGTTCGGCATAGCCGGGCGAGGTTCCAAATGCGATATCGCCAAGCTGAATATGAATTATTGTAATAAAAGCCGTGCTGCTGAATAAACGTGAGTCGTTATGCAATTCCTGAATATTATTTATAATTTCGGCAATAGCCGGTGCAGGGTTATTCCCGTTTTCCGGCTCGGCAGCATGTGATGTTTTTCCAAAAAATTTCACCGTCATGCCTTTCGATGCCGAGGCAAAGCTTCCACGCTTAAGCACCACGGTATGCTTTTCGACACCGGGAATATTGTGCAGTGCAAACAAATAATCAGGTTCAATCTTACTGAATGCCTCATCGTTAATAACATCGCGCGCACCCTGTTCAAGCTCTTCGGCCGGCTGAAACAACAATATAACCCTTCCATTTTTAGGCCGATGTACTGAAATTTTCTCGGCCAAACCTGCCAATATCGACATGTGACCATCGTGGCCGCATGCATGCGCTATTCCATGCTGTTGCGAAGCATAGTGAGCCTGCATTGTTTCAGCCACGGGTAAGGCATCGAGTTCGGCACGAAACATTAGGCTTGGCCCTTTCCCAGAACCGTTGAAAACAAAGGCTATTCCTGTTTTGGCAATCGATATTGTTTCATCAGGACCAAGAAGATCGAAAAATTGGCAAATCAGATTCGACGTTTGATATTCTTTATTTGAAAGCTCGGCTATCGAGTGCAATTTGTGCCTCAATTCAACAATTTTCGGGTTCATCGATACAGTGTGTGAATTATTACATATTCTTATTTCACCAATCGCATTTCGAGATATTTGCTGGTAAATCCCAGCTTTTCGTACAGATGCCGTGCCGGATTATCTGGTTCAACGTGCAGAGCAATATTCCCTTCGGTTATCTCAATTGCCTTTTGCATCATGTTTTTACCAATGCCTTTACCGCGAAAATCCTTATGTGTAGCAATGTAAACCAGAATGTTTTCGGGAATATAGCCCTTCATGCCTGTTTGGTTAACAACCACAGCACTGGCAATATGGTCACCCTCCCACAATGCCAACACAAATCCACCAAACGACGCTGTTTCCTTCAACGAAAAATCGATTGCTTTCAATATATCTGCCTTTTTATCGCCATAGTTTTCGAGATGTTCGAACAAGAAATCAACAATTTCGTTTTTCTCAATTTTACCCGGTTTGTTTTTTTCATTAAATACTTTAATTGTACTCATCGTATTTTATTTAAGTTAAATTTACCATTTGCTTTAGTAGCAGAATTTATAACGCAACAAAGAATATGTAAAACACAAATAAAACTGCGCTATTTTTTAGATTTAGTCAAAATTAGTGAATTTTTAGCTCGTAACCAAATTTTTTGCAAAAAATTAATACATTCAACACATATAGCAATACATCGGAAAAGTCAAGAATATAATTGAGGGATGTTTTGCATTGCAAATAAGCATAACAAAAACTGCATCTATTTTTTTGCGGCAAAACCCATCACAGTATTGTATTGGTGCTTACTGTGAGGCTGTATGCTTAGTCCGGTAGCGTTCACTTTTTTATTCAGTATATTTCTTCTGTTCGATTTAGAATGACTGTTGTTGTCGATAAGCATATCGAAAACAATTTTTATGGCTTCGGAGTTTCCGCTAACATAGTTTTCGGCAATTCCGCCATAGAGTTTATTGAGTTTGGCATATCGCGATTTGTACGATTTATTACCTGTTTTACCCGACCGACCCATTTTAACTGCATATTCCTCGGCTACATGGCATAAGTCTTTTTGAGGCTCGAGCATGGGCATTTTTTTCGATTTTCGTAAATCTGCAAACAAACTTGTGGTAAAATCGTTAGGCTTCAATCGGTTACTATCGAAGTAATCTTGATAGAAAGTTTCGGCAAATAGTTTACCGTTGAAGCGGGCCAAATTGCAAAGAAATACCAGTTTTTTTTCTTCTTCGGTCATATACCCTACATTACTACAAGTATTAGCCATTGCAATAACATCAGGCTTCCATTGCGAATAGGGATATTTAGAATGCTCGAAACTGATACCATATAAATACTCTTGCGAAAATCCGGTTTGAGAAACAGAAATCAGGATCAGAGCCAAAGATATTGATAAAAACCTCATAATTTAGATTTAGAAACCCCCAATTTTCATTGTAATAAAAGCTCCGGGAGATGAGAAATCGGCATTGGAATAATAATCGTTAGGTTTCATAAAACCAATGCTGCGATATTCGGCCCCAACACTTATGCGAATGTAATCGGAGGCATTGAATTCTACGCCTATGCGTGGTGTAATAAAATACACTCTATTCCTATCGCTATTATTACCCGTATAACTATTCTTGTAAAAGGTGCTTACCGACCCAATCCCTGCCAACACATCGACAGATGGATGAAAACGTGATTTGGCCCAAAAAGCATAACCAAGCCAAATACCCCCACAACTCATACTGATATACCTGTCGGGACTGGTCCAATCGGTAACTTGAGTAGTTTGACCCAAACCAAATACCCCGATAGTAACATCGTGAATTACCATACCACCTGCTCCACCCATAAAAAAGGCAAAGTTGCCGTGAATGGAACTGAATCCGAAAATTGGGCCACCCATCCCTGTTACGTGGGTGGCCGTATCGCCAATATAGTTGTCGTAACCCTGAGCCACAGTCGCTTTAGAAAAGAAGAGCAACATGAAAACGCAGGCAGTATATAATAATTTCTTCATCATTGTTGTTCTAAACCACAAATATACGTTAAAATAATTGTTTTTCGGGCTTTGACTCCTTCTGATTAATTGTATTTTTACAAGAAAATAAAAGTGACGTTCTCAAATATCTCTAATTAAAGTCGTACAAAACATAGTAATTATTATGAAACAAATTTTTATCTCGTTTATTGTGCTAATTAGTATTCCGCTTATCTCTCCCGGTCAGGCAATTATAAGTGAGGCTTTGCAATCGGCATGCAACAAACAACTGGCACAAGGCGAATATCTGGGTGTTGTTGTGTACATGAAACAACAGGTAGATATTGCCTCTTTGGAATTACAGTTTCGAAAGGCAAAAACAACACGCAGCAACAGAGCTAAAATATTGTTGCGAGAACTTCAAGAAACGGCCAACAAAACCCAGTTATCGTTGCTTAGCGATTTACAAAGATACGATAGCAAGTATTTGGGTCAAATTAAATCGATAAAATCGTATTGGGTAAGGAATGCAATATATGTTGAATGCAGAACACCGGTGGTTGGGGTACTGGCCATGCACCCTGATGTTTTGTGTATGGATTTGAACTACGGTAAGTTCTACATTAACGAACCATATATCGAAAAAACCACCGCCGATAAAAGCACATCGGCACCTGAACCTGGAATTTTAGCCATTAATGCCCCTGCATTATGGGCAATGGGATATACCGGTCGCAACACAATTTTATTAAGTATGGATACAGGTGTTTGGACCGACCATCCGGCACTTGCCGATGCCTATTTGGGTAAGCATTTCCCGCTATCGCAGGTGTGGTATGGAGTAAGGAGCGTTACGCCGGTAGACCATGCTTCGTCGAGTCATGGCACACATACCACAGGTACCGTTTTAGGCCTCGACCCTGCCACATCCGACACAATTGGGGTAGCTTACAACGCATACTTTATGGCAACCGACCCGGTAGCATCAAGCAACTCTGATCTACTGGCCCCGACCGATTTTATGGATGTTTTTCAATGGGTGCTCGATCCTGATGAAAATGCTGAAACCACCGAAGACATGCCCGACGTAATTAACAATTCGTGGGGTTACGACTACAATTTGGCCATTTTGATAGGAGCATGTGAGATGCAGGAAGCCCAGATACTTGAAGTAATTGAAACCGCCGGCATATGTAGTCCATTCTCGGCCGGCAACGAAGGTCCGGGTGCTTCAACCAACGGGTTTCCGGCAATGCTTGCCTACAATCTGGTTAATCCCATGTCGATTGGAGCAATAAACGGAAATAACGAAAACCACATGATTGCCGACTTTAGTAGCAGGGGGCCCACCCCTTGTGTTACCGAAGAAGGTCCACTACAGATAAAACCTGAAGTAGTAGCTCCGGGAATGAGCGTTAGGTCGGCCTCGGGGCACAACGAATACTCGTATTTATCGGGCACCTCCATGGCTTGTCCCCACGTGTCGGGAGCCTTGCTGTTACTAAGAGAAGCTTTCCCCGAAGCATCGGCATACGAACTGAAATATGCCTTGTATATAACCGCTTCCGACTTAGGTGAAGAAGGCGAAGACAATACCTACGGAAGAGGTATGATTGATGTGCTCGAAGCCTTTAATTACCTTAGCGAAACCTATGTTCCCGTGGCTCCGGTGACTAATGAATACAACATCACTGCCTACCTCAGTGTTGACGACGACATTGTATTATGCAACGAAAACGCTGTTTTCACACCCAACCTGATCATTAAAAACACGGGCACAGAAACCATTGCAGGAATACAGGTTACTGCAAAATACAATACATTGGAAGTATTCAACGAACAATTGTACGCTGCCATCGCACCGGGCGATTCAATCGTAATCAATCTTCCTGAAATGACAGGCGTGGCCGGCAGAAACGAAATTTTTGCTTCAGCGAACAATAGCAACAGCGAATTACGCGAATACAACATCTACGACAATAATAGCTACAAGGTGTTTTATGTACTGGGATATTACGAAACGCAGTACAGTCAAAACTTCGATACTATTTCGAATGCCTTATTCAACAGCGACTGGATTATCGATAACTCCGACATGAGCCGCACCTGGGATATTGTTAGATGGGACACCGACAACGACAACCGCGCATTGAATATGAATTTCTATAATTACATTCCTCGTCAATGGCAGTCGGATGATGCGCTTATGCCCGAGGTACAGCTACCCGACACAGGAAACATCACATTACGGTTTGAGTATGCGTACAAAAAACGGATGGAAACTTTGTTTAAAGACTCGTTAATTGTTCTGTTATCAACCGATTGTGGAGAAAGCTTCAGTCATGAATTGTGGCGTAATGGTGGTGCTGACATGGCTACAGTTGCAGGAAATGCCGGTAGCTCAACTTATATTCCCACATCTTCAGCCGATTTCGACACAGTCAGCATCGACTTAAATCAGTTTGGTGGCAATACCATAAGCATTGCATTCAGAGCTAAAAACGATGGAGGCGGTTCTTTGTTTATCGACAATGTGAGTATTACAACCGTAAGCAATTCGCAAATACCTGCCATGCAAACATCAAAACCATTCTTGCTGGTATATCCCAATCCGGCAAGCGACAAGGTATTTATTGAAACTAATATTAACTCCGATTGCCTGCTAATAGAAGTTATTGATGCCACCGGAAAACTGCTGCACAAATACCAAGCTTACGACCAGTCATCGTTAGAAATAGACACAAGGCATCTCGATTCAGGTATATATTTTGTGAGATTAAACAACAAACAAGTATTGTTAATGCAACGGTTTACAAAGCTTTAGTGTTTAGAATATTTACAGTATTTCAATTTTTTGAAAAACTTTTGTTTTATTTAGTAAAATAGCATATTTTTACATGTTAGAAATAATACGTTATCAATTATGAAAGCATTCATCAGACCAACATTGTTTACTTTTCTTGCAGCCATTGTATTGTTTAGTTCCTGTGGGATAAAAGATGATAAACCTCCAAGGATTTATTTAACAGGCTCGAATGATACGGTGGTAATTTTGAGAGAAAAATACATTGACCCGGGATATTTTGCCGAAGACAATGTTTCCAAAACCGAAAATCTCCTATTAGAAGACAATTTAGAGACTCAGATTTCGGTTACTGCCGATGGCTACACCAATCGTAATGAAGTGTATGAAATAACTTACACTGCAACCGATGAAGAAGGCAACAGCCGTAGTGTGGTAAGAACCGTTAGAGTACAAAACATTGCTACACCATATGCCGGATCGTATACTGTTTACCGCAGAAACAGTTTGTTTTGGGGCGACACTACCTACCGAAGCAGTATTGCTGTCGACACACGCGTTTCGGGTAGGTTGAGAATCAGCAGGGTTTATAATCATTGGGATCCCGCTTTAGGAGCTCACGGAGCTCAGGTATATTTCAGGATTAACGCCGACTTGTGGGCACCTGACTTGGTAACTACAGATCCGCATTTCGACAATGCGAACAACAATAGCGGTGTTGGCTATATGGGTCTTTCGAATACAAACAACTCTGTACCCTGGTACAGAAATATGAGCTACGCAGAAGCCCAACAAACAAGAAGATTCGAATATATTCGGATTCCGAATCAGGTATGGAAAGACTCTCTCGAAAATGCCAGTTTTACCATTCAGGGTTCAACGGAGAGTACTCCTGTTAATGGCGTTTACTATCCCAAATCAAGAATAGAATATTTGGGAAGTGATATTCGTAAAATTACCTTGGAATACAGTATAACCAATCTTGCAACCTTAGTTAACGACCAAGTAAAAGAAGAGTATACTCCCTTGGAGTAATATGATTGAGAAGCTAGCAAAAAAAAGAGGCTGTGTGTAACGCAGCCTCTTTTTTGTTTAGTAGGCACATGTTTAGTAATTCTCACTCATCAACTCGAAATATGCCATGGGATGCAAGCATGCAGGGCAATTCTTCGGAGGTTTATTGGCTTCGTGCACATAACCACATTTACGACAATACCACTTTACTTTTTCGGTCTTTTCGAAAACAACATTTTTCTCGATATTTTCTATGAGTTTTCGATAACGGGTTTCGTGAGTCATTTCGGCTTTGGCAATGATTTTAAACATCGAGGCAATCTGAGTAAAACCTTCTTCTTCGGCAATTTTTGCAAATTCAGGATAAAGTTCTGCCCATTCTTCGTTTTCTCCATGCGCTGCTTCTTGCAGGTTTTCGTAGGTAGTTCCCACTATTCCGGCCGGATACATTGCTGTGATTTCTACCATACCACCTTCGAGAAAGCTAAAAAAGCGACGGGCATGCTGGTATTCCTGCTCGGCTGTTTCAGTAAAAATTCCTGCGATTTGTTCGTATCCCTCTTCTTTTGCTTTTTTAGCAAACATTGTATAACGCTGGCGTGCCTGCGATTCTCCCGCAAAAGCCTTGAGCAGGTTTTGCTCGGTTCTGGATCCTTTGATACTTTTTTCCATACTCATTATTATTTTAGGTTCGTATTTTTTTCCATTCTTCCTTCATCCGGTTCAAATCATTTATCCATCCTTCGATGTCTTCTTCGTGCTCCAGTTCTTCGTTCATAATGGTTATCGCCATTTGGTGTGTGGTAAAATCTTTTCCTGCAGTAAAAGCCGCTAAATCCTGATACCTCTGAATTGCGCATCGCTCTCCTTTCAGGTTTTGCTCAAGAATCATTTCAACATAGGGGTCAGAGGGGGCATCGTAATCGCAGCCTGATAGTACAAACCAGTCTTTAGGATGAATAACAGGTGTTCCTCCAAGCTGAATAATTCGGTCGACTACTAATACTGCATGGTTTAGTTCTTGTGTGGCATGTAGCAACAACTCCGGTTCAATTTCGCTCCGCATTGGGCCTTCCATCAATCGCGCACCAATCCAGTACTGATAATATGCCAGCCACTCTTCCGATAATGCCGCATTCAATTTAGCAATTAACTCGTTTACATCGAGTTTTAAAATGTTAATGCCTTTTTGTCCCATAATGATAGTGTTTTTTATTAGCTCACTAAATTAATAAAATTGTTTTGTTTTTAAAAGTACAAAAACAAAAGAAGCGGGAAATAAACCCGCTTCTTTGTAAGTATCGCTTTATTGTTTTACTTGAATACCGTTACGTAGCCGGAGAAGCTATGGTCTTTGCCCCACTTATCTTTAAGTGTAACAATCCATGCATACACACCCTGAGGAACATAATCACCCTTGTTGTTATTGTATCGTCCCTGCCAGCGTTCGTAGAAGTCGTTTGTTCTGAACACTTCTTCGCCCCAGCGGTTAAATACCGTCATTTCGTACGATAACAAATCGACTCCGGAACCTTTGGGATAGAATTCGTCGTTGCCCGGATGTCGAACATTAATCGCGGTAGGCATGTAGAACAACAAACTTTCGATAATTTCAACATTTTTCACTACCGTATCGGCACAACCTTCGGCACTATAGGCAATCAACTGAACGGGGAATGTGCCATGAACATAATAAGTATGTTCAGGATTTTGCAGCCCTGAAGTTAAGCCATCGCCAAAATTCCATTCCCATGCAACAGCATAATCGGTAGCGTCGGTAAACTGAATATGCGCATCGAGCAAACCGGTACTCCATGGATGAGCAATAAAGTCGGCAGTGGGTGAATTGTGAACCAATATTATTGTTGAACCGGTTTGGGTGCAGCCCAAATTAGTAGTTACATCAACAGTTATGGTATATGTCCCCGATTCTTCGAATGTATGGGTGGGCCTTTTAAGGTCTGACCAATTGGAAGCTCCCGATGTTGGATCTCCAAAATCCCAATCATACGTATAGGTTAACACCGATGTATTGTTGTCGAACTCTACAGTAAGTGGAGCGCAACCTTTATAAGGTGTTTTTGTTACATGTATCTCGGGACCGGGAGCAACGTTTACCAGTACTGTTGCCGTATCGGCCGGTGTACCACAACCATCTTGAACCCATACGGAGTATTCAGTAGAAACTTCGGGGCTTACCTGAATAGAATTATCGGTGGTTATGAGACCTGTGCTCCAGTAAAATACGTAGTTACCGTCGCCACCCATTGCATTGGCAACGATAGTGGCAACATTGCCCTGACAAATTGATGCAGGAGTAATAGCGACAAGATTTAAAGGAGGATTAACTTCGATATGAACCATGCCATTGGCAGAAACGCAGCCATTTACATCGGTTGCAAATGCATAGTAGTCGGTGGTGATAACCGGTGAAACGAAGAATGAGCTGCCTTGCCCGAGGTTTTGCCAGGTAAAATAATATGGTGCATTTCCACCACCTGCTGTGGCCGAAATAACCACTGAATCGCCAATACAAATTGTGCGATCGCCAGCTGTATAAATTTCAACCGGTTCGGGAGTAGAAATCGGAATATTGGTGTAGAGACGACAACCATCGGCGTCTTCGATTGTTACCGAATACACACCAGCTTGCAGACTATAATTTGACCAGTCGCTACCTACATTTGGACTCCACAAATAATTATATGGAGATGTACCACCCGACACATAAATCTCAGCCGAACCATCATCGTAACCATAGCAGGTAACCCCGGTGTAATTTACATTATCGATATGTGGGGGTTGTGTTACCCCTACTACAACATTATAGGTTGCGGTACATCCGTTTACATCTGTAATCAAAAGATTATAGGTGCCGTGTTGTAGGCCGTATATAGAATCGGTGGTGTATCCTCCCGGATTCCACAAATACGTAAAATCTCCTGTTCCCCCAAATCCGGCAATAACATAAGCACTTCCATTTGGTTGCCCGCAGGTTGCATTTACAGTTCCCAACAATGCAGACACAGGATTTGGCTGTGTAACAGTAAATGTTTCTGTAATAAAACAGGAGGCATCGGCTTGGTCGGCAACTATCACAGTATATGGTCCTGCGCTAAGCCCCTGAACCAATGGGCCGGTTTGTCCGATTTGTGGCCAGTTGTAAACAAAATTATTGTTTCCTCCCTGTGCTTGTACAGAAATAACACCGTTGGCAGCCCCAAAGCATGTTGTTGGGGTAATAGTTGCAGTTGCAGTGATAGCAGGAGGTTCAGCAATACTCACATTCGATTGCACTTCGCAACCGTTTGCATCGATCACTGTAACTGTATAATCGCCGGCACACAAGCCATTAACATAAGCCGTATTCTGCCCGCCCGACCAATAATATTCAATTGGTGCCATGCCTCCAACTGCAACTGCTGTGGCAGTTCCATTGCAGAACCCAAAGCATGTGGCATCGGTGTAGGCAGCAATTGTCATATTCAGTACAGGTGGCTGGGTAATTGTAACCGAACTGTTTGCCATACATCCATTATCGTCGGTAATGGTCACAGTGTAAGTTCCCGTAGCCAATCCTATGGCTATACTCCCAGTTTGTCCGTCGCTCCAAAGAATAGAATTATTCACTGTGGCACTTGTAAACAGTACTTCGGCACTACCCGAAGAATTGCCATTGCAATCGACATTGCTAACATTGAAACCGGTAATTTGCGGTGCCTGAATATCATTCAAATTAACAGTTAGCATTGCTGTACAAGCATTGGCGTCGGTAACCGTAACGGTATAGCTGCCCGAATACAAATTGTTCATAGTATTGGTATTACCACCGGGTGCTGACCAGTTATATGAGTAGGGCGAGGTGCCGCCAACAACTCCAACCTGAATGCTGCCATCGTTGCTGTTGCAATGCGGTTGAACACTACTCTGAACCACTATCGATAGCAAACTGGGGCCATTCACTGATGCTGACGAGTAATACTCGCAACCATTCAAATCGGTTACTGTTAACAAATAGATTCCGGGGCAAAGGTTATTAATTCCTTGGGTTACCTCCAAGGTTGACCACAAATATGAATACGGTGCAACTCCGCCTGTTACACTGGCAAAAATACTTCCGTTACATGCGTTGAAGCAAGTTTCGTTGTTCACTATCATGTTGACCTGAACCTGTGGAGGCTGCGTGATATATATACATGTATCGATATCGCATCCATTCAAATCGGTAACGGTAACACAATGCTGACCGACAGGTAACCCGGTTGGATTTGGTGATGACGATCCATTACTCCATAAGTATGAATATGGAGGAGTGCCACCGGTAACACTTACCAGCACATCTCCATTTGCCGAACCGAAGCAGTTGGCATCACCAATACTAATATTAACAAACTGCAGCGATGGCGGTGTACCCACATTAACCGATGCTGTGCCGGTACAACCATTAAAATCGGTTACTGTAACAGTGTACGCCCCTGTGCATAACCCAACAGCGGTGGAGGTTGTTTGAGCATTATTACTCCAAAGGTAAGTATATGGAGGAGTACCTCCAAAAGGACTGGCAGTGGCCGTTCCGTTACAAATCCCATTACAACCCACAGCCGTAGAGCTTGTTGGAATGGTGATAAAACTTGGGTTAGCAACTGTAAATGTTCGTGTAATCATACATCCATTGGCATCGAAAATGGCAACCGTATAATCACCGGGACATAAATTGTATAGGTCTTCATCGTTGGGCAGAACACCCGGACCTGTCCAGTTAAACGTATAAGGAGGTGTTCCATCGAAAGGCGTTAGCTGAATGCTACCGGTGCAGGTTCCATAACACGATGCCGATGTAACGGTGCTAAGCACATCCATTGGATTGGGCTCGGTAATAGTGGTACCGGTAACAGCCATACATCCTGTAGTTATATCTCCTACGGTTACAGAATAAGAGCCAACACATAAGTTAGTAGCAGTCGCCGAAGTTTGAGCCGGTACGCTATTCCAATAATATCCAAAATTACCAGAACCACCGGTAACCAATGCAGTAGCTGTTCCGTTGCACAAGCCTCCACAACTCACATTGTTCTGTGCAGAAATTACAACCACCGGTCCTGATATGTCGCTTACCGAATAAGCGCGTACCTCTTCGCATCCCTTATTATCGGTAATGGTTACAACATACCCACCCGCTGTTATATTCAGCAAGTCTTCGGTAACTGCACCATTGTTCCAACTATAACTAAAGGGTGGGGAACCTCCCGAGACTGTCAGATTGATCGATCCATTGCTTTGTCCGCAATCTGAATTGGTAACAACTTCGGTAATAATAATCGGATTACTTTCGGTAATGGTAACTCCACCGGTTACCGAACAACCATTTTGGTCGGTAACACTTACCGTATAGGTTCCAGCACAAAGTGCGGTGGCATGCATGCTGGTATTCAGATTACTCCACAACGGATTATAAGGTGTAACACCACCTGTAACAACTGCCATGGCTTCTCCATTGCAATTTCCATAACAATCGATAACCGTTGAAATAACATTTAAGGTCATGGTAGCAGGTTCAATG
Organism: uncultured Bacteroidales bacterium; assembly: GCA_964511665.1. Taxonomy (GTDB): domain Bacteria; phylum Bacteroidota; class Bacteroidia; order Bacteroidales; family ML635J-15; genus JAGOEF01. The sequence continues at coordinate 40,385 of CAZEHA010000017.1, forward strand.
ATAGTGATACCTGCTGTTGCAGTACAACCAATCTGATCGACAACAGTTACTTCATAATATCCCGGCCCAAGGTTCGTTGCCTGTACATTGTGCTGCACCGGAGTAGTGTTCCATGTAAACAGGTATCCTGGAGTTCCGCCTCCAACCGACACCATCGCCGAACCATCGTTCATTCCGGAGCAGGTAATGTGATTAAATGCTGAAATGCTGGCCATTGGTCCTGCAATATCATCAACAACCACTGTTGTTGTTTGTGTGCAACCATTGTCGTCGGTAACAGTAACACTGTATGGGCTTCCTGCCGCACTCAGGCCGCTTACCGTTTGGCTGTTGGGGTTTGTTCCCCCCGACCACAAGTAGCTGTAACCCATTGGAGCGGTTCCGCCTGTAGCAGTAACAGTAGCACTACCGTCAGAAAAGCCACAATTAGCGTCGGTAACCGAAGTAGATAATATTATTGGTGTTGGTTGACTTACAGAATAATTAAACTGAGCTGTACACCCATTGTTATCGGTTACTATTACATTGTGAGACCCGGCACATAAAGCTGTGTTGGTAGGGTTATTTGGATTTGCCCCACTACCCCAGGTATAGGAGTAAGGCGCCGTTCCACCGGCTACACTAATAGTTGCAGAACCATTGCACATTGCATTACAGCTGGCATTGCTAACATTCGACAATGATATAACAATTGGTGTTGGTTCTGTTACTGTAACAGAAGCAGTGGCAGTACAACCGGAATTATCGGTAACTGTAACACTAACCGGTCCTGATGGGAGACTATTAACCGTGCTGGTTGTGCCGGGAATGCTTTGAGTGAATCCGGTTGACCATAAATACGTATAGTTTGGATTACCTCCGGTAACGTGCGCTGTTGCCGAACCTGAGGAACCTCCATTACATGCTGCAGGCGACATGGTAATATTCACCGATATTCCACCCAAGTCGGCAACAGTACCCGAAGCAGTCCCTGTGCATCCCTGAGAATCGGTGATAGTAACCGTATAAGCGCCGGCAATAATATTGTTTGCCGAAGGAGTAAACTGAGCAGGGGATGTATTCCACTGATATGTATAACCGGGTGTACCTCCTGATGCAACCACACTGGCAGAACCATCGGGCAAGCCGCAATGAGCCCCGACGGTTGTAACCGTTCCGGTGACAGCTGTTGGTTCAGTAATGGTAACATTTCCGATTACAGCGCAAGCACCTTCGGTAACAGTTACAGTTACAACACCATCGCACAGGCCGGTAACCGTTTGGCTGGTTGGATTGGTACCACTGCTCCAGTTATATCCAAAAGGACCCGTTCCACCTGAAACACTTACAGTAGCCGAGCCGTTACAAACATTATTACATGTAGCATTCACAACTACACTGGGAGTTATTGAGAAAGGCACACCTAAATCGTTAACCGTAACACTACCTGTAGCGGTACAACCGGCGCCATCGGTCACTGTTACCGAATAGTTACCGGCCATTACATTATTAATTGTTCCGGTAACCCCGCCTCCGGGGTTCCAATTGTAACTATAGGGCAATGCACCTCCTGCTACCGAAACAGACGCACTACCATTGGCTAAGCCACAGGTAGCACCTGTTGAAGACATGGTGAGAGTCATTCCGGGAGGATCGGATATCGAAAAATTCTCTACAGTAAAACATGATGGGTTCGAGCCATCGGCAACGGTAACAGAATAATTACCGGCACACAAGCCCCCTGTAGTTTGATTATTTGGTGTGGTTCCTGCAGAAAAGTTATAGGTATATGAGGGTGCTCCAACTGCATTGGCTGTTGCACTACCATTACAATTGCCCGGACAAGAGGGTGGATTGGTTGCAACCGTTACAGTAGGATTAGTGCCCGAATTGCTAATGGTAAAAGCTGAGGAACCGGTACACGAATTGGCATCGGTAACTGTTACTGTGTAATTACCGGGGCACCTGCCCGAGATACTGTTTCCGCTTCCACCTCCCGACCATGCATAAGAACTATAGGATGTTGCAATACTGGCACCTCCGTTACATGCACCACAGGTTGCATTCGAAACACTTACTACCGGGGTTGGATTAGGATAGGCTGTTACCGAAATGGTTTCGGTATCACTGCAAGCTCCCGCAGTAATGGTAAGTGTAACATTGTGAGACCCTGCGGTGCTAAAAGTAACTCCCGAAGGGTTGTGAGCTGTTGAATTAGCCGGAGTACCTCCTGAGAAGGTCCATGCATAGGTTTCGCCGGGAACAACCGTTCCTGTATGGGTAAAGTTAAAAGAATGTGATGGACTGAAACATTGATTTCCGTTATAGGTAAACGATGCATCGGGGTTGGCAGGAGCCGTTAGAGTAACCGGTTGCGATGATGTACATCCCATGGCATCGGTAACAATTAATGTGTAGGTACCTCCTCCCAATCCGGTAAATGTGTAATTGGTTGTTACACCAGTCTGGCTTGCAGCACCCAATTGGAGTGACCACGGAGATACCCCCCCCGTAGGGGTTACGGTAACACTTCCGTTGTTAACACCACATCCCGGTTGAACCGTAGACACATTGGCAGTAACGGTGGGAGGTTGCATCAGTACATAAGTATTTACCCACTGACAAATGCCATTTACATCGGTAACTGTTACACTATATGCACCCGGTGCCAAATTTGTCAATGAGTTTGACGATGAAGTAAACCCGCTGGGCCCTACCCAGCTGGTAGTGTATGGAGGGCTTCCTCCTCCTATTCCTGACAGTGTTATTGTTCCATTGTTGGTATTATAACATGTGGGATGAGTAAATGTACCTGAGGCGGTTATACCGGATATTGTAAAAGTAATACTGTTTTGCGGGGAGTAATTGTTACAAATATCGGAAACGCCACCACCAACAGCCGTAAGGGTATAAGTACCACCGTGTTGCAAATAGTCGCCCAGTGCAAAATTCCAAATATCATCGTAGTAGGTATCGCCATAGGTAGAGCCTAAGCCTGCCTGGCACAAGTCGCTCCATACATTAATAATTGAATAGGTGCCATTAGGCCCTGTGAGTAGAAAGTCGGCAGGAGTTACTCCTGTGCACCATATCCTTTCGCTAAATTGAACGCTAAGGTGAGACGATCCGCAATACGGGGGATACACCAATCCAGACATAACAGCACCAGTATGATCGACAATAGAAGAAGTAGAAGATCCAAAATTGATAGTATATCCATTTTGCGACGAGGTCCAGTTGCTTACGTTAACCACATAGGTTTGCCCTGCCGAAACAGGGATAACCTGATTGTAGGTTGAGCCACTGGCTCCGATACAATTTGTTGTACCTCCACCATTCGGACCGGTTGGCCCTGAGGTAGCAGTATAGTTACAACTTACCTGCACAGCCGATGGATTTGTAGAAATTATCGAGCAATCATGGTTTGTAAGGTTATAAACAGCCCAGTCGTAATCGTCGGCGCTGTTGTTCGGAGTAATTACAAAAGATACATTACCATTGCTTTGCGTTGTAAAAGTATACCACACATCGTTTCTTTCGCCACTAACCAAACAGTTTCCGGGGCAGCCACCGGTTGTAGGTATTTCGTTGGGGTAGTGACCAGTTCCGGAATAGGAAGCAGAAGTTGAGTACACACTTTGACAAAGAGGAATAGCACCCAGACAATCCTGCACCGTGGGAGGCGTTAACACTTTGTAGGCAAGTGTACCAAGCGCCGTACTGGCCAAACTACAATAGTAACGGTATAATACGATACTATAAGTTCCAGTAGCGGGACAGGTCCAGCTTATGTGACTACCCAAACCGCAAAAGTCATCGTTATAAGCATACACAACAGTACCGGCAGAATTGCAAATTTCAATTTGCGGGTCAGTGCTTGTAGTACCCCCACCTTCGCAAAATGTAAACACGTACGTAATGGTGGCATTGGCAGTAAAGGTGTAGCGTTGACCGGCACTCACCGAAGCTGTTTGATAAAAAGCCTGCATGGTAAGGGAACCTGCATTGGTTGCACTTCCTCCATTGTTGCATTGTGAAAAAGCATCAAATGGACTTATCAGCGATAAGCCCATTAAAGTCACAAAAACTATCTTAAACAGTATAGCTTTATTCATATGTTAATTTTTAAGCTGTATTTCAAATAACATTATTTTTTCTCTCCTTGCTTCAACAATTGTTCGTATTGTTCCGGATTTTCCTGAATCCATTTATTTTTCTCTTCGGCATACCTTCTGTCATCCTCAAGCTTATTGCCTGTGTTTTTATATTTAGGAAACCCTTCTTGATTTACATCAGTACGTTTTGCCCCCGACCCAACAGGAACCGCGGTATGATCTTCGGGAATAACATAACCATTTCTTGAAACCGAGGTATAATCGAAATCGACACCATGCCGTTGCAAAATGCTTAATACATAAGCAGCACTTACCTGAGTGTTAGTATTCAACTGATACCTGTCTTTATTTGCTGAACTGATAAAATATCTTCCGCTAAACACATTGGGGTCGTCAAGAAAATCTTCCATTATTACATTGGCATGATCCTGATTATGAATTCCCACTACATCAAAATAAACGACCTGACCCTCGGTGGTAGGCTTTTTCTGCACGAATTCAAGCACGTCTACCTGTGCATATAACGCTACACTCAACATAAGGCTTGCCACGAAGAATAATGCAACATGTTTCATAATATTTCTGTTTTAGTTAGTTTTTCAATAATGTTAATTGTCCTTTATTGTGTTTTTTAGTTCCGTTCTTATCCACTGTTAATATCTCCCAGCTATACACTCCGGGCTCTGCCATTGCACCGTTTCCATTAATTCGGCCATTCCACAAATTATCAATATTGTTGGTCTCAAAAATCATGGTTCCGGTTTTATCAAAAATAAGCATTTTGAATGAATATTCAAATAAATTATCACCAATTGGGCCAAAACTTGCATTTACACCATCGCTATATGGCCTGAATGCATTGGGAACAAAGTAGTTATGGTCGATATTCACGCGAATTTTTTCAACATATTCGTCCATGCAGCCGGCTTCATTCATTGCGATAAGTTTTACCGGATACTCACCATCGCTAATAAAATAATACTCCAAAGAACTTTGCGCAAACACCTGATTATCAATACTCCATGCTAAAGAGGTTATCTGTTCCGATAAATTGCTAAATATATATAAATTATTTTTCTTTTCAAAAGAAAATCTTGCAACAGGAAGTGGATAAACAACCAATTTGTTAAGAGAAAATGATTTCACAATATTTCCGGCATCATTAAAAACTTGTAAAGTAGGGTAATAAGTACCAGGCGCAGTGTATAGGTTCTCGATATAACTAACATTATCAATCTGAGCATTCCCTGTCATCCAACGATATGTATAACCTGCAGGCATACGCTTAACCTCGAAGGTGACCTTAGCCGGAAGGCAAATATCGATTATATTATAATTGATTACGATATTTGATAAATCGGTATTGGTGTGATAATCAACCTGATCAACCTGATGTTGAATCTGGTCGGTTTTAGTTTGGCTGTTTTTAGTATTGTCGGTTTTTATGTTATCGGTATTTTGATTTTTTTCGGTATAGTTTACCGTAGTATTGCTTTGGATGGTATTGTTCGTTGCAACAGCATTATTATCAGATTCTAACACCGACACCCTATTTTTATCAGATTGCAGGTTGGCATCGGGATGGTTTTCAGTTTCAACCTGACCAACAGGCTCAGTGGCAAGCTCAGCGTTGACGGCAATTTGTTTGTCAACTTGAGTTGAAATTGTTTTGGAATTGGGCCATATTAAGACAAGAGTAATACCGGCAATAATTGCTATTCCACCCAAACCGGCCAACCAACGGGTAATATTTACCCCGGGCTTGGTTTTGGGAATTTTCGCGCTGAATTCGCTCCAGGCTCCCGGAATCTCCTGAGCCTCGTAGTCTTTCAGCTTTTTGTTAATAATTTCTTCAAATCTGTTCATTTTCAACACTTCTGTATTTTTCGACATACATTTGTTTTAATCGCATTTTTGCCTTTGCCAGATTCGATTTCGAAGTTCCGATACTAATCCCCAGCATTTCGGCAATTTCTTTATGAGAGTATTCTTCTACTACATAAAGGTTAAACACAGCTTTGTAGGCAGGCGAAAGGTTTTGAATAAGTTCGATGAGTCTTTCTGCTTTCATGTTGACCATTTTCATTTCGCTAATCTCATCTTCGGAGGTGTCTTCCATTCTTTCGAACTTATTTTCGCCATCGTACTCAGTAAATTCGCGTCGGTTTTTTCGGATGTTGTCGATGGCATTATTCACAATAATCTTCCGAATCCAACCTTCAAGCGAGCCGCTGTGTTTAAAATACTTAATTTTTTCAAAGACCTTTATAAATCCATCATGTAGCAGGTCTTTTGCTTCATCGTAGTTGGATGAATATCTCAGGCAAACTCCGAGCATCTTACGGTACAAACTTTCGTAGAGTACCTGCTGACACTTCGAATCTCCTTTGACACAGCCACTTACAATTTGCTCCGCATTATCCCTGCTGTTCAAATCCATAATACCCTTTTCGCATTAATGACGTGTAAAACCAAGTTGAGTTGTCTCTAATAGTCTTTTTTTTTTCGACGAATATATTAAAAAAAATAATTGCTTAAAAAACATATTGCAAACTTGGTTTTTTGCTATAAAAAATTGAGGAAACTTAAGCAGAATATGTATCTTTGCGACGAAATTTCAATAAAATATGAAAATCACACACATCGAACACATTGGTATTGCTGTAAAAAGCATCGAAAGTTGCCTGCCATACTACGAAGGTATCCTTGGCTTGAAATGTTATGCAATTGAGGAGGTAAAAGATCAAAAAGTAAAAACTGCATTTTTCAAGGTTGGTGAAACCAAAATTGAATTACTGGAACCCACCGATCCCGAAAGTACGGTTGCAAAATTCATCGAGAAGAAAGGCGAAGGCATTCATCATATTGCCTTTGCTGTTGATAATATTGAAGAAAGTTTGAAAGAAGCCGAAGCCAAAGGAGTGGTTTTAATCGACAAACAAGCCCGTAAAGGCGCTGAGGGACTTGACATTGGTTTTTTGCATCCCAAATCAACATGCAGTGTTCTTACTGAATTTTGCGGGCATAAAACAGAGTAATTCACTAAATCAACATATTTAACTTACTATAACGATGGCTATTGAAAATAAAATCAGTGAACTGGTAGCAAAGAGAGCCGAGGCACGTCTGGGCGGAGGAGTAAAGCGTATAGAAGCCCAACACGAAAAAGGCAAACTAACGGCCAGAGAACGTATCGACTTGTTGCTTGACTCAGGAAGCTTTGAAGAATTTGACATGTTTGTAACACACAGGTGCACCGATTTCGGCCTCGAAAAGGAAACATATCTTGGCGATGGGGTAATTACCGGCTATGGAACAATAGATGGCAGGCTTGTTTATGTGTTTTCGCAAGATTTCACTGTTTTTGGAGGTTCATTATCCGAAACTTTTGCAAATAAAATTTGTAAAATTATGGACATGGCTATGAAAGTGGGGGCTCCGGTTATCGGTCTCAACGATTCGGGAGGCGCTCGTATTCAAGAAGGCGTTCAGAGTCTTGCCGGATATGCCGAAATTTTCCAGCGCAACATCGAAGCTTCGGGAGTAATACCGCAATTGTCGGCAATTTTCGGACCCTGTGCAGGTGGAGCCGTGTACTCCCCTGCCCTCACCGACTTTATTCTGATGACCGAAGACAACAGTTATATGTTTGTTACCGGACCAAAAGTTACCAAAACAGTAACCGGCGAAGATATTACCGTTGAAAATCTGGGTGGTGCAAAGGTTCATGCTATAAAATCGGGTGTTACCCATTTCACAACGCCAAACGAAGAAGAAGGTATTGAGATGCTGCGAAAACTGATATCGTTTATGCCTCAAAATAACATGGAAACAACACCGTTGATAGAATGCAACGACCCCATCGACCGTGTTGACGACAGATTGAACAGCATTATTCCCGATAATCCGAACAAACCTTACAACATGCTCGACATTATTAATATAATTGTTGATGATGAAGAGTTTGTTGAAGTGCATAAAGACTATGCGAAAAATATAATTGTGGGCTTTGCCCGTTTCAATGGTCAATCGGTAGGGATTGTGGCCAATCAGCCCAGTTATCTGGCCGGTGTTCTCGATGTTGATTCATCGAAAAAAGCTGCCCGCTTTGTGCGTTTTTGCGATGCATTCAACATTCCGCTGGTTACCCTGGTTGATGTTCCCGGTTTTATGCCCGGCTCGGCACAGGAATACGGAGGAATTATAACCAACGGAGCAAAACTCATGTTTGCCTATGGCGAAGCAACTGTTCCTAAAGTTACCGTAACACTTCGTAAATCGTATGGCGGAGCGCACGACGTGATGGCCTGCAAACAGTTGAAAAGCGATTTGAACTACGCCTGGCCTTCGGCTGAAATTGCAGTAATGGGTGCGCAAGGTGCCATTGAGGTGTTGATGTTTAAGGAACTGAAGAAAATAGAAGACCCCGAAGAAAAAGCAAGATTCATTGCCGAAAAAGAAGCAGAATACCGCGACAAATTTGCCAATCCGTATCAAGCTGCCAAATATGGGTTTATTGATGATATCATTGAACCCCGAAACACCCGATTCAGAATTATTAGAGCTCTGGCATCGCTGGCAAGCAAAAAAGACAGTCGCCCTGCAAAGAAACATTGTAATATACCTTTATAATATTATTAAAAGATGTGGATAATTAACGAAATCAAGTGGGATCCAACTGCATTAAACGAGCAGGCATGGACAATTTTTATTGCAGGAGTCGGTGTAGTGTTTATTGTTCTTTATGTGTTGTCATTAATTTTCATTCTTTTCCAAAAAACATTGGCTGCTTCGGCAAAAAAGAACCAGCAAATTAAAGAGAAAAAAGCGGCCAAAGCCTGCGAAAAAACCAAGAATGGATCAAATCAAATAATTGAGACCAATCCTTCTCATATCGAAAATCAGGTGCAGGCTGCCATTGCAATGGGTCTGCATTTTTATCTCAACGAGCAACACGACGATGAATCGTTATTATTAACAATCGATTCGCGTGAAAGACTCTCTTCTCCATGGTCGGCAAAAGTTTTTAATGGTTTACAAAAATAACATGACATTATAACGTAACATGAAAAATTACAAATTCATAATTGAAGGCAACAGCTACGAAGTATCGGTTAACGGAATTGAGGACAGCAAAGCCGATATTACAGTTAACGGCAAAGCGTATTCGGTAGAAATTGTTGGAGAAGCTATAGCAGAAAAACCTGTGTCGAAACCTCGACCTGTTAAAAAAGAGAATGTAGCTAACACACAGCCAAAAGCTGACATACCAAAACCAAAATCGGGTGGTAATTCCAAGGCCGTATTATCGCCATTGCCCGGTGTGATTCTTGAATTAAAAGTGAAACAAGGCGACACGGTGAAAAAAGGCGACATAGTATTGATAATGGAAGCCATGAAGATGGAAAACAATATTAGTACCGAGTTTGAGGGAGTAATTTCGACTATTAAAGTTTCGAAAGGACAAAGTGTAATGCAAAACGACGTGTTGGTTGAAATTGATTAATTTTTGAAGAATGAAAAAACATCTTTTCTTATTATTGTTGTTACCATTGCTAATGCTGGCAAAGCTTGTTGCTGCAGGAAACAATGAAAGCATAAAAGAAACTCTGGTAAAAGGCAAATGGGTCAATCGTTCCGATGGATACTTTGCCACTCCTATCATGCCTTCGGGAGATGAGAAAGCCCGTGTAACAAAGAGGACTAAAGTAATTAATTTCAATGCCGATGGTACTTTTTCGATGGACTCGGCTAAACAACGCTACATAGGGCATTACTATATAAGCAACGACAGCGTTTATCTCGACTTTTCGATAAAACCCACTGTTCACTTCAGCAAGAATACCGACCCAAACAGTACAACGACTGCTTATGTAACTAGAAACGACACTGTTACACTTGGCCCCCGACATGGACTGCTTTCGGCCGATGGAGAGACACTTACACTAAGCGACAATTTGCAGTACGACAAAACTTCAGGGGCAATAGTAGGGCTTTATAGTTTCTGGGAGTTTACCGGGTTCGAAAATGCAACATGGGGGCATTTTATAATGCTTTTGATTGCATTTATCTTCATTTTTCTGGCTATACGCTACAAATACGAACCCTTGCTGCTGATTCCCATCGGTTTCGGTATTATCATAGGTAATATTCCCATGTTTCAAGCTGTTGATTTTAACCTGAAACTCGGGGTGTATGAACCAGGGTCGGTAATGAATATTTTATATGGTGGCGTTGTAAACGGATGGTATCCTCCTTTAATTTTCTTAGGGTTGGGAGCCATCACCGACTTCTCGTCGTTGCTATCGCAACCGCGTTTGATGATTTTGGGAGCTGCAGGACAGTTTGGTATTTTTGCAGTATTCATTATGGCACTGCTTGTTGGATTTCATCCTGCCGAAGCCGGTGCAATAGGCATTATTGGTGGTGCCGACGGACCCACAGCAATTTTCGTCTCATCGAAGTTGGCAAACGGGCTAAACATAGTAGGGTACACGAATGCGGGAGCTCCCATATATGTAAAAAATCTGATAGGCCCCATTGCTATTGCTGCTTACTCGTATATGGCGCTGGTTCCGGTAATTCAGCCTCCCATCATCAACTTACTTACCACCAAGAAGGAACGTAGAATTAAGATGAAAACACCCCGAGAAGTATCGAAACTAGAAAAGATTCTGTTTCCAATTATTGGGGTGCTACTCACTGCTTACTTATCGCCAACATCGCTTCCTTTGCTTGGGATGCTGTTCTTTGGTAATCTGCTTAAAGAAAGTGGTGTTACACGACGGCTTGCTGAAACAGCCGGGAACTCACTTATCGACACCATTACTATCTTACTGGGTTTAACCGTGGGGGCATCTACTCAAGCCGACGTGTTTCTTACACCAACTTCGGTTCTGGTGTTTGGAATGGGAGCATTATCGTTTATGTTTGCTACAGCAGCCGGTGTTACTATAGCCAAAGTGATGAACTGGTTATCGCCAAAAGACAATCCGATTAACCCTATGGTTGGTGCTGCAGGTGTGTCGGCTGTTCCCGATAGCGCCCGGGTAGTACAAGAACTTGGGCATAAGGCCGACCACACCAATTACTTGCTTATGCACGCCATGGCGCCCAACGTGAGTGGGGTAATAGGATCGGCAGTTGCGGCAGGGGTACTGCTTAGCTTCTTGCTTTAGTTATAAAATAATATAAGTTTTTCATAAGCCCGTTTTTTGATGCGGGCTTATTTTTTGTGGGTGATGTGTAACCCCAGCCCGAACTCAAGGTATTGTGCCTTAAAGCCTACCGATTTCAAAGTGAGATTTAACACAAGGGGACTAAGATAATACCGGAAACCTGTTCGAAGATAGGACCAATCGGAAGGCCTGAGCTTGTTGTACACGTAAACACCGGCATAGGTGAGAAAACCAACGCGTTTATACAATAATTCGTGCCCGCCACATAAGCCAACTCTGAAATAATCGAAAAAATACTGATCGGGAACAGGCAGTATTACATTCCAATTAACATCCCAGTAATGGTGATCGGCTCTGTTGATAATGGCATCGAGCGATATGCCAAGTTTTCCGATACCAGTATAGCGATACGCTGCACCCAAACTAATTGTATTGCAGAGGAAACTGACTCCGGAACTTTGGATGCCCACAGCATAAGAATCGGTTTTTCCGATGGTCGCAATCAACCATGTATCAAATACACGTTCGGGCAAAGACACCTGACTGACAATTGATTTTTTCTTGGCAAAACTGTAGTCGGCGCCTAACGAAATATTCAATTGATTCAGCCCTCGGTTCGGATATTTGGTTGCTCCATTAGAATAGTGAGTTATCGAAAACTTTGCATTCAAACCCTGATTTTGCGAAATGGAATACCGATATGAGGTAGAAAGTGCGAAATAGATATTGTAGTGATTGCTTATTGCAGTGTTTTGGCTATTTGTTTGGGCATCGTATACTTTGCTTACATAGGCAATGCCGGGCGCAATCGACACAGCAATCAAGTGATTTTTTCGGCTCAAAGCCCGCATCCCCCAATGTCCGAAAAAAGCCCATGCTTCGCCCAGCATTTCGTTGTTGCCCAAATGCATATATTCCACACCAAAACCCATGATGGGGCCACCATATTTTCGGTCGAATACATTGCAAGTATCTGAAACATAATTATATCTTACATTCAGGCCTTTTACAGCTTGTTTGCGTAGCACAGCCATATCGTTGTAGTGTGGGGCAACAATTCCTGTAAGGGCATTGGCTTCGAAACTATGTTTTACCTGACCATAAACCGAAAATGCAGTAAGAACAATCCATATGCAAGGCATTAAAATTCGCAGCATCTTAATACTTAATTGTTATCAGCGTTTTTTTATCGAGGCTTAGCAATGCAGTTGCATCATCTTCGCGAATGGCTATTTCGAGTAAATCGAGGGAATTAAACAGCAAGACCAAATCGCCGCAGGCTACTTCGTGGTACGATTCATAAATTTTATTCACATAATAAAAGTGGCTGTTAATGTAAATGACGAATTTCTGGTTTCCCACATGGCGATTGAAAAGTTCGCGACTGATATTTGTGATACCGTTGTTATAGGAATCGATATATAAAATATGTCCGGTTATAAGGCCGGGTTCCACTGCGGGTTCCAGTTCGGTTTTTCGCAATACATCGGTTTGCCGCTCGCCGATAAGATTAATATCGCCCTGTTCTGCAATATATGCAGTAAGCCGGGTGAACACACTTAAAGCTCTGAAGCCTGACACACTATCGTTTTCGGGATAATACCTGATAATGGTTTCGGGTTTCGTCCCAAATACAATTCCAAAAACTCCGTTATCGGCCCCAATAAAATAATGGCCTTTATGATGTATAACCACATAAGGGTCGTCGCTGTTCTGTTCTGTGTTAACACAAACCAAATGTATGCTGGCTTTGGGTAAACTGTTATAAACAGCCCTTAGCACAAAACCTGCACGTTGTATATTATAGAGCGGAATATCGTGGGTAATGTCGAAAAACCGAACATCAGGAACCAGATTCACTATTCCGGCTTTTAACAAAGCGAGGTAGTAGTCGTGATTTTTCCAGTCAGATATTATGCTAACCCATACCGGCATATTATTCTATTTTATCGGCGAATTTCTATTCCGTATTAATTTGTAAATTTATATATTTAGGCGGATTTAAAAAACTCTTCTGAAGCGAAATTATGACAGAAAAAACCTTATTGCTCAACATCAGTGATCCGTTAATGGTTTATGGCCCCAAAGACGAAAATGTTTACATTATACAGCGCCACTTTGCTAAATTAAAAATTCATTTTCGGGGCGATATGGTAAAAGTTTCAGGAGAACAGTCTGAAATTATCCGCTTCGAACAAAAACTGGAGCAGTTACTGCAACATTTGAATCGTTACAACAGACTTGGGTCAGATGATGTGAATAAAATACTATCGAACGAAATAGACAGTTCTGTTGATGAAGCAAAAGAGAAAGACATATTGCTCTACAGCACCTATGGCAAGCCCATAAAAGCGCGAAGTCGCAATCAACAAGCGCTTGTGGATGCTTCTTTTGAAAACGATATGATGTTTGCCATAGGCCCTGCCGGCACCGGTAAAACCTATACAGCCATAGCATTGGCTGTAAAAGCGCTAAAAGAGGCTCAGGTGAAGCGTATTATTTTGAGCAGACCGGCAGTTGAGGCAGGCGAGAATCTGGGTTTCTTACCCGGCGACCTTCGTGAGAAGCTCGACCCCTACTTGCAACCTCTCTACGATGCTTTGATGGATATGATTCCGGCCCGCAAACTGGAACAAATGATAGAAGACAAAGTGATTCAGATTGCTCCGTTGGGTTTTATGAGAGGGCGCACTTTGAATAACGCATTTGTAATTCTTGATGAAGCCCAGAATGCCACCTATAACCAAATGAAAATGTTTTTGACCCGCATGGGAGAGTTTTCGAAGTTCATTATCACCGGCGACGTAACTCAAATTGACCTTCCCGATAAGAAGTCATCGGGGTTGCTGAAAGCAGAAAACATTCTGAACAATATACAAGGCATACAGTTTATTTATTTTGATTCGAGCGATGTTATCAGACACAAACTGGTTTCACAAATTATTAATGCCTATCAACAAGAAGATAATAACAATAAACAATAAAACCGATGAATGAAGCAATTACAAAAACCAATTTCTCTTTCGAGAGGCAAACCAATGTGTATAAGGGAAAAGTTCGTGATGTGTACAGTATTGGCAAAGATTTTTTAATAATGGTTGTTACCGACCGTATTTCGGCCTTCGATGTGGTGCTTCCCAATGGAATACCATATAAAGGCCAGGTATTGAATCAGATTGCCGATAAATTTCTTCAGGCTACAGCCAACATTGTACCAAACTGGAGAATTGCCACTCCCGACCCCATGGTTATGGTTGGATACAAGTGTGAAGCCTTTCCCGTGGAAATGATAATAAGAGGCTACCTTACAGGCAGCAGTTGGCGCGACTACAAAAATGGTTCACGCGAAATTTGCGGGGTACCTATTCCTGACGGTATGAAAGAACACCAGGCTTTCGAAAAACCCATCATTACACCCACCACCAAAGCAGAAATGGGAATGCACGACGAAAACATTTCGAAGCAACACATTATTGAATCGGGCTTGGTTTCGGCCGAAGATTATGCCAAACTCGAAGATTATACTTATAAATTATTTGCCAGAGGTACCGAAATTGCAGCACAACAAGGGCTCATACTTGTCGACACCAAATACGAGTTCGGAAAACGTGATGGAAAAATATTCCTTATCGATGAAATTCACACCCCCGATTCGTCGAGATACTTCTACAAAGAATTGTATGAAGAACGCTTTGCCAGTGGAGAACCACAGAAACAATTATCGAAAGAGTTTGTAAGGGAATGGCTTATTGCCAATAATTTCATGGGAAAACCTGGAGATATTTTGCCGGAAATGAATCGGGATAGAATTCAGGAAATATCGCAACGATATATTGAACTTTACGAAAATATTACCGGAGACAAATTCGTTTCGGAACCATGCGAAAACATAGAAACCAGAATTGAGAATAATATAAAAGCGTTTCTGAAAAACCTGTAGTTACTGTTTGTTCACAATGCGGGTGTATGTGCCTGATTCGTGACGCACCGTAACAACGTAGCTTCCTGTTGCCAAACCATGAAATAGACTTGTAATATTGCGCGTGTTTTCGGTATGATAACATCCGGTTTCGCACAACAATCGACCTGTGATATCGTGAACCGAGATGTTACATTGGCCTTGAGGCATAGATATATACACTTCACGTGAAAATGGATTTGGGAACACATTCACCGATGAAGACTTAGTAATACCGGAATATGCCGTTTCAACAGTCTTTACCGAAATATCGTCGATATACAAAGTGTTTCCCCCTTTGTTTACAGATTCGAACCGAAGTCTGATGGTACCACATTGGTAACCTGACGGTCGGTTAATATTAAATGACTCGGTGCGCCACTCGTTGACATTGGGGATAAAGGTGCCCGATGCGTACACTGCCTCAGTTGTTTTTAGAGAATTACCCGACTTATAATATCGTATCATCCAGGTTTTTCCACAATCGATTGAATAGTATACTCTTAACACATCGTTGGTAGTGGAGGTAGATTTGGCATACGCCACATTAAAACTAACATCAATGGGAAAATCGCTGGTATCGACAACAACAAGAGGCGTATAAAAGGAGTTTGAAATATTATTCTCGTTCATATAATTCCGAATTCGCATTGAATAGGTTCCGGTGGCTGCTGCAGAGGAGATACGTTGCCAGTTTTCGTTACCACTATTTATAAACGAAAAAACATTGATAACGTCGGGGTTGATGTAGGGGAAGGCAGTTTCTTCGAGGCTGGTTTCAAAAGGTAAGCTAAACCCATCGCTGTGGCTAAACACCGAAATGTTGTTGGTTTTTGATTTTGTATCGCTGCCTGCTGGGTTTATTACAGTAAGCGAGGTTGAGAACATGCCCGGCTCCTCATATACAACAACATTGTTTTTCTGGTCCGATTCTGCAGGGTTGCCTCCTTCGTAAGTCCAATCCCAAACATAAATAGTATCGGTATTATAACTCAAATCGTAGTATGATATTTCGGTATTTACACATGCAACCTGTATATTTTGCCCCCAATCGGCAACAGGGTCGCACACTGCTATGGCATCTTCGTCGAATACTCCAGTTGCTATGAGATTGGCTTCGGTCCACAAGTTATTGCGTTGAGCTACAGTGCTGTTCAATATTGCTCTCATCATGGCTCCCTGCCCATGAGTAAACATCACACCGCAATAGGAGTAGTCCATATAATTCTGCACATTATCAAGAGAACCGCAAGTGTTGGAATACAATGCACAACTGGTATGCCCAATGGTATTTGGAGTATCCTCGATGCCATCGTCTATGTCGCAATTTTCGGGTAAGCCCGGATCGTTGGTACTACCCCATGGATGTGGCAGATTCAGGTAATGCCCAATTTCGTGGGTAAGCGTGCGGGAACGATTGGTTGAACCGGTACCAATTGAACCTACATAAGCGTGGTCGATGAGAATTCCATCGCGTCCGTCGGGGGCAGTTCCCGGATAATAGGCATAACCGGCAACACCACCCGGAATACGATTTACAATCCACACATTCAAATATTTGGCACGCGGCCACGATGGCGCAATATATTTAATATGCTCACCACCATTATACGTTTCATACGAAAAAGTTCGGGTTACTCCATCGGTACAGTTACCCCAAGGGTCGAGTTTAGCCAAACGAAACTCGATGCGCGAATCGGTAGCAATATTTTTAAACTCGTCGATAATATAGGAAGTATCAGCATTTAATTTCCTGAAATCGAGGTTTAAAATCCGTATTTGGTCTTCGAGTTGCTCTTTCGACAGGTTTTCGGGACCATAGTAATGCACCACATGGAATACAACGGGGATAACATATAACTGGTCGCCTTTTGGTGAATTTGCCAAAAAATCGTCGACAAATTGTAACAAGGCTTCGCGTTCGGCACGTGCCTGAGGATTGCGTTCCAACTCGAGTCTGTTCATTTCGTCGGTAGCACAACGCCATGTTTCATCCTGTGCATTTAGCCATGGAAGAAGTGTTGTAAGAAAAACGAATACTGCAAAAAGTGATTTCATAATCGTATAAATATTTGCAAAGTTAAATCAATATCGATGTCATTTTCAATTATTATAATTGAGCAGGTCTCTTTTCTATGAATCAACTGTTTTGATGCCTGCTATTTGTTCAGAATAATTTTTTGGGTAATTTCCATTGATGAGTTTTTCACCGTAAGAAAATACACACCCGATGCCACATCGCTTGCAGGATTCCATTGCAACTGCGATTCCGACGATATAGTGTTCCACAAACTACGACCCGAAATATCGGTGATTTCGTAATGTAATTCACCAAGTTTAGCATCAGAATAAATGGTAAATACATCAGCAGAAGGATTGGGGTACACCTGCAATACAGAAGACAAGAATACATCTTCGTTGCCTACACCCATATCAACATACAGGGTTACGGGCAGCGAGATGGTGTCGGCTACCGAATAAATCCGCAGCATGCATTCATATATACCCATTTCCATCCCATTGGTGTTGAAGCTTATTAATATAGTATCGATTTCACCAATAATTACCTGCCCAACAAGGGGGTCGATACTCATCCAATCGATGGGTGGTCCTAAATTAATCAGGCTAATCTCGTTGCCCACCATATGCGGCTCGGCACCATAAATATCGCCATGAAGCTGATATTCAATATCGATGTCTCCTTCGAAATTTTCGTCGATACTCGCCTCAACATTCATTGTGCCGGTACTGTTTCCATGAATAATACCCCAACCGTTGTCGTCTTCTCCAAACCAACTGATTATAACCCCATTTCCAATAGTTCCCGAACTCGCTAAACTGCCATTGGGAGAAACACAATCGGTGCTGGAAGTTACGGTAACACCAGTTGGAAAATCGAGATACACCTGTTTGATCCATTCATTATCGGGAGAATTATTATGTACTGTAAAAGTCCAGTTCACATCGCTACCCGGGGTAAATGCATTCTCGCTACACACAACAGTGCTGCCCGCGATACTTCTTGGCTGCGAAGGCAATACATTAAGCACCTCAAAATAATAGTTTAAAATGCCGCCACCATTATTCATCACATACAGGGTATCGATATCGATTTCGTTGCTGTTCATGTGTTTCACAATGCTATCGTGACTAAGCACCAACAACGGGGGCGCATCGTAAATAGAGGGGAACACTATATTATCGATCCAGGCACAGTCTTGAAACGAATTAACCGAACCATCCTTACGGTAGCGCCATCGAAACACATGAACACCTGCATTTACCGGATAGGTGAATTGCTCCCAATCTTGCTGTCCGTCCCAACGAGCAATTTCGTTACCATCAATGGTAAACAACAAATAGTCCCAATTATCGTTGACATCGTTTTCGCAACTCACCGCACGATAAAACGAAATGTTACCCGATGAAATCACTTCGAGAGCAATGCTTAAATCTGATACCTGATTGTGTGTGATAGGGCCCGATTTTACACTGAATTGACCATCGTAAACATTGTCATTGCTAATAAACCAATTCTGGTTACCACTTAGCTCCCACTCGAAACGACTAAAATCACCCGTTTCCCAATCTTCGATTATCTGCCCGATGGTAAGCTTAAGTATTAAAGTTTCTTCGTAGTTATGATCGCCGGTGATATGCATCTGAATAAAAGCCAAATAGCCAACCGGTGCCTCATCAGAGGCTGATATATTAAATATTGTTGGCGCATTGGAGCCCGGGGCTAAAGATTCAATCTGATAGGTGGTGCTGTTTAAGCTTATAAACGGATCGTTGGTACTAATAGTAAAATTCAAGTCGCCAACACCGGAGCCTCCCGAGTTTTCGATAAAAAAATGCACATCGGAGGTTTCACCTAAATCGAGGCGATGGTTATCGTTGTCGTCGACCCACTGATCGGTGTTTTGGAGCACAGCGGTATATATGGGAACACTTATTGGAATATCCCATGAACTTTGATCACAAACTGCTGTAATAATAAAGGGAATTATTTGCCCGTTGGTAAAATCGTATAATGTATTCAGGGTAAATGCCTCTGTTATTAAAAGTTCCTGCCCGGGCGACAGATTCAAATTACCCACCCCTATTTGTACCAAACTGACTTGATTGTTGGTTGTTGACAAAGCAATTGATAGATTTGTCATGGGTAAATCGGTAGCATTTCGCAAGCTTACGTTGAACCATGCATATTCGCCCCATTCGAGAGTATCGTTATTGTTGGTGTGCAGCTCGGCCGAAACAATCAATCCGTTGGTTGAAATGGGTATTGTTTTTCGGTCGATAAGCATATTGCTATCGTACACCTTAAAATTCAGGTTGTATGCCAGCAACTCTTGTGTTGGACTCCCTGTGAGCAAGCCTGCTGTAGTCAGATAAAACTCTTCGGGCATCACTCGTGGAGTCATGGTATATTTCAAGTTCTCGGGCAAATTGGGCGACGAACTAAACTGAAACAAGTTATAATTCATCTGATTACCCGACGAAATACCCGATATCCACACCTCATCGTAGGGAATATCAGAGCTACCATAAAACAATTCTATATTGCCATTGGCGTAGATTCTTATGGCAGTTTCAATAAAATTGGCTTTGTTCCAGCGAAAAGCCACATAATCGTCGGTTAATTTATAAAAAACCGATGCGTTAAGATCCATCATGCAAGCAGCAATACACGGACGATTCATAAAAGCACTCATCATTTCGTGTTGATAAGGCAGGCTAAACGATTCGCCGCTGAAATCGAGGTAACCATCGTTCGAAACATAAATTTTTGTGTATTCGTTGCCATAAAAGTTTACTGCAAAGGGGAGATTAATTGAAGAACCGCTAAATGATGTAGTGATATCGCCCGGCATTGAGGCAGTTGAACTAAGTAAATCGTAATCTACGTCAAATTCCCAGTAATATGGGGGCGTTCCTCCTGAGGCAGTCAGCTGATAACTGTAATCGTGATACACTTCGGCCATGGGCAATACCGATGATGTGATGTTCACCGAGCTATAATTGATATTTCGCACTATTGAAAGCTGTGTTTTTTCATTGTGAACAATGGGCACATTGGTTTGGGAACAAGGAGTTTCAACCAATCCGGAGGTGTAATCCATCAACGAAAACGAAATCACATTTCCATTTCCCCACACATCGGGATCCTCTTCCACTATTTCGAAAAAGAATTTTGCCAGATCTCCGGGGTTCAGGTAATTGAGAAAAGGAGTAACATCTAAACCAAATTCCAGATATTTCTGCTCTTCTTCGTTGCCGCCCTGCATACCCATATCGCCCCCCTGATAGTTGATAATGGGATATTCAATAATATAGGCAGGCTCGGTATCCAACACATTGGTCGACATGCCGGCGCGTATTTTTATTCGTTTACGATGCGTATAATAGATATTTATCTTATAAGTTAATTGAGGTTGGTAGTTTGCTTTGGCTTCGAGCACATTTACAGCATTGTTCCAAATACCGCCCTGCGAGGAAGCATCGGCCAATGTTTTATACATCATCCATGCGTAATATGGGGAAGAATACGTATTGGCCATTTTAAATGCCCCTATTTCCCAGTCGCGCACATCAACAACACCATCGCTGTTAATATCGATGTGGTTTGTATATTGACCATCGCCATTGTAATCCCACTTAATTTCATCGTTGTAGCCACATATATTCATGCCGTGGTTTGGAGATGAGCCCCAGGATACAATTACTCTTTCGCCTGAATGAGGTGTTCCGGCCGGCAAAGTATTCGATGGATTTTGATATTGTGAATAAAAAAATGCGACTCCTCCTGTTTCCGATCCGTCAAGGTGGTCATTAATCCAATGCTTCAGAGTTAGAATGCCTTCTTCGGTATTGGTTTTAATTACGTAAGCATTCTGAATACGATTTTGCATGGCATTGTAATAGCTGTCGTATCCCGACATCCAACGACTGCCTCCACCGCTGTCGTAGGTTCCACCATACACTGCTGTGGTTGGGCATCCAACCAGCCTGAGTACTTCGAGACTATGATAATAGCTCACACCATAATATCCCAAACCCCCGTTTTCCCAGTTCCATGTGAAGTGTGTGGGGAAATTGTTGGCAACATTACTACCATTTTGGTTTCGTAAACGGCATATTTCGTAACTAAAGCCAAGTGTAATTGCAGCTGCCTGACCACAACTTAATCCACCTTGAAGGAACAAGCCCGGATAATACATCAATGCAGAATTGTCAACCTCTACCGGTAACGATTTGTTCTGATATTGGGGTGGCAGCTTAAGCTCCGGCAGACCTGTCATTTGTTGCTGCTCGCTTACACTAAGTGGAATTAAATCGGGGTGAATACCCTGTGAATGCAGCAATGAAACTGTGAGAACAAATACAGTCGCCAAAAAAAATGCTTTTTTCATAAAAGACTATTGTTTGATGAAACGTTGGATGTAATTATTGTTGTTAACGTGCAGCGTCAGAAAATACACACCGGGCACCAGCTTATCGAGTTGTAGTTGAACATTTTGGTTGTTCAACACTGTATGTTTTACTTCAATGGTTCTTCCATAAATGTCGTAACAACAAAGTTTTTCTATATCTAATTCTGAAGAAACAATCAGCATTTCGGTAACCGGATTCGGATAGATTGAAAACGGTAAAGATTGAATATTGTCGATACCGGTTATCAACTGGTAATCGCGTGATACACTTCTGCCTTTGCCATCGCTAAGGCGTATTCGCACCGGATAGGGTTGTTCGTAAAAAATATTACCCGTGAGAATACCGCTTTGCGACAACTGAACTCCGGTTGGTACCGGAAAGCTTGTTATTTTGTACAATAATCCCGATGCCGGCATTTCATTTTTCGAAATAATAAACGCATCGTTGTTGTTCCCAAAAGAAACACCTGCAATACCTGTAGAATTTCGGTTAAAATACTGAGGACCATAATACATATCGACGCTGCCGTCGGCATATAGATTTATTCCAAAATTACAATCGGTCCAGGGCTCAAGATATTGTTGCGACACATTCCAGCGAATACTCACATAATTGCTGTACTGCTTAACCCATATTCCATCGCCATACTCCGGATTTACAACAAAACTAAAGCGCATGTGAGGTCCTATTACTCGTTCCATAGCAAAAAAGTCGTCGAGTAATGCACTGGCATAAGGCCAGGGGCGTTGATCGTTGCCCAGTATAATATATCCATCGCTGTTCACAAATATATTACTGTACAATTGACCATTCCATGGGAACAAAAAGGGCAATTCATAATCGACTATTCCATCGAAATATGTATCGGGGCTTATTTTTTCGTCGGTAAAATACTGATATTCATACGACTGTTTAGCCGTATCGAAGACAGCCTGCAATGCCCACTCGTAAGGTAGATTTCCTCCCGATCCCTCCATAAAAAAGGTAAAAGGAGAATTTGCACTAAATACCGGAAGTGCCTGGGTTTCGATAACCGGTTTATCGAAATTGATGCTTGCATTCAAGGGAACATAAAACAGTGAACTTGTAAATGGCACACTACCAGTCCACGAAATTTCGTCAGGGGGGCACACGTGATGCCGGTAAATGGTAAACTCTTCAATGGCCCCGTTATAGGAATTGTGAGGGTCGAGTTCGCGGGCTACAACAAAGAATCGTGCCGGTGTGCCTGGTTCAATATAATCGAGTAAGGGACTAAGGTCGTAACCCAATTCGATAGTTTTATCGGCCTCGGAGCTTCCCCCTTGCATGTACTTATTGCCTCCCTGGTAGTTGACCATCGAAAAGTCTAACTCGTGGTCGGGAGCAATTGCGTTTGGGTTTTGACTCACTCCAAAACTTATTTTCACTTTATCG
>CAZEHA010000018.1:0-58813 GCA_964511665.1 uncultured Bacteroidales bacterium
CCGCTGTATTGGCTGCAATACCGATATATGGGTTTTTGTTGCAGGCAAATTCTTTGAGTACCATGGTATGGTAGTTACTTACCCCTACCTTCAACCAGGCAAACATTATGCTGTCATCAACATTTAATTTAATTCCAATGTACTTGTTATCAATGCCGTGCCAGTCCCCATGATGAACCCATACATATGCATAATAGTTGCTTTCGCAGAAGTATAGAGTATCTGAGTAATTAAAGTCAGATGAAATTGTATCGTTTGCACTAAACATCTTCGGTATATCGGTATAGTAGAAAATATTGAAAATCAAAGTGTCGGTATAGTTAAAATCAGGAAATGAATCAACGTACTGTGCGCCTACAACTACTTCTACTCCCGGGACACAGGTTATTAACATATAATCACTATCAGAATTTACTGATGAGTGATAACCAAAGATGAATTTTATGTCATTCGTTCCGTTCATGTCAATATCAACGGAAAAATTCCCCGAAGCACCGATTGCCCCCGGATATACTGGGATTGGGAATAACCATAAATCAGGTTCATAATTAAAATACACATCCCTTTCAGTATCAACCTGTCCGCATACGATAAAGTTATTCTGAGCTACAGACACCTGAATCAGGCTTTGCATAACAACACAGAGAACTATGAACTTCGCAGCTTTCATTTTATATTGCGAATTAATCATACAAAGTTAAAAAAAAAGAAGTTGAAAAAATAAATAATTTATAGGTAATTTTTGGAATTTTATTAAACGTCACTAGATTATGGCCGGTTATGCTTGTGTGTTATCGTAAAACACCGGATGCAGAATTTGGCATTAGGAGCGTATTGCATGTTTCTAAACCATGCAGGGCAATGCCACAGCCGTAAGGTTTTTGGTGTCGCAAAGTAGAAACCCACAGTTTTCGTGATGCCTGAGGCAGGCCGGTACTATTATGTAATCGCCTTTTTTTAGCGTGAATTTTTCATGAAAGCCAATTTTTTTCCAATCAGAATTCTTCTCCCGGGACTGAACCCAAAAGCCTGACGGGTGCAGGTGCCCCGAGAAATACAGGTTGCAGCCGAAAAGTTTGCGGTGCTCGCGTGCATTGCAGTTGGGGTGGTGCCCCATTTGCAGCGAGCCCGAAACATCGGGATAGATATAGTGACTCAGTCCGATTTTTGTTCCGTCAGCATCAATTTCGGCAAATTCAGGCAGGCTGTGCAACCAATGCAATTGATGGGTGCTTAGTGTCGGTTCTAACTCGTGTTCGTAGAGCCAAATTTGATTTTTGCTCAGTTGTTGTTTCTCGGTAAGCGACAAACTGTACCAGTTATCGGGGTACTCAATGCCGGCAGGGTAGGCCGTAAGGCGGCGCGCAGTGTACATGTCGTGATTTCCGGCAATGCTGAGTTCGCAATACTCTTGCAGCAGCGCAATGCAGGCAGCGGCATCTTTTTCGCTTTCAAAATTGTGGTTCTCCGGTGTGTAACCGGTAATATCGCCCAGACAGAATATGCGTTCGGCGCCATGTTGCAATGCGCTGCGCAGGGCTTTTTCGAGCATCCTTGCATCTTCGTGAATATCAGAAACAAAGGCTAAGAGCATAGGTTACATAACGTTTTTGTATATTTGGTTCTTCGGCACTTTGGCACTTTGGCACTTCGACACTTCGACACTTCGACACTTCGAGAGCCTCAGTGTTCTCAGTGTTCTCAGTGTTCTCAGTGTTCTCAGTGTTTATTCATTTTTTTCATTCAGCAATTCTTCTTTAATAATTTGCAGTTCGGCGCGCTGCTTGTCGCTTACTTCGGGATATTTCAAGTCGAGTTTTTTTGTTTCGGCCACAATAACCGATGCAATGCAGAAACGTGCAAACCATTTGTCGTCGGCAGGAATAATATACCAGGGAGCAATGGCCGAAGTAGTCGACGAAATCATTTCTTCGTAGGCATGCATGTAGTTGTCCCAAAGCTTACGTTCCTTAGAATCGGCAGCCGACAGTTTCCAGTTTTTCGATGGGTTGTCGATGCGTTCGAGAAAGCGTTTCCGTTGTTCTTCCTTCGACACGTGTAAGAAAAACTTAAGCACAATAGTTCCGTTTTCGTGCAGGTTTTGTTCAAAACGGTTTATTTGTTCGTAGCGCGACTGCCAGAACTCGGGGGTAATGTCGTCAACTTTCTCGATGCCGGGTAGTTTTTCGTTCATTACATATTCGGGATGCACGCGGGTAACCAGCACATTTTCGTAGTGCGAACGATTGAAAATGCCTATTTCGCCACGTGCAGGCAAGGCACTGTAGTGTCGCCAAAAGTAGTCGTGGTCAAGCTCAATGCTGTTGGGCGATTTAAAACTCCATACCTTAACACCTTGTGGGTTCAGCCCGCGCATTACGTGTTTTATGGCTCCGTCTTTTCCGGCGGCATCCATGGCCTGTAGCACTATCAGCACACCGTATTTGTCGTGGGCATACAGTTTGTCTTGCATTACAGCCAGTTGCGAAATGCTTTTTTTCAACATTGCTTTAATGTCGTATTCCGACACCGGTTTGTTGTGGCAATGTGTGTAAAAATCGTGCATCAGCGAAACCGGCTTTCCGGGAACTGCCTGCAAGCTGTGCAGGTAGCTTTTAAATGTTTCGGGTATTTTTTTGCTCATAGTTTTAGGAGTTTGTTGCTACGAAGATACTGAATTTTCACAAAACTTGTAATCACAATGTCATAATCTTATGCTATTACTTTTTTTGCAAATATGCTGTATCGATTTCATTATAATTTTATTTTCTCATTTTTATTGCCGATACTTGTTGTGTTAAAAACAATGGATTATGAAAAAAACGCTCTATTTCCTTTTTGCATTGCTGGTATTAAGCAGCAGTGCAGTGGTGGCTCAGGAAGATGAATCGAATGTGTCGTCGCCTTACTCAAATTTAACAGGATTGTGGTTGGGTGAATTCAAACAGTACTCGTGTGGTGTTAACTCAAGCTATCCGATGAAACTCGAAATATTGTTGGTAAACGAGAATACTCTCACAGGATTTTTTGTTTGGGCAGGAGTTCCTTATGCTCCCGATAGCCGCACCATAATGAGTGGCGAAATTGTCGATGGTAAATTGATGTTAACCGAGTCGGAAATTGTGTTGGGAAGCAATATTGTGTTGAATGGTATTTACGAAATTAGCCTCGAAAACGCTGATGAGATGCATGGTATTTGGCGACTTCAAAACCTCGAAGGTCCTTGCAAAGACAGTAATGCACTCAGTAATGGTGGAAGTTTTGAACTTACCAAACAAGTTGCCGAATAATTGAGGATAGCCGTTGCAGGGTGTTCTTAAAACTGGAAGTAAATAAATGCCTGCATGTCGGCGCAAATCGATTGATACACTACAAATACCACAACGGTGCAAATAATAGCTTGCGCCCAATGCGGCAAATTAATAAAGCGATCGCGCCAGGTGTCCTTAAAATTATAACTCAGCCAGTGGGTAACAAATCCCAGAAGCATCATGAGCCAAACTTTGTAATAGGCCGACATTACCTGCGGGAAAATAGCTGCATTGAAATTGTTCCAAATGCGATGCAGCATGGTTTCGGCTGTAGTATAATCGGGAGCTCTGAAAAATACACGGGTAAATGTGATAAAACCAAAAGTGAGTGCTATTTTCCAAATGGTGGCAATGGCATGTGTGGCATGTTCCCAGGGGCTGATGCGACGCCAATATTTATACACCAGTATTCCCAAACCGTTCAGCCCTCCCCATATCATAAAATTCCAGCTCGACCCGTGCCATAAGCCACCCAGCAGCATGGTTATCATCAGGTTCAAATTGGTATGAATGTGCTTCCGGGCAGCGGCCGAAAATTTAGCCAGCAGCATCACGAGCACAGCACCGGCTAGCAGCACAATTGTTACAGTTGGGTTGGCCGCAAGCAGTATAAACACCGCCAAAATAATAGCAAAGTTTATGTAGGTTCCCGCTCCGGCACGGCGGTTGCCACCCAGAGGTATATACAAATAGTCTTTGAGCCACGACGACAGCGACATGTGCCACCGCCCCCAGAATTCGCCGCAGTTTTTGGCCTTATAGGGCGAATTAAAGTTCTGAGGCAATCGAAACCCCAGTAAAAGGGCAACGCCTATGGCAATGTCGGTATATCCCGAAAAATCGACATACACCTGCAGCGAATAGCCAATCATGGCCAACATACTTTCGAGGCCTGAATACATTTCGGGGTTGGCAAAAATACGATCGACAAAGTTTACGGCGATATAATCGCCTATCATAATCTTTTTTATCAAACCTTTTAAAATGAAAAACAAGGCCAACCCGAATTCGTAGCGGCTAAGCCTGTATTTTTCGTATATCTGCGGAATAAAATCGGCAGCACGAACAATGGGGCCTGCTACCAACTGCGGAAAAAACGAAACATAAAACCCGAAGTCGATAATGCTGGTTACCGGCTTTAGTTTGTTGCGGTACACATCAACGGTGTATGAAATGGTTTGAAATGTAAAAAACGAGATGCCTACCGGTAGAAATATTTTTGCAGTATCGAAGTGTGAGCCGGTGAGTAAATTCGAAAACTCGGCCAAATAGTTATGCGCTATATATTGTGTGCCGAACATATCGTTTACAGCACCCACAATAAAATAGGAATATTTAAAATAGGCCAGCACTCCGAGATTGATAAATACACTGAGTGCTACCAGCCATTTGCGCTTTTGTTCGTTTGTGCTTCCATAAATCCATTTTCCAATAAAATAATCGCATATTGTGCTGAATATCAGCAGAAAAAAGAAGAAGCCGCTTGATTTGTAGTAGAAGAAAAGACTAAACACCAATAAGTACATCGATCGCGATACCCTCTTGTTGGCAAACCACGTGTATCCCAGCAGCACTACGGCAAAAAATCCCCAAAAGAAAAATCGGGTAAAAATCAGTGGCGCATTCTGATCGTAGGTGAGTATGTGTGAAATAAACTCCGGCATCATTCGGTACAAATAGGTGAATAGGTTCTTTTCAGGTAGTTTTCGAAATCTCGCTGTATAGCTTCAGCAAACAGAATTCCCAGTATGCGGTAGCCCTCTTGTGTCATGTGTATACGGTCTTTCTGTGCCAGTCCGTCGTTGCGCCATGCAGTTATCGATCGATTTCCACCCATCACAGCGTGTAGGTCATACACTGCTGCTCCGGTTGTTTCAGCATTTTTCAGCATGGCTCGCTTTACTGCATCAGCATTCTGATTGTGAGCCCCGCCGTAGTTATAGAAATCGGTGTTTGTAGTGAGAATAATAGCCGTTGCCGGAAATTGGTTGCGTATCATTTCGATGAGACGTGAATAATTGGCTTCGTATTGCGATTCCGAAAAGTTTTTGCCGGCAGCATCGTTTACCCCTATCGAGAGTATTACCATGTCGGGTTCCAGTGCACACAGTTGTTGCCCGAACAACTCAGCTTTCTGATACGAGGCTGTATTAGCCCCATTTATGCCAATACCATTGTAAACAATACCGGGTAATTGGTTTTCGGCATACACTCCAAAAAAATACATGAGGCTGTCGCTTTCTTCTATTTTCTGAAAAAGCAGGTTTACGTTGTCGCTGCTGTTGTGCAAATAAAAAACCGTGGTGCCCGATGCGCGATCGACAGTCTTTCGTAACACAAGGCTGTCGGGCAGAAGAAACACATCGAAGCTGTCGTCGTTGGCACTATGAAATACGCTCAGTTTATCGAAACGGCGTTGTTCAATTTGTGCAGCATCGTTAAATGTGATTTGTATTTCGGCAATGCTGTCGGAGGTAAAGGCCGAAATGCCTCCTACGCCCAGTGGATGCTTTATTTCTTTGTCGGTGATTCGTTGAAACAACCAGTTACCCGAATTGGTCGACTTATAAAAATAGGGGTGATTGGTTTTGGCAATTCCAAACGGGAACAAATACCCCGGTGCTCCCTCAATTGACGGGCTCATGCTTTCGAGACGCTTACGCACCGCCCACCACCACATGCCTGCCTGAACATGTGATGCCCCGATGTGCAGTATGCGCACCTGCGTATTTCCTTCGAAAACAAGGCTTTCGAGTTTGTTCATGAATACATCAAGATATACGTTGTTCCCGCATCTTATTAAATAAGATGAGTCGGTATTGATATAGTCGTAATTGAATTCGCTGTATGGATAGCGAGTCTGGGCATGGGCGCTTGTAGAAACAAGTGCTGCAATAATAATTATGGCTGCCCTGTACATCATTTGGTTTTCTTATTCCTATCGCAATAGCTCGTGTATTCAAGTATAAAGGCATTATAAAACATGTTGGCAGCCACGTTGGTTCCTTGAGGAGTAAAGTGCACAAAGTCGGGTGCCGCCAGTGGCGGATTGGCATTTACCCACGAAATCATCGAATTTTTTCCTCCCATGGCCTTATACATATCCCAGTAAACGCCACCGGCTTTATGAGTGGCTGCTTTCAGTTCGTCGCGCACTGTTTCAAGTATTGGATACGTCATATAATAGTCTTTTTCTTTCACCGACATATCAGATGGACCAATTACAATAATACCGGCATCGGGAACCAGTCGTTTCAGCAGAGCCATTTGGTAATAAAAGAAGTTGGCATGCTGCGCAGCTGCTTTTGCATCGCTTATATAGGGCATCACATTCCCGCCAAACTGCAGGATAAATAAATCGACACCCATGTGATTGTAGGTTTGAAGCAGCAGATTGGCATCGGTCGATGTAAACATGGTGCCTGAGCTTCCTCTTAGAGCAATATTATCGACATATATGCCGGCATCATCTTCGAACGAAATTCCGTAGAAATCGGGGCTGTCGGTGCCTTCAAAATCGAAGCGAACGTTTTCGAGGTATTCAGGGCTTCTGTAGGTAAATACGTGAAGTCCCTCGCCCGACTGCAGCGAATCGGCAACAAGCTGGTTACCATCGGAACTCAGCACAATGCTTACTTTTGCTTTGGCATTGCCATAATATATATTTATGTTTCTGAATTGCTTGGTGTTGGCATATCCCAGATCGGAACGAGAAAACTGTAACCAGGCTTTTTTTATTGCCGGTGTGGGCTGTGCTGCCGAATCGAGTATATAGGTAAATCGGCTGAACGCCATCATTACTCCGAATTTTTTATGCCATACCCATTCGTTGGCCCCAAGAAACCCCTGATATCGCAACCAGTTGCCCGAGTCTTGTTGTAACATGCTAAGTTGCGAATATAATACTCCGGCTGTATTGAGTCCCATCCCCTTACCACCGAATTTTGCCTGCAAGCGATTTCTTAGAAATGCGGTAATACGGTCGCCTTCAATCTGACTGTCGCCATAATGCAATATTCGTAGTTTGTGTTGGGCTTCGATGTTTACCAGTTTGGCAAAAAAAGCATCGAGTGCATGGGGATTGTCATCGGGAAACTCTAATGGGGTAACCAATTTCTTTAACTCTTCAATATCGAGTGCCGTTATGCTGTCGTCGTCGGGTAAAAGTTGGTTGAGGTGTTGCTGCGAAGCCAGTAGCGAGTCGATGTCGATCCCTTTTTCGCGGGGAGAGAACATGTCGTGAAACGATGGAAAATACAATATCAAATTATCACTTATCTTGATACCGTTTTTAGGAAACAACAGCATAATAGAGGCAAGCATTGCCATCACCATCACAATAAATATCAATACTTTTTGAGGTTTCATCTCTTTTTGTAAATTTTCAATGTCTGACCTATCTGAATCTTCGATGGATTGCTAATGTTGTTCCACTCCATAATGTTCTCGGCCGAAACACCGGGATATTGCGCTGCTATGGTATATGGTGAATCGCCTTTTTTTACTACATAGGTGTCGAAAAGTATATAGCCTTGTAAAATGCTGGGTTCCCCCTTGGGAGCGGGATTATTGGCTTGAGTGCCTGCCGCATTTGATTCGAAACTACTCCCTTTTTTTACATAAATAACCAGTGTTTTTCCGGCATAGATGGTATTCCCCGAAATATCGTTCCATTCTCGTAAATCGTTTATTTTTACATCGAATTTTTCGGCAATCAGTCCCAAATTATCGCCCGATTGTATGGTATAGCTAATTTTTTCGTAGTCGTTACCGGGAATGGTATACGCAATTTTGTTTTCGACAAATGATGGTTTTTCGGGTTTCGAAAAATAAATGCTGTCGGTAAATGCAATTATCGAGTCGGCTTTTAAGTTGAAAACTACTCCGTATGATTCCGGAAGAATTAGTCGACGGGGTTTCATGTCACCATATATCACGTCGCTTAAAACAGCAGGATTTATCTCGAGTATTTGTTGCTTTTCGATATTTAAAAAACGCGCGGTTTGTTCCAGATGAATACGTGCCGAAACCCAAACAGTATCGCAGTTTCGATTGAATGCAAGTTTGTGGTCTTTCAGATAGCCAAGGTAATTGTTTGTAAATACAATGCAGGCTATCAAGGCATCGAAAGGAGCCAGTTTAATCTGATGGGTAGTGCCGGCTTCTACATGTCGCTGCACCGTACCGGGCCCCGAATGATACGCTGCAATAGCCAGGCTCCATACTCCAAAGCACTGGTGCAAATGGTTCAGATATGCTGAGGCGGCACAGGCTGTTTTTCCATAATGCAATCGTTCATCATACACCGAATCGATTTCAAGACCATATTTCACTGCAGGCAAATATTCTAGACCCATAATGCCAAATTGGGTGTTACTTCCCGTATATCTTGGGTGCAAAGCCGATACCGACAGAGCAAAATCAGAAACACTAAATGGCAGACCCTGATTTATATGGTACGAAGCAGCCTGCATGTCGATGTTTGTTATTTGTTGCATTACATAACATTTCTCAATGGGTTGCAGCGATTCAAGCATCATATAAAACCAGCGAGCGTCGGCACTTACCTCGTAGGTTTCGTCGCCTATTTGTATCATCGAGAAATGGGCGATTCCATCGGTGAAGTTTTCGATACCGGGGCAGTTGCAGTCTGATTCGTTAAGTGTGTTCAGCCCCGAAATTAACCACGATCGATATGCAGTAATATATTGTTGCATATCTTCCGACTGCCCATGCGCACACATGTTGGTTAATATAGCTACAAAAAGTACTATGCTGCGCACACGGTTCATTCATTTATAAATTAGCCGACAAATATAGTGTTTTCGCTTCCTATCGAAAAAGATTTCCTGAAAATCTTACCGACTGTTAAGTTTTGTTCGTTGCATGCTAATTTGAGTAGTTGTTGCAATTTTTCGTATCTTTGCGCAACCGGTTGTTCGTTTACTGCCGGAAACAATACTTGAAGTAAAACGATACATGACATTTGAAGAGTTTGGATTTGAAGGGTCGTTGTTGCAAGCTATCGAAGCTATGGGTTTCGAAGAAGCCACTCCCATACAGCAGCAGGTTATTCCCCTTATTTTGAATGGGCACGACTTGCTCGCAACAGCGCAAACCGGCAGCGGAAAAACAGCCGCATTTTTATTGCCACTTATACAAAAAATTGTAGATGCAGCAGGCAGCGACCACATTAAAGCAATGGTAGTGGTGCCTACCCGTGAGCTGGCCGTGCAAATTGAGCAACACCTCACCGGCTTTGCCTATTTTGCAGGGCTTAGTTCTATAGCGGTGTATGGAGGCGGTGATGCCGGAAACTTCCAACGCGAAGAGCAGGCCTTGAGCATGGGCGTTGATATTGTGGTTTGCACACCGGGTCGTATGATAGCGCATCTTATTACAGGCAAACCCAAGGTTTCTAAATTGCAGTATCTCATTCTCGACGAAGCAGACCGAATGCTCGATATGGGATTTTACGACGATATTTTGCGTATTATTTCGTACCTGCCCCAGAAACGACAAACACTGATGTTTTCGGCTACCATGCCAAAAGAAATTCATCGCATTGCCAAAAAAGTACTGAAAAACCCAAAAGAGGTGTTCATATCGCTGTCGAAGCCTCCCGAAACTATCACCCAACAGGCATTTGTGGTTTTTAATAATCAGAAAATTCCGCTGGTAGCGCATTTGCTAAAGGAGCATACGCCTCGTACTGTGCTGGTGTTCTGTTCCACGAAAGTGGGAGTAAAGGATTTAACTAAGCATCTGAAACAACAGGGCTTTCGAACCGCCGAAATTCATTCCGATTTGCAGCAAGCCCAACGCGAGCAGGTGCTCCTCGATTTCAGAAATCGCAAGCTGAATGTGTTGGTTGCTACCGATTTATTGTCGCGTGGTATCGATGTGGAAGATATCGACTGGGTGATTAATTTTGATATTCCATCCGATGCCGAAGATTATGTACACCGCATTGGACGCACGGCAAGAGCCGAAAACACGGGAACAGCCATCAGTATTATTGGCGAAAAAGACCGGCAGGCTTTTGCCCGTATCGAGAAGCAATTGTGTATTGAGGTCGCGAAAATGCCTGTACCCATGCAATTGGGTAGCACACCCGGATATAACTCCGAAACGGGAAATCCGAAAAAACGACATAAACAGTTCCGAAACAAAAGCAACAAGAAGTCAGGCTGATATTTCGCAACATGAGTTGAATCAATCGCTTATCACCAATAATTTTGTGGAGAACGCCTGATTGTCGGCAAACACATAAACTATATACATGCCGGGGTAGAGGCTTATGTCGTCCACTTTAATGCTGTTGCTACCCTGCAAACAAAAATGATGCGTAACATCGATAATGGTACCTGTAAGGTCGCACACTGTAAGTGTTACCGGATAGCTCTTGCTTAGGTAAAACTCTATGCTGAACTCGTTATAGCTAGGGTTGGGCGAAATAGTAATATTGTCGATTATCGCATTTTCGAAAGTACAGTCACCGGGATTAATGCTAATACCAAGATTTTTACGTGCCATTTTTTCGATATTACATCGCCTGTCCACTAAAAAATCTCTCACCACCATAGTCTTGTCCGACCAAATTTCGTACGATTGCGGAAATGCAAACCGGTTTATTTGATTTATTATTTCGCTTCCGGCCCATTCTAATGCTTGCTGAAATATGGCTTCGGTGTTGCGATAATGAAATGTGTTTAGCGTTACATATTTTAATCTATCGGAGAATAATCTTCGAAAATCGCTATTGCTGAGAAGTTTGCGCAAAAACAATGTAGATGCTGCATTGGTTGGCCAACCTTCATCTGATGTATTTAGGGCGTGTGCGAAACTATCGTATTGGCTATTGTTGAATGCTGCATCGCCATCGAAAAATATCCACCGCCATTTTGAACCCTCCTGTTTCGATCGCCAGCAACGCATGTTGTTGTCGGGCCAGTCGTAGTTCGCAATAAAAATTTCGAACAGTTGATAATCGATAAAATTGTCAATATCAATTTGTGATTCTACATACCGATAATCACTTTCGTCCGATAAATCGTGGGTCTCAATAAAATTGTATAGTTGCTGAAAGTCGCTGTTGTCGCCTGCAACAACATGTGCATACATACTCTCTATCATATCGATACTGTCGCTGTCGAGCTTATAGTTTTCGGCTATATACTTCTCGTCGGGTTTTTCCTGCAGGTAGTACAAGCCCCAATACTCGCCGTTTATATATAGTATTACAGGGCGTGTTGATATGTAATCAACATTGAGCTTTCCAGCCATTTTACAGGCAACATAATCTTCTATTCCCGACTGATTCCACGATGCCGACATGGGTTTTAAAACCCATCTGTCGAACTCATATATCGATTTTTCGGGAAATATGTTGTGGTAGAATTTTTTTCTGCCATATTCTGCTCGTGCATATAGCTTCAGCCCTTTTTGTTGATTGCGCCGGCTATTACCACCATGTGTCCGCATTCCTGCATTATGGCTGAGTATAGCAGCACCATCGTGTTCAAAGAATTCAATATGTACTTCTATTTCCCAGTCATCGCCATGTTGATAGTAGTTGCCTGTCCAGTCGGGGTTTTCTGTCTCCCAGTGAATTCCGGGAACAAAAATGCCTTTTTCGAAATCGAACAAGTCATGGTTTTGGGCGCAAATCGACATAACAGGCAGGGTGTCGCTGTATGTAGGACTGTTTCTCGGGATATAGCTGTGTGTGTAAACCCGTGAGCATTGTTCGCCCTGAGAATTAAATGCTGCGGCTCTGATTACATGAATCTGCGGTATGTTTTCTCTTTCGGGTGTGAAAAACTGCGCATCGGTTGTGTTTTGCAGGGTGCTAATGAAAGCATCGGCCATATTGTTCCGGGTAATACTTATTGCGTTTTTATATAGTGTTGCATCGGTGTCGGGTATATTTCCGTTGATGCTGTAGTAAATGCTGGTATTTGGAATGTTGTTGATGATATGCAGCTGAAAGTCTTGCTCAAAAT
Source organism: uncultured Bacteroidales bacterium (assembly GCA_964511665.1). Taxonomy (GTDB): domain Bacteria; phylum Bacteroidota; class Bacteroidia; order Bacteroidales; family ML635J-15; genus JAGOEF01. The sequence continues at coordinate 12,317 of CAZEHA010000018.1, forward strand.
ATCCCCCCTCAATGTCGAATATCAGCTCAGAACCGTTCAATGCATTGTTGTTGCTACAACATGGTGTCGGGTTTTCGAAAATTGCCCAGGTGTGACCGGCATCTGTTCTGCGCCCGAAACTATTGCCTTGTTGCAATGGTCTGGGAGGAACCATGTCGATAATATTACCATAATAACTCAGAAGAATGGGTTCTCCTTCTGCCGATATTTTGAAATTGGTGTGCAACTCATGGCCCGATATCGCTCTGTTTTTACCTGATGCATATACAAGTAAAAATGTTTTGGGTTCCATACAGGTGTCGGGAAAGCTCCACAATTCGGAGGTTTCGGTTTGGTCAGACAGGCAAAACCCTTGCAAGCAGACAGGTGATTGCGAAGCATTGTACACTTCAATCCAGTCGCCGCAATCTCCATTTTCATCGGCAACAAGGAAATCATTTTTCGACATGATTTCGTTGATGATAATCGTTTGCGAACTGCAGAATGGTAGGCTAACGATTAAAAATAATACGGCAACGAAGCATTTCATTGTTACAATACTTTCTCAATGTAACGATTCGCTGAGCAGGGAGGCTTAAAAGCTGACATCTACTTTTTTAGCAGCTGCTTCATCGGCTTTAAAGTAACCGTATTGTTTAAACCCAAACATTTTAGCAAACAAATTTCTTGGAAATTTACGGATGTAAGCGTTAAAGTCTTTCACCGTTTCGTTGTATGCCATCCGTGCAGCCATAATCATGTTTTCGGTATTTTGCAATTCAGCGGCGAGGTTCGCAAACTGTTGGTCGGCTTTCAGGTTGGGATATTGCTCAACCACCACCATCAGGCGACTCAAGCTTCCACTGAGTTCGTCTTGTGCGGCCTGATATTTGGCTACATTCTCTTCGCTAAGGTCATCGGCATTGATTTCGATGCTGGTTGCTTTCGAACGGGCTTCAATAACAGCAGTCAAGGTCGATTTTTCGAACTCGGCATAGCCTTTCACAACATTCACCAAATTGTCGATGAGGTCGTAACGACGCTGGTATGCCGTTTCCACCTGCGACCATTGCTTCTTCACTACTTCGTCTTTTTCTACCGAGCGATTATAAATTCTAACTCCCCAAATGCTTATAAGTATAATGATAATGAGAATAGGGGTTCCCCATACCATGGCTCCCAGGCAGCCCAGGCCTTTTACTTTTTGATCTTTCGGTTTTTCGGTATTCATAGTTGTTTTGTTTTTACTGTGTAAAGATAATGATTTTGAATACAATAAAACAATGGGTGTAAAAAAAACAGGCTGCCCTTAACTACAGCCTGTTTTATAATTACAACTACAATTTAATTTTTTATTTTGCAACTCTTTCGAGCCATTTTACCATGGCAAGCATAACAAACATAGAGAGAAGACATGCTACTACAAAGATTGTCCATGTTCCTGTCATCGAAATCCTTTCATAGAAAATGGCACCAATAAACAGCAACGAATTGCCAATGGCTGTGGCACAGAGCCATAGACCCTGCATCATACCTTGTAGTTTCGGGGGGGCAACTTTCGATACGAAAGAAATTCCCAATGGAGAAATAAACAACTCTGCTACGGTGAGAATGAAATAGGTACCAAGTAGCAGGAATGGTGTAACCCGTTGCGCATCGGGTAAGCCTCCCATGGCAGTGATTTCCGATTTCAGGGGAAGACCCATTGAACCAAGGCTCATAACCACATAGGCTAAGGTTGCAATTAGCATACCGATTACAATTTTTCGAGGTGTTGAAGGTTCTTTTCCTTTTGCTCGCAGCCAGCCGAAAAATGCAATAATGATGGGTGTGAGAAATACTACGAAGAAGGGATTAATTGACTGAAAAAGTTCTGCCCCTTGCAGCGTTGTAAATCCGAGATTCAATTTAAGCGTCGATAGATTTGTATAGTCTTTTGCAAAATAGGTAAGTGTAAGACCATTCTGATGGAATGAGAACCAAAAGAAAATAACAACGGCAAATACGGCAAATAAGGCGTATAGACGCTGTTTGATTTCGCTTAGACTCATTTCCACTTCGTTAGCATCGATATTTTTTGCTTTTTTGTCAGCCGGATTCGGGAATTTCTTTTTATTCAAAACATAAATCAATAACGAAATCGCCATTGCTCCAATAGCTACTGCGAAAGCATAGTGGAATCCGGTTGCAAAAATATTCAAGTATTCGTTGGCAAAGGCGGTCATATCGGTACCTGTGTAACCAACTTCGGCAGCTACTGCCGGTAACGAATCAACTTTATTGCCTGCAAGGAACGAATGACACAATTCGGGCAAGTTGGCATTGTACGAAAAACCGTGCGACTCAACCCACCAGTTTCTAACACCCACTGCTGCCAAGGGAGCAAATATAGCTCCAACATTTATAAACATATAGAACCACTGAAATCCTGAGTCACGAAGTTTTCCATACTTTTCGTTATCGTACATTTGTCCAACAAGAGCCTGTAAATTACCTTTAAACAAACCGTTACCGAAAGCAATGATAAATAATCCGAAGCAGGTTAGACCAAGAAATAAATAAAATTGGTCAGTTGGAACGGGCGTCCCGGTAGGTATGGCAATGGTGAAATATCCAACAGCCATCAGAATGAGACCAATTAAAATTGTCGATTTGTACTTTCTTGTTCTGTCAGCTATTAAACCGCCTACAAAAGCAAGGATGTAAATAGAAAAATAAAAAATAGAGTAAATAATGCCGGCATTTGTTTCCGATAAGCCAAATTTTGCCATTAAGAACAGTGACAAAATCGCCATCATGGTGTAGAAGCCAAAGCGCTCTCCCATATTGGCCAGTGAGGCTGCCATTAGACCTTTAGGATGATTTTTGAACATAATGTTTGTAATTTAAATTGTTTCTAATTTTTTCTTTCAGGGCAAATATAGAAATCTTTTTTTACTGTCCAATTTTTATTTGTTATCATTACAATGTATTTTTGCTTAAAACTATACGAATGAAAGTATTCACTGCTTTACAGGTGCGCAACATTGATAACGAAACCATTGTCAACGAGCCGGTTTCTTCTATCGACCTTATGGAAAGAGCGGCCTCTTGCCTGTGCAGTCGATTATTGCAATTATACACCAATACCCGCCCTTTTATTGTGTTTTGCGGTCGCGGTAACAATGGCGGCGACGGTCTGGTATTGGCGCGTCTATTGTTGCAGCACAATTACGATTGCTGTGCATATATTTGCGCCGGCGAAAACCAGTTGTCGCCCGATGCTGCCATCAATTTCAATCGTTTAAAAGATGTATATCCCCAAAGCATCCATCTTATTACCAACATAGGCAATCGCATCGAAATACCCGTTAATGCCGTTGTTATAGATGCCTTGTTTGGTTCCGGCTTAACAAGGCCGGTGCAAGGCATCGAAGCCTATATTATTGATGCTGTAAACAGTTCCAGCGCCGAAGTTATATCGGTTGATATTCCGTCGGGCTTATTTGCCGAAGACAATTCGGACAATACAGGAGCCATTGTAAAAGCCAAACGAACTTTTACTTTCGAAGTCCCGTTCTTGTCGTTCTTTTTCGATGAGAATTACCAATACACCGGCGATTGGGAAATAATGAACATTAAGTTGCTCGAAGAAGCCAAGCAAAAAACAGAGACGCCCTATAATTGGGTGCAGAAAAGTGATGTAAAGGCTTTTTACAAACAGCGAACTCGTGTTGCGCATAAGGGGATTTTTGGACACGCATTGCTGATCGCCGGTTCAAAAGGTAAAACCGGTGCTGCCGTACTTGCGGCCAGAGCTGGCCTTCGAACAGGTTGTGGACTACTCACGGTGCGGGTGCCGGGTTCATCCTACGATATTTTACAGATAAGCTGTCCGGAGGCTATGACCACTTGCGATATGAATAGCGATATGGTGAGTTCTCAGGGCGATATAAGTAAATATGATGCAATAGGTATTGGTCCGGGCCTTGGCACGCATACTCTGACAGCCGCAATGATTTTCGACCTTCTTCAACAATCGCGTAAACCCATGGTACTCGATGCCGATGCACTGAATATATTGGCAGCCAATCGAGATTTATTAGCCAATTTACCTCCAAATACTATCCTTACACCACATCTCGGCGAGTTCAAAAGGCTATTCGGCGAAACCAACAATTCATATGAGGCACTTCATATGCAAATAGAGGCGTCGAAAAAATACAATATCATTATTGTTCGCAAGGGTGCTTTTACAGCCTGTAGTCTCCCCGACGGCTCATGCTACTTTAATTCAACCGGAAACCAGGGAATGGCCACTGCCGGGGCAGGCGACGTACTAACAGGTATGATTCTTTCGTTATTAGCTCAAAACTATGAACCCGGTCATGCAGCAATATTGGGCATGTGGTTGCATGGTAAGGCAGGCGATATTGCCTGCGAAAAACAGTCGTACGAGTCGCTAATTGCAGGAGATATTGTGGATAGTATTGGTAAAGCATATAATGTTTTGTTAAGTGAAAATTAAAAAGAATATAGAATGAAAAAATCGGTTTTGTTTATAGTGGTTGTCGGAATTATAATGATATCGTGCAAGCCCAAGATGAATGTGGTTTCTATGAGCAACAGCAATCATCAGATAAAAAAACAAGGATTGGTATATTCGCTGCCCCGAACAGTGTTCGAAATCGATTTTGAGTTGAAACACACAGTGTTTCAGGCCGGTCCCTATTCTGAATATGCCGATAAATATCTGGGAATCGATAATGTGGCACAGAGCGATTACCAATACTACGAAATAGTTTCGGTTCAGGTAAAACCCTTGGCTCAACCCGATCCGGATGCCGTGTTCCTTATTGAAACCGATTTGCCTAAAGCAAACCATAATTACCGTTTTTCGTCGCAGAACATGCTGCATGGTATAAACATCTGCCATCTGCCTGCAATTGATATAAGCTACCCACTTCCCGAATCGTTTTTGTATGGCTCCATCAACGAAAACGTTTGGTTTACCGACCTTAGCGTGAAACGGAATTTTACCAATATAAAAGATACTACCTATCGTGTTATAAAAGCTGATTCGGTATATCAGAAAATACCGGTAATCAATACCAAAATCACGAGTAAAGACAAAGAACAAAAGGCCGATGAAGCGGCAAACTTTATTATTAAAACACGAAAGCGTCGTTTTCAGGTTGAAACAGGGCAGTCCGAGTATTTACCCGATGGTGTTGCAGTAGAAACAATGTTGCAGAGCCTGAATGAGCTTGAAAATCGTTACCTTGAATTGTTTATCGGTAAAACAAACACTTCAATCGATAAAATAAAACTATACTATATACCGCAGAAAGATGCGGGTAACACCGTTTTGTTTTGGATAACCGAAAATGGCATATCATATACCAAAGAAGAAGATGCAGAAATAGTTTCGGTTCAAATGCAGAACCTCGAAACTACACAAGAGGTTTCTAGGTTCTATAAACGACAAAACGAGTTGAACCCAAAAAATCATGGTCTGTATTACAGAATTCCGGGTGCAGCGTTGATGCGAATAAGTTGTAACGATAAGGTATATTTCAACGGAATGTTCGATGTGGCTCAGTATGGTTATTGCAATTTTATTGATGTTGCTGTAATGCGAAAAAAAGATTTTTCGGTAGAACTCGACCCGCTTACCGGCGCCATTAGGTTTATTAAATAGCAAACATGTGTGCACCCGGCTCAGCCTTAACACGATTAATTATTACACTATGTTTTTGTATGTGTACAAGCCTTGTGTTGTTATCGCAAGCACAATCGAATCGCGTTATCCTTACCATATATAGTAACGGCAGCAAAAACGAAACTTCGTATCGCCACGAAGCCAATAAAATATTTGCCGATACACTGGCACTCAACCGGTATCTCGAGAAATATGCGGCCGGTTACATCAATAAGGGTTATCTGGCCTGCGGCTTCGATAGTGTTATATCAAACCAGAATCAATATCTTGCCTTTTTCTACATCGGGGAACAGTACCTTTGGAACAGGGTTGAGTTTATTATCGACAGCCTCCCTGTGGTAAACCATAAAAGATTGCGAAGGATGGCACAGCGTGCTGTTACACCCAATTCAATGGCCGAAATTCTCCGCGATTTCACAAGCCTTTATACAGATGCCGGATATCCGTTTTGCAAGGCAAGATTCGATAGCATAGGCCATAAGGCCGGTAAACTCGATGCAGTACTGCTGGTCGAAAGAGGCGATTTCATCCGCTTCGACAGCATCGTGCTCAAAGGCAATACCGGTATTAATCCACGCTTCTTAGCAAGGTACCTTGCCTTTAAGCAGGGTGAGGCGTATAGCAATAAATTTTTGAATCGCACACAGGCCCTGGTGCAAAACAGCGGTTTTTTACATCTCGACCGTCCAATCGAAATTGCTTTTGGCAGTGATGCTTGCGATGTGATTCTGTATTTGAAAAAGAATAAAACATCTTCGTTTAGTGGTATCATAGGTTTTTTGCCCGATAGCCGCAATCAGGATAAGTTATTGCTTACCGGAGACCTCGATTTGTTTCTCGAAAACCTGGTGGGGCATGGCGAAAACTTGAAACTGCAATGGCAACGTTATCAGCCCCTCAGTCAGCAACTGCTGGCATCGTTCTATTTTCCCTATGTATTTAAAACTCATATCGGAGTTCAATCGTCGTTTGCCATGCAAAAGCAGGATTCATCGTATATAGTTACCGATTTTAGGGCAGGGGCAAGGTATCTGATGATGGGTAACGATGGTTTCAATGTTTTCTTTAACAGGATATCTAGTTTTACCCTTTCGAACAACAGAGAAGTTCTCGACTCGCAAAATCTGGCACGTGTCAATACCTCATTGATAGGCATGGGCTATGTAGTTAACCGGCTCGATTATATTTATAATCCATCGAAAGGTTATGCCATAGCGGCCGAATTGTCGGCAGGGTTAAAAAATGCTGATAGCGGCAGCGGTATGTTACAGGAGCCTCTCCAGTGGCGCACCACTGCCAAAGCCGAATTCTATTTGCCACTGGCAAAACAAATATCGGTAAAACAAGCCTTGCAAGCAAAGGCAATATTGGGAGGCAAACTGTATAACAACGAGTTGTTTCAAACCGGTGGCATGCACAGTTTTAGGGGCTTGGCCGAAAACTCGGTATTGGCTTCGTCGTATGTTGCTATTACATCAGAGATTCGCTATCTTTTCGAGCGCAATTCGGCATTAATTGCTTTTTTCGATTATGGTGTGGTTGAAAATCGTAATACTGAAAGTTTCCCAATCGATTACCCAATGGGCTTTGGAATGGGCATAAACCTGCAAACCCGTGCCGGAATTTTTTCGTTGGCCTATGCAATGGGGCGTGAAAAGGGTAATCCTATCGATTTAAAATCGTCGAAAATACATTTTGGCTACATCAACCGTTTTTAAGTTAGCGTTTTCAACACACAAAATGTTAACAACAGCCGGTGCAATCGGGCTTGTATTGTTGATATTAATTTTGTTTATTCGCAGAAGTTTTACCAAATACAGAATCTGGTGGTTTTAAGTGGAATAAATAAACTGTTGTTTTCTCAAAAGTATCGCTGGCTGCAACATTTATTGTTCTGGATGTGCTATGTGGCTTTAATATTTGTATTGAGGTTTGTTTTCGGATGCAATTGGGGTTTAAAAAACCTGGCCATGAACATACCCGTCGACGTAATTTTGGTTTATCTTCATCTATTGTGGCTGGTGCCGTCATATTTGTTGCAACGAAATATAAAAAAGTACTTTGTTCTAAGTATGTTGGTAATTGTATCGGGTTTAATATTTAATTTTATTCTTCCTCAAGTGGTATTTAATCAAGCAGTTGTTTCATTTTCTATAGATGCAATTCAGTCGCATGCGTGTAGCTTGGCCTTAAGTGTTCTTGTTCTTGTATATGCTGTGATGTCGAAATTCTTTAAGGAATACATAATTGCCGACAATCTTCTGCTCAATTTGCAAAAAGAACACCTCGAATCGGAAGTCGATTTTTTGAAAAGTCAGATGAATCCACACTTTCTTTTCAACACTCTGAATGGAATTAGTGTGCTTGTAAAATTAGATCCCGAAAAGGCCTCCGAAAGCATTTTAAGGCTGTCGGATTTGCTTCGTTATCACACATACGAATGTGCCGAAGATCAGGTGTTAATAAGCTCTGAAGCAGAATATCTAAAAAACTATATCAGTTTACAAAACCTACGATTTCCACATGCTAATATTAGCCTCGAAACCGAGGGCGAATTTGGTGGATTAACAATTTATCCGTTCATTTTTTTACCATTTGTTGAAAACGCAGTAAAACACGGTGTCGGCAATTCTAAGAACATTAACTATATTCGCATTTTAATTCATGTTTTAAACAAAAAGCTTAGTTTTGTTGTTCATAATACAAAGGCGAAAGATAAAATTTGTGAAAAAGGAGGCTTGGGCTTGATTAATATTAAACGAAGGCTTGAATTATTGTATCCGGGTAATTATAATTTAATAATTGATGAAAACGAAACCACATACAATGTTAAACTAAACATAAATCTAACACAATGAAATGCATCATTATTGACGACGAACCCCTGGCAAGAGAGGGGATGAAAATGAATATAAACGAGGTACCATCACTCGAACTCGTTGGTGAATTCGACGATGCCATTAAAGCTACACAATTCCTTCAGGATAACGATGTAGATTTGATGTTCCTCGATATCGAAATGCCCGGCATTTCGGGTCTGAATTTCCTGAAAGACCTTGCAAATCAACCGCTGGTAATTCTTGCTACCGCCTACCCACAGTACGCAGTTGAAGCATATGAACTCGACGTAGTCGATTATTTAGTAAAACCGATAAAATTAGATCGCTTTATGAAAGCAGTAAACAAAGCCGAAGAAATCGCTCGCTTGTCGAAAAGCACTTCAATGCTCGAAGCAATCGAAGACGATTTCATTTTTATTAAATCAGACAGAAAGTATGTAAAGATTAATTTCGATGAAATTTTCTTTATCGAAGGGTTGAAAGATTATGTTATTATTCATACAGTTCATGGAAAATACATGACAGCTATGAATGTGAAAACAATACACAACAAGCTTCCCGAAGAAATTTTCATTCGTACCAGTAAGTCATACATCATTAACATTGCCCATATCAAAGAAATTGATGGCAATGACGTGATAGTGCAAGACAATAAAATTCCTATTGGCAGGTCTTATCGCGATGAATTCCTCGAATTTGTTAATAGAAGACTGCTGAAGAGGTAACACGCTGTTGATACTATAGTTTGCACAGATAAATATCCTTCTGCATGAAAACAGAGGGGTGTTTATCTGTGTTTTCATTTTTACAAGCGTATCATTTTGTTAACATAACCCGCCGTAAGTATCGGTACTGATGAAATGCAATTGCGCATATACATGGTTTTGCAATGCATTGCGATAGGTTTTACTCTTATTGAATACATTACAACTCGTATCGATATGTTGAGATAGTTTTTTTTAAAACGGTCACATCACAATTATTACTATATTTGAAAGTTGTATCATTGTGCAAAAGAAACTATGGACAGTATCGACACACAAGGTTTTGATGAAAGGACTATGGGCGACACGAATGTTCAGAAAGAGCTGTTCGAATTGTCGGTAAACCTGTTTGAAACCTATCACGAACGCTTGTTGCATGCTGCCGGTACCGGCGATTTGAATCTGATTAAGAGCATTGCTCACAAGGCTAAAACAGGTGCAATGCTGCTCGGAATGAACAATCTCAGTGCTGAATACTGCCGCATTGAAGCAGAGGCCGAAAAGATGAATCAGCTCATTGCCAATGTCGATACAATGCAAATGCTTGCAAATACCTTTATGAGTGCATCAAAAAAACTGGAACTCTATATTAACTTAAAAAAATAACTGATTTATGGGACTACTTAACAAATTGAAAGCAGAATTTATTGATATTATCGAATGGCTCGACCCGTCGAACGATATCATAGTGCACCGTTTCGAACGCTACCAAAATGAAATAAAAATGGGAGCCAAGCTCACTGTGCGCGAATCGCAGGTTGCCGTGTTTATCAACGAAGGTCAAATTGCCGATGTTTATCAGCCCGGCATGTACACACTAAATACCGAGAACATGCCTATTCTTTCTACACTGAAAGGATGGAAATACGGTTTCAACTCACCCTTTAAGGCAGAAGTGTATTTTGTAAATACCCGTAAATTTCTCGATAACAAATGGGGTACACCCAATCCGGTGATGTTGCGCGACCCTGAGTTTGGTCCCGTTCGCATAAGAGCTTTCGGAGTGTATGAATTCAGGGTGAAAGATGCCGCAACTTTTATCAGAGATATTGTTGGTACCGATGGCAGTTTTACTACCGATCAGGTTACAAATCAATTGCGCAATATCATTGTAACACGATTTACTGATGCCATAGCTGAATCGAAAATTCCTGTACTCGATATGGCTTCTAATTACAACGAAGTGTCTGACATTGTGGGTAAAGTTATTGTAGCTGAATATTCTGAGTATGGGCTCGATATGACAAAGTTCCTGATTTCGAACATCAGCCTTCCGCCCAATGTTGAAGAAGCTCTCGATAAACGCAGCAGTATGGGTATAATTGGCGACATGAGCAAGTTTACTCAATACCAAACCGCAACAGCAATTGGCGATATGGCCAACAATCCCGGAGAAGGAGGAGGTATGATGGGTGGCGGTATGGGAATGGGAATGGGCTTTGCCATGGCCGGACAAATGGCAAATGCAATGAACCCCCAACAACAACAACAACAGCAACAGCAACAACAAACGCAGCCTCAGTCAGCGTCGGTTCCGCCACCACTACCCGGACAGGTTAAATATTTTGTGGCTATCAACGGACAACAAGCAGGGCCATTCGATATCGCAACGCTTTCGCAAATGTCAGCCTCAGGGCAGATTAACCGCGAAACCATGGTGTGGAAAGACGGTATGCCCGGCTGGGGAAAAGCAGGAGAACAGGCCGAACTGAATAATGTGTTCGGTTCGGTGCCTCCTCCATTGCCACCGCAATAACCAATGTAAACCAATACAATCAATCATGAAAAAGAGTACAACAATTGTAGCAATTTGCCTGCTGATGCAGGCATTTGCTTTTTCGCAGGGGTCATCAGGCTGGGTAAACTCTCAAGACCCTGCGTTTCGAAGAGGTAGTCCCTTCGAGTTTATACAGGTAAACAATACTGTTTTTGCCAGTGCGGGCTTGGCGATATATAAATTCGACAATGCTGAAGAGAACTGGGTATATGCAGGCGATAACTTAATCGATAAGTTTCCCTACAATTATATCGAGCAGTTCTTTGTGTACGAAGACCATTTGTACGCAGCACTTCGGAATACTATTATGCGGTATGACGACTTAAACAATACCTGGACAGAGCAGCCTTACACTATTCCCGAGAACATCCCCGACGATGCCAACGTGCACCGATTGGGAGCTACAGAACAATTTGTATATGCGGTGGTGTCGTATACCATAAACGATGAACCCGTAGTGCAATTGTATTACTCTACCGATTTCGAAACATGGAATGCCGGCCTTATTCAAACCGATATGGGGCTGATCGATTTCCGCTTAAAACTAAACCGTCATCATGTGGCATGGGTTAGCACCGATAATTATGTGCAATATTCATCAGATGCCATAAACATCGACACTCTCGAATTTGAGGAATTACCTTTGTTGGCATCACCCGATCAGTGGTCGGAATATCTCTGTGCCGAAACAATGGGCAACAATCTGTTTTATCGTGCACCCGATTCAAAAATTTACCGGTATAACCTGATATCCCAAATATGGGATTGTATTTCCGACAATTTTACCGACCCTCTCAATGTTATCGGCATGGCATGCGACGATGAACTGCTGGTTATAACTGCGGTTGGGGGCACAGGTTTAAGTCTGATAAGAAGCACCGATGCCGGCGATACATATCAAAGTCTTACGGGCAATTACGGTAACCTTCCGTTTGTAACTCGTGTATGTCGTCAGGCTGAGTCTCATTACTGGTTTAGCAACATAACCTCCGATATGATATTTTCCGACAATTATGGCTTAGCAGCCGACTTCCGAAATCAGGGTTTTAACAGCAGCCTCACTTATGTTGAAAAATTCGATAACAAAGTCTATTCCTTTGTTACCGGATACGGCGTGTTTAAAGCCGACCCGGTTAGCATGATTTTCGAACCCGATAACACCGGCACGGAACCCTTGCTGGGAATGTATGCGTCCGATGGATTGTTTGCCGCAGGTAGCCGTTTGTATTATTCCTACATCGAAAACATTACCAACGGACAAATGGGCTTGTATTATAAGGATGCACACGACGATGTATGGACAAAGTTTGACGAATTACCGGGTTTGATAGGCTTGCGTTTCTTGGGTTACGATGGTCTTGGAAATATATATGTTATTGCCAGCCAGCAACTCGATAAAGCGGTTACAAAAAGCTTTTATCGGATAAGCCAGTTTCCATCATTGACAAATATCAGCGATAACTACCCGGGTTTTTCGCCCGGAACCAATTATCATATTCTTTCGTCGCCCGAAAACCTGCTGTTTTTCTTTTTCGTTGACCATACAGGCCTCGCAAAATTGTTTAAGTCCGACGATTTTGGTGCTACATGGAGCGATTTAGAACTCGATTATCCTACTTTTACCTATGTAGAGGAGATTAAAAAACTGGGCTTAGAATCTAAAGCACTGGCCTCTTTCGATGGTGCCGGAAACCTGCAGATATTTATGCGAACAATTTTTGGTTTGCCCGTGAATTACGAAAACATCGTTGTAAATTACAATCCCAATCTTGATGTTTTCAGTGTTGTAACTAGCTCCGGTTTTCCTCAGGATATGGTATATGCGGGTCTTTTATCATACTATGCCAATAATAATCAGTATAAGCTATTTACTCCCTATGGCATTTATACCACCGGCGATTTTGCAAGCTGGCAACAAACCGATGGGGTAGAAGAATTCGACTTAAGGCCGGGCATGATTGCCAATGCCTGTGTGTTTTTCGATAATAGAGCCGTTTTATCAACATTTTGTCATGGCTTATGGCATACAGAATATTATTATGGGCTAGCTGATAACCCTTTGTTGAATATGAGCTTGTACCCCAATCCTGTTAACGATGTGCTTTTTGTTGAAAACCTTAGCCCGAATCAGTCTTATGAAATTTATTCTATTACGGGTTGTTTGATAAAAACCGGCTTTGCTCAGGATGGAAAAACTACGATTGATGTTTCAGGTTTGCCCTCCGGTATCTATAGTCTCCGTTCCAACCAGAATAATAAAGAGGTAAGTGTGAGGTTTATCATATTTTAGATTGACATATAATAATAATTAGCCGGATTCGCATTCCGGCTTTTTTTGTATTTTTGTTTTTCTGAACAAAAAACCAAATGATAGGTTAAAATATATTGTTTATGTAATACAGTCAGCATATGAGTCACATTAAAATCTCACGGGGTCTCAATATCCGATTGCAAGGCGAAGCAGTGAACGAAATTATTGTGCACAACCACAAAGCAGCTTCTATTGGAATCAGCCCCTGCGAGTTTCCCGGCTTGGTGAGTAAACCTGCATTGCAACCCGGAGAAAAACTGGCAGTTGGCAGCGTAGTGTTTTACGACAAGTATCAGCCCGATGTAAAGTTTGTTTCACCGGTTTCGGGAGTTCTTAGCGAAATTGTGCGAGGAGAGAAACGGAAGATACTATACTATCTTATTACTCCTGATGATTCAACAGATTTTGTAAACTTCAACATTCCTGATATCAATACTTGTTCGCGCGATGAGGTTGTAAGTTTCTTATGCGCTTCGGGTTATTGGCCTGCATTTGTGCGTCGACCTTTTGGAACAATTCCCGGCCCGGCTGAGAATCCCGATTCTATTTTTGTGTCGTTTATCGATACAGCTCCATTGGCACCCGATTACGAGTTTCTCATGGCCGATAAAACTGAGGCATTGCAGCAGGCTTTTCTGTTGATTGCGAAACTTTGCAGCACTAAAGTGCAAGTGGGTTTGGCAAAAGATAGCCGGCTTGCCGATGCGCTTTCGAAAACCGGAGTTGTCGATATACATTACGTGTCAGGACCACACCCTGCCGGCAATGTGGGGACACTGATTAACAAGATTCGGCCATTAAATAAAGGCGAAGTTATTTTCACCATTCACCCCAACGATTTATTATCTATTGGAATCACATTGAAAACCGGTCGATATCATGCCGAAAGAGTGGTGGCATTAACCGGATCAGAGCTAAAACAAACAGGATATGTAAAAACTATTCTTGGAGCCAATGTACAAGGCCTTATCGAAAAAAACCTTGTGCAGCCCGATGTAAGGGTTGTTTCGGGCAATGTGCTTACGGGAATCAACACTGGGCTGAATGGATATCTGGGTTTTAAACATGCCCAAATCACGGTTATCCCCGAAGGAAAAAAATACGAAATGCTGGGTTGGATAATGCCAGGCTTTAATAAATTCAGCATGTCGCATACCTATTTTTCATGGTTGTTCCGAAATAAAAAATATCGTATCGATACCAACCTCAAAGGTGGGCATCGAAACTATGTAATCACCGGTGAATACGAAAAAGTATGTCCTCTCGATATTTATCCGCAACAGCTTATCAAAGCAATTATTGTGAAAGATATCGATAAAATGGAACAACTGGGTATTTATGAAGTGTTAGAAGAAGATTTGGCCCTTTGCGAGTTTGTTTGCACTTCGAAAACCGAGGTGCAGTCGATATTACGCGAAGGCCTCGATTTGATGAGAAGCGAAATGAGTTAATCACATAACCATAGTTGTATGAAATCGGTAAGGAAACTGGTCGACAAAGTAAAACCCAATTTCGAGAAAGGCGGAAAGCTCCATTTCCTCCATTCTTTTTTCGATGCTTTCGAAACATTTTTGTTTGTCCCCGACAAGGTAACCCACAAGGGAGCACATATAAGAGATGCCATCGACATGAAACGTACCATGATTTTGGTTGTGGTGGCATTGTTCCCCGCTTTTTTGTTTGGAATCTGGAACACCGGATACCAGCATTTCTTAAGCACGGGTGCCGAAGCAGGCTTTTGGGAGACTGTGGTGTACGGTTTATGGAAAGTGATACCTCTTTACATTGTAGCTTATGCCGTTGGTATAGGTATCGAAGTGATAATTGCCCAGATAAATAAACATGAGGTGAACGAAGGCGTGTTTGTTTCAGCTTTCCTAATTCCCTTGCTCTTGCCTGCCGATATTCCGTTGTGGATGGTAGCTCTGGCTACCGGTTTTGCAGTGCTTATTGGCAAAGAAGTGTTTGGCGGTACAGGAATGAACATCCTCAATCCGGCATTGCTGGCTCGTGCCTTTCTGTTTTTTGCCTATCCATCGTGGATGTCGGGCGACAAGGTTTGGGTTTCGGGTATTATGAGGGGAGATGTTCCTGTTGATGGTTTTACCGGCGCAACACCTCTGGCTCAAGCGGCTTCGGGCAGTTCTTCGTTTGTTGATGTTGTTGGAAATCAGCTTTCTACCTTCGACCTGATTGTTGGTGCAATACCCGGCTCTATTGGCGAAACATCGAAAATAGCCATTCTATTGGGGGCAGGTCTGCTTCTGTTTACCGGAATAGGCAACTGGCGCATTATGTTCTCGATGCTGGCAGGTGGCATTATTAGTGGTGTGCTTATGAATGTTTTTGCCGTGAACTCGTTTATGGCAATTCCGTGGTACGACCATCTGCTGATAGGCAGTTTTCTTTTCGGTATGGTGTTTATGGCCACCGACCCCGTTACAGCAGCACAAACCAACAAAGGCAAATACATCTATGGCTTTTTAATAGGAGTAATGGTTATCATAATTCGTATTCTCAATCCGGCATATCCCGAAGGTACCATGCTGGCCATACTGCTTATGAATGTATTTGCACCACTCATCGATCATTATGTGGTACAGGCAAATATCAACCGACGTATGAAACGAATGAAAAAAATTAAAGCATAAAGGTTATGAACAAGAACAGTAATACTTACATTTTTCTATATGCTGTTGCCATGGTGGTTGTTGTGGCGTTGTTGCTGTCGTTTATTGCAACACAACTGCGACCTTTGCAAGAAAAAAATATTGCTACCGAAAAGAAACGAAATATCTTATCGGCAATACACATCGAAACTACTGCCGAAAATGCAGCCGCGCTCTTCGATAAGTATATTGTTGAAATGATTGCGGTAAATGCTGCCGGCGAAAAGATTGAAGGAATCGATGTGTTCTCGGTTGAGTTGAAAAACGAATTATACAAAAACGAAGCAGAAAGACTCTTGCCGGTGTTTGTTGCAAAAACCGACGACAATGCACTTAAATACATTCTGCCGCTCCACGGTAAAGGTTTGTGGGGGCCTATCTGGGGTTACATGGCTCTCGATGCCGATTTGAACACTGTTTATGGGGTGGTATTTTCTCATAAGGGAGAAACACCGGGGCTGGGTGCCGAAATCGATACCCGCATTTTCCAGCAACAATTCAATGGTAAGCAGATTTTTGATGCCGCAGGACAATTCGTTTCTGTGAAGGTATTAAAAGAAGGTGCGCCGGGCGAACCCATTCACAGTGTCGATGCGATTTCGGGAGGAACCATTACCAGCAATGGCCTTCAGGATATGTTAAGCGACTGTTTGAAATTGTATCTGAATTATATTAATAAAAACGCAAAATAATAGCTTATGGCTTTTAAGAATTGGAGACTGATTACCGACCCGATAAATAAAAACAACCCGATAACCATACAAGTATTGGGTATTTGTTCGGCGTTGGCTATTACCGTTAAATTGCAACCTGCAGTAGTAATGGCTCTTAGCGTGGTATTTGTGCTCACTATGTCGAATGTGATAATTTCGCTTTTGCGAAACACAATACCCAACCGCATACGCATTATTGTGCAACTGGTGGTGGTAGCTGCTTTAGTGATTGTTGTTGATGAGGTGCTCAAAGCATTTGTGTTCGACATTAGCAAGCAACTCAGCGTGTTTGTCGGGCTTATCATCACCAACTGCATCATTATGGGGCGACTTGAGGCTTTTGCACTGGGTAATTCTCCCGGTAAGAGTTTCCTCGATGGCATAGGCAACAGTGCCGGCTATGGTATTATTCTTATTATTGTAGCCTTTTTCAGAGAACTGCTGGGTAGTGGCACATTATGGAACTATCAGGTAATTCCCGATGCGTGGTATGCAGCCGGATATGCCAATAACGGACTCGCCATTTTACCCCCTATGGCACTTATAATAGTGGGAATTATTATCTGGGTGCAGCGTGCCCGTAATCGTGAACTCATCGAAAACTAAGCCTAAACCCAAAAAGCAATGGAAAATTTATTTAATATTTTCATCAAGAGTGTTTTCGTCGAAAACATGATATTTGCCTTCTTCCTGGGCATGTGTTCATATCTGGCCGTATCAAAAACCGTAAAAACATCGGTAGGGCTTGGCATTGCAGTTATATTTGTATTGGTAATAACTGTTCCGGTGAATTACCTGCTCGAAAACTATATGCTAAAAAAGGGCGCCCTGGCATGGTTAAGCAGCGACTTTGCCGATGTCGATCTTGGCTTCCTGCGATTTATCATTTTTATCGCAGTAATTGCTTCAATGGTTCAGATTGTTGAAATGGTAGTTGAAAAATTTGCTCCGGCACTCTACGCGTCATTGGGTATTTTTCTTCCATTAATTGCGGTGAATTGTGCCATTCTTGGAGGCTCGCTGTTTATGGCCGAGCGCGAGTATGCCAATATAATTGAAGCGGGTGTCTTTGGTTTAGGCAGTGGGGTAGGATGGTTCCTGGCCATTATTGGGATTGCAGCCATTCGCGAAAAAATTCAATACTCTAATGTTCCCAAACCACTTCGGGGACTGGGAATTACTTTTATTGTTACCGGCCTCATGGGCCTGGCTTTTATGGGATTTATGGGCATAAAACTATAATACAACGATTATGATTATAGCTGTTTCGAATACGCTGGTAATGGCAGCAGGGGTAGTGGTTTTTCTTATCATTATTTTGGTGTTGATAATGCTCTTGCTGTATGTGAAGCGAAAACTCACCCCTCAAGGGAAGGTAAAACTTACCATCAACGAAAAAGAAGAAATAGAGGTAGAGCCCGGATCTACCATTCTGGCTACCTTGGGCAATAACAAAATTTTATTGCCATCGGCCTGTGGAGGCGGTGGCACCTGTGGCATGTGCAAGTGCCGCGTAACCGAAGGAGGCGGAAGCATCCTTCCTACCGAAACAGGTTTTTTCTCAAGAAAAGAGCAGCAAAACTATTGGAGGCTCGGTTGCCAGGTTAAGGTGAAAGAGAATATGAAAATTGAGATACCCGAAGAAGTTATGGGTATAAAAAAATGGGAATGCGAAGTGTTAAGCAATCGCAATGTTGCCACATTTATAAAAGAATTTGTGGTAAAACTCCCCGAAGGAGAAACACTCGACTTTAAATCGGGAGGTTACATTCAAATTGACGTACCTAAACTAGAAGTCGATTTTTCAAAAGACATCGACGTGGAACAAGAGTATCGCGACGAGTGGGATAAATTCAATATGTGGAGCCTGAAAATGAAAAACACCGAAGAAACATTCAGGGCTTACTCCATGGCCAATCATCCGGCCGAAAACAATATCATCATGCTGAATATCCGCATTGCCACTCCTCCATGGGACCGAAAAAAGAATGCTTTTATGAGTATTAATCCGGGAGTATGTTCTTCGTTCATTTTTTCGCTCAAGCCCGGCGATAAAGTCTTCATTTCGGGACCCTATGGCGAATTCTTTATTAAAGACACCGAACGCGAAATGATGTTTATTGGAGGTGGTGCCGGAATGGCCCCAATGCGTTCTCATATTTTCCATTTATTCCAAACCCTGAAAACAGGCCGTAAAGCAAGCTTCTGGTATGGTGCCCGATCGAAGCGCGAAATATTCTATGAAGACGAGTTTCGTGCCATCGAAAAACAATTTCCCAATTTCGACTTTCATATTGCCCTTTCTGAAGCAAAAGCCGAAGACAACTGGACAGGCCATACCGGTTTTATTCATCAGGTTATTTACGAAAACTATCTAAGCAAACATAGCGATCCCGAAGATATTGAATACTATCTCTGCGGGCCCCCGCTTATGAACGACGCCGTGCAAAAAATGCTCGACGATTTGGGCGTTCCTCCCGATATGATAGCTTTCGACGACTTTGGAGGTTAAACTATGAAACTCATCCTAAAACCAGTAGTAGTGGCAGCAACATTGTGTCTGTTCGCCACAGTTTTGTCGTGTACAAGTAACGAAACGGCCTACCGCAGTTGCGAAGGTAAAACACAGGGCACAATGTATCATGTGGTGTATGAGTATCACGAAGATCTATGCCCCCAAATCGACAGCCTGCTGAAACAATTCAGCCTGTCTTTATCAAACTACAACCGCACATCGGTGGTGTCGAAGTTTAATTACAATTCCCCCGATTTTAAACCCGATAGTCTCTTAATTCGCATGATACACGATGCCAGCGAGGTGTACAACAACACCCATGGTATGTTCGATATTACCATTGCGCCTGTGGCCAACTGTTGGGGGTTCGGATGGGAGAAAAAAGCCCAACCCGACACTGCTAATCTTTCAGAAGCCATGCAATGGGTTGGTATGGATAAAATCATCCTCAACGGCAACTCCATCACAAAAGCAGAACCACAAGTTCAAATTATAACGAATGGCATAGCTCAGGGCCTGTCGGTAGATTGGCTGGCCGAATATTTCCAATCAAAAGGCATCAACAACTACCTCATCGAAATTGGCGGAGAGGTATTGGCCGCCGGCACAAAACGACAAAAAGAGCTTTGGCGCATCGGCATCGATAAACCTATTGTAAACTCGGGCTATAACAACCGCGATACACAGATAATAATTGAAATTAGCGGAAAAGCAGTTGCCACTTCAGGAAATTATCGAAAATTCGTAGAAATGGATGGCGTAACAATGGGGCACAGTATTAACCCAAAAACCGGATATCCGGCCACTACCGATTTGCTAAGTGCCACAGTGCTCACCAATCGCTGTGTTATGGCCGATGCCTATGCCACTGCATTTATGGTTATGGGATTACAAGCCTCCCTTCAACTTGCCGAAAGACTTCCCGATATAGAAGCCTATTTTATTTATATCGATGAAAACGGCGAACATCAATCTGCCCAAACCTCAAAATTCGCAAATTTCATCGCACCCTGATTACCCCTGCATCAAGCATTGATTCCCGATCCTTGAAACCTGCATCAAGCGTCTTCGCTTGTTTGCTGACTCTGCCAAAGTCAATGCATCAAACGTTCACGCTTGATGCCACTGCCCCGCCACCCAAATCACCTAAACTGTGCAACCCTCAAAACTTCCATGTTTTCATTTCGACCGAATGGCCTCGTGCCTGAACAATTTGCCTCTCGTCTTGTTTTAATGGCAGATGCTTCACTATTGTTATGAAAACATTGCTATCAGAAAACAATCAATTCAATGGAAATCTCAGGGAGTTCAATGCGGTGCTCCAGTTTATACCTTATTTTATCGATATAGAAGAAGACGATTACATCACCTATTTCCCCGATCGCAGGTTCGAATACACCCCACGTTTCTACGAGTTTATCGAAGCACTCAATAAAACAGGTTTAGTGGAAGACGAACAAAGCATGCAAACTTTCCTCGACGAAGCATGTTTCCAAATAGATGCCTGTAGCCGTTTCAGCATGTGGGTGCGCGAAATGAATCGTGTTATTTGCCGCCCCGAGTTACTACAACAATCAGGGTTGTCGTTTCTCCGAAAAGCCTTTTTCACCCTGATACATCTCGAAAAGCAAATACCCGGCTCATGGGGCATCGACGCCGAAGTAGGCACCTGGCTCAAGCTATTGCGCCGTCTGCAAAAAATTGTTGACGAATTGCAAGCATAACCAATAGCCATCGCTTTCACATAGAAGTATCACGCAATTTCATTTATTGCCAAAAGCAATTTTTTAGCAAATATTCTCCTCCTTTTTTCTTACTTTTGCCTGTCAATTTTTACATGTAGAACTATGAAAATTTCCTATAACTGGTTAAGTCAATACATCAGCTTACCCGCCAATATCGATGAACTCTCAACCATACTCACCGACCTCGGTCTCGAAGTATCTTCAGTAACAAAGTTTTCAAGCATCGAAGGCGGTTTGCAGGGCATCGTTACTGCACAGGTGGTCACATGCAGCAAACACCCCAATTCCGACCACCTTAGTGTAACCACAGTGAATGTAGGAAACGAAAACCTTCTCCATATTGTATGCGGAGCTTCAAACGTGGCCGAGGGACAAAAAGTACTGGTTGCTACTGTGGGAGCCACACTATACGGTACAGCCGAGCCTCTTACCATAAAGAAAACAAAAATACGCGGAGAAATATCCGAAGGAATGATTTGCGCCGAAGACGAAATAGGAGTAGGGTCCTCACACGATGGCATCATGGTGTTGCCACCCCAAACCCCCATAGGCGTGCCCGCTGCCCAATATTTCGGCATCGAAACCGACACAGTGCTCGAAGTAGATCTTACTCCAAACCGCATCGATGCTGCCTCACACATAGGTATTGCACGCGATTTAGCAGCATTCTTCAACAAAACCACGTCCACAAGCTATTCAAAACCTGGCATAACACTCACAGTACCACAAAACCAAAAACCCATTATCGATGTTGAGGTAGAAAACACCCAGGCATGTCCGCGATATATGGGGCTACATATTGCCAACATAAAAACCGAAGCATCGCCACAATGGTTGCAAAACCGTATCAGAGCTATAGGTCTAAAGCCCATTAACAACATTGTCGACATCAGCAACTACGTAATGTTCGAAACGGGACAACCCCTTCACATGTTCGATGCGGCACAGATTACCGGAAAAAAAGTGCTGGTTAAAACCCTTACGCGGGACACGTCATTTATTACTCTCGATGGAATAGAAAGAAGCTTGAGCGATACCGACCTCATGATTTGTAATACTCACGAACCCATGTGCATAGCAGGCGTATTTGGCGGAATTAAAGCCGGAATATCGCAAAACACTACCGAGGTTTTCATCGAAAGTGCCTATTTCAACCCAACATGGGTGAGGCGCACTGCCAAACGGCATGCACTGGCAACCGACTCGTCATTCCGTTTCGAGCGCGGTGCCGACCCTGAAATGGCTCCCTATGCCCTGATGCGGGCTGCCGACCTCGTGCTGCAATTGGCCGGAGGCCAAATAACCGGAGACATTGTAGATGTGTATCGCAATACCTTTAAACCCCTGTTGGTAGAATGCAATCACCGGCATTTCGAACGACTTGTTGGTGTTCCACTTTCGCAGGAACAAGTCTTCAATATACTCAAATCGCTCGAATTCGAAATTGTTACAAAAAACCACGATACATTTACGCTTAAGGTTCCCCTCTATCGTGTTGATGTTACCCGTGAAGCCGATGTCATCGAAGAGTTTTTACGAATATACGGATACAATAATGTGACACTGCCCGAAAAAATGCTTTCCTCATTGTCGTACACACAAAAGCCCGACCGAAGCCTTGTTGAGAATCACCTGGCCGAGATGCTGTCGTCGATGGGGCTCTCCGAAATTATGTGTACAAGTTTTACGAAACAGCGCTATTTCGATAATTTTTTCCCTGCCAAAACTACCATAAGCGTTCACAATGCTCTCAGCAACGACTTAAACTGTATGCGTCCCACACTACTGTTCGGCGGTCTCGAAAGCATCGCACGAAACATAAGCTTTCAGAACCGCAATCTGATGCTCTACGAATTTGGCCGTTCATATCAGCTGAAGCCCGAAAAAGAAGATAAACCCGGTATGCGCTATCACGAAACCGACTGCCTCGGAATATGGGTCACGGGCAATGCCCGCATTGCACATTGGAACGATACCGAAAAGAAAACAAGTTTTTTTACCCTTAAAGCACTTGCCGAAAATGTACTGCTGCGATGTGGCATAAGTCTTAACCACTGTAGTATTCAGCCGCTCGACCACAGCATTTTTCATTACGGGACCAGCTACATTTATAACAACAATAGCCTGATGCAGTTGGGTAGTGTTGAGGCTTCTGCCTTGAACCTAACCGATGTTTCGCAGGAGGTGTATTATGCCGAAATTAATATAGGGCAATTGCTCCAGGCCATGAGGGGCCACAGCACTAAAGTAGAATCGCTGCCGCGCTATCCGAAAGTAGAACGCGATCTGGCTCTTCTTATCGACCACAGTGTTCAATACGAAAGCATCAGGCAACTGGCTTTTAAAACCGAGCGCAAATTACTGAAAGAAGTACAATTGTTCGATGTGTACCAGGGAAAAAATATCCCCGAAGGAAAAAAATCGTATGCCATCAGCTTCACATTGCAAGACAACGAAAAAACTCTTACCGACAAAGAAATCGACAAGGCAATGAAACGACTTACCGATGTTTTTGCCCGGGAACTTGGTGCTACATTGAGGTAAAAGCATCATGATTGAAAAGCGGCACACATGGCTTCCGATTTATCGAAAATTACTTTAAAATAATGATTATTTCCATTATTTTTGCCACTGCTTTTAAAAAAGTAAAAAATTTTGACGGAACGATACGCGAATAATTTTAAAACCTTTATAAAGATGACTACAAACAAAAAACGTGTTTACATCTTCGGCAACAAGCAAGCCGATGGTGATGCAACAATGAAGAACTTACTGGGTGGCAAAGGTGCCAATCTTGCCGAAATGTGCCTGTTGGGCTTGCCGGTTCCTGCAGGACTGACAATTACAACAGAAACCTGCACCGAATATTACGATAACAACTGCAGCTTGCCACAAGGGCTTATGGAAGAAGTATGGCAGGGCATGGCCAAAGTTGAAGAATACATGGGAATGAAGTATGGCGACAGCGAAAACGCCCTGCTGATGTCGTGCCGTTCGGGTGCTCGCAGTTCTATGCCCGGCATGATGGATACCGTGCTCAACGTAGGCTTGTGCTCGGCTACCATACCCGGCCTTATCAAAAAAACCGGAAACCCACGCTTTGTGTACGACTCGTACCGTCGCCTCATTATGATGTATGCCGATGTAGTTATGGATAAAGTCGAAGGCCTCGACAAAGGCATACGTCGCCAGCTCGACGAAATGCTAGAAGAATACAAACACCAGAAAGGCTATAAACTCGATACCGAACTCAGTGCCGACGACCTGCAAATAATCTGCAACGACTATAAGAAAAAAGTTAAAGAAGTGTTGGGTACCGAATTCCCCGACGATGCACGCAAGCAACTCGAAGGTGGTATAATGGCTGTGTTTAAAAGCTGGAATGGTAAAAAAGCCGTTTCGTACCGTCGCATCGAAGGTATTCCCGACAACTGGGGTACTGCTGTTAATGTACAGGCAATGGTGTATGGCAACATGGGCGATTCGTCGGCTACCGGCGTTGCTTTCACCCGTAATCCTGCCACCGGCGAAAACGTGTTCTACGGCGAATGGCTCATCAATGCTCAGGGCGAAGACGTGGTTGCAGGTATTCGCACTCCCAGTCCGCTGAACGACGATACCAAAAACGAACAGAACAAACACCTTGTGTCGATGCAGGAGCTTATGCCCGGTACATACAAAGAGCTTTGCGACATACGCGATATTCTCGAAAAAACCTTTACCGATATGCTCGACATTGAGTTCACCATTCAGGAAGGTATTCTCTATATGCTGCAGTGTCGTGTTGGTAAACGCACCGGTACGGCTGCCCTCAATATGGCTATGGATATGTATCACGAAAAGCTTATCGACGAAAAAACGGTAGTGCTGCGCGTTGATCCTGCTCAACTCGACGAACTGCTGCATCCCATTTGCAATCCCGATGCCGAAAAGAAAGCCGAACCAATCGTAAAAGGTTTACCGGCAGGCCCCGGTGCAGCTGTAGGTAAAGTTGTTTTCTCGGCCGAAGATGCCGTTGCATGGACACGTAAAGGCGAAAAAGTGTTGCTCGTGCGCAAAGAAACCAACCCCGAAGATGTTGATGGCATGCGCGTTGCCGATGGTATTTTAACCTCGCTGGGTGGAATGACTTCGCACGCAGCACTGGTTGCACGCGGCTGGGGAAAATGTTGTATTGTGGGAGCCGGCGCTCTCGATGTTAACGAGAACGAGAAGAAAGCAATTATCAGAGGAACCAACATTGTAATAAACGAAGGCGATATTATCACCCTGAATGGTACAAAAGGTCATGTTTATCGGGGAAGCATCGAACTGATGGATGCATCAGAAAATCCACGATTCCAGGAGTTTATGACAATAGTTGATAAATATCGTAAAATGGGTGTGCGCACCAATGCCGATACCCCCGAAGATGCGCAAACAGCACTTGACTTTGGTGCCGAAGGAATTGGTCTGTTCCGCACCGAGCATATGTTCTACGGTAAAGGTGCCGACGAGCCATTGTTTATCCTGCGTAAAATGATTCTGAGTTCAACCCCTCAGGAACGTCAGCATGCTATCGATGAACTGTTCCCGTTTGTGAAACGCGACATGAAAGGCACCATGGCTGTAATGAACAACCTGCCTGTAACTTTCCGCCTTCTCGACCCGCCACTGCACGAATTTGCACCTCAAACTCCCGAAAAACAAGCCGAAATTGCCAAGGCACTGGGATTAAGCCCCGAAGAAGTGGCCAAGCGTGTTGATAACCTGCACGAAACCAACCCCATGATGGGGCATCGCGGTGTTCGTTTGGGTATTACCTATCCGGCCATCACCGAAATGCAGTTTAAGGCTCTGTTCGAAGCAGCCGCCGAACTCATTGCCGAAGGTAAAAATCCAATACCCGAAATCATGGTTCCGGTTACCTGCGACGTGAACGAGCTGAATGTTAGCAAAGTTATTTTCAATAAGGTAAAAGCCCAGGTAGAAGCTAAATTTGGTAAAGAAATAAAATGCCTCTACGGCACCATGATAGAAATACCGCGTGCTTGCCTTCTCGGTAATAAAATGGCTGCCACTGCCGAGTTCTTCTCGTTTGGCACAAACGATTTAACACAGATGACTTTCGGCTTTAGCCGCGACGATGTAAGTGGTTTTATGCACGATTACCTCGACAATAAAATTATTGCAGCCGACCCGTTTCAAACCATCGATCAGGATGGCGTGGGGCAACTCATTGAAATGGCTGTTGAAAAAGGACGTGCAACCCGCCCGAGTCTTAAGGTAGGTATTTGTGGCGAACAGGGCGGCGACCCTGCATCGGTTGAGTTTTGCTTTAAAAATGGACTCAACTATGTAAGTTGCTCACCGTTCAGAGTTCCCATTGCCCGTTTGGCCGCCGCTCAGGCAAGCATACGTTTCGCGAAATAAGCAAACATCAAACTGTAACAATAATAGAAAGCCGGCGCAAAACCGGCTTTTTTATTAACAATACTTGCTATTCTTGCTAACAGCATTGAGGTGTGGTTAGTGTTTGTGTGTGCGTAACTAACAGAAAATCAGCCGTAAATATTGATTAACATTTTTTTAACTAGTAGTATGGTTGTTATTTTAAATTGTTAATAAATTTATTATTTTTGAAAAAAAATTGTCATGAAGAAATTATTCTTTTTCGTTAGCCTTATTTTAAGTGTGAGTTTTGTATCGGCGCAGACCGAAATAACACTCGATGATATTTTTAGGCAAGGTAAATTTCAGGCGCAACAGGTCTATGGTATAGTATCGATGAACGATGGCGAAAACTACACCAGCCTGAATATGGGCCGCAACAGTATCAGCCGTTACTCGTACCGCACCGGCGAGCAAATAGAAACCCTTTTTCGTTGCAAAGATGTGAAAGAGGTTGAAATACCTTATATCTTCGAATACGAGTTTAATCACGACGAAAGCCTCTTGCTCATCAGTACCAATTACGAGCCTATCTACAGGCATTCTTACAAAGCCGATTTCTTTGTTTACGACATGAAGTCGAAGGCAATAAGTCCGCTTTCGGAAAACGGCGCACAACAGCTTGCCTGTTTTTCGCCCGACGGCAGTATGATTTCGTTTGTGAGAGACAATAATATATACATTAAAAACCTTGCCGACGGCAGCGAAAAAGCCATTACCAACGATGGAGAGTGGAACCATATTATAAACGGTGCTCCCGACTGGGTGTACGAAGAAGAGTTTTCGTTTCACAAAGGCTACGAATGGTCGCCCGACGGAAAATATATTGCATTCATGAAAACCGACGAATCGAAGGTGAAAATGTTCAGTATCGATATGTACGGTACGTTGTATCCCGAAAAATACGAATATAAATACCCTAAAGTGGGAGAAGAAAACTCAAATGTTGATGTGTATGTCTATCAATTAGAAGGCGGCAAAACTGTACAAATGAATATCCCCGACAGGGGCGACGATTATATACCTCGCATAAAATGGACCAACACATCAAATTTACTGTCGATAATTCATCTCGACCGCCTGCAACAAAACTATCGACTGTTTTGGGCCAATGCTCAAACCGGTTACTGTGATTTGGTTTACTATTATACCGAGAAGAAATATCTCGAAATTAACGACGATTTAACTTTCTTATCGGATGGTAAAAGATTCCTGCTCACTCACGAACTCGACGGGTATAAACACATTTATCTTTTCGATATTGGTGGGCGATTGATTAATCAGGTTACCAAAGGCAATTGGGAAGTTACTGCGGTGTATGGCTACGACGAAAAATCGGGAAGGCTCTATTATCAGTCGTGCGAAGAATCGCCACTGTACCGAGGTGTGTATTCCATTAAACTGGATGGTAGCGAGAAGAAACTGTTGTCGCCAAAAACAGGAACCAATCAAGCCGAGTTTAACGCAAATTTCACCTACTTTATCAATACCTACAGCGATGCCAACACCCCTTATCTGGTAAGTCTGATAAACTCCGATGGAAAATCGATTCGCGAAATCGAAACCAATAAAAGCTTGCGCTTGAAGGTGAACGAAACCGTGAAATTTACGCAAAAGGAGTTTTTTAATTTCACTACCGATAACGGCGATATGTTGAATGGTTGGATGATTAAGCCTCCCAAATTCAACCCCAAAAAGAAATATCCGGTGCTTGTTTATGTGTATGGAGGTCCGGGACACCAGACTGTAACTGATGAATGGGACTATAATATGGCGTGGTGGCAGTTGCTGGCGCAGAAGGGGTATATAGTTGTGTCGGTCGATAATAGAGGAACCGGAGGTCGCGGTAAAGATTTCAGGCAGGTTACCTATGGGCAGTTGGGAAAATACGAAACCATAGACCAGATTGAAGCTGCCAAATGGCTCATGAAGCAAAAATATATCGACGGCTCACGCATTGGTATTTTCGGTTGGAGTTACGGCGGTTATATGACGGCATTGTGCATGACAATTGGTGCCGACTACTTTAAAGCCGGCGTAGCTGTTGCCTTAGTAAGTAATTGGCGCTACTACGATTCAATCTATACCGAGCGATATAACGGACTTCCCGATACAAACGCAGCCGGGTACGATGACAATTCTCCCATAAACCATGTGAGTAAACTCAAAGGTAAATTCCTGCTGGTTCATGGTATGGCCGACGATAATGTTCACTTTCAGAATGCAGTGGAATTAACCAACAAACTGATAGCAGAAGACAAACAGTTCGAAGTGATGTATTATCCCAACCGAAATCATGGTATTTATGGTGGAAATACACGCATGCATCTCTATACCATGATGACCGATTTTATCATTAAGAATCTGTAGTAGCCGTAAGATATCGTAGTTTTTCGATTATTTTTTTAAAAAAGACCATTTCTAACGTGGAATTTAGATGTTCACAGGCATCATAGGGTAAACACTTAAATTCTACGACAATGAAAACACTTAGTATTTTAATCTTGGTTCTGCTAATAGCAGCTCCTGGTTTTGGACAAGGATCGGCCATTCACGGCAAAGTACTCGACGAACGTGGTAAGCCAATGTATGCCGCCAATGTTAGTGTTAAAACCGGTGGCGACATTGTGGGAAGCACTACCGATTTCGACGGATTATTTAAACTGAAGCCCATTGCTGCGGGAACCTACATAGTAGATATTTCGTTTGTAGGATACCGAACAGTGCAGGTAACCGGAGTTAAGGTGTACAATAACCAAATCACATTTATGAACGATGTAAAAATGGAAGTACAACCCGAGATACTGGCTTTGGAACCGACCATATATGGTGAACGGGAAAAACTTATTAAAGTCGACAACCCATCGGTATTGCAGGTGCCCAAAGATATTATTATTAAAATGCCGGGTGCTAAAAATCCAGTTATGCTAGCTATTAGTATCAGTCCCGAAATTCAGGTTGTAGAAAACAAAATGGTGGTGCGCGGTTCGCGTCCGGGAAGCAGTAGCGTGTATATTGATGGGGTAAAGGTGCGCGACGAAATGAGTTCGCTTCCCACTATGGCTGTTGGGTCAATGGAAATATATACCGGAGGTATTCCTGCAAAATACGGAGATGTTACAGGCGGTGTGATAATGTTGACCTCGAGAAGTTATTTCGATTTGCTGAACGAATACATTGCCTTGATGAGCAGAACCAATGATTATTAGTATTTTTAACCCTTAAACTTGTTAAAAGTGAAACAGCGAAGCGACAGAGAATTGGTAGAACTGATGAAAGGTAACTCGCGGAATCATGCTTTTGCCGAGATATACCGTCGCTACGCTTCTCTCAGCTACGGGGTTTGCCTTAAGTATCTGGGTAATCGCCACGACAGCCTCGATGCTGTTACCGATATATTTGAATCGCTGCTAAGCTCGTTGCCACACTACCAGATCGATAACCTTGCTGCATGGCTTTATAAACTTACGACCAACCACTGCCTGATGAAATTGCGCAGCATGAAACGCCGTAGTCAACACCTCTACCTGGCAGCGTCAGAAACTCCCAAAAACGAAAACCCGACTGAAACCGAAGATATTAAAGAACGAAATGCAATTATTCAGGATGCGGTAAATAAGCTGGGAGGTTTGCAGCAACAATGTATTCAGTTGTTCTATTTTCAGCAAAAGACTTATGCCGAAATATCAGCCGAAACAGGCCTGAGTGTAAAAACCGTTAAAAGCCACTTACAAAATGGTCGCATTAAACTTAAGAAAATCATTAAACCATGAATCACAATTCACAATACTACTCTGGCGAAACAATACATCGCTATTTGAGCAATCAAATGGATCCGCCTGAAAAGGCCGAATTCGAATATAAGCTTAGCCACGATAGCTTTTTGCAAGAAGCCCTTGAAGGTTATCGCCTTACCGGGGCATCACCCTGCGATGTAAGCGTGATAGACGATATGTTGCCAACAAAATCGAAACTCTTCCGAAAACTTACGGGAATTGCATTGGCCGCTGCCGCTGTGTTCGCTGCAATAGTTTTGCTAAGCTATTTGCTTAACCTGAATACCAATTCTCTTATAAAAAGTAAGCAGCTTATTGCGCATCGGGGCGATGTGAACCACCGCCTAATCGAAATAACTCCCGATACCATAGGAACTATCGTGAATAGGGAAACTCTTTTTATTGCCGAGTTCCGAAAGAAACCTGAGCCGCGCTTTATTGCCGAAAGCATTGCTCCCTTATATGCCGATATCAGAATACATATCGACAACAGTAATTACGAACGCAATAGCCTGGAATACTACCGCTATAGTTCAAACCAACCTTATACGTATATTGCCGGCTTCAAAGTAGTCGATTATCGTTTTGCAAGGCGCAACAACCGAAGAAACAACGAAATACCCACCAACCGTGTGCTTACGGGTAACGAAGAATACCTGTACAAGCCACTGAACGAGCAAATTGCCTATGTCGATTTTCTGGAAGAGAGCCTCTTGATGATGCAACAAAAAAACTATTACGATGCCATAGAAGCTTTCGATGAAATTCTCGACCAGTACCCCGATGATGCAAACGCTATGTTCTACAAATCGATATGTATGTATCAGGTTAACCAAAACCGTCAGGCTCTCGAAGGTTTTGCGGCTGTGGCTCAGATGCGTGTAAATACGTTTTATGAAGATGCCCGCTGGTACAGTAGCATTATTCTGAAAGAAGAAAAGCAATATGCAGCTGCCGAAAAAGCACTTAACGAAATTGTTCGCGATAACGGGTATTATGGAGTGCAGGCCAGGCGCGAACTCGATGAATTGTATAAAATGTTTCAAAACGAATAAACTCCCGATAACAATATGAAACTATATCTGCTGTTCCTGATTCTCCTCATTCCCGGTGTGGCAATGAGCCAGCAGTACAGTAAAATATCGGGCAAAGTGTTCGATGCCGAAACAGGTGAGCCGGTGGCGGATGTTAATGTAGTGGTAAAATCGAATGGTAGTGGAACAATCACAGGGGCAGGCGGAGTGTACACAGCTAGCGTTAAAGCCACAGGCGATACACTGATGTTTTCTCATGTAAGATATGCCTCACAGGAATATGCTGTTCAATCGCTACACATCAATCACAACATTAGCCTTGAGCCTATGCTTCATATGCTGCCACCGGCCGAGGTAAGGCCTGTTTTTAATGTCAGTCGTGGCATGCTGCTCGATGTTAGCGACTACACTTTTGTGGGCGATTCAATACTGTATGTGGGTTACTGTTATCGCTACGGCAAAGATAAAAACCCATGGCTGGTAATGATGGGGCCGCAAGGCGATACTGTTTTTACGCATTGCGTGGGTATTGAGGGCAACTTATTTCGCGATTGCCTGGGGAACATACATTATCTTACCGAAAAGTCGGCATTTCAACTGGTGTTTGCACACAAATCAGTGGAGCTTGCTTATCAGTATCCCATAAAAAAATTCAACGAAGCTATGCAACCATGCAAACTCGAAAGCATGGGAAAGCTGCTGTTTGGCGAATATGCCGAAAGCAATCAGGTGCTGTTTTACTACTACACCGATACAATCAGTCTGCAATGGGAAATGTTTAGAACCATAGCCGATGAACGAAAACTCGAAATGCTTGCGTTTCAGGGTTTGTTCTTTTCCATGGGGCAAAAGGGTCCCGATGCAGCCGATTTACGTTTCGAAAAAATGATGATGTACAAACCGGTGTTTGCTCCTGTTGTTAAAGCAAACGATACCATAGCCATAATTAACTATACCGATTCGCTGATTGAATGGTATACCCCGCGTTTCGAGTTTTTGGGCAGCACCGGTATTTCGTTTCAGAACAACCGGTTTATCGAAAATCAAATAGTGGTCGATAATGCCAATGGCAAGGTATATGCCGTATTTCTCCGTAATGGAAAAACTGTAGTGAGGCAAATTTTTCTGCACAATGGAAGTTTGGGGCCCGACATTCATATTCCCGATTTTTACTGGATCGACAATATTCAGGTGCACCGTGGGAAACTGTATTTTTTGTATCGCGAAAAATACACCGGCGACTTACGCTCGTTGTATCGCATGAATCTGGAATGATGTTTATTCGGAACTGCCTTCTACAAACTTGTATCCAACACCTTTAACGGTTTTTATATAGCGGTCGCCAAATCGTTCGCGTAGTTTGCGTATGTGTACATCAATGGTGCGTTCGCCCACAAAGGTGCTGCCTTAAATTTGCCAAACTTGTCCTTTTTCATGCTGCCGTTTAGGGTTACCCCCTAATAAAGAGAGGGAATGATTTTGATGTAAAAATCGATACAGAATTAATTTATTCATTTGTCAACTTTTTCCTTGATGAAAAAGTAACAAAAAATCAAGACAAAAATATGCTGCCCCCCCGCTCAATCCGTTTAATGAAAAAACTACCAAAGTAGTGTTTTGTTGGCGCTGCTCTACACTATATGCAGCAAGCGTCCACGCTTGATGCGAAAATATAACAGCCCTGTTTAAAACAATGGGCCAACAAAACAAAGCGGCGCGAAGCAAACCGTAGTCGGATTCGTGGGGTGTTTGCGTCGCTTGCCCTTTGGTGTTTTTTCTTTTAAACGGCTATTCACGCCCGGGCTGGCTCGCATTTTTGTCGGTGGCTGCCCGCGCCGCGTTGCCTGAAATGACAAGTGAACCCTAGTGCTTAGGAATACACCCATATCAGGCTTAATAATGTAACAAATCTCAAGTTATTCGTACATATTAAAAAATGAATAAATTTGCTTAGTGCGCTGAATTTATTGTTTGTTAAAACTCAATTTGTTGTTAATAAACTATTTGCGATAATATATTTATTGCTGGAGACAAATCACTAAATTCAGGTGCACCGTGGGAAACTGTATTTTTTGTATCGCGAAAAATACACCGGCGACTTACGCTCGTTGTATCGCATGAATCTGGAATGATGTTTATTCGGAACTGCCTTCTACAAACTTGTATCCAACACCTTTAACGGTTTTTATATAGCGGTCGCCAAATCGTTCGCGTAGTTTGCGTATGTGTACATCAATGGTGCGTTCGCCCACAAAGGTGCTGCCCCAAATTTTGTCGTAAATTTCTTCGCGGGTAAAAACCTTGCCCGGTTTTGAAACCAGTAGTGCCATAAGTTCGAATTCCTTGCGCGGCAACAGGTGATTGTTGCCGTTTTCGTAAATCACGTACTTTTCGCGGTCGATAACAAAATCTCCGTTTTTGGTTTCGCCGCTGCGCATTTTTCCATTCCCGTTCTTCTGATAATTACTCTGGCGGCGCAACATTGCTTTTACCTTGGTAATTAACACTTTCGGATTTATGGGTTTTACAATATAATCGTCGGCACCTGCTTCAAGACCGGCAATGTGCGAATAGTCTTCGCCACGGGCAGTAAGCATTATGATGATAACCGATTTTCCATTGAATTTTTCGCGCATACGTTCGCATAATTCTATGCCATCCATTCCCGGCATCATAACATCGAGTATTACAACATCGGGAATGTTTTTTTGCACATAACTCAAGGCTTCGCTGCT
This sequence comes from uncultured Bacteroidales bacterium, assembly GCA_964511665.1. GTDB lineage: Bacteria > Bacteroidota > Bacteroidia > Bacteroidales > ML635J-15 > JAGOEF01. The sequence continues at coordinate 46,306 of CAZEHA010000018.1, forward strand.
TCCTGAACAGGCGTGTACGTTGAAATCGTTTTTCTTGAAGTTGTATTCCAGAAACTCAAGAATGTCGTTGTCGTCGTCGACCAGTAAAATGTTGTGCTTTACCATGTTGTTGCTTATTGTTAGTGTTGTACCATTTTGCATGGCGTTGGCATTGTCAAAATTAGCTACTGCCCAATAACAGCAGGTTAAATTAAACTTAATTAATCGTTAAGTATATAGTTGTATTTTCCAATATTTCAGTTACTTAAAAGGTGAATAGCTTATTCTAAACTGAAAACTGCGTCCTGAATACAGTCTCGAAAAATACTGATCGGCAGCTTCATACGACACATATACCGATTCCTGTTTCGAATCGAGAATATTTTCAATTTTTATCCCTGCCTGCAGCTTATTGTCGGCAGTGAGAGCCATATTCATATTGAAATTGAGGCTGTGAAATTGTTTCGAATAAATATCGGGTCGGTCGGCGATGCCTGCATATAGCAGGGTAGGGCCTTGAACATTATAATACAATGCTGCTTCTAATCCTTTCCAGAATCCTTTATCACCCTTAAACGACATACCTGCATTCACAATATAAGGTGCTTGTCCGGCCATGTCGCGGTAGTTGCCAATTATTTGCCCTGTACGTGCATTCTCGGTTCGGCTGTCGAATTCAGTTTTGCTGAGCTCTATTCTCGATGCCGTATGGGTATAGTTCAGGTTTAGCGAAATACTTTTTAGTTTAGGGGTTATGAATCCGAGGTGCTTGCGCAATTCAAATTCTGCGCCCAGCACCCGTCCGTTGCCCACGTTGCGTGGTTGCAATGCCCCTATTTGAGTTGCAAACTGTACAATTTCGATAGGATTTATAAAGTTTTTGTAAAAACCGCTTACCGAAAACAATTGTGCGTCTTTCATGAAAAACTCGTAACGTAGGTCGATGTTGTAGATGTCAGTAATTGTAAGATTGCCGTTCCAATATTCTACGCCTGCCATGTCGTTGGCATCTCGAAATAAACCACCAATAAATGTTCTACCACTAATAGGGTCGAAAATTTCGGCGTACGATAGTTCTTTAAACGAAGGGCGGGCAATGGTTTTTGACGCAGCCATGCGGAGGTTTTGTTTTTCGCTGAGCGACCATATCAGGTTAAGAGCAGGGAATACGCCGGGAGAATTGAGCACAACGTCATTGTTTAATCTGTTGTATCCCAGTTGGTCGCGGCCGGTGTAACGCTGCATGTAATGCTCGAATCGTAATCCCACAACTACCTTTAGTGTAGGAAGAGGGCTTAATTCGGTTGAAACATAGGCTGCACGACTGTGAACATTGGCACTGAACTGATTTGGATTCACCGGCACAAACGGTGTTTCGTAAGTGGTTCCCTGTGTGGCTGATCCGTTAAGCGGCCATAAATTATCGGGCGAAAAAATTTCGTTTGGGTCACCGGTAAGCGAAACACCTCTGATGTTAATGGCAAAATTTCTGATTACAAACTCACGTTGCTTGTAAGTGTAGGCTGCCCCAAACTGAAGCTTCGCTTTTCGCGAAAATATCACATACTCGTATGCCGCATTGCCGGCAGCCGAAATGTTGAATTCCAACAATCTGCGCCAAATTCTTTCAGGGAAACCCGATTCGGTGCTGATACTGTATACTCCTTCGCGGTTTTCGTATCGTGTAAAACGAACATCGGGGTCGTATATGCCCGATAGTGTAGGCGAAAACTTCCAGTCGGCACTCCATTTTGTATTTTCGAATGAATGCTTGCCATCGACTAATAAATTGGTTAGATTACGCTGGCTATAGTCGAGAGTGTGAATCAGTCCATCGAAATTTGAACCGAGGCTGGTTTTATAGAAATCGAAGATTCCTGCTTTCGATTCACCGTTTTGCAAATGCATCAGGTTGATACGGTATTTGTTTTTAACCGTTTTAAAAGCGATGCCGGCCATTGCACTGACAAAAACCGAATTCGCACCAAATTCTCCAACTTGGTACTCTCGCCTGTCGAGTTCGTTGAGGTCTTTATTGCCATGAAGACCATATCGCCCATATTCTACATCTTGGTAATAATCAGTAGAATTTTTGTACGATATGGCAAAAGTATATCCTATAGTACGTTTACTTTTCACAATCTGATTGCCCCAGTTTGCCCCAAAACCGAAATCCATGAGGCTCATTTTTTGTGATGCAGCCATTGTTGGGTTGAATGCACCCAAAATTTCTTTATAGCGCTGTGCCTTTTCGCCATGAATATTGCCGACTACTTCGGCAAATTGCGGGATGTTGGTAGTTGCGGGTATCGCCCGGGTACCGTCGTCGAATCCGAGAAAATCGGTTTTCCCGCCGGCATAGGTCAGGTATTGCGAATTGAAATGTGCTCCGGGGTTGTAGCCTGCCGAAAAACTGTAGCTGCTTTGCTTGGTTTCGGGAAAATCTTTGGTTTCGATGTTGATAATGCCACCGGTGAAATCGGCGGGTAACTCGGCTCCAAAGGTTTTGGTAACAACAATATTGTCGATAATATTCACCGGAAAAATGTCCATTTGAATGGTGTTTCTGTCGGGGTCGAGACCGGGTACGTCCATGCCATTAAGTATAGTTTTGGCATATCGGTCTCCCAGACCACGTACAAAGACGTATTTGCCTCCTGTTACCGAAACCCCAGGTACACGCCGCATCGACGATGCTGCATCGGAGTCGCCAATTTTTTTGAAATTTGCCGACGATATACCGTCAATCATGCTTACCGATTTACGCTTCATGGCAACCAAAGCATTTTCGTTATTTCTCACTTCGTTGGCTGTAACGGTTACCTCGGCAAGCAGGAAGCCTTCTTCTTTAAGTAATATGTCGCCCAAAACCAATACCTGACCGGATTTCAGTTGAACATCCTTAACCACAAGTGTTTGATACGAAATAAACGAAAATTCGAGCGTATAGTTGCCCGGCTGTAGTTTTAGGTTAAACTTACCATCGAGGTCGGAGGTGGTTCCTGTGTTTGTCCCCTGAACTACTATAGCAACAGCCGGTAAACTTTCGCCCGACTGCGCATCGTAAACGGTTCCCCTAACTGTAGCTTCCTGCGAAAAGGCCAAAATCTGCACTACAAGCAGCATGGCAGTCAACATCATCGTTTTTGGGTTCATTGTGTGTGTAATATTGCGTATGATTAATGCAAAAGCCCGCAGACCTTTTGGCCTGCGAGCATTCTGTCTGAAAAAAAACTTATATTAAAAGTCTGAAAGTTCACCTGCCAAATAAGCCCATGTCCAATTGGTGAATTTTGTTTTGTCGGCACCCACAGTGTTTGCTCCTGCAGCAACAGCCGTGGCATGTGTGTCGGTTCCGTTTTTAAACACCGATGTTAGTTCAACACCATCGGCTAAGGTGATTTGCAGATTGCTAAAAACCAAATCACCGGCTGCAAAGTTTGCAATGGTAGCATCACCCGACAGTGAGAAGTCGCCACGACCATCTGATGTGGCCGGATCGGGGAAATTAAAGAAATAAATGTTTTGGGATGTGCCACGGGCACCGGCGCGAAAATCGCCTAGTTCGGCAACACTACTTCCTTTTATGCTACCGTTCTGAACGGTGTGACCGGCCAGCATGGCTCCTTCGGGGCCGTCGATTTCGAGTGTGTGGTCGGTATCGTTACCTGCAATAACAATAAAGTTGTTTAAAGTACCTGCCCAAGACTGGTCGGTGTCGATGGCATCGTCGCCGGCATTCCATACTAATGCATGAGATACATTTACTGTACCACCAAAAAACTCGATACCATCGTCTTGATTGGCAATTACTTCTACGTACTCAATTGTGGTTCCTGCACCTACACCACCCAAGGTGAGACCGTTGATTTCGTTGCCTTCGCCTATATTGGCTCCACCGTGACGAATTGAAACATAGCGGATAATACCCGAGTTGTCGTTGGCGTTGTTGCCACCGTACAATCCATTTTGGTCTGAAGGTGGAATGCCTTCTATTTGCATGGCATCACTTGATGCAGAAATGGGAGCATTCCCCAAAACAATTAAACCACCCCACAATCCGTTCAGGTCTGGGTCGAGGTTGGGACTGGCTACCATACCGGGTTCAATTTCATCGGCAATGGTGGTGAAAATAATGGGCTGTGTGGCAGTGCCTTCGGCAAAAATTTGTGCGCCACGGGCAATAATCAGTGCAGTGGCATTGGCACCCGTGCCGGCCTGTCCTTTAATAATAACACCGGGCTCAATGGTTAAACTTACTCCCGATACCACAGTAATGCGACCGGCCAAAATATAGGTTTTTCCGGTTTCCCATGTGGTGTTTTCGGTAATGTTTTGCGTGATGGTGAATGTAGTGTCGGGAGTTTGCTCCTCGGGTTTACACGAGTTCAGTACAATAGCTGAAACAGCTAAAATCACGAATAAATAGATTGTTCGTTTCATAGTTTTTTTAATTTTTTGTTTAGAATTGGTTTTCATGCAGCAAATAAACTACGATAAATCGACGTGAATTTTACGGCATCAATATGTTTTTATTAGGTAATTGTTAAGGTTTTAGTCTAATGTTAAGAAAGTGTAAATGATGGGAAGCAATCGATTGTTTGCTGTATTTATTTTGAAGGTTAAACTTGTGTTATTCAAATAATTATATAAGTATTGTTTTCTTAGTTTATGTATTTTACCTCATACACCTAAGTCCCCGATTGAGAAGTGTTGTGTAGCACTGCACTAAATGTATTACATTGAGAGCTGGGAAATAGCTTGTGCGTTGATTTCTGTGCAGCAAATACTAACACATTGCAAAGGCAGGTTATGTATTAAACAGCGATAAAAACTGGCGTAATATGAAGTGATTCAGTATTTTCGGTACTTGCCGTAAAAAAATGAAAAGCTTGTTACTAATATTCATAAACCCAGATATGGCCTCCTATATATTCGTCGAACCGTATTATACCGGTTTCCCGATTGAAATAAACCCGATGGATGTTGCTCACAGAAAAGTTAGTGTTTTCGATGCGGTAAACATTCGAAAATAACGAATCGGAAACCACAAGATTGTCTTCAAAAAATATATCAGGCATCAAATACACATATGGCGCATCGTTTTCGAAATCGAATTCAAATTGGAACCCCATCAGCGAATAGTAAAAGCGGCAAGTATTGTTGGTCGATTGCAAAAGCATCTTCAGGCTCATGAACAATGTGGTGTCGTTGGTCGGTTGTAGCAGCGCTTCGGCATATTGTTCGCAGTTACATATTCTGTTCAGGTCGCGGCATGCGTACGAATAGGCTTCCGAGCGATGAATTTCATTAACTACCAGGAGTTTTGTTCCCAATTGTTCATTGAAAAATTTCAGTGTGTCGCCGGCATGATATGGAAAATTAGCAAAATCATCATCCGAAAGAGCAGGGCATTCAACATTGCGACTGCACGAAAGCCCTGTAAGAAATAGTGCTGCAACAAGTATGATGACGATGCGCCGGTGCATAGTTTTTTTTTTGTAAAAATAAAAAAAAGCGGTTTACATTCAAACCGCTTCATTAATACGAGCATTGGTTGTGGTTAATGACCTCCGCAGCCGGCCGGTTTACTTTCACCGGTTGTTTGTTTTCCTGCACAGCCCGAATGGGTTTTCGAGCCACATCCGGCAGGAGCAGCTTCTCCGGTAGTTTGTTTGCCGGCACAGCCCGACTGTTGATGCTGGCCGCAGGCGGGTTTGGTTTCGCCGCCGCCTTTGCAGCAACCCACACCGCTGCCTTTGCAGCAACCCGATTTAGCCACACTTGCTGTGTAGTTTATTTTTTCGAGCGAGGAAATAAGCTTTTCAGGTGAGGTTTTTTCGCTGTTGTACACCACAGTTACAACGTCTTTTTCGAAATCGGCCTCAACGGCACGAACACCTTTGGTAAACGACAACTGTTTGGTTACTTTGTCGGCGCATGCCTGACATTTCATTTCACAACTTAATTTTACTTCTTTTTTGTTGTTTGGCTTCTCTTTTTCGGCGTAGGTGTTTTGAACCGAAACAAGCGAGAACACAACGGCTACAATAATTACAATCAGGTTTTTCATATTTATTTGGTTTTAATTGTTAACATGTTTACTCATAGTTTTGTTTGCAAATATAGCGTTTTTTTAATTAGTCGCGTTGTAATGCATATCTTATGCCAATGTAAAACTTGCGACCGTGCACCGGACCCCATATCATGGCAGCATCAAAATGTTCGCCGTGCGGATTGTCGGCGGCAATAATCGGATTGTGCTGCACAAAATTGGTGATGTTTTCGGAACCGGCATACATTTCCCAATACTTAAAGTACTTGGTAATTTGTGCATTCAATATGGTGTAGGGAGCAAAGCGGTCAGCTCGGTGGTAAGGTTCCGGATTTTCGATGGTAGAAGGAATGCGGCCGCCTCCATTGAATTGTGCCGTAACGTCGAATTGCCACTTTTTAAGAGGCGTTTTATACGAAGCACTCACTAAGGCTTTGTAGTTACTGGTGAAAGGCACCTCGCGTAATACTCCGCCAATTTCTTGCTTCACGTCGTTAAAACGAAATGCCGCATTAAAATCCATTCCTTTTATAAACGGGTATATCACCTCGATTTGAGCCACATTGGAATACGATTTCCCCTCAAGGTTATAAAACATCAGTGTGTTGATATCGCTGTCGAGGTCAACAACAATCTGATTGGTAAACCCGGTGCGGTAAAAGTCGGCAACAATGGTAATTTCGCGATTTCCGGCAGGTACTATCTGCATAATGTTTCCACCCACATTCCAAGCTTCTTCGGGAATTAAATCGCCGGCGATGTTTATTTGTCGGCTGCTGGCAAACAAATAGGCATTTTCGGCCAACACCATAGGGGTGCGTGTTCCCTTACCGGCCGACGCTTTTAGTGTTGTGGTACCCGAAATAGAGTAGCGCAAATGCATTCGTGGAGTGATAAAAAATCCGTACAAATTGTGATAGTCGGCACGAATACCTGCCACCCCCGTAAACGATTTGCCGGGTTTGTAGCTGTATTCGGCAAATGCCCCGGGAACATGCTCGGTGCGCACCGTGTTGCTTAGGTTGAGTGTTTCGTGATAGCTGTCGAGTTTGTAACTCAGCCCGTTTTGCATACTGTGCTTTCCGGCATCATCCATATCGGAAGTGTAAATAAAATTGGTGTAAACACTGTGTTGAACCGCATTGTACAGGGTGTTTCCATACACACTTTGCTGATTGTGATAGGAGTATGCCGAAATAAAGGCCAGACTGCGGTGCCAGTCGCTGTTGTAGGTATAGCCCGATTTAAAGAATGCCTCGGCACGCCGTGTATCAATCGAAATGATATAAGGATTTGCCAAATGCCTCGATTGACCTCCCTGCCGGCTTTCGTTCAGGTATTTTACACCTAACTTCGATTCGAATCCGGGACTCCATTCTACATTGTATCGGTTAAACAGAATATACCGTTTCACTACCGGCATATCGAGGAAGCCATCGTGATCGTGGTCGTTCTCGGTAAAATCGTAGCCGCCATGCACAAGCAGCATGGTGCTTATTTTGTCGTTAATCTTCACCGTACCATCCATGTTAATCTCGGTTTTACCGGCCGAGTTTCCCAATAAATTCAAGAAGAAATAATCGGCTTTGTGGGCAGGTTCTTTGTACCAGGTGTTTATTTGCCCTGTAATGGCCTCGTATCCGTAGCTTACTGCTGCCGTACCTTTCGATATGGCTATTGAGTTCATCCAGTGCCCGGGTACGTATTCAAGCCCGTAGCTCGATGCCAACCCGTAAAAATTCGGGATGTTTTCGGTGAGCAATTGCACATATTTTCCGCTAAGACCCAATAGCTTAATTTGCTTTGCGCCCGTTGCGGCATCGCTGTAGGCAGCATCAACCGAAGCGTTGGTTTCGAAGCTTTCGCCCAAATTGCAACAGGCAGCCTGCTTTAGCTCGTGGCTTGTGATGCGCTGGGTAACCAAGGGGTCGAGGCGCTCGATAGTGGTGCTTGTATTGCGCTCGCCTATGGTAACTTCATCGAGAAGCAGACTTGCCGATAGGGTAACATCGAGTTTTTTCGACGATTGTTTTACGCTGATAGTATCGGTTTTGAACCCGACAAAACTAAAAATGAGTTTGTCGCTATCGGCAGGTTTGTCAATCTGATACCGGCCAGTTGAATCGCTTACCGTTCCGATGCTTGTACCCAACCAATAAACGTTTACACCCGGAAGCGCTTTTTTTGAGCCTCCTTCGGCGTGGCTAACTGTGCCCGTTATTTGAGCATGCATTAGTCCGGGTATGAGTAACAATGCAATAAAAAGAATTTTTTTACATAACATAATAATTCCGATTAATGATTAAACAAATGCTGTATTGAATACGCATTTAGCTCATCATAATCGAAAAGTCATGATGCAGGTAAGTGTATGTTTTACGTGATTGAGTAAGGGCGGTAGGGGTAAAAGTTTTTCGCAAAGCGTGAAAATATTGTCGGTAAAACATGCTTCAACTATTTGCATAGAGGCTTTAGCCCGAAGTTGAGGCCAAAGATTGATCGGTTCGGGTGCCGGTTGAGACGGAGCCCATGCCAGCGAAAAATATTCGCTGCTGCAATCGTGGTCTTCGTTTTTGTGATGGCACTCGCAGGTTTCGCCGTTTTGGGTGCAATTGGTACAATCGCCGTGGTGATGGTGCTTGTCGGCTGCCGAAAAAATGCTTATTTCGAAATTGCCCGACATACACGAATTGCAAAAGTGCTCCACTACAAAAAAGCCAATACTACCTGCAAGGGTAAGCAGGGCAAACACAGTGGAATATATTTTTCGTGCATTCATAGCATTCATAGCAATAAACCGCAAAAATTGAAAAAAGTTGCCGGTTTTGGGCTGCAATTATCGAAAATTATATTACTCATTGTCGAAATGCAGTAAATGGCATGTTGGCAAATATGAAATACGTAAGGCTAATGGGTACTTTGAAAGCCTGCTGTTATCCTGTGTAATCCAATAAAGATTTTCCCATGTTGCAATCTGATACGGATTTCCGCTAGTTCCGTCACCAGCACTTGGTGCAACAGCTGTTTGCGCAAATAGTTTTACTACTATGCTTAATGATAAAAATAATGTAAATAAAATTCTGTTCATATTTTTAATGTTTGATGATTTTAAAAGTTTTTAATTCCTTATTGCCTTGTGCTACTTTAATAAAATACGTGGCAGGTAAAAGATTACTCATGTTAATACTTGTTTGAGAGCCTTTTATTTTTTCGCTTTGTAAAAGTTTGCCTTGCAAATCAAACAATTGAAAATGTAATTGTGAAGATTCGAAATCGTTCACTACCAAAGTTATATAATCCGATGTTGGGTTTGGATAAGCAGATACGGTAAGACTTATGCCTATAGCTTCATCAATGGCTGTTACTATCGAAATTTCGTAGGGTTGCTGTACTCCTTGTGCCACAGAACCATTTGTACCTGTGTTTGTGGTGTAAAAAACTTGCCCCACGGAATAACTTGCTGAACCTCCGCTGCCGAGAGCATTATTGCCTGTGGCGTTAATACTTTCTTGTGCGTGTAACCCTGTCAGTCCGAGACATAAAAAGAGTATTTCGATTAGTTTTATCATTACTGTTTTTTTTATAATTTGATTTTATCTTTTTTACCTGTTAATCCTTAATCCTTAATCCTTAATCCTTAATCCTTAATGCAACGAACACATACCCCACCTGCCCTTTGTGTGGCGTCAATGTTGGCATCGGTAGTTCCGAAATACAAACGTCTTATATTAACTCCATCTACAGTGCTTGACCAATAACCTCCATTAATCCCCACACCATAGAGTGTCCCATTCATGTAGCGGCGACCACCGCCCATTGGCAATTTAAGCGGTGAGGCAAAAGCACCGGCTGCATTGTTGCTACTCCAACTTGCACGTTCTGCTTCCAATTCTGCGTCGGTGGGTAAGCGATAACCGCTTGGACAAGGGTTGTTTGTCCCGCTTACACCTTGCCACAAAATATTACTTTGAGGGTTACGCCAATCGTAAGGACTGCTTGGATTTATAATAAAATTGCCATCTATGGGAGAATCGGTGGTGCTTAGTGTTGTTGTTGTGCCTGATGTTCGACTTTCGTGTCCATCTGTACCGCGTCCCCATTGGTATAAATCGCCGTAAGAATCAACATCGGTGCTACTTGTGGCAACTTGTGAAGCGCCAAGATTACGATCCAACCAAATTTGACCTGTTATACTCCGTACTGTTTTATACTCCAATCCATTGTGTGTTATAGTCTCAGAAACATAACACCAAACCGGTTTGCCTCCAACAAATGTTAAAATATCACCTTCTTCGCCGGCATCAACAGTTGTCCATGCTGTGCTGTCCCAATATTTCATTTCTCCGGCTTGTGTACCGGCTTCTTCTGCATTTGCCCATTCTGTGGTACCATCAGCATTGGTTTTTAGTACCTGCCCGTTTGTACCTCTTGTGGTTGGAAAAGTTACACTTGCATCTGTTCCGTTTCCATTTATTGTTAGCGAACCGCCAATGGTGGTATTGGCATTTTTTAAGATGGTAAGGGCGTTGGTTTTTGTTACATCGCTTGCGCCATTTCCTACTACAAAAAGTCGATCGGTAGTAATCCAGTCTGTTGTACTTGAAGGAGTGTAATCACTGTTATATCGTCCGATAACAGTTTCATAAGCCGATGGAGCCGTTGTTCTATTTCCAAAGGCAGTTGATATCCTGCCTGAAGCTGTGGTGTAATCTCCCATTGCCAGTGCTGCATATCCGGATGCAGTGGTAACATTTCCCATTGCAAAGGCATACTGCCCTGATGAAATTGAACTTTTTCCCATTGCAGTTGACCACAAGCCATTGGCTGTTGTTAGATGACCCAATGTTGTAGCATACGGTGCGCTGGCAGTAGTCTCTGTGCCCAAAGCGGTTGACAATTGTCCGCTGGCTGTATTCATGAAACCAAGTGCAAGCGAACCGAGATTTCCGCTGGCTGTGTTTCGTCCTCCTATTGCGACGGATAAATTTGTGCTGGCAGTATTCTCAAATCCCAATGCTAATGAGTTGCTTGCGGTGGCTTTGTTATTTTTTCCACCAATTATAATTGAATAATCACCACTCGCAACCTGAGTGGCATCATATCTATACATCTGCAAATCCACAGCATTTTCTCCCCTGTTATTTCCTCCTGCTGCTGTCCCGTCTGGCTGTTGGGCTATGATTGCTCCATATCCTTTGGGCTGCAAAACCAAATCTACATTTGCAGCGGCATTATTTGGAGTCAATTTCACACCGGTCTTTGAATTGTAAATATATATACTATCTAAAATGTTTGGAGTGGATTGAATGAACAGGGTTCCGTTGTATTTTAATAAGTCTCCCAATAATGGATTTGTAATTGAAAACATACTATTGTAAACAGGGTCGGTTTCACTTGTAATAAATACGCTTACATCAGGAATATCGGCTCTGATTTGTGCTGCAGTATCCTGTATTGCCTGAGTGTTGATTGCAATACCGCTTATATCCTGGTCGCCGGTGTTTACTCCCGACAGGTTGCTTAAATTGGTAATATCGGTAGCTGTAATATTGGCTGCCTGACTACCTGTATAAACAGGGTCGGTTTCGTTGCTTATAAATCCGCTTACATCTGGAATGTCGGCTCTTATTTGTGAGGCAGTATCCTGTATTGCTTGCGTGTTGATTGCAATACCGCTTATATCCTGGTCGCCGGTGTTTACTCCCGACAGGTTGCTTAAATTGGTAATGTCGGTAGCAGTAATGTTTGCTGCTTGACTACTTGTATAAACAGGATCGGTTTCACTTGAAATAAATCCGCTTACATCGGGAATATCGGCTCTGATTTGTGAGGCAGTATCCTGTATTGCCTGTGTGTTGATTGCAATACCGCTTATATCCTGGTCGCCGGTATTTACTCCCGACAGGTTGCTTAAATTGGTAATATCGGTAGCGGTAATATTGGCTGCCTGACTACCTGTATAAACAGGGTCGGTTTCACTTGAAATAAATCCGCTTACATCGGGAATATCGGCTCTGATTTGTGAGGCAGTATCCTGTATTGCCTGAGTATTGATTGCAATTCCGCTTATATCTTGGTCGCCGGTGTTTACTCCTGACAGGTTACTTAAATTGGTTATGTCGGTGGCGGTAATATTGGCTGCCTCGCTGCTTGTGTAAACCGGATCAGCTTCGCTGCTTATAAATCCGCTTACATCGGGAATGTCGGCTCTAATTTGTGACGCAGTGTCCTGTATTGCTTGCGTGTTGATTGCAATACCGCTGATGTCCTGGTCGCCGGTATTTACTCCCGACAGGTTGCTTAAATTGTTAATGTCGGTGGCGGTAATATTGGCTGCCTGACTGCTTGTGTAAACAGGATCAAGTTCATTAAAACTACCAACCGAAGCCGCATTCCAATTGGCTGTATCTATGGCAGTAATATAATACTCCCCGAAAATTGGACCACTGGTTAAGTTGAATAAAAACAATTAAA
>CAZEHA010000019.1:0-41322 GCA_964511665.1 uncultured Bacteroidales bacterium
TTTTTAATTAACTGAATTTTAAACGTTTACAAAATTATATACACATGAAAAAATTGGTTTGTTCGTTAATTGTGATTTGTTTTATGTTTGGTGCGGCACAGGCGCAGAATGCGCAAGCCTCAACAATTTACAACGGGAAATTGTTGTTTGTAAAAACCATTCCTACCAGCGAATACATGGTGGTGGGTAAAACCAAAGTTTCGAACAGCAAGAAAGACGAAGCCGCAGCCGGTATGGACCCATCCGGGATTAAAGAAGTGATTGTTGCCGTTGACAAATCAATCAAAAAAGAAACCAAAGGCAAACAGGTAGCTTTTGACGCAGTGATTATTCACAGCCCCAACAAAATTGAGCTTATTAAATTTAAAACCGGAACCCTGGCCGAAAATGCAGGCTGCAGCATCATTTCGAAAGAATACAAGAAAAAATGTGGTAAAAAAGACATTTACTTTCTGAGCAAGCCTACGTTTGCATACACAGAAGTAAAAGAAATCGAAGTAAAAAACTTCACCGGTTTAGGCCAGATGAAAATGGGTAAAGACGATATCGATAATTTTTTCAACAAGCTATACGAAAGGTCGTGCAAAGAAGCTGATGATGGTGTTGATTTTGATGGAATTATGATGGTTGACGACAATGTGGCCGTAAGAGGATATTTCGAAGCCAAAACACTGAAACTGATTAAATACAAATAGTTTAGTACAGCCACGACAACAAAGCAACCGGGAAAGATTCCGGTTGCTTTTGTTTTGCAGGAAAGCTTTGGTGAGTTAATTGCACGCAAACATTACGCGGCAATTTTTACAAATAGAAATACCGAAAATCATGCCCCGGCCATATATTTCTTCCAACCGATGTTGCCTTACGCCTAAGCACCCCATTGCAGTTTTCCTCCATTATAATGCCGGGAATTTTATTAAAGATGGTAATCGCGTTAACTTTTATTTTTCGGAGGTCTTCGGGTTGATAATACCAAATCTCGTAGGCATCATCATCAATTTGCAACAGCGCCTGCTTACAGGTATAGTCTGCAATGTCTTTAGTTTCATTCGTAAACCTATAGGCTATTTTTTTCTTCGGGCTTTCGCGCAACACTTTTCTGTGGTACTTCTTTTGGTGTGCCATGCCGGGATAATTTATCACATATTTCTCCCAATCGATGTTCTTGCGGTTGGTCTGACGGTACCAGCTGAACTTAAGTGTATCGCGTCTAATTCTTATATCGGTTTCTGAAGAGTATGTTTTATTTTCGAGAAACGAATAATAAATATTGCTGTGGTAAATATTACGCACCTCTTTGTTGTGCAAATCGATGATTTCGATGTGCAACACCAGCGGAACCTGCACCAATTCATTAATAATCAAGCTGTCGCTGATAAAGGAATGGCTTTTTAAAATACTGTCGTTCAAATAATTATCATAGGCGATATGATACGATTGAAACGATTGAGCAAGGCAACACTGTGTGATAACGATTGAAGCAATAAGGCTGAAGAGTGCTTTCATTGTGATGATTGTTTTAATCACCTTCAAAAATATACATTTTCTGATTTAGAATCAATCATTATTTTTAAATAACTCTTATTGGACTTTAACAAAAAAAGCAGCCCGAATATTACGGACTGCTTTGGTTGAACAATGAGTAATGTCGCACAACTACTCAGTACTCACTAAACCATGTCGATATCCGGTTACCTTAAACTCGGTGCGACGGTTCATCTGATGCGCTTCTTCGCTGCAATTTACACCGTCAACGCATTCGTTCACGGGTCCCGATTCGCCGTAGCCTTTGGCCGTAATGCGTTCTGCTTCAATGCCCATGCTAATGATGTAGGCCACTGCCGATTCGGCACGTCGTTGCGAAAGCGTCTCGTTATACTGCTTCGAGCCGCGCGAGTCGGTATGCGAACCGAGTTCAATGATAATTTCGGGGTTTTCTTTCAAGATGTTTACCAGCTTATCGAGTTCTATGGCAGCATCGGGTCTGATGTTCCACTTGTCGAAGTCGTAGTAAATGTTTTTAAGCACGATGGCTTTGTTTATCACAATCCGTTCGAGCACAACCTCAACCCAAATGGTGTCCGATTTCGTTGTACATTCGGTACTTACCATGGCAGTTTGCGAAAAGTGGTTTTCGAGTTGTGCTTTTATGGTGTAGGTTTCGTTGCAATCGGCCTGCATATACACAACTGACTCCTGGTCGGTCTTGGTTGTTGTAACACTACCATCGCTATTGGCTTTGATGTCTAAATTTACATAGGGTAGGGGAGTGAGCATCCCATCGAAGTTCTCTAGTGTTTTAACAGCCAGCACCAGTTGTGTGGGGGGTGACCAGGTGAGGCGGTAAATATCGTCGCTGCCTTTGCCTCCCTCACGGTTCGATGAAAAATAGGCCTGTTTTCCGGCTTCGGTGTAGTATATCGAGAAGTCATCGCCCGAGGAGTTAATCGGGTAGCGTAGGTTTTCGGCTACCGACCAGTTGTTTTCGGCACCGCTTGCTTTAAATATGTCGAGACCACCCATTCCCGCATGTCCGTCGCTGCTAAAGTATAGTGTGCCCTCGTTGTCGATATGCGGAAACATTTCTTTGCCGCTTGTATTGATATTACTGCCTGCATTTGCAGGCTTACTCCAACTTCCATCTGCCTGCTTGTGGCTGTAGTAAATATCGGTTTCGCCATAACCGCCGGGCATGTCCGAAACAAAATACAAAATTTTTCCATTGGGGCTTAGAGTCGGGTGACCTACCGAATATTCCTCGGCACGATTATGCTCAAAAGGCTTTGCTTGCGACCAATTCCCGTTTTCGTTATGAGCAATATATATTTCGAGCCTGTTGGTGTACAAGTCGTTGGAGGGAGGGTTCATCCAACTGGTGGGGTCAGGGTTTGTGGGGCGTTGTTTTTGTTTTACAATACGGGTTCTGGTGAAAAACATTGCCTTATTATCGGTGTCGTACACCGCAGGTCCGGTGTGGAAATCACCGTTGATTTGTGCCAGTATTTCGCCTGTGTTGGGTTTCGATTGATCTGTTTTATACAATTTGTAGTAAGGGTTTCCTGTCCATCCGTGCACTTCCTTATCGGTATACATCGACTTGTTGCGGCGGTCGGAGGTAAAAACATAGTGATCTTCATACGCAATCAATCCAAAATCAGAATTTTCTGAATTCACAGCCATCAGGTTTTCAACTTCGTAATGCTCGGGGTTTTCAATCCATTCGATTGCCTGGTTACAGGCACTTATCATTGCGTCGGCTGTGTTTTTATCTTCGGGTTTCATCACGCCATAGCGCTGGTAATGTTCAATGGCTTCGGCATATTCGCCCAGCGAGTGAAGCGTGCGTGCGTATATTAAAATGTCGTAAGCGGTGGCATCGCGTTTCACCGAAAGCCTTTTTAACCATTTAGCAGCCTCTTTTTGGTTATTCATCATTAAATGGCAATAGCTGATGTCGCGCAGATTGCCTGACGAAGGCGGATGTAGCACGAAATACTTTTCGAAATAGCCAATGGCCTCGGTATATGCAAACCTATCCATGGCTTCTTTGGCTTTTGTCAGGTTTTTCTGTGCCATGCCGGTTGTGCTGAACATCAGTAGCATGGCCAGGCCAAATATAAATCGAATATAATGTTGTGTTTTCATTGTTCTGGTTGTTTTTATGTTTTAAAAGTAACGTGGTGTCGACATCCGTGCATCAACGCGTCGAGGAGGAGTATAGTTCAGAGTAACTTCGTGGCCCGAAAAACCGTTAAGGGCGGTAAGTGAATGGGTATATGCATAGCCTATCATCAAACTGTTGTTAATATTCCACTCTGTCATAAACACAAGTGCATCTCTTTTGCGCAGACTGTTGTCGAGGGTTTCACTTGTAATGAGGCTTGCCCCAAACCGATAGGTTACACCAAACCAAAAAGTCTCTTTAAACAAAAAATACGTATTCAAATCGATATTGGTTAATGCGCTGAAATCTTCCCTTATCAAAAAACTGGGTTTCACTTTTACATCTTTGCCCAAATCGAACACATATCCCGATGTCAGATAGTAATGCCTTTCTTGCTTTGGTGCCAGCCGGTCGTTGCTTTCGATGAGATTGCCCAGTAAATCGGTAACCGACACACCCAGATAAAACCTGTCGGAATATAGAAACAGACCGGTTTTGGGGTCAAAACGCACCGAGTTCACCGAGTTCACCGGAATAGCGGGGTCAGCATTGTTTTCGCTGATAAGTTTGGTGCCATCGAGACTAAAATACGATATACCCATTGCCAAGCCCATCGACAGATTCCATCGCTGGTTTATTTTTAGAATGTAGGCATAGCTTCCATATAGCGATTGCTGTGTCTGCGCTCCGATGCGGTCGTTTATATACTGCAATCCCAGCCCCATGGTGGCCAATACCGGCCCTTCGATGCTTACCGACAGCGACTGCGGAGCTCCTTCGAGACCAACCCACTGTGCTCCGTAAGTGGTGTTAATGTTGGTCCATTGTTTTGTGCCTGCATAGGCAGGATTAATGGTCATCGGACTGAAAATATACTGGTTGAAGATGGTGTTTTGCTGGGCAAAACCGGTAGCAGTCATTAAAAGGACTGCTACCAGAATATGAAACTTTTTCATTGTTTTGTTCATTTTTAGTTATGGTTTGGTGTTATCGCAATATGGTTATATATCCGCTGAAGGTTTCCATTTTATCGCAGATGTTCACTTTAAGTACATAGAAATAGGTGCCTTCGCTCAGGTCGCTGCCGTCCCACGAATTGTCGTACGATTGCATGGTGTACACCTCGTTGCCCCAACGGTTAAGTATTACCAGCTCGTTGTCGGGGTAGAGTTCCAGATTACCCAGAACAAACAAGTCGTTGTAACCGTCGTAGTTTGGCGAGAATACATTGTTGAAGACCAAAGGTATTTCGACATCGTCTCTGTCAATTATAACTTCGAATTCTTTCGTACAATTGTTGGCATCGGTAACGCTTACCACATACACTCCTGCAGAAAGGTTTTCGATGCGGTTGGTCTCCATGCCGTTCGACCAGGAGTAGTTATACATTCCGGCACCACCGCTAATTTCTATTTCGGCCAATCCACCTGTTGTGCCGGTGCAGTCGGCATTGGTCGACGAAATGGTCTCAATAACAATTTCTTCGATACTGTCGATAAAGAATTCGGTGTACGACGGACATCCATTGCTGTCGTGAACAAGCACTTGGTGTGAGCCTGCCGGCAGATTTGCGAAAATTCCGCTATCGCTGTCTTCGCTTCCGTTAATCGAGAAGTAGTAAGGAGCTACACCCCCCAGTGGCATAACTTCTACCATGGCATCGGCCACACCATAACACGTGTTGGCTTCGAGCATAGTTACTGTTGTTTGCAGTGTATTCAAGCTGGCTACCGGTATGCTTATTCCTCCACTGATACATCCATTGGCATCTATTACCTGAAGTTCTATGGTAGAATTTTCTGTTAGCTGGGTGAACAGTGCTTCGGAGCTATAGCTTATTCCTCCGTCGATCGAATATTGGTAGGGTTGAGCACCTCCGGCGGCAATCAAAGTTATTGCCACTTCACCTGTGATGCAATTACTGCTATAGCTTAATGAGAGGACTTCGGGTTGCGAGATTTCAAAGTTCACGCTTGTGCTGCAGCCAAAAGCATCTTCAATATGCACTGTGTATGAACCGGCAGCTAAACCGGTAAATTCTCCGCTGTTCTGTGGCATTCCTCCCATTAGGGTGTAAACCATGCTGCCGCTACCTCCGCTTACGCTGATTGTTGCAGTGCCATCGTTGGCTTCGAAGCAGCTAACATTGGTGGTAGTTACTTCAGCTTGCAGCAGGCCGGGGTTTTCAATTATTATTATATCGGAATTTATACTGCAACCCATTTCGTCGAGTACCTGCACCATATATTCGCCCGGTGCAAGATTGCCGAAAGTATTTTCTAACTGTGGATTGCCTCCGTTAAGAGTGTATGTATACTCTCCTGTTCCGCCTGTTGCAACAATACTGATGTTGGCATCGCCGGCATCGTTGCAACTCACTTGTTGTGAAGCATTGACCTGAATCGACAAGGCTTGCGGGTTTACTATTACAATGGCATCGCTCGTAATGCTGCAGCCGTTATCGTCGCTAACCACTATGGTGTAGCTTCCGGCAGCCAAATTGCTGAATACATTGTCGGTTTGCGGTGTTCCGCCGTTGAGGCTGTACATCAATGTACCTGTTCCGCCATTGACTAATACGCTGATGCTTGCATCCTCGGCATCGAAGCACGATACCTGAGTGTCGGCAGTAATGCTGAGGCTCAATGCTTCAGGATTTGCAATTACAATAACATCGGAGCTAATGCTACAACCCAATTCGTCGCTTACTATTATGGTGTAGTTGCCTGCTGACAGTCCGCTGAAAACATTTTCTGTTTGTGGCGTTCCGCCGTTCAGGCTATACACCAATGTTCCTGTTCCGCCGTTGGCAAACACGCTGATGCTTGCATCCTCGGCATCGAAGCACGATACCTGAGTGTCGGCAGTAATGCTGAGGCTCAATGCTTCAGGATTTGCAATTACAATAACATCGGAGCTAATGCTACAACCCAATTCGTCGCTTACTATTATGGTGTAGTTGCCTGCTGACAGTCCGCTGAAAACATTTTCTGTTTGCGGTGTTCCGCCGTTCAGGCTATACGTAATAACACCTGTACCTCCACTTGCATTTACAGTAATGCTTGCATCGGTAGCATTGTTACACGTTACCTGAGCATCTGCTTCAATTAAAAGGTTTAGTGCTAATGGGTTTTCTATGATAATTGTTCCGGTAGAATATATGCAGCCATTCGCATCGATAACTTCAATCACATAATCACCTCCGGTTAATCCGGTGAAATGTCCATGATTTTGATGTCCACTGCCGTTAAGGCTAAACACCATATCGCCCATTGAGCCTTCTACATTCACAATAATTTCTGCATCTGCTGCACCATGGCAACTTACCTGAGTTGACGATTGAACACTCACTTCCATAAGTGAAACATGTACCAGTTGTTCGCAGGTATTCACATTTCCGTTTACATCGGTAATTGTCCATGTTACCACCGTTGTTCCTGAAGTAAATACAGCAGGTGCGTTATTAACAATACTTTGAATGCCACAGTTGTCGGAAACAACCGGTGTTCCCAAGTCGATTACATTTGAACATGATGTAATATCAGCAGGACAAACTATTGTTGGAAGTTCGATGTCGGTTACGGTTACAATTTGCTCACAAGTTGCAATGTTTCCGCTACCGTCGGTTACTGTCCAGGTTACTGTTGTTGTTCCGATTGGGAATACCGCCGGAGCATCGTTGGTTACAGAAAGAATTGAACAGTTATCGTCAACCACAGGAGTTCCCAAATCAACACCACTTGCTGTACATTCGTCAGCATCAGTATTTACGGCTACCGGAGCAGGACAAACTATTGTTGGAAGTTCGATATCGGTTACGGTTACAATTTGCTCACAAGTTGCAATATTTCCACTGAAATCAGTAACTGTCCAAGTAATTGTAGTTGTTCCGAGTGGATAAGGATCAGTTAAAGCAAGCATATCATCTCTAACACCGGTTACAGTATTTACACCACAATTATCATTAAATATTGGAGTTCCAATAACAACATTTGTTGCTTCACAATTTCCGGCATCGCTGTTTACAGCAACGTCACCGGGACAAGTAATTGTTGGATCAACAAAGTCCTGAATAACGACTGTAATGTCAGCATTGTCACAATTTGTTGGGTTTATCACTTCACAAATTTCATAAGACAGATAGTAAGTTCCAACTGCAAGACCTGCTGGGATATTTAAATCTCCGTTGGCAGAAATTGATGCACCAACAATTCCTCCATCATTCGTTAAAGTAATAACGACATCATTAAAATCAACCGGCGCTCCATCAAGCAAGTCGTTATCAAGAACATTTCCTGCAACGCCACCTAATTCGCAATCGACCGCCGAAGATGTAAAGTTATCATCAGTTGCAGCAATTGTTGCATGAAGTACAGTTACAAATACCTGCGCATCATCACAGTTTGATGGATTTAAAACTTCACAAATTTGATATGTCAAGTAATAAGTTCCGGCTGGAGTATTTGGCAATACATCAACAGTTCCATCAGGATTTAAAACAAGGTATCCGTTGTCTTCCGGTATTGTTTCTGTCAGAATTACTTCAGCAGGATTAACAGGATTTCCGTTAAGCAAGTCATTGTCAAAGACATTTACAACAGCTGTTTCGCCGGTATGACCATTTACATCATAAGAATAGTCGTCGTTTGCAATAATGCTTGTGGCACCAACCGTAATAATCACTAGAGCGTCATCGCAATTAGCAGGATTTAGTATTTCACAAATTTCATAAGTTAAAGTATAAGTTCCTGCAGGCGTTCCGGGAGCTATATCCACCGAGCCGTCAGGATTTAGAGTCAGACTTCCGGTTGGGTCAGCAACTGTCTCTGTTAATGTTACATCGGCAGGATTTACTGGGTTTCCACTTAACAAATCATTGTCAAAGACGTTAAGGATGTTATTTTGTCCTGTATATCCATTTATTCCACTTGCCAAATCATCATTTGCAATAATCTCACCCGGTACAACTGCGATTGTTACTATTGCATCATCACAATTGCTTGGGTTTAGAATTTCACATATTTCGTAAGTTAGTGTATATGTTCCTTCCGGTGTTCCGGGAGCCACATCAACCGTACCATCAGCATTTAAACTTAGGCTTCCTGTTGGGTCTGCAACTGTCTCTGTCAATGTTACATCAGCAGGGTTTACAGGATCTCCATTCAACAAATCATTATCGAATACATTTAAAATTCCAACAACGCCGGTAGTTCCATCAACATCTGTTGCGCTATCATCATTTGCAACAATAGAAGTTGCAACAACAGTAATAATAACCTGAGCATCATCACAATTTGTTGGATTTACAATTTCGCAAATCTCATAAGTCAAGGTGTAAGTTCCTGCTGGTGTGCCCGGAGCAACATCAACTGAGCCATCTGGATTTAAAGTAAGAGTTCCGGTTGGATCTGCAACTGTCACTGTTAGAGTTACATCCGATGAATTAACAGGATTTCCGTTTAATAAATCATTGTCAAAAACATTTAACACATTTATCTGTCCATCATAGCCATTTACACCACCTGCAATATCATCGTTTGCTATAATTTCAGGAGCATCAACTGTAATTGTAACAATAGCATCATCACAATTTGTCGGATTTGCAATTTCGCAAATTTGGTAAGTCAATGTATAAGTTCCAGCAGGGGTATTTGGTGCTAAATCAACGGATCCGTCAGGATTTAAGGTAAGATTTCCGGTTGGATCTGCAACAGTCTCTGTAAGAATTAAATTAGCAGGAATTACCGGTAATCCGTTAAGCAAGTCATTATCAAATACATTAAGAATGTTAAACGCTCCTTCGAATCCATTTATCGGACCGGCAGAATCGTCATTTGCAATAATTACGTTTACAGGATTCGTACTTTCATCATCCTCATCATTTCCAGAATCAGGATCAAATTGGTCGAGATCGGTTATTGTTGCAATATTAAGATAATTGCCTCCAGGTAGATTAACAGTTGCAGTAATTGTTAGCACCTCCGAACCTGGGAAACTAACTGTTCCAACTTCCCAAAGACCTGTAACTGAGTTGTAAGTCCCGTTTGAAGTAGTATGAGTAACATAAGTATATCCGGATGGAAGCTGATCGGTAACTTCAACATTTGTTGCTTCGCTTGGACCATTATTGGTAACTGTAATAGTAAAAGTAATATTATCTCCAACATAAGGAGTGCTATTGTTTACAGTTTTAGCAATACTCAAATCTGCTTGAGCCTGAATTGGAGTTACAAAGGTTGATTCGTCATTGCTTGGGTCTGGATCGGTAACGTCATCACTGTGAATATAAGCAGTGTTCACGAGATTTCCGGTTGCCTCTGGAACAACAGAACCTCTGATTACAAGCACACATCTACCACCAGCTATAATAGTTCCAAGGTTTCCAGTTCCTGTCCAATCGCCATAATTAGCTTGACATCTTGATGCCTCCCAGTCGATAACAAAACCAGGAAGAATATCATCAATTATTACATTTGTTGCATCACTTGGCCCATCGTTCCAGTAAAACAGTACATAATAAATATCCTCACCTGCAGTAATTTCAACAGGGTTTATTATTAAATCATTTGGATTTCCAAATATTTGGGCTTCGGTCAAAGGTAAAATTGAAGGATCAATTTGAATTTTAACAATATTCAAATCAGCAACCACTTCAACAACTGTAATTACAGTAGATGTATTATTAGTTATATCTGAATCAGGAGTATCGGTTTCTACAGTGGCAGTATTTAATACATTCCCTGTATAACTACTGATAACAGTTCCTCTAATCAGCAATTCGAAATTGGCCAATGGAATCATATCTCCAATAACATACTCACCAGTCCACGCAAACCAAGTTGCGCCGCCATCGGCAGAATATTGGGGATTAGAAATTATTGATGTATTTATCACATCGTGAATGTGAACATTCTCTGAGTCGAATGTATTGCTGTTGTTCGTAACAAGAATTGAATATTGTATTTGTGTTCCGGCAACAATAGTTGCAGGACCTGATTTTACAATCGACACATCAGCATCAACATTTAAAGGAGTGTTAATTGTTTCTTCATTATTTGAAGGATCCGGGTCTGGATCGGACGAAGTAACCGATGCTGTATTTGGTATTGGGTCAACATTTGGAGCAGGAGACATGTCAATAACAGTTCCTCTAATTAGCAAGGTAAAACTTGCACCATCGTTCAAATCACCAATATTTAAACTTCCTGTCCATGGGCTTAACCATGTTCCTCCGCTATTTACGGAATATTCAACGCTAGAAATAATTGTTGGGTCGATATTATCTGTTATAATCACATCTGTTGCTACCGAAGGACCATAATTAGTTACAGTAATTTCATAAACTATAGGACCACCAATTACAACCGGAGATGTTAACGCTCTTTTGGTTAAACCAAGATTGGCGGAAGTTAGTATATTTGTAACAACTGTTGATTCGTTATTCGACAAATCAGGATCAGTAGTTACAGCACTATAAACTGTAGCTGTATTTACAAGTGTTCCGGTAGCAGCCGGGTCAACATCACCACGAATCATAACGTAGTTAACTCCTGGATAAAGAAATTCGGCAAGATATCTTGTGCCACCCCAAGCAAACCATGAATTTCCAAAGTTTAATGAGTATTGGGGATTAGAAATTCCTGCAGGAATAATGTCTTCAATAGTTGCTTGAAGCGAATTATCCGGTCCGAAGTTTTCGACCATTAAGAAATAATAGATTTGCTCTCCTGCTGTAATAACAGAAGGAAATACTTCGATTAATTGAGAAGGATCACCGACTGGTAAATTCGAGGGATCAATATGTGTCTTAATAATTGAAACATCAGAAGTTTTAATCACTTCAATAGTAACAACAGCATCGTCGCAATTTGTAGGATTTAGCACCTCACATATTTGGTAAGTCAAAGTGTAAGTACCTCCAGGAGTAAAAGGAGCAACATCAACTGACCCATCAGAATTTAATGTTAGTGTACCGGTTGGGTCTGCAACAGTTTCTGTAAGAATAACATCAACAGGATTAACCGGATTTCCGTTTAATAAGTCATTATCAAATACATTTAAAACATTTGTTTGACCTGTTGTGCCATTAACCCCAGTTGCAGAATCATCATTAGCTATAATTTCGGGAGCTTCAACGGTAATTGTTACTGTAGCCTGATCGCAATTTGTTGGATTTGCTATTTCGCATATTTGATAAACCAAATAATATGTCCCTGCGGGAGTACCCGGAGCAACAACTACATCTGTTCCAACAAGGCTGATATTTGGATGGGTTGAACTAATGAAAGTTAAATCAACTTCTGCAGGATCAACCGGACTTCCGTTAAGTAAGTCGTTTGATAAAACATTTGTAACAGCAGTTCCGCCGGTCATTCCATTTACGGTTCCGGCATCATCAACTGCAATAATTTGTAATGCATTGTTAATGGTAATTGAAGCAGTTTCGCTACAACCTTCCGAATCTGTTACTACTACTGTATATGTTCCGGCAGAAAGATTCTCAAAAATATTTGAAGCTTGTGATAAGCCACCATTTAAACTATATGTAAACGGAGGAGTTCCACCACTTGCAGTTACTGTAATTTCGCCTGTTGATGCATTATAAAAATCTATTTCAGCAGTAACAGACAAACCAACAATAATTGCCGGCATAACAGTAACGGTAACTTCGGCACAAGAAGATATTCCACAAGAATTTTCCCATGCTACATAATAAGTTGTTGTTACAGCAGGTGCTGCAATGCTCAGATCATTTCCTGTTCCTACCAAAGTTCCTTCGCAAGAGCCTGTGTACCAGTTTAATACGTCGCCAGAGCCTCCGGTTGCTGACAGCACAATATTTCCTGTTTCGTTAAAACAAACAGATGAAACATCTGAGTTTGCTGCACTCGGAGCTTCAGGTAAAGGATTAACAATTACCTGAATAGGTACTTTATTTGGGCTTATACAAGAACCCGCCAAACCCTCTGCTACATAATAAGTAAATGTTCCAACAACCGAAGTTGAAGGAGTAATAGAAGTTTGAGGAACTCCGGTTAAACTAGTATAGTAATACAATGTATAAGAAGGATCACTTGCAGTGGCAGTTAATGGAACCGCAACATCATTCTGACAATAAGTAACAGGACTGGTTACAATTGGAGTACTCGTTAAAGTAAGAACTTCAATTGTAAATTCAAAATAACAACTAGTTGATCCAGGAGGAACAGCATAGTAAGTACTCACGCCCGGTGTTGCAGGGAATGGATTTGAAATAGTGTATTCAGTTGTCGCACCAGTAACAGGATATTGATTATAATATCTTGAGCCGGCAGGAAAATGACCAGAAACCTGAGTAATTGGAATTGAACCACTGACATTACACTGTAAAAACTCTAAAACTGTTGGTGTAGCAGCACAATTTGCAGTAACAAAAGCAGATTCGTCAATGGCAAATCGGAAAGGAGCAATAATTGGCTCACCTGCACAAATCCCACTCATTTCATATCCTTGCATGGTAGAGTGATTATTTAAAATTGTACCACTTATTTGACCTATGCCATTCATGTGTCCATGAATAAGAACTTCAGCGTCACAATTTGTATTCGATAAAATAGTACAGTCTTCGGTTACTTTCACTTTAAAAGTTAATAAGCCAAGCAAATCGTTAGGATCAGCGGGTAATGGCAAAGTTCCTATTTCCCAAACAATTGAACCGTTTGCTCCTAATGATGGATCAAAGTATAAATCGTTAGGGCTAGGAGCAGGAGTGAAAAATATCTGATTATTACTACTTACATACGATGATGCAAAAGGAATTGGTACAACAAGCTCAGCATTATCGATTGGCTCGGTTCCTTTATTGCGAACTTCTATGGAAATCTCGATTTCCTGACCTGGTTCCGCAATTAGAGGATCGCCTGGTGTATATGGAACACCATTAATACTAAGTACAGAGTTTTGTGCTTCGGGTGTTGGAATATATGCATCAACCGACATTGCCAGCATAAATACCACATAGGTGTCTTGAGTGCTTCCATAGCGGAAGGAAGTAGAAGTCTGGTTGTTGGTAATAACTGAGTTTCCCGGGTTCGGTACGTCGAACATCGAAATGTCGAGGCCTGTATTGTTTACAAGATTGGGATTTCTCGAATTTCCACCGGTAAAAATTGAACTGTTGAAAAAGTTATTCGAGGAGTTTTGAGCATGATTCAGCGTAATCCAGTTTGTGTTGTTGTGGTCGCGAACCTGAAAATAGTCTCCGCTGATACCCCTGTCGCCTTCGCCTGCAACAAGACCCAACTTAAGATTAACATCGCCCGACTGCACTGTGTTAAAGCCCGATACAGGTATCGTGAAATCGGCTGTAATTTGGCCTGCAACATAGGCATGGCCATCGAAAATGGTAACATCTCTCCAGTTCATTTTCGAGTTTTCGTAAATTACAACCATTGCCCAGCCTCCATAATAACCGGTGCTGCCACCGTTTCCTTCTCTAAGCGCAATGTTACCCACAAAGTATTCGCCCACTCCATACTGACGTACATAATCGGTTACCTCGGCATAGGCAGAGAACATTTGTCCATGCTGGGTTTCGGGATAATAAATGTCGTTTGCGTTGGCAGTAACCGTTGTATACGAACCTGCCCCTGGCCCTTTTAAAAGGACTTCTCTTTTATTGAAATCGACGGTTACACTGTTTTTAGTTACCGAAAACTCCATTGGACTGCTTCCTCCATTGTGAGCTCGCCCTGTCCAGTATAGTCCTGCATATATAATATTTGAACACTCGGGAATAGCTCCATTCTCGGTCGAGAATTGTAAATTTGCCGACGATGAGTTTAAGGTTTCAGCATCAGAATCAGTGTCAATATATATCATCTGATTGTTGTTTGAGCCGTTGTCGCTGTAACTGTCGAGTGTCAAATTTGTGTTCCCGGTTAAAGTAAAATCGCCTTTCACCGAGTAAATGTACTTTGAAGGTGTGTATACCGAACTTCTTTGGGTGAATGCTTCTATAACCTGTGCCATTGTGTCAAATGCAGGTAACAACAGAAAAACAGCCACAAGAGCTGTCGCAAAAAATGCTGTTGCATTATGTGATGTTCTAATAATGATATTCATAGGTTTGGTTTGTTTAAATGTTTACTCGGGAATAGATATATAATATACTACGTCGGTTTTTTTTGCGGAATCAAATTTGATTTGTTTTTGTAAAATGCGCTCATCACAATTTGAGTTGCATTGAATAACAATATATTTCAACTCAGAGAATGAGGCCATTCGTCCGATATCAATGCTTTGGTTTAATTCTCCATCGGTGCTTATAACAATCATTTTTGCTGAAGCATATTCTTTTTTTGCCCTGTAGAGCTTGTCGATGTCGCTGGTATTGGCATACACCACTATTGGAAAAGCCTCTGCTCCAATCTCGTTTGTATTGTTCGATACATACAAGGCAGGGTGATGATTAAAATATAAATCGTTTAATTCGGAAGCCGTCTTTTCTGATTCTTGCCTCTGTTCCGATTTCAGTTGAATATCGCCTGCATAAATATTAAGTTGTTGTATTTGCTGACTTTGCACACTTTGAATGCCCGAAATATATATCATCACAAATACAGAAAACGAAAACAACATTTTTTTCAACGGTTTAAGATGTTGCCGTTTGCTAAGGGTTTTATCTGAATTATTCATCTGAGTTATTGTTTTGCTGCATTAACATAAATATCGCAATTAAGTTTAGAAAAAGTCTAAAAAAAAATAAAGAAAAATCGCAAACCTAAGTAAATCAGGTACATGAGCTTTGATAAATCTTATTATTAATTACAAATTTAAAAGCAAAGTATTATCATTATGTTAACAGCTTGCTCGGGTTTAGGGTAGATTTTTAGCCAAATGCAGGAAGAATCAAGTTTGAATAATGCAATTATACTTGTGAATAGCAAATTTATTATGCAAGCAGTCAGGCAAAACTGTCTTAAGACTAGGTCAGGTACTTATGGCTGTTTTTCTTTGATAAAGTCGGTGGGACGAATGCTGGTTTCTGCCTTAAATACCCGTAGAAATGTGCTATATGAGCTAAAACCCGAGAGCGCGGCTATTCTTTCAAGTTCTATCGGGTGTTTTCTGGCTATGGCTTCGGTTATCATTTCCATGGCATCTTTTATCCGGTAACTGTTTATGAGCCCTCTGAAGTTGGTGTTAAAATTCAATCGAATGGCTTCCGACATATATGTGCGATTGGTATGAAAATGATAGCAAAAATCGAATACCGATACTTCGCTGTTGCGATAGCATTTCGATTCAGTGAGGTACTTTTCAATTTGTTTTCGGCTTATTCTGGTGCTTAATTCTGTTTCAACGGCAGGTTCAAATGCGCTCATATTGTAAACCTCGGGCTGCCTGAACCCGTTCAGACCGGCGTACCAGAAGAAAAGGGCAAACATAAAATATGAGCTTGCAATTAAAGCAGAATTGGGCTCAAGTTTGTCGTTCGATAAAATATGAATAATTACAAAAAACACGGTAAGCAACAGCAGCATATATCCAAGCACCTTAATCCATCGTAGTTCTGAAGAAACGCTGTCGGCGAAAACTTCTTTAATTTTATTATAGTGTTTCCGCAGTGTTATAAATATTGCTATAACATATGCCAATGCACTGAACACAAAACACAGTTTGCCAATATTGTAGATAATTTTACCCGTCTCAAACCAGGGGGCAGCAGCAACAGGCTTGTCGAGCAGAAATTCTATGAACTCTTCTTCGCCGGCAGGGCCAATAAGGATTTTTTGCAATACAAAGAAAGTGATACTGATAGCTATCGATACCAGAAAATGATAGAATAATATGCTGTGTTTTAGTTTCTCTTCAGAAGTTATCGATTTGATATAGATGAAGAAGGTCGGGAAAAGCATCAGCACAACCCCTGCCTGTACAGGGAATAGTATTGAATATAGGTTGATGTGGTTCTCAAACTTGAAATATGTCATCATGTATGTGAAGCTTGCCAACACCAATACAAGAAACATATAAAAGCCCGAACGTTGTTTGATTTTACCTGTAAAAATGTAGCTAAGTGCCCAGGCAAGCGGAAAAAAGAATGCCAGAATAAGCGATATCAGCTTCAGTTCATGCATAGGGTTTGCAAAAACACAAAACTAAGTAAAAAAAATGATTTAATGCAGTGCTAAAATGATTGAAATTCAATTACATGCGATTTATTGTAAAAATGCAAACAACAAAATTGATATTGTTAATAAGCATTATTCTGTTTTTAATAATTTTGATACAAGGTATTATTAACCGGTGATGAATCAGTTGATGTATCTTTAAACTCTCACCCAAAGAAGTTGCTCTAAGCGGCAACTTCTTTTTTTGAAAATTGCAACTATGCTTTACAGTATTACGAAACTTGTTGCAGGCCTCTGTAACCAATAATCAAAGCCTTATTGAGCGTTAAAATCACAGTACTTTTCCAAGAACTTCTACTCACCGTCTAACCCACCGGGGGCTTTCCCGCATCCTCTTCCGTATTCGTGAAGAAGTTGCTTTCTGAATCCTCTTTCTGCTTCGTAGAATTTGGCAACTTTTTGTATGGGGAGAATTTTTTTGAACTTCTCGTAATACTCCGACTGAATGGCTGTTTTTTCTTTCTGAATTTCCATCATCCTGTCGAGTATTTTTGTTAGTTCGCTGTCGCTCAATGCAGTCTTACCTGTTTTTAGTTCGCGGTTAATGCTGCGTTCGGCTTCGAATAATTCATCGTTTTTCTTCTCAAATTCGTTGTAAACAGGCCAAAATTTTTGCGCTTCATCAACGCTGAGGTTCAGTTGCGTGCTAATGTAGGCTACTTTATCGGCCTTCATTTTTTCCATGTCGGGTTTTTGATTTTTTTGCTGTGCATTGGCGGTTGTAATGACCAAACACAGTAGTGCTGTTGCAATATTTCTCAGGGTTTTCATATTTTTGCTTCTTAAGTATTATTCTTCGTGTATTTCATAAAACAAATCGTAGCTTAGTAAATAATCCTCAATGTCTTCGCTACCCGCGTAAGTGCTTTCAACATACGACATTTCGGCCAGTACCTCATAAAACGCAATGTCGTCGGTAACCAGTTCTTCGATGAAATCGTCGTTCAATGTTTTGCTTATCTGCACAGGCTTTGTCAATTCTAAATCGTTTTTATCAACCAACAATCCCAAACCTCCTCTAATAAGAAGACCCAAAAAAACAAAACCGGCTGCAATATACACATAGGGCATAACAATATCAATAATGCGTGTTTTTCGATTTTCTTGTTGCCAGGCAATATGTTTCATCACCTTGTTGGGCAGTTCACCAAAATAGTTTTCGGGAGTAGTAAATCCTTCGTACTTGGTGGGCGTGTCATTTTTTTCTATGTTGTTGTCAGCTTGCATTCTTGGTCTGTATGATTGTTTTGACAATTAGCTTTGATGTTGGTTTAAATAGGTTTCAATTTTTTTTACAGCATGATGATACGAAGCTTTTAAGGCTCCTGTAGAGGTTCCCAAAATTTCTGACATATATTCATATTTCATCTCATCGTAATAGCGTAAATGAAACACAAGACGTTGTTTCTCCGGTAAACTCAGAATGGCCTTTTTCATCAAAAACTCTGCTTTGTTTCCATCAAAATACTCATCTTCACGCAGCATATCTACGAGTTTATCTTCGTAACTAAGTGCCGAAAATACAAAACTACGCTTCTTCTTTTTTAAAAAATTCAACGACTCGTTGGTGGCAATGCGATACAGCCAGGTGAACAATTGCGAGTGGGCCCTGAACGATGCTATATTGATGTATGCTTTTAAAAAACTATCCTGTAAAATATCGTCGGCGTCCTGATGAATTAGCACCATGCGGCGTATGTGGCGGTAGAGTCGCTCTCCGTAATCTTCCACTATCATTCTGAAGGCAATATCTTTATTTCCTTCGGTCGAAAGCAAGGCCTTTATCTCATCATCTCTGCCTGATGTCATTATATAAAATATTGTTATCGGCGTTGCCTGCAAAATTAACATTCTGTTTGTAAAGCCGGCTAAAACCATTCGACAATTTCTAATAACAATAGTTTAATGGCAGTTGCGAAGCTTCAATCTATGGCGAATAATAGATAGTTCAGATGTTCAATTATTCGTATGTTTCAATAGAATCGAACAGAGAGTTTTATGTTATATGTTATGTTTTCACCATAGTGACAACAATCGAAATATTCTATTTTTGCAAATAAAACAAACGTTATGGAACAAAAATTTGTAAAACAAGCCATCGAGCTTTGGCCTGAATTAGAATGGATTAACGATGCCACATTACGAGAACAGGTTACGAATACCTGGGCTCTTGCATTGTCGAAATCGGTTTTAACCCCCGACGATTTGCGCAACATTCCTTTTACCTTGCTTGCAGGTCCCGATTTAAAGGTGAGTTTTATGGATCATAAACGCGCTGTGGTGCATATAGCACGCGACTCGGGTATTAAATGTCAGGAATTTTTTGGCGACGACCTTCCTGTTGATATGGATGTGCTGATTGCCGGAGCCATTCTGGCCGATGTGGGAAAACTGCTCGAGTACGAAATGGGTAGCGATGGCAGGAGCAAGGTTGGTGTATATGGTAAATACCTGCGTCACCCTTTTAGTGGTGTATCGCTTGCCGAAGCATGTGATGTGCCTGCTTCTGTTTGTCATATTATTGCCACCCATGCAGGCGAAGGTAATATGGTGAAACGTACCACCGAAGCTTTTATCGTGCATCATGCCGATTTTATGACTTTTGAACCGTTTAAAGACCGGTTAAAAGTGTGAGGTGGAAGTAATTGTTGTAACCATTGGCGATGAATTGCTCACCGGGCATACTGTAGATACCAATTCGGCATGGATGGGTAGAGCCATGAATGCCCGTGGTTTTTCGATTGCAAAACGTGTCACTATCGGCGACAGCCACAACGAGATAGTTGCTACAATTCGAGAGGCTTTGTTGCAATGTGATGTGGTACTTGTTACCGGTGGGCTGGGCCCAACAAGCGACGATGTTACCAAGAAAGCACTCTGCCAATTGTCGGGGTCGCCGTTGGTGCTACATCAACCATCGCTTCGGCTTATCAAAGAATTTCTTGCCTTGCGCGGTTATCCGTTAAGCAGCACAAACCAAGCTCAGGCTTTAGTGCCCGAAGCCTGCACTGCTTTGCTCAACAGATTGGGAGCTGTTCCGGGCATGTGGTTCGAAATCGATGGTAAGATACTCGTGTCGATGCCGGGCGTTCCCTACGAAATGGAATACCTCATGACCCACGAGGTGCTGCCGCGGCTCGAAGACCGCTTTCATCCGCAACCCGTATTGCACAGGTGGGCAATAACCCAGGGTATTCCCGAAGCCATGCTGGCCGACAGACTGCAATTGTTTGAAGCAGGATTGCCCGATTTCATCCGATTGGCATATCTGCCCTCGCAAGGAATCATTAAGTTGCGTCTTAGCGCATACGATGCCACGCCTGAACAAGAAGAAACACTCAATAAAAAATCAGCAGAATTGCTATTGACTATTCCCGATGCCGTGGTTGGTGATAGCGATGAATCGTTGTCGGAAATAGTAGGTAGTTTGCTTATCCGAAAAAAGAAAACCCTGGCCCTTGCCGAAAGCTGCACCGGAGGGTATATTGCTCACCTGATTACGCAGGTTCCCGGCAGCTCGGCATATTTCAAAGGCGGTGTGGTTGCCTATTCGAACGAAGTAAAGGTGGAAGTGCTTGGCGTAAACCCTGCCACCCTCGAAGCGCATGGTGCCGTGAGCACCCAAACAGCAGCCGAAATGGCCGATGGTGTGCGCAAGCGTTTACAAGCCGACTATGCTTTAGCCACAACAGGCATTGCCGGACCCGACGGGGGCACAGCTTTTAAACCGGTAGGAATGGTTTGCGTGGCTTTAGCTACAAACGAAACAGTCGTAAGCGAAACATTTCAGTTTGGGAGCCATCGGAGCAACAATATTATCAGGACTGCAAATACTGCGTTGGGAAAATTGATTAGAGAATTGTTGTTGCTTTAAAAAAATACGCGTTTATTTCAGTTTTATCTCTAAAATATTGACCTAACACCTGTGTGCCGAGTTATCGGTTAAACACATTCAGCCGTCGCTTCTTACCGATAAAATATCCCTCTTTCACTTGCCTTACATCTTCGATAGTGAAAAAGGCATTAGGATTATTTTCTTTAAGTGTATTCACAAAATCGCTAATTTGGCTTCGTTTCAGTGTCGAAAACATCATCTTCACGGGATGCTCCATTCCCATGGCATCTACCAGGGTAAGCCTGTATCCTTTTTCTTTTAAACGTGCTACCGAAATTTCGGAATCTTTCTGAAATACAACACGAGCCATCACATATCCGATTGAAAGTCTTCGTTCCATGCGAATACCCATTACATTGCCGGTAGCAAAGCCGGCGGCAAACACAAAATAATAAAACAAATTATCGATTTGCGACATTATCTGACCAATGGCCAAAAGCCACACAAACGATTCGAAAAAACCGAAAATAAAAGCAGGTAAAGTAAATCCTTTGGTAGCGAAAATTATTCGCAGAATGCCTAAACTTTGGTCGAAAACCCGTGCAAGAAAAATCAATAGGGGCAGCAAAAGGTAGGCATACCAATCGAAATGTGTAAGAAAATCCATAACAAAATTTTATTTGTATTAACTCAAAAATACTGATTTAGTTTTATTGCAGCTAAAATAATGTTTCAATTTTCTTTAGTTATTAGGTAAATATCTGCTGCTCATCTACTTTCCTGTTTGTTCGTTTAGTTGAATCACACTTTTTATTATCATTGTGCTGAACACAAACGATGCTTTTTTTTGTTAGACACTAGAAATTAAATTAATACAGGTAGTATGAAAAACTTTTTACTTTTAATTGTTATTACAGCCCTTTTTGCTCAAATGCCTGTTGCGGCGCAATGTCCCGAAAGTTTTCACGATTTTTCGGCAACCGACATTTACGGTAATAATTTAGAAATGAGCACATTTGCAGGCAAAAAAGTGATGGTGGTGAACACGGCATCATTTTGTGGCTACACATACCAGTATGCCGATTTACAAAGCCTCTACGAAACCTATGGAGGCGATGAAAATCCATATGGTTTCGAAATTATCGGTTTTCCTGCCAATAATTTCAACAATCAGGAACCTTACGATGAGGAACACATTCAAGATGTTTGCGAATCTTACGGTGTTACTTTCACCATGATGTCGAAAATATCGGTGGCGGGGAACGACCAGCATTAGATATACAAATGGCTTACACTGCAAAGTCGTAACTGTGTGCAAAACGCATCCGTAACCTGGAATTTCAATAAATATCTGATAAATCGCGACGGAAGTTGGTATGCACGAAAAACACAAACTGTAAGTCCTTCTCATTCAAGCATTGTTAACTGGATTACTGACCCAACGGGAATCTCTCACGATGTTGAAGCTATTGACAGGATTGTGGTGATGCATTCGTTCGATGGCACAGGTTTGCAAATGATAGTTAGTCTGGCTGCATCAAAGCAGGTACGGGTTGAACTTTTTGCCATCGACGGAACCAAAATTGCCGAAATATACAATGGCCACATTTACGGAACAACCGAATTGTTTTTTAACACGGCAGGCTTGCCCTCGGGCTTGTATTTTGTTAAGGTTCAGGGTGAAAAAACGCTTGCCGTAAAAAAGTTTATGATTTTGTAAATATTAGCTTTATCATTTTTACATCCGATTTACAAACATTCAAACAGGTAAATGCGTTGCAACAAAGCACTCGTGCAATGCATTGCAACTGTTATTTATTGTAAATGGATGTCTGTCTTTTTTTAATACCTTAAAACCAGTCGGTTTTATTTCGATGTTTTTACTCAAATCGTTTGATTATAAGAAAAAAACACTAATTTTGCGGCTCGATTTTTTATCTATACATAATGTCTAACTTATTAATTTGAGCCATTAAATTATGAACGAAGAAAACAAAAACCTGACACCTGATGATAATCAGGATCAAAATCAAGAAAACCAAATCATTGAGCAGCCAAATTATTCCGATGAAAATGTAGTAGCCGACGAAACCGTGGCTGCCGAACCTGTGGCTGAGATCAATGAAGAACCTGTGGCTGAAGCCATCGACGAAGAGCTTCCCGAAGCTATTGAAACTGCGGCAGTAGAAGCCGAAATCCCGGCTGAGGAAACCGAATTTATTTTCGACCGTAAGCCCGAACAAAAAATTGAAAAAACCGGTCCTAAAGAAATCAAACCTCTCGATGATTTTAATTGGGAAGTAATTGGTAAAAAAGAGGAGTCGTACACAAAAAATCAGCGCAAAGAACTGGAAGAACTCTACAACCGCACCTTGTCAACCGTTCAGGAAGGCGAAGTACTCGATGGTGTTGTTGTTACTTTCAATAAACGCGAAGTAGTTGTGAACATTGGTTACAAATCAGAAGGTGTTATCAATGCTAACGAGTTTCGATATACTCCCGACCTCAAGATTGGAGATACTGTTGAGGTGTATGTTGAAAACATGGAAGACGGCAATGGACAATTGCTGTTATCGCACAATAAAGCGAAAGCACTGCGCTCGTGGGAACGCGTTAATAAAGCTCACGACAACGACGAAATTATTAAAGGTTACATTAAATGTCGCACTAAGGGTGGTATGATTGTAGATGTTTTTGGCATCGAAGCATTCTTGCCCGGCTCGCAAATTGATGTGAAGCCAATACGCGACTACGATGTATATGTTGACAAAGTGATGGAATTCAAGGTGGTAAAAATCAACAACGAATTCAAAAACGTGGTTGTTTCCCATAAAGCACTTATTGAAGCCGAACTCGAAGAACAAAAGAAAGTTATCATTTCGAAACTCGAAAAAGGTCAGGTGCTCGAAGGTACCGTTAAAAATATTACATCCTACGGTGTATTTATCGATTTGGGTGGTGTTGACGGACTTATTCATATTACCGACCTTAGCTGGGGTCGTGTTAATCATCCCGAAGAAATTGTTACACTCGACGAAAAAATCAACGTGGTTATTCTCGATTTCGACGACGACAAAAAGCGTATTGCATTAGGTCTGAAACAGCTTACCCCACATCCTTGGGATTCACTCGATGATTCTATCAAAGTAGGCGATAAGGTAAAAGGTAAAGTTGTTGTTTTGGCCGACTATGGTGCTTTTGTCGAAATATCAACAGGAGTTGAAGGCCTTATCCATGTTTCCGAAATGTCGTGGTCGCAGCACCTGCGTTCAGCCAACGAATTTATGAAAGTTGGCGACGAAGTTGAAGCGGTTGTGCTTACACTCGATCGCGATGAACGTAAAATGTCGCTGGGCATTAAACAACTATATCCCGACCCATGGGAAAAAATACAGGAACGCTATCCCATTGGTTCAAAACACAATTCAAA
Organism: uncultured Bacteroidales bacterium; assembly: GCA_964511665.1. Classification (GTDB taxonomy): domain Bacteria; phylum Bacteroidota; class Bacteroidia; order Bacteroidales; family ML635J-15; genus JAGOEF01. The sequence continues at coordinate 24,105 of CAZEHA010000019.1, forward strand.
GGTTCGCAACTTTACCAACTTCGGCGTATTTGTTGAACTCGAAGAAGGTGTTGATGGATTGGTACATATAAGCGATTTATCGTGGACAAAGAAAATTAAACATCCGGCCGAGTTTACAGGCATTGGTGCTGAACTCGAAGTAGTTGTTCTCGAAATCGATAAAGAAAACCGTCGCCTAAGCCTCGGTCACAAACAGGTTGAGGAAAATCCATGGGATGTTTTCGAAACCATTTTCTCTGTCGATTCAGTGCACGAAGGTACCATAGTTGAAATGAACGATAAAGGATCTATCATTTCGCTACCCTATGGTGTTGAAGGATTTGCAACTCCCAAACACCTGGTTAAAGAAGATGGCGTTCAGGCTAAAGCCGATGAAAAACTTGATTTCAAAGTAATTGAGTTTAATAAAGATGCCAAGAAAATCTTTGTCTCTCATAGTCGTATTCACGAGGATGAAAAACGTGAAAAAATTGACGAAGAACGTCGTGCTAAACAGAAAGACTCGGGTGCAGTTTCCCGCAAGGCAAAGCAGCCAGCCGATAAAATCGAAAAAACAACTATTGGCGATATGGTCGATCTCGATGGCTTGAAAAAAGAGCTTCAGATGAAAGAAAAGAAGGAAAAGGAAGAAGCGGTTAAGATTTTTGAGGAAAAAATCGAAGCGGCTAAAAATGTTGAGAAAAAAGCCGAAGCTGCAGCAATTGTTGAAGCAAATGTTGAAGTTGAGGCCGAACCCAAAAAAGCTGCGACGAAAAAAACCACTGCAAAAAAAGCTAAAGCCGAAACTGAAGCAGAACCCAAAGCTGACAAAAAAGCTGATGATGCTATTAGCGAAGAATAATCGAAAAACAACAACATGTAATAATAAAAGAAGCCGGGAAACCGGCTTTTTTTGTTCAGATGTATTATCTTAGGTGTTTATTTTATTAACATGGACTTCTCTATAACTATATTAGGAGCATCAAGCGCATTACCTACAGCCAATCGTTTCCCGTCGGCACAAGTTGTAAAACACAACGAGAGTATATTCCTGATTGATTGTGGCGAAGGAACACAAATGCAATTGAGGAGGAACAAAATCAGTTTACTGAAAATCAACCATATTTTTATTTCACATCTGCATGGCGATCATTATTACGGAATTTTTGGTTTGTTAACCAGTATGAATTTGTTGGGGCGTAAAAAAGAACTGCATTTATATGCACCGCCCGAATTGCGTAGAATACTGAATTATATATGGAAGCAAACAGGGATACAGCTTCTATACGAAGTGGTTTTTCATGTGCACAACTACAGTGGATTTAATCTTATTGCCGACTGTAAACATATGCAGGTTTTTTCGTTTCCATTGTCGCACAGCAAACAAAATTGCGGATTTAAGTTTTGCGAAAAACAAAGTGTAGCTAATATTCGCAAAGACTGTATTGAGAGGTTCGAACTGGGCATTGTCGATGTCAGAAGAATAAAGGCCGGCGCCGGAATATATCTGATAGATGGAACTTATATTGACAACAAAGAGCTGACTCATCACGCCCCGGAACCCCGAACCTACACGTATTGTAGCGATACCGTGTTTGTAGAAAGTCTGAATACAGTAATTGGAAATACCGATTTGCTTTATCATGAAGCTACCTTTGCCGGTGAAGCTAATGATCTGGCAATTGCTACCGGACATAGCACCAGTATCCAGGCTGCGCACGTAGCAAAGCAATTGTCGGCTAAAGCGCTAATTTTAGGTCATTTCTCTACACGCTATACCGATGTTGGATTCTTACAACAAGAGGCCGAAACTATTTTTAAACCTGTGTTTCTGGCCGAGGATAATGCAGAATTTGCCATCAATCGAATTACCCGGGCTACGGTACAGGTAAAATAAAAAACTCCGGTAGCTTCCGGAGTTTTAAGTCATATTCTGTAATACATTACAATTCCCAGGTGTCGCCCGAATTCAATAAGTCGTCAACACATTTGATACTGCTGTTTTCTTTTGCATATTCAATTTGCTCAACAACCAAATCGTCATAAGTCGGGAATTTGGCAGCACGAATTACTCCCAATGCCATTGGAAATGTTGGCGGTTTCATTTTAGCAAGCATCAGGTGAATTCCCGGGTCTTTTTGATGCATGTCGTGAACCAGCAGGTCTTTTTCGGTTACACCATTTTTTCCGATACTAACTACCTCAAGACCCATGCGTCCCAGTTTAATTCCTTTATCTCTATCCTTGCCGAAAATCATTGGTTTACCATGTTCCAATAGCAACTGGTTGTCGTCTTTCATGTCGCGAGAAGTAATTTGATTGTGTGCATCATCGTTAAAGATTATGCAGTTCTGCATAATTTCGATGATGGAAGCACCGTCGTGACGGGCTGCTTCGAACATTACCTCAGTCATGTGTTTGGGATTGGTGTCGATGGTGCGGGCAAAGAATGTGCCTTGTGCTCCCAGTACCAATTCTCCCGGATTAAAGGGTTGCTCTATGGTGCCTTGCGGCGATGTTTTTGTTTTCGACCCCATGGGTGAAGTGGGAGAGTACTGACCTTTGGTGAGTCCATAAATCTGGTTGTTGAACAACATGATGTTCACATCAAGATTGCGGCGCACCAGATGAATAAAATGATTTCCTCCAATGGCCATAGAGTCTCCGTCTCCGGTAGCAATCCATACACTTAGGTGCGGATTGGTGATTTTTACTCCACTGGCAATTACATTGGCACGTCCATGAATGCCATGAAAACCATAGGTGTTCACGTAATATGGAAAACGCGACGAGCAACCAATGCCCGATATAATGCAAAAATTTTCTTTTTTGTACCCAATAGCTGGAAATACTTTTTCGATAGACGATAGTATGGCATGTGCACCGCATCCGGGGCACCATTTAACCATCTGATCGCTAACAAAGTCCTCTTTTGTCAAGGGAACTTCTGATCTGTCAACTGTGAAATTATCTTCGAAACTCATAATGACCTCCTTACATAAGTTTGATAAATTGTTCTTTTAACTCCTGAATGGTAAATGGTAATCCCTGCATTTTGTTGTATTGCAAGTATGTGTATTTGGGATGTTTCATTCGTAAATAATTGGCGAACTGTCCTGAGTTCAATTCACAAACAATGATTTTTTTGAATTTTTTGAGAATTTTGTCTGTGTTTTTCGGAAGTGGCGAAATATAACTAAAGTGAGCATGACCGATGCTTTTTCCTTCGTTGTGCAGCTCTTTAACAGCCGAATACACTTCGCCATATGTGCCACCCCAGCTTACAACCAACAATTCCCCTGTTTGTTCTCCACTGAGTTCTTGCAATGGTAAACTGTCAGCAATTTTTTCAACTTTTTCGGCACGCAGATTTATCATTAACTCATGATTGAGAGGATCGGTTGACACAAGTCCTTTGCCATCGGTTTTTTCGAGACCGCCGATGCGGTGACGCAAACCTTCGGTACCCGGAATTGCCCAGCCTCTCACAAGAGTTTCGGGATTTCGGAGATATGGCATGAATTTTTCATCGTTGGCTGCTACAATCGGGGGATTAATTTCGGGCATTTCGGCCATGCGGGGTATTTTAAACACTTCCGATCCCTGCCCCATTTGTCCGTCGGTGAGTAATATTGCCGGCGTCATGTGCTCCAGCGAATACTTCGCTGCTTCATAGGCTTTGTAGAAACAGTCGGCAGGGCTAGAAGCTGCAACTACCAACATGGGAGCTTCGCCATTTCTTCCAAATAGAGCCATATATAGGTCCGATTGCTCCGATTTGGTAGGCATACCGGTAGAAGGTCCTGCTCTCTGTACATCAACTACTACCAATGGTAGTTCGGTGATAACAGCCAGTCCAAGAGCTTCAGTTTTAAGCGATAAGCCGGGACCAGATGTAGTAGTACAAGCAAGTGCTCCGGCAAAAGATGCTCCAATGGCCGAGCAAACACCGCCGATTTCGTCCTCAGCTTGAAATACCTTTGCCCCCAGCGATTTATGTTTTGCCAGTTCCATTAAAATTTCGGTTGCGGGAGTGATGGGATAAGAACCAAGAAACAGTGGCCGGCCCGATTTTTCGGAAGCAGCCAGCAGACCCCATGCAGTTGCCTCGTTACCGGTTATAGTGCGGTATTTGCCTGAATCGAGCTTGGCTTTTGGTGTGTGAATGCGCGAAAGGTTAAACTCTGAGGTTTCAGCGTAGGTATATCCCGCTTTTAAAGCCGCTTTGTTGGCAAGAGCAAGGGTTGGTTTTGCTTTAAATTTCTTGTTAATTACGTAGTTCGCCTTCTCGATACTCAGATCGCAAATATACAGCACCATACCCAAGGCATACATATTGCGGGTACGTTCAGCCGACTTGTTGTCAATTTCAAGGTGACTGCAAGATTCTCTCGATTGAGAAGTCATGGGTGCTTTAATTACCGAATAGGCACTTAAACTTTCATCCTCTAAAGGATCTTGACTATACCCTGCTTTTTCGAGCGATCGGGGATTGATACTGTCGGTGTTGATAATTATGGTAGCTCCTTTTTTTGCGAACTTAATGTTTGCGGCCAGTGATGCCGGATTCATACAAACCAAAATATCGCTTAAATCGCCAGAGGTATGAATTTCTTTGCCGGTGTGAACCTGAAAGCCCGAAACACCTGCTACAGTGTTGTGAGGTGGTCGTATTTCGGCAGGATAGTACGGAAATGTTGCCAGGTCGCTTCCCGAAAGTGCAGATATCTCTGCAAACATGCTGCCTATTAGCTGCATACCATGTCCCGAGTCTCCGGCAAATTTCACAACCAACGAATCGGTTTCAACAATTTTATGCTTGTTTGCCATTATTAAAAAATGTTTGGTTAATCGAGGCAAAATTAATACTAATAATAACGCGATGCACTGAACAATGGTTTTATTTGTATTTGTGATTGATATGTGTAAGTATCAGTAAATCAGCTTAAAAGCTCAAAACTGTTTCTATAACATACTATCATTATTTACGATAAGTGATAAATATCAGGTTTAAAATGAATCGAAATGTAGCTGTAAACAATATAGAATAATTCTTATTCGCTGTCGCTATAAGTGTCGGGTTCTGTTGCCCTGTCGATATCTACGTTATAAGCAAAACCCATTCTTTTAGCGGTACGCACCTTCGATTTGTTAATTTTTTCTTTCATGGTTGCTACCGAAATCACTTTTACATCCTCGTAGGGAGGAACCAACAGATCGAATTTGAGCGCATAATGTATGGCCGACTCAACCATTTCGCGCATATTGTCGTAAGTTACCATATGATTACCAAAGGCCGGATAATAGAACCCGAGTTCTCTACGTCCTTCAACAAAAAAGCTTCCATCCATGTTTATGAAAACACGCCCGATTAAATAACCCATGTCATCAAGTCGCTGATACTTGAATGAATCGGCCAAAAAGTTGAAAATGCTGATTATTCCCGAATATGTTTTCAGTGGATTATTCTTGGCATCAGGATTCCGCCAAATCGGATGCCCGTAGTCGAATTCAAAAATGTTAGAATGCATGTTGAATATAAGCAAATCGCCCGCAGCCTTAATTTCTGCTTCAAAAATACCCCTGTCGCGGTATTCAAACAACACCCTTTCGTCGGCATCTTTCAAATTCTCGTTATATTCATCAACAATATTCTGAAGAACGGTTTTGAGAATTTTAAAAGTATTTTTGGTTTGGTCGTATACAATCTGCTTTGTTACCGACTTCTCTTTAAGTAAGTTAATTATTTGATCTTTCATCGACATTGAATTATACGATTCTCTTAATACTTAGTATGCTTTTGCAAATAAAACTCTTTTCTTCGATTTTCGTCCGGTAACCATGCAAAATCCTTCTTCACCATCGGCCTGTGGAATACACCTCAATGTAGCTTTGGTTTTTTCCTGAATCAACAATTCTGTCTCTGTGGTTCCGTCCCAATGAGCCCATACAAATCCGGGTTTGTTTTCAACAATATCTTTAAATTCATCGAAACTGTCGGCATAATAGGTGTTGGCTTCTCTGAACGCAAGAGCCTTATTGTAAATGCTTTGTTGTATCTCGTTGAGAAGTTTGCTTATGTGTTCTACAACACCTTGCTGCGAAATTATATATTTTTCGAGAGTATCGCGGCGTGCAATTTCGCAATTACCGGCTTCCATATCTTTAGGCCCAATAACAATTCGTACAGGAATGCCTTTCATTTCGTATTCAGCAAATTTATATCCCGGTCGTTGGTTGTCGCGTCCATCATACTTCACCGTGATGCCTACTTTTCGCAGTGAGTCTGCAATTTCGTTGGCACGTATGCTAATTTCAACAAGTTGTTCATCGGTTTTGTAAATAGGAACAATTACTACTTGTATGGGGGCCAGTTTTGGAGGTAGTACCAGACCGTTGTCGTCGGAGTGGGCCATTATAAGTGCCCCCATTAAACGTGTTGAAACTCCCCAAGATGTTGCCCAAACATAATCTTCGGTGTTCTGTTTACTCAAGAATTTAACATCAAATGCTTTTGCGAAATTCTGCCCTAAAAAATGCGACGTGCCGGCTTGTAAGGCCTTGCCGTCTTGCATTAAAGCTTCTATTGCATAGGTTTCTATTGCACCGGCAAACCTTTCGTTATCCGATTTTGTGCCTATATGTACCGGAAGGGCAAGCCAGTCTTTTGCAAAATCAGCATACACATTTATCATTTTTTGTGTTTCTTCAATGGCTTCTTCTTCGGTAGCGTGTGCGGTATGACCTTCTTGCCACAAGAATTCGGCGGTACGTAAAAACAGACGGGTGCGCATTTCCCAACGCACAACATTTGCCCACTGGTTTACCAATATCGGCAGGTCGCGATACGATTGTATCCAATTTCGATAGGTGTTCCAAATGATGGTTTCGGAAGTCGGTCTTACAATAAGTTCTTCTTCCAGCTTTGCTTCAGGGTCTACTTCAATGTTCCCGTCACTTGTTGTTTTTAAACGATAATGAGTAACAATAGCGCACTCTTTGGCAAATCCTTCAACATGTTTTGCTTCTTTCGCAAAAAACGATTTAGGTATAAACAACGGAAAATATGCGTTTTGATGCCCTGTTTCTTTAAATCGGGTATCGAGTACCGACTGCATTTTTTCCCAGATAGAATATCCATAAGGTTTAATTACCATACAGCCCCGCACTGCAGAATTTTCAGCCAGATCGGCCTTTAATACGAGGTCATTATACCACTGCGCGTAGTTTTCTGCTCTTGAAGTTAATTCCTTGGCCATGTTTGGTACAAATTTTGATGCAAAATAATAAAAATTATACACGATGAAAACAAGTGCCAAAACTATAAAAAATAAATGTATCATGAAAACACATCTGCTCACACCGGCAATTGTGCTATTGTTCTTCGCTACATCATGCACAACCACCTTCTATACCTCGGTAGGTGGTGAATTCGACGATGTTTACATGTCGAAAAGCGAAAGTGTAAAACCAGTTGATACTGATAAGGTTAATGCCGACAAAGCAGTGTATGAAACCGTATATCAGGAAGAATTCAACAATACCCAGACTAATTCGGGAAACGAAGAACAAGTGTATTATTCTTCTGATGACTACTCTAACAATTATTCCGACGAATACAACGGCTACAATTACGATGAGTACAGTTACAGCGATGATGGCTCCACTATTATTAACAATTACTATTATTACGAAGACTACTACGACAGTTACTATTACAGACTAAGACCCTACTATACCTATTATTACGATCCGTTTTACTACGACTGGTACTGGGGTGTGTCGTGGGGTTGGAATTGGGGCTGGGGTTATGGCTACCCATATTACTCGTATTACTATCCGTATAGCTACTGGGGTGGATATTATGGCTGGTACAGCCCATATTGGTCGGGTTATAATCATGGATACTGGAATGGGTACTGGAACGGTTACAACGATGGAAATAACGATGGATATGCCTACAACGACTGGAGCAACTACGGATCGAATAGCTATTACGGACACAGGGGGTCATCGGGAGGCAACGGGTCTTCAACTACACCCAGAGTTCCCGATAATGAGATAAATAGCGGTTCTACACCAACAAGAATCGATAATCAGAATAATGTTTCGAATATGGGTAGAGAAGTTTCCGGAAATCAAACTCCCGATCCTACTCCAAATACAAAACCGGCTATTGTTACCGATAATTCCTCTAAACTCCCCGAAGTTGACGGACAAACCAGCAAAGAACAGGGAAGAGACAATGGTGTAAAGCCTGCTGAAAAGGCTCCATATAATCCATCTGCTGCCGCACGTGGCGACGAAAAACCTGTAAATAATAATAAACCCGAAAATGAGTTGCGACCCGATAACAATCGCGTCAATAATAATCAGACTAAGCCTGCCGAAAACAACAATACCAATATTTCGCGGCCCGACCCAAATACCAAACCACCGTCAAATGCCGGTACAGGCGTTAATCGTGGCGACAACAAGCCTGCCGAAAATAACAATACAAATATTTCGCGGCCAGAGCCAAATACCAAACCGCCCTCAAATACCAATACCGGTGTAAACCGTGGCGACAACAAGCCAGCTACTAACAATCCGCCCCAGGCTCGTCCTGACAATTCGAGCCCTTCGCGAAACAACAGCTACAATACACCTACCAAACCATCGAACAGCGGAAATGTGGGAACACCGTCATCAGGATCGAGGGAGACACCTAGAACAAATAATTCGGGTACTTACAACCGGACCCCGTCTTCGGGCAACAATTCAGGAAGCTATAACCGCACTCCCTCAAATAATTCAGGTAACAACAATTATAACCGCACTCCTTCATCATCCGGAAATAGTAACTCGGGTAGTTACAATAGAGCCCCCTCATCATCCGGAAGCTCAGGTTCTTACAATAGCTCTTCGGGAAGTTCATCCCGTTCGTCGGGCAGTAGTTCATCAGGCAGCAGTTCCTCGGGGCGTTCAGGAGGAAGCAGCGGAAGTAGTAGTGGTAGTTCATCGGGTGGTCGCAGATAATAATTATTAATACTTAAGAATCATGAAACGAATATTGATACCGGCAGTTTTGATTGTACTGTCGATGCAAATGATGGCACAAAACGAGGTTGATGCACTTCGATACTCATATCTTATACCCGGAGGCACAGCTCGTACCACTGCTATGGGTGGCGCTTTTGGTGCTCTGGGTGGAGACATAACAAGTCTGTCGACTAATCCGGCCGGTATGGCCGTGTATCAACAGTCGGAATTTACCTTTACTCCGGCATTCGAATTTATTAATAGTAATTCGGTATTTCTTGACAATAGAACCGGCGATTTCGACTATAATTTTAATGTGAATAGCTTCGGTTACGTTGCAACATCCAGATTCAATAAAGAAGATGCAGGCTTAAAAAACATTAACTTCGGAATAGGCTACACCCGGCTGAACAATTTTCACCAGAATATTCTCATAAGTGGCGATAATCCATACAATAGTATGACTGACTGGTTTGCCGCACGTGCCAATGGAATTCACTATTCACAGCTTCAAAACGACGATAATTTTTATTCCTCGCTGGCTTGGGAAACTTATCTCATTAATCAGGTTTCGCTACTCGACACATTGAATTATGTGAGTGTGAATAACGGAGTCTACGGACAGAATACCAGGCATTCGATATCGCGCGACGGATATAGGGGAGAATGGGATATTTCGTTGTCGGCCAACTACAACCATACTCTTTATTTTGGTGCTACTTTTGGTATTCAACCGGTTCGATTCGAGCAAACCGTTTTCCATCGCGAAACCGATGCTGATGATGCTATTGCCGATTTCAATTCGTTTAGTTTTAAAGAAAGCCTTTATACCAAGGGAACAGGCCTTAACTTTAAGTTTGGATTTCTGGTGAGACCAGTGGAATGGGTTCGATTCGGAGCTGCTATACATTCACCAACTTTTTATAATCTAAGCGATGAATACTCCACCGATTTAACGTCAAACTTTGTAAGCCCGCAAATGAGCCAAACATGGTATTCCAAATACGGATATTACAATTATCAATTAACCACGCCATTTAAGGCTATCGCAAATCTTGCTTTTATTATCAATAAATTTGCCTTAATAAGTTTCGATTACGAATATATCGATTACTCGTTGTCGCGACTCAGGGCTTACGACTACACATTTATCGACGAGAACATGGCTGTTCAAGACGAATATACCGGTGCCCACAATATTAAGGGAGGAATTGAATATCGGCTGGGTTTTTTGAGTTTGAGAGCCGGAGCTGCTTATTTCGGAAATCCATACAGTTCTTCCGGAGAAATTAATAATAGCGCACACACTATGATGTACACAGGTGGCATTGGGTTCAGAACCAAATCGTTTTATCTCGATTTTGCTTATGCAAACCTGAGTAATTCTGAACAATACTTCATGTACGAAGGATTGATGAATAGCCCTGTTTCAGATATTACAAAAAACACCAGCAGATTTCTGACAACTATAGGATTTAAATTTTAGAATTTATTCTACTACCACTTGGTTGATAGGTCGCTTGATGCGGCCTATTTTTTTAAGTCGATATAGGTGGGTAAATGATCAGAAAACCCCCCAATATATTTGTAGCCGCTATAGGTTCGATATGGTTTTGTTCCGGTGTTTTTGATATCGTCTTCTACTAAAAAATCAGGTTTAAAAATATGAATATCATCAACCGAGGTATATAAGCCTTGCGACTTGTCGAGCAAACTCCCCGAAACAATTATCTGGTCGAGCACACCCCAATGACCGTCGTATTTGTGAGTTCCCAGTTTCTTTATCTCTTGCAAATAGTACGATAGATTATACAACTCTTTATGAGTAATATTGTCGAATTGGGTTTTGGTTTTTAATGCATCAAGTAAACTCTTATCGGTAGGGTGGTCGTTTAAATCACCGGCTATAATTATATGCGAAAGTGGATTGCTTTTCATAATTGAATCAGATTTTTGACGAATTATTCTTGCGCAATACATTCTTTTCTCTTCCGTTTCCATCTGGCCACCCCATCGCGATGGCCAGTGATTGATGAAGAAATGCAAGGTGTCGGCCGATTGTGTTAATCCCTTAACATATAAAATATCGCGAGTACTACCCTGTTGCGACCCGGGAAAAACAATTTTAATGGGATAATTAATTATAGGTGTAAATCGGCTTTCGCGATATAAAAATGCTACATCTATGCCCCTGGGGTCGGGCGATTCATAGTGTATGATTTTGTAGTCAGTCTTCGATAATGGGGTTTTTTCGAGGAGTTGCTTAAGTACAAATCGGTTTTCGATTTCGCAAAATCCAACAGCATCGGGTAGTTCCCAACCACCCAGTGCTACCATTACCTGATATATTTGGTTCAGCTTTGTTTGATATTTTTTATAAGTCCAATATTTAGCCCTGTCAGGCAAAAATTCATCGTCGTTTTTAAGCGTGTCGTCGTAGATGTCGAAAAGATTTTCGACATTATAAAACATAAACCGGAACTTAAAACTTTCGCTTTTCTCAAATTCGTCGGAAATAATGTTCGAGTTGGTTTTACTTACCGACAAGCATGAAGCCAGCAGAACGACCCCAAGCACAATAGCAGAAATATGTATTATACTTATCTTCATTCGGTTTTTTCAATAGCGCCCAAATCGGGTCCGTCATCCGAAATACGCGAATTCCCATTAAAATCGAAAGGAACTATTGCCGATATTTCCGGATCGCCGATATTGAGAGCGGGTGATATACTATCTAGACTATAATCGTAGGGACGTGTGGTGCTTACAAACTTAGGGTTCTCGTTTCGAATTACATCTTTAAAATAGGTATTGTTGCTTGTGTTGAAACTATTTGCAACCTTCAAAAGGCATCGGTCGAAAAAGTAATTGGCCTCGGTTTCATCGCTCAGGTCGATAAGAAGTTCCTGATCGCGGTTTCCATAAATGATGCAATTTCCGAAGTAGGCTTTTTCTAAGGCTTTTGCATATAGTGTGCTGCCGCTTACGTAATAATTGTTCAGGACCAATTGAGGGGCCTGTCGGTTGCCTGACCAAAAATTAGCCATAGTACAATGATAGAATGCATAGTTGCCCCCATAAGTACATGCTATAGTGTATTTTCCGCAATTGGCAAACACGCAGTTATACGATTCTATATGTGTTCCTGCTGCATACAATCCTGCCACATTCATGTTCTCTATTCGTGTGTTTTTTATTACCAAGCATGGTGTTCCCGGTGTTACAACGTTGTCGACGCGCAGCCCAATAATACCATTTTTAATAACTGTATTTTCTATTTCGTTAAAGCGGCTGCCATCAAGTAGGTGTATTCCTCCCAATATATAGGTTATGCCAAGCGAATCGATTTCGAGATATGCACCCCATTGACCGGGTATTTCAGAATAGGCCTGTTCGAGTCTGTCTCCTGTGAAATAAACCGGATTGGCAACAGTACCAAAAACTTTAAGAGTTCCTTTTACAAGAAGACTCGAGTTTTTGTGAAAATGAAATTTCACACCTTCCATAATGGTTAGAGTTGCTAAACTGTCAACAAGCATTGAATTATATACCAATACAGGCTTGTTTGAAGTAATTACAGTGTCATTCGAAAAAACTTGTCCATCGATTAATAATACATTTTGGCCAAAGGCAATAAGGTCAACATCTTGAATGTTCCCATTGCTGACAAACACAACAGAGTCTTGTTCTACCATTGCGTCGGTTTCAGGATTTATGGTAACTTCTACAAATATGAATAACGAATCGCCGGGAGCTATTGCTATATCTGTTAGTTCGTTACTTTGATATCCGTTAATATTGAGCCTGAATTTCGATTGAGCACCTCCTGCAAGAAATACTCTGTCGATTTGAATTGATTTCGATGAATTTTGGTTGTAGACAATAAAAAACCTTGTAGTGGAGCCAATGCCCTGAAAAATGGTGTCGAATTGAACAGTATCGTTCGAAAACTGAAGTTTGTCTTCAGGATTTGTTGTGAATTCAGTTCTTTCGCAGCCGGTAACAAAAGCGAGTGCGAACAATACAATTACAATTGATAAAACAAATGTGTTCTTTTTCATACGGTTCAAAAATACGAAAATTATAACGGAACCGATCGAAAAATATTATTTAGCACCGTAGTTTACCTCACAATATACACCACTCCGGTTTCTTCGTGAGGATTTCCGTTTATGTCGGAGAAGAAGCAGTACCATGTGTATGCGCCGTTCGGCAGGATTGGGTCACCGAGAATAGCACTTCCTTTTCGGGTACCGTCCCAAGCCATTCGGTATGGTTGGTCGGCGTAGTATTTTTCCGATACAAAAACAATATTTCCCCAACGGTCGTAGATGGAAATAACAAAATCGTTTGGATTGATACCATGCCCCGACACGTAGAACATATCGTTGATACCGTCGCCGTTAGGCGAGAAAGCAGTGGGGGCGTAGAATGTAACTTCGTCGTAAATTAATATTCTTTTTACGGCTGTGTCCATGCACTCATACGAATTACGGGCAATCATTGTAATGTCATATTCTCCGGGAGCGTTGTAGTTGTGTATGGGAGCAATATCGGTCCAAAGCGAAGTTTCTCCGTCGCCAAAGTACCAGAAGTAAATATTTGCATCGTCAGAAAGGTTTGTAAACACCACCTGAGCATTCAGTACCGACATTACTTCGGGTGTGGCAATAAATTCGGCACGAGGTTTCGGCCAGAGTCGTATCATGTTAGTATTTGTAACCTTAAGGGGGCATCCCCATTCCGACCACACGGTAAGGCTCACGTCGTAGTATCCGCTTTGCTGATAAGTGTGACTCGGGTTTTTGGCCACCGAGAAACCTCCGTCGCCAAACTCCCACAGATACGACTGCCCCTGATCGGGCGTGTTTTCGGTAAAATGGAAGGTAGCCGGAGGACAAGCTCTGGTTCTGTCGACAAAGAAAGCGTTAAGAGGCAGTGGGTGCACAGTTACATACACAGAGTCTCTTACGGGAGGAGTGCCGCACAGGTCGGTAACTGTGTACACGAGATATCCTGACTGTGATGGCGAGAATACATGCGGATTGTTCACCACATATTGGTTGTAGTAAAGGGAATAAGGCCCACCGTTGCCGCCCTGAAAATCGACTTCAACGCTTACCTGTTCACCCGGACAAATAGAGTCGGGCGTGATACCAACATTCAGTATCTGAAGTGGTGGATGCACGTTTACGGTAATGGTTTGCACATTACCGGTACATTGGTGGTTGTCGGTAACAACAAGGGTGTACGAAGTAGTTAGCGTTGGGTTTACTGTAATGTTTTCGCCAAAGTACTGAGTGCCGTCGGAGCCCGACCAAACAAAAGTGTAGAATCCGTCGCCGCCGGTAGCATGAGCGTGATAGTTCACCGATTGCCCGATGCAAATTTGAGTGCTGTATATAGGCGTTACATACACAGCAGGCGGTTGGTCGATGAATATCTGGTTTCGGGCCGTACAGCCGTTTGCATCGGTTACTGTAACGTAGTAGGTGCCGCTTGCCGCGATAATAGTGTCGTTGGTGCTGCCGTTCGACCATAGGTAGTTGTACACAAAACTGTTGTTTATGGTGTCAAACGGAACGCTTCCAAATGCGGTAACAATGGCCATTCCGTCGGCAGAGCCGTAGCAACTGGTTGAGAACGAATATGTTTGCGACTGCAGGCTGTCGGGTTGCGAAATAGAATAACTGAGAGAGTCGATGCACCCGAAGTTGTCGGTAACAGTAAGCGAATAGTCGCCTGCACACAAGCCAGTGTTAATGGTGTTGTTGGGCGATTCCCAAGCAATGAGAAACGGCTCAATGCCCCCAACAATGTTGAGTTCAGCCCTGCCATCGCAGGAGTTGTAGCAATTGGCATCGGTTGTTTGGATAGAGAGTATAATCTGTGGGCTTACGGTAATTGTAACCTGCTTAACCCCGGCTGTGCAGCCATGAGCATCGGAAATCGACACCGAGTATGTGGTAGTGGTAATGGGGCTCACCACCCTGTTGGCAACGCTAACTCCCGGTAGGTCTTCCCAGTGATAGTAATAGGGAGGAGTTCCTCCGAAAACAGTAACAGAGAGCGGAGTTTGTTCTCCGGCACAAATACTTGCTGGTGTACCAAGGTTGAAAACCAAGGGGTTGGGTTCGGTAATCTGAATTCCATCGACAAATGCCGAGCAGCCGTTTTGGTCGCTTACGGTAACAGCGTAGGTGCCTTGCCCCAGTCCACCTACACTGTCGGTAACGGGTGGTATGGTCCAGGTGTATTCAAATGGCGGTGTTCCCCCGCTTACATTGGTGGCAATGGCTCCATCTACCATGCCAAAGCACGAAATATTGTACACATCTACGTTCATGCTAATGCCGGGGTGTATCGACACCGTAAACGATTGTTGGGCTGAACAACCTCCGTTATCGGTAACTGTCACTGTATAGGTTCCGCCGGTATTGATGTTTATATTACTGCCATTTGAGCCGGTAGACCACTGATACGTATAAGGCGGTAACCCATCATCTACAATAACAACGGCAGGTGTGCTTATTCCTGAACAGAAATCGGGAATATAGTCAACATGAAAAACTAAATCGTGAAAACTGATGTTTGTGGAGGCTGTTCCGGTGCAACCTGCTGATGTAACTGTTACTGTATAGGTTCCTTCTGCAGTTATATTGATTGTTTGCGTGGTGGCAGCATTGCTCCATGCATAGGTGCAGTTGGCAGGGTCGATGCCGGCAGTATGAGCGGTAGCATCAACAGGCCCTTGGCAAGCGTCGCCAGTAAGAGTAATACCCACGTTCACACCACCACTCGTAATAGTTACCGATGCGGTTTCAACGCATGTTCCATAGGTGACTGTTACCGTATAGGTTCCATCCATTAAGTTTGTGGCTGCCTGGGTAGTTTGTTCCGGATTTGTGTTCCACGAATAGGTGCAGTTGGTAGGATTGGCCCCTGTAACATTGGCGGTTGCCGTAAACGGTCCTTCGCAAGCACCTGTAGTTGTAATATCAACTGTAATTGAACCGGTATTGGCAATGGTGAACTGAATAATTGTGTCGGTACAGGGTGCATTGTCGGTTACGGTTACTGAATAATTGCCCGGAGCCAGGTTTGTAATACTGTTTCCGGTCTGACCTGTTGACCAGTTGACATTTGGACTACCCGAGCAGGAGTTCAGTACAGTGATATCGGCACTTCCGGCTTCACCGCAACTGGCTGCATTTGAATTGAGGCTGACTCTTAGGTATTCGGGCTCAACATTGCAATCGCCGGGTCCTACATACACATCATCGATGTAGTAGTAGGCATAGGGATTTTGGGCAGAACAATTACTGTCGAATAAGGTTGTGGCAGCGTTATCCCAAAAATTACCAATTACAATAAATTTTTCACCACCGGTGGCAACATAAGTCCATTGAAGTGCTACCCAATCCTGAGTATTTAGTAAAGGGGGTCCGGTGTAAACAAGCTGAGGTGTAACAGGTAAAGGGTGCGGGCTTGTACAAAAATTATATTGAACTAAAGTATTAGAAAAATAGACACCAAATTTGTCGGTACCCCATTTCACCTTATCGCCCAAGCTGACATAAAACTCAACACAATATGCCTGGCCTGCAACCAATGGTGTTGACAACTCTCCTTGGATGTATTCGCGATAAGTGCTTAAGTCGGTACCTTGGCAACCCATTAAGGCCATAGACTCTTTGGTTATGATACCTGCATATTTATCTCCTGTGTGTGCATCTTGGCTCCCCAACAGATTTGCTGGAACTCCTACCGGGGGGTCCATGCCCGGAAAAGGAAAAGGAAGTGTGTTGCAACTGGCAAATAAATCGGGAGACGAGCATGAGTCAGCCCCACTGTTTACATCGTCCCAATTGATAGCTTTTATTAATTCCGAGGGACCCTGAGGGCATGATGATATGTTTTCGAAGCTGGGGTTTAATACCAGATTTTGGCCAAATGCATGGTTATAGCTTGTAATAACAATTGCTGCAAGAAGGCATAGTGTTTTCAGTCGGGTGTAAACTATACTCATAATGACAGAATTAATGCATACTCGAAAATAAATAACAAAAATAGTAAAATCTTTTCACTATGCTATAAACGAAATAAAAAGCATGTAGTTGTCTGCAAAACAGTAATAATGTTGTGTAGTTTTCTTATTACCTGACAATATACACCACTCCGGTTTCTTCGTGAGGATTTCCGTTTATGTCGGAGAAGA
>CAZEHA010000019.1:41422-53235 GCA_964511665.1 uncultured Bacteroidales bacterium
CTCCGTTATCGGTAACTGTCACTGTATAGGTTCCGCCGGTATTGATGTTTATATTGCTGCCATTTGAACCGGTAGACCACTGATAAAAATAGGGAGGAATGCCTTCGTCAACAATTACCACTGCAGGTGTAGTTATTCCGGCGCAAAAAGCCGGAGTGTAATCAACATGAAATATCAGGTCGTGAAAGCTAATGGAAGTTGAAGCGGTTCCGGTGCAACCTGCTGCTGTAACTGTAACGGTATATGTGCCTCCATCTGTAATGTTTATCGATTGCGATGTGGCAGTATTGCTCCAGGCATAAGTAGTAGTGGCAGGGTCGGTTCCTGTGACTTCTGCTGTGGCTGTAACAGGTCCTGCGCAAACATCACCCGTGAGATTAATACTCACGCCAATGCTTCCGCCACTGATGGTTACCGACGCTGTTTCAACACAGGTGCCATAGGTAACAGTCACAGTAAATGTTCCTTCGGGAAGATTGGTGGCGGTTTGTGTGTTTTGAGCAGGGGTTGTATTCCACTCAAATGTACATTCACTGGCCAAAGCTCCCGAAATATTGGCGGTTGCACTGAATGGGCCGGTACAAGGATCACCCGATTGGATAATATCTACAGAAATACTTCCCATGTCGGCAATGGTGAAATTTATCACGGTATCTTGACAAGAGGTGCCATCGGAAACCGTAACCGAATAGTTACCGGGTTGAACAGCAGTAACACTTGCAGTATTTCCCAACCCGTTGCTCCAATTGAATGTGGGGTTTCCGGTGCAAGACTCAATTACATTAACAGAGGCAGAACCTCCCTGTCCACAGGAAGCATCGCTGCTTGTAAACGACACTGTGAGATGTTGGTCGATATTTGGGGCTGAAAATCCATACACGCACAATGAATTGCCTTGTAGCATACTAAACCCATCCATGGCCAATACATAATTGCCCGGTGGTAAGTTTTCGGAGAAAGTCACCAAACCTGTTCCGCTGGCACAGCCCCAATAGGTGGAACCGGCGCCTCCTATACCATTACAGTTATTGCCGTTCCAGCTGTACACAGCAAATTGTATTTCGGGTTCTTCGCCTAAACCACCCGGATTCGACCAACATTCGCCGTTTTCGGCAGTGATGGTATATGGTTGAGGGTCGCCGGGGTTAACGGTGAAACTATAAAAAATAGAATTGTCGGTGGTGTTCCATCCGCATTGCTCGGGTGCCGTGATATCACCACCGGTCGACAAAATATTGCATCCTCCCGAGGATAAGGGTACAGGCGTATTGCAATCATCTTCGGGATATTCGGTAAGCACCGATGCAGCAATAAAAATGTTTTGATTTAGATTGTTCTGATCCCATACTCTGATATATAAGGTTTCTCCGGGAACCAAGCCATTTATGGTTTCGAAGCGTATTTCGGAGTTTTGGAGAAAGCCACCCGTACCGGCAAAACAGTCGAGTAAAATGAGGTTGTTGCAATTTGTCCCCCTATAAACAGCCATCGATGGCTTCGACGAATTTGGGAAAGGTATGGTATTACTCGAATTGAATGCATGAAAAGCCAGTGTGTTTACACCTGAGGGAACAACCATGGTGTACCACAAATCGTTTCGGGTGGCATTCCACCCTCCGCAATTGGGAGCCGGTGTAGTTGATGAAGGAGTTCCCGACCCGAGATTGATGTTTTGCAATGTCATCAAACCACAGGTTGAATAATTCGAAAACGGAAGATTAACCGCATTAGAACACTCATCCTGTGCAATTAACGATATTGAAGCTGTTAGAAGAAATAAAGCGATGCTTGTAGTAAAAAGAGCTTTCATAAGCGCCGTAAATGATATATGTTTCGATTCCATAGCAAAAATAGTCAAATATTACAATAATTCAAGCCAAATTAGCTTTAAGTTTTAACTTTGCATTGTTAAGACTTAAATTTTGCAATTTCGTTGTCTGTAATTCAAAGAAAATCATAAGTTTTTGTTTGTTTTGCTGCGATTTTTATTGTTGAGTATAGAAGTGTGCGTTAAGGCTCAATAAGCCAGAGGCTTACTATTTTATTGTAATATATCAACATTAACATGTGAACATATCTTGATAAAAAGATTGCAATAGTAATATGTAGCCTCGGCTAATGATATATTTTTGCAAAAAAATAATGCAGTGATCGATTTTCTGAAGGATTTGAATGAAGCGCAGCAACAGGCGGTAGAATATATTGATGGACCAAGTCTGGTTATTGCCGGAGCGGGAAGCGGAAAGACCAGAGTGCTAACCTATAAAATTGCATACCTTTTACGTTGTGGATACGAGCCCGGGCAAATCCTTGCACTTACCTTTACCAATAAGGCGTCGCGTGAGATGAGAGAACGCATCGACAAGTTAACAAACACTGGTTTGTCGCGCAATTTGGTAATGGGGACATTCCATTCTGTGTTCTCGCGCTTCCTCAGAACCGAAGCCCCGGCAATAGGTTATACATCTTCATTTACCATTTACGACACCGCCGATTCAAAAAATTTGGTAAAAGCAGTAATTGCATCGTTAAACCTTAACGAGGAATTTTATAAACCCAACAGCATATATTCACAGATTTCTCATTGTAAAAACAACCTGCTTACACCCGAAGCGTACCGAAGCCACAATCATCTTGCCGAAGATGATGCAAAACGTCGCATTCCACGTTTTGTTGACATATATGATGGATACTGCAGAGAATGCCGAAAGTCGAACGTGATGGACTTCGACGATCTGTTGCTGCAAACCAATGTGCTGTTTCGCGATCATCCCGAAATTCTTGCAAAATACATGAATCGGTTTTCGTTTGTTTTGGTCGATGAGTATCAGGATACCAATCTCTCGCAATATCTTATTATAAAAAAGCTTTCTCAAATGCATCGCAAGCTTTGTGTGGTTGGCGACGATGCACAAAGTATTTATGGATTCAGGGGTGCACGTATCGAAAACATTCTGAATTTTCAGAACGATTATTCCGATTATAAAATCTTTAGACTTGAGCAAAATTACCGGTCAACTCAAAATATTGTTAACGCGGCCAACTCTTTAATAAAAAAGAATTCGAGACAGATATCGAAAGAGGTTTTTTCGAGAAATGACAACGGTGAGTTAATAGCTGTTCACAAAGCACTAACCGATACCGAAGAGGGAATTATGATTGCTCGTATGATTAGCGAGACAGTGCATCGCCAAAGGCTTCCCTATTCTGAAATGGCAGTGTTGTACAGAACCAATGCCCAATCGCGAAATCTTGAAGAAGCATTACGGAAATGGAATATCCCTTATAAAATATATGGCGGCCTCTCTTTTTATCAGCGTAAAGAGATTAAAGATGTGATTGCCTATTTGCGATATATTATAAACCGTAACGACGATGAAGCACTGAAACGTATTATTAATTACCCTTCGCGTAAAATCGGAAATACTACAATCGACCGATTATTGGCAGCCGCCACCGATAAAGAAGTAAGGGTATGGGATATAATCTCTAATACTGCAATGTGTGCTGCCGCCGGTCTTAATTCGGGAACCATCGAAAAACTCAAAAAGTTTGCAGCTCTTATTACGGAATTGGAAGCCGAGGTAGATAATATAAATGCTGCCGACTTAATAGAACTGGTAATCAAGAAAACAGGTATTCACTACGATTTAATGCTCGACAAAACCCCGCAGGGGGTAAGTCGTTTCGAAAATGTAGACGAACTTATCAACTCGGCCAAAGATTACATTGAGGAGCAGGAGCAACTCGATTCATCGGGTATGATAAGCATTGTATCGTATCTCGAAAATATCAGTTTGCTCACCGATCACGATACCGACAACGAGGAAGATAAAAACAAGTTGACACTGATGACGGTGCACGCAGCCAAGGGCTTGGAATTCGATGTTGTGTTTCTTGCGGGCATGGAAGAAGGTTTATTTCCCGGGCAAATGGCGGTAGAAAGCCTGCAGGACATTGAAGAGGAACGACGATTGTTTTATGTGGCCATAACACGTGCCCGCAAGCAAATGATAGTAACTTATACTGCCTCACGTTTTCGCTTTGGTTCGCTCACCTATCCAAACCCCAGCCGCTTTTTGTCGGAAATTGATGGAGCTTTTATAGAATGGAAGGACAAACCCGGTTTGCGCAGTTTCGACGAAGAACTCGAGAAATATCGCAGTGTAGGTAAAGGTTCCGACAAGGGGGGAGTTACTCTATCGGCTAAACTAAAACCCATTTCAACTGTTATGTCTAACGCATCGAAAAAAACAGTTGCCGATGCCGATGCCGATGCAGAACTGCTTAAACCGGAAGAAATAGTGCCCGGGCAATGGGTTGTGCACGATCGTTTTGGAAAGGGAAAAGTAATATCAACCGATACCTATGGTGATGGAAAAACAGCTATGGTTTTTTTCGAAGATTCGGGTTTAAAAAAAATTCTGCTTAATTTTGCCAAATTAAAATCGGCACATTAGGTTTTAAACCGCTAATTACATTAGATTTGCAAAACTCAATAAATACTGATATGGATTACAACACTCAACGCAGTAAACTTATTTTTCCCGAATACGGAAGACATATACATAAGATGGTAGATTACTGCAAACATATTCCCGACAAAGATGAAAGAACCCGTAATGCATATGCTATTGTTGCCCTGATGGGTAGCATGCATCCGCATTTGCGCGATGTTCCCGAATTCAATCATAAACTTTGGAATCATCTTGCCATTTTGTCAGACTTTGAACTTGATATCGAATGGCCATTTGAGCTTCCCAAAAGTAAAGAGCTGGTTAAATACCCCGAAATGTTAGAATATTCCGACAATAAAATCGGATTGAGGCATTATGGAAAGAATATCGAGAAAATGTTGGTTAAAATTAATGATGTGGAAAATGAGGATGAGCGCAATGCACTTATAACACAGATAGCCAACCACATGAAGAAACTGTTCTTTACGTGGAAAAAAGAGCATGTCGACGATAAGGTCATTTTCAATGATATAGTGAAGCTTACCCGTGGAGCACTTAGTGTGCCCGAAGGTGTTGTCTTACAAGAAGGCTTCGATATGTATGCCAATGTGCATCAATATCAGTCGGGCCGCCAGAAAAAGAAAAAGCCCTATAAGAAAAAATAATTCCTAGTATAATGAGCAGTTTCAAAATAGAGGGAGGGGTTAAACTGCAAGGAAGCATCACCCCTCAGGGCGCCAAGAATGAAGCATTGCAGGTGTTGTGTGCTGTGTTGCTAACCGACGAACCGGTAACTATCGGCAATATACCCGATATTGTTGATGTGAATAAACTGATTGATCTACTGCAAGATTTGGGTGTGAGAACCACACATGTTAATAAAGGTGAAATTGTTTTTAAGGCCGACCACATTGATGCCGGATTTCTCGAAAGCGACGATCTTCGCACAAAGGGAGGTTCACTGCGCGGGTCGGTGATGATTATGGGGCCTCTTCTTGCCAGGCTGGGAAGTGTGGCAATGCCTAAACCCGGTGGAGATAAAATCGGTCGCCGGCGTCTCGATACACACTTTTATGGATTTCAGAAGCTGGGTGCACGATTCGATTACAGCTACAAAGATAACTTCTACAGGATGTATGCCGATTCACTTACAGGCAGCTATATGCACCTCGATGAAGCATCGGTAACCGGTACAGCCAATATTATTATGGCAGCAGTACTCGCCAAAGGAACAACAACCATTTATAACGCCGCCTGTGAACCATACATTCAGCAGTTGTGCCGTATGCTGAACTCGATGGGAGCAAAGATATCGGGAATCGGCTCCAATTTGTTGCATATCGATGGAGTTAGCAAGCTGCACGGTACTCAGCATCGCATACTGCCCGATATGATTGAAGTGGGCAGTTTTATAGGTATGGCGGCCATGACAGGATCGGAACTGACTATTAAAGATGTGTCGTACGATAGTTTGGGAATTATTCCTGCACAGTTTGGCCGTTTGGGCATTAAAATGGAACGTCGTAATGACGATATTTATGTTCCGGCTCACGATCACTACGAAATAGAGACTTTTATCGATGGGTCGATAATGACTATCGCCGATGCCATTTGGCCGGGCCTTACTCCCGACTTGCTTTCGGTATTTTTAGTTGTAGCAACACAGGCAAAAGGAAGTGTTCTGATTCATCAGAAAATGTTTGAGAGCCGTTTGTTTTTTGTCGACAAACTGATTGATATGGGAGCCCAGATAATTCTGTGCGATCCACACAGGGCCACCGTAATAGGTTTAGATAATAAGATTAAATTGCGCGGAATTCAAATGTCGTCGCCCGACATCAGAGCAGGTATGGCCTTGCTTATTGCAGCCATGTCGGCCGAAGGAAGCAGCATCATTCACAATATCGAGCAAATCGATCGCGGTTACGAAGCTATCGATGTTCGGCTGAATGCATTAGGTGCCTCAATAACCAGAATTAACTCCTAAAAATTTTTGCATGAATCGACTGTTGTTATTTCTTATTGCTGTGTTGATTTGTGGCCAGTTGTCGGCACAGGATTCTCCCCAAATCGGTATTAATGTTGGTCAGATTGCTCCCGAAATAGCCTTGCCAACTCCCGAGGGCGACACGGTAAAGCTATCATCGCTAAGAGGGCAATTGGTACTAATCGATTTTTGGGCGGCCTGGTGCGGTCCGTGTCGAAAAGAAAACCCTTTTGTAGTGAAAGCGTATCGCGAGTTTAAAAACAAAAAATTTACTGTAGGAACCGGTTTTACCGTGTATGGCGTGTCACTCGACAGAGATCGTAATCAATGGATAGCTGCCATCGAAAAAGATTCATTGGTGTGGACTAATGTAAGTGAACTGATGCAATGGAACGGTCTGGTTTCGCAAACTTTTGGTATAAGAGGCATTCCAAGTAACCTGCTGATTGACGGAAACGGTGTAATACTTGCAAAAAATCTAAGAGGACCTGCGCTTGATGAAACATTGAATCAACTGCTTAAAGTGGAGCCTGTGGTGCTGTTCGACCAAAAGAAAAAAGAAATGGATGCCAATCTGAGCGAAATGTTGCATAGCGAAGATTATATCAAACACCAGAAAAGGCTGAAAAAAATTGAAAAAAGAATGATGCAAATACAGTCTGAAATCGATATTATAAAACAAGACTTTTCCGACTAGAGCTAAGTTTTGTTGAGATTCTGCCATTGTGGCACATTTAAAATTTGGCTTGCAGTTTGATTATAATGGCAACACCATAATGTGAATTATTAAGATGAGTGTAGTTGTTAAAAATTGAAAAGTGATGAAAAGTGATAAGACCAGCGAAGGCAATTTACATAATGCCGGTGAAATGAACGAAGAAAACTCAATAGCCGGTGATACCGATGAGCAGGTTACCCATGATGTAGCTCCCGAAAATGTCTTTGCCAGAGGAAAACGTATGAAACGCAAACCTAAAGAAATAGACTTGTTGCGAGACGAAAACGCAGGGCTTAAAGACAAGCATTTGCGTTTGCAGGCTGAGTTCGACAATTATCGTAAACGTATGATGAAAGAGCGTGTCGACTTAATGAAAACCGCAGGCGAAGACGTGTTGGTAAAATTGTTGCCCATACTCGACGACTTCGACCGTGCAAAAAAGCATATCGAAACAGCTGAATCGTTAGATGGTCTAAAAGAGGGAGTAGAGCTCATTCTGAATAAGTTTCGTGAGTTTATGAAGCAAAACGGTATTCACGAAATTGAAGCTCAAGGTAAACAGTTTGATACCGACGTTCACGAAGCAATTTCTCAATTCCCCGTTACCGAAGAACAAAACAAAGGGATAGTAATTGATGTTGCTGAAAAAGGGTATACCTTACACGACAAAGTAATTCGGTTCTCGAAGGTAATAGTAGGAGTTTAAAAAGACACTATGCAAAAACGCGATTATTACGAAATATTGGAGCTGTCACGCAATGCAAGTTCCGAGGAGATAAAAAAGGCCTATCGCAAGAAAGCCATTCAGTTTCATCCCGATAAGAATCCTGACGATAAAACTGCCGAAGAAAAATTTAAGGAAGCTGCCGAGGCATACGAAGTGCTCAGCAACCCCGAAAAACGTCAACGCTACGACCAGTTTGGTCATGCAGGTGTTAATTCCGGCGGTGGCTTTAGTGGTGGCGGAATGAGTATGGACGATATTTTTTCGCAATTCGGCGATATTTTTGGCGATGCTTTCGGAGGCGGTTTTGGTAGCTTTTTCGGTGGTAGTCGCAGAGGCCAACAGAGAAGTGTGAACAGGGGCACCAACATTCGCATCAAGGTGAAACTTAGTCTGGACGAGATACTTACAGGTACCACAAAAAAAATAAAAGTAAATAAATATGTGTCGTGCCAGCACTGCAATGGTACGGGTGAGCAAAACGGCAATTCTCACAATACTTGTTCTAGCTGTAACGGATCGGGAGTGCAAACGCGCGTAACTCAAACAATTTTGGGACACATGCAAACCACCTCTGCCTGCCAAACCTGTGGAGGCGAAGGAAAGGTAATCACACAGAAATGTACGCATTGCTATGGCGAAGGTATTGTGCAGGGCGACGAGGTCATCGAAATTAAAATCCCTGCCGGAGTTAGCGAAGGAGTGCAATTGTCGATGTCGGGTAAAGGTAATGCGGCCCGTCGCGGTGGTGTAAATGGCGATCTTATTATTCTTATCGAAGAAGAAGAACACCCCGAATTAATACGAGATGGCAACGACCTACTCTATAACCTGTTTATCAGCGTACCCGATGCTATATTGGGAAATACCGCCGAAATACCAACCATCGATGGTAAGGCCAAAATAAAAATAGAACCCGGAACCCAGTCGGGTAAGATTTTGCGCTTGCGCGGTAAAGGATTGCCCGAATTACAAGGCTATGGTAAAGGCGATTTGCTGGTGCGCATCAATGTGTTTATTCCATCGAATTTGAATCGCGAAGAACGTAAAGTACTAGAGAAACTGCAAAGCTCAGAAAGTTTCGACCCCAAGTCGGAGTCGAAAAGCCGCCTTTTCGATAAATTCAGGGGTATCTTTTAAACAGCTTTTTGTCTTTTACTTCTTTATCGACAAATCATACAATTCTTGTACCTTCTGCCAGTCAACAATGTTGAAGAAAGCATCAATGTAGTCGCCCCTTCTATTCTGATATTTCAGATAATAGGCATGTTCCCAAATGTCGAGACCCAAAATGGGGGTTCCCTGCACTTCGGCAACAGGCATCAATGGATTGTCTTGATTAGGAGTTGAAGTAATCAATAATTTGCCGTCTTTCACAATTAGCCATGCCCATCCTGAACCAAACCTCGATAAAGCAGCCTTTTTAAACTCGGCCACAAACTTATCGTAGGAACCAAAATTTTTGTTTATGGCATCGTGCAATGCTTTGGGAATTGGTTTGTTGAACTCGGGTGTAAGAATTGTCCAAAAAAATGTATGATTCCAATGACCTCCACCGTTATTCCTTACAGCAAACGGAGTGCTTTCGTTGATTAATCTTTGCAATTCATCAATGCTTGCTGATTCGTACTCTGTTCCTTCTATTGCCTTGTTCAGGTTGTTGATATAGGCCATATGGTGCTTATCATAATGTATTTCCATTGTCTCCCTGTCGATGAATGGCTCAAGAGAATTCACAGAATAGGGCAGGGGCAATTGCGAATGTTGCGAATAGCCCAACATTGAAATTATTACAGCGGTAAATAGTAAACTCGTTCTTTTCATGATAACTATTGTTTTATTAGTTATACTAACAAATAAGTGCTAAAAATGTTTGATGATGCTGCTGTTTATTTCGCCGTACGGCAAAATTTGTGTCGTATTGTTACAATAAAATCTTATTTGTCGATGTTATTGATTGTAATAATTGTAACTATGTACTAATTGCCACATTCAAAAAACTATCAGCTATGAAAAAATGGATGCCAGCACTTACTGTTGCACTTGGGATATTATTTTCGGTTCTTTTTTACCGGCAGGCACTTGGATTGAATTTTGTAATATTCGAAAGTATTGCCTTATTGGTCATGTTTTTTGTGTACCGGCCGATTATAAAAAACCCAATGCTTTTGTTCGTGGTATTGGCAACATTGGCTAGTTTGGCGGCATGGTTTTTTACTCATACGGCATGGGCATTTACGGTACATCTGTTTTTCCTGATCATGTTGCCCGTGATGCTGAGTTCCCCAAATTTCCGTTCGTTAATTTATTTGTATGTTGAATCGGTGGTGCATTTGGTGTCGGCACAAGTTGGGTACTTTCAGGCATTGGGCGCGTGTGGCAACAAAAAACCGGCTACGCGGTCTTTCTTTCGTGTACTTACATGGATAGGAGTTCCCTTGCTGGTGGTGATTGTATTTGTTTTTCTCTACCGTATTGCCAATCCCGTTTTCGATAATCATGTTACCGCTGCAGCAGATGCTGTTGCTCGCTGGTTGTCGTATATTTCATGGGGATGGTTTTGGACTTTTTTATTTGGCGTGTTTGTATGCAATGTGTTATTTGTAAAATTTGGTGAAGCAGCATTGTATTCCATCGATAAAGCCTCTAGCGATACCCTGACGCGAAAAATGCAGCGTAAACCCCGCCGCTTTCGGATGAATGCCCTTGTTACCGAATACCGATCGGGACTTTTTTTGTTGATAGCACTGAATGCGCTGATACTATACCTGAATATTATCGATGTGGTATGGGTGTGGTTTGGCTTTGAATGGAACGGCGATTATTTGAAACAGTTTGTGCACTCCGGCACATGGATATTGGTGTTCTCTATTCTGATATCGATGGTAATCGTAATTTTCTATTTCAGAGGTAATTTGAACTTCTATCGAAAGAATATCTGGCTTAAACGGCTTGCAGTGTTGTGGATTTTGCAAAATGCAGTTATGGCTGTGTCGGTGGTAATACGAAACTTGTGGTATATTCACTATTTTGCGTTGGCCTACAAGCGCATTGCTGTTTTGTTTTTCTTATTGCTTGTGTTCGTTGGCCTGATTACAGTAATTGTAAAAATCTATAAAACAAAGTCGGTGTTTTGGTTGATTCGTGTCAATTCGTTGGCTTTGTTCTCGGTGCTGTTGTTTTCATCGTTTTTTCAGTGGGATAGAATGATTGCCCGATACAACTTTTCGCATTACAATCAATCGTTTGTGCATTTTAATTTTATGGCACGATTGAGTAATAATGCATTGCCCGAGCTCGATAAAGATATGGCCGAGCTGAACCATATTTTTGAGGTGCAGCAACTTAACATGCCATTTGATGTAACCGACGAAAAATACATGGACATATACAGATATCACGAACGTATTGGTGAGAAGAAAATTGAATTTATCGAAAAATACGAGAGCAGGGGGATATTATCGTGGAACCCTGCCGATTACCGCACCTATAAGGCATTGAAAGGAAAATAATTCTTAGTTGAATTTACGAATGGAATAAAAAAAGCTGCTATTTTCGTTAGCAGCTTTCTGAAAGGCCTATTATAAGCTTATTCAATAATTAACTTTTTTATAATTATGCGGTTGTTCATGATGCAATGCACAAAATACATTCCTGTATTAAGCTGCGAAACATCAATTGTGCTGGTGCTTCCTTCTGTTGGTATTTTCGCCAATAGTCTGCCATTAATATCGGTAATATTAATTGTGACACAACTAATTCCATGATCAATAGTCACACTTTCTTTTGTTGGATTAGGATATAATTGTATCGATTTGGATGTATTCAAAATTGAAAATGTTGCAACCGATAATGTAACATTGTGGAACAATATACATCCATTCCCGTCGATTACTACCACTGAATACACGCCAGCGGAAAGGTTGG
>CAZEHA010000020.1:0-51278 GCA_964511665.1 uncultured Bacteroidales bacterium
GCTCCCCCTCTAGGACTTGAACCTAGGACCCCCTGATTAACAGTCAGGTGCTCTAACCAGCTGAGCTAAGGAGGAATATTTTAAGTGCCGCAAAAGTAAGAGGATTTTCTATATTTGCAAAATAATTTTTCAAAATTTTACATGGCATGAAAAAAATTCTTGCAATGGGCAATGCGCTTGTCGATATGATGACAAAACTGCCCGACGACGATGCCCTTTCGGTACTTGGTCTGCCCAAAGGTAGTATGCAACTGGTTGATGCAAGTCAATCGGAAAATATCCTGAATAAAACAAAACATTTTCCTCGAGCTTTGGTCTCGGGCGGTTCGGCAGCCAACACCATAAGAAGTCTGGCAAAACTGGGAGCCAATTGCGGATATCTTGGTAAGACAAGCCACGATGAACTCGGGCAGTTTTTTGGCAAGGAAATGAAAGCATTGGGTATTGAAACCCACCTGATGCCGAGCACCACATCGACCGGACTGGCTGTAGCATTAGTAAGCCCCGACTCGGAGAGAACCTTTGCCACATATCTGGGAGCTGCCGCCGAAATGACCCCCGAAGAAATCGACATTGATATTTTTAAAAAGTATCAATACCTTCATATCGAAGGCTATCTTGCATTTAATCATCCCCTGATACAAAAAGCATTAGAAACAGCGTCTGCATGCAATATGATGGTTTCGATGGACATGGCCAGCTACAACGTAGTAGAAATAAATCGTGATTTTTTACTCGACATGATACAGAAACATGTTGACGTAGTGTTTGCCAACGAAGAAGAAGCACGTGCATTAACCGGAAAATCGCCAGAAATTGCGGTACACGAAATCGCAGAATGGTGTACGATAGCTGTTGTTAAAACAGGTGCCGAAGGATCGTTAATTAAAACCGGAGGCGAAGTTATTCATGTTCCGGCTCGTAAAACCCGTGCCATCGACA
This sequence comes from uncultured Bacteroidales bacterium, assembly GCA_964511665.1. Taxonomy (GTDB): domain Bacteria; phylum Bacteroidota; class Bacteroidia; order Bacteroidales; family ML635J-15; genus JAGOEF01. Next base: position 943 of record CAZEHA010000020.1, read on the forward strand.
CGACCGGTGCCGGCGACAATTATGCAGCAGGGTTTTTGTATGGTCACGCCCAAGCCTGGGATATGATGCGTTGTGGCAAGCTGGGCACCATTCTGGCTTCAAAAGTTATCGAAGTAACGGGTACAACCATGAGCGAAGAAACATGGCAGTGGATTTCTCTCGAAAAAAAGGCCATCGAAGCAAGCAAAAGCTAATGCAAATGCTGGTTATGCAAGTTTTATTGCTGTTTACTCAGCTATATTGATTATTTTTGCAGAATGAATAATTCTTGTCTAAAGAAATGTCAATTGCCGAAAACATAGCAGCATTTCGCCGCATGATTCCCGAAAGGGTGTTGCTGGTGGCGGTTTCGAAAACCCAGCCTGCAAACATTCTTATGCAGGCTTACGAAGCAGGTCAGCGCCACTTTGGCGAAAACAAAGTACAGGAACTGGTCGAGAAACAAGCCGTATTACCCGGCGATATCCAATGGCATTTTATTGGGCATTTGCAAACGAACAAGGTAAAAAAAATCGCTCCTTTTGTTCATCTCATTCACAGTATCGACAGCCAGAAACTGCTGAGCGAAGTTAACCGCCGAGCTACCGAGAACCATCGTGTAATTGATGTGCTGCTGCAGTTTCATATTGCCGAAGAAGACACCAAGTTTGGTTTTGATATCAGCGAAGCCCACACTGTGTTGAACTCCGATGAATTCAAGGCAATGAAAAATGTGCGCATCAGAGGAGTAATGGGAATGGCTACATTCACAAATAATCGCGATCAGATTCACAGGGAATTTAAAACATTAATGACATACTATAATACGATAAAATCAGTTTATTTTATTAATAATGGCAGTTTCAACGAAATCAGCATGGGCATGACCGACGATATGGATATAGCCATAGAAGAAGGAAGTACTATGGTTCGTATTGGCACCGCATTGTTTGGGAGCAGACAATATAAAACGAAATAGAACAATGAATGCGTAGAATTTTACTTTTCATAACAGCATTGTCGATTTCGTGTATTGTGTCTGCACAGAATATACCGGTACACGAGCAATTCGTTTTCGAGCGTTTTCTGCTCAACCCTGCTTTTGTGGGTATTGGCGAAGGAACATCGCTGCGACTGACACACCGCCACCAATGGTTAGGTATCGACAACGGACCCAAAACCTCGTTTCTAAGCCTGAACAGTCGTGCAGGAACTCAACCCGTGGGGATAGCTGCCTATTTATTCAACGATATGAACGGACCCGATCAGCGCATCGGTGGGCAATTTACATTTGCGTATCATTTACTTCTCAGGTCGAAACGTTTTACCCAAACCATTCTGTCGATGGCTGTATCGTTCAACGGAATATACCACATTCTTGATGAATCGCATTTTAACCGCGACATCTACGACCCCATCATTACTTACACAAGGCAAAGTTCATTTATACCTGACTTCAATGCCGGTTTGGTACTTTCGCACAGCCATATGATGCTTGGTTTTAGTGCCGATCATCTTTTCCCGGGACAGGATAAGCTATACAACCGTCAGATTGAAGAAGTGCCCCCTTTGTACCTGAATATCCATGCGGCATATATTGTTGATTTGCAACACAATTTCAAATTGAAACCATTCCTCAACGTCCGCACCGATATGAAAGGGCATTCGCAAATGGAGATTATGACCCGAGTATCGTATGCTTACGGTAAAAAAATAAAATCGGCAATGATAAGAAACCCCAACGAGTTTTATGTAGGATTTTGCTATCGGCACAGCTTCGATTTCATGAATAATTCACCCCTAAGCCTTCAACCTACATTTGGTATTAAAGTAGGCAATTTCACTTTTGCCTATTTATTCGACATGGGCTTATCGGCAATACAATTGTACAATTACGGTTCGCACCAGATTTCGGTAGGGTTATCGATGGTAAACGACAAAACTGTTAAGGTGGGGCGAAATAGCATACCCATAAATAATTCCGATTTTTGACAATGAAACTCACAGTTACATATCTGCTGATAATAACATTGCTCATTCCTTTGGGCATAAAGGCTGATGTATTGTCCGACTCGGTAAACTGTCATCACAGCATTGCACTTGCCTGGGTTAAGAAGGCGGGCAGCGATACGGCAGATGCCGCAACCGGTGTTTGTTCCGATTCCGATGGGAACGTATATATCACGGGGTATTTTGGTCACAGCATCAATTTCGAAAGCATTGAACTTATTTCGCAGGGGCAACGCGATGTTTTTATTGCCAAATACAACATCGACGGCGAATTTCAATGGGCAATAAGTGCCGGTGGCAGCGGAGACGACTATGGGAATGCCATTGCATGCGACGACGAAGGCAACACCTATATTACAGGCATGTTTACCGAATTTGCCCTTTTCGGAAGCATAGAACTTTACGCCTACGGGCAACAAGATGCCTTTATTGCGTCGTTCGACAATCAGGGAAACCTGAGATGGGCAGAGGCTGCAGGCGGATGGGAAAACGACAGGGGTATAGATATAGTTGTTGATAATCAAAACAATGTGTTTGTTACCGGAATATTTGATGATGCCCTCGGCATTGGCTCCACTACCCTGTTGAGCAATGGAGACAACGATGTGTTTATCGGCTGTTTTAGCTCAACGGGCATATTTAAATGGGGGAAGAATATTGGCTCAATCGGTTCCGACGAAGCCACTGCCATTGCTGTAGATGCTTCGGGTAGGGTGTTCGTTTCGGGTGTATTTACCGGAAATCTGATATCGGGATCTGATTTAATCCCCGCACAGGGCATTAACGATGGCTTTGTTTCTTGTTTCGGTCTACAGGGAGATTTGTTATGGTCGCAGGTAATTGGCACCCCGGGCAACAACGATCGTGTAAATGCTATTGCAGCCGATGGGCAAGGCAATGTATATGCAAGTGGATATTTCGACCACGACGATCAGAAAACTTTTGTTGTAAAATTAGATTCAGATGGTAACGAATTGTGGACTGTTCTTACCGGTGGCGATTCCAATGCAAGACCACTTGCCGCTATAACCGATATCAACGATCATGTATTTATTGCAGGATACTTCAGTGGGATAGCTGTATTTGGAAATTTCTTGTATACTTCAGCCGGCAACAACGACATGTTTTTCTTAAAAATAACGCCCGGCGGCATTATTAAAAGCGTAAAAACAGCCGGTTCATCCGGAAACGATCAGTTACTTGATATTGCCCTCGATAACAATCAGAATATTCTGATAGCCGGACTATACAGCAACAACATGTTGCTCGAAACCGAAACACATGCTTCGCAGGGATTAACCGACCTGGTGCTTGCTAAATACGATCGCTTAATGAGTATGGGATATTTAATATTTGGGGCCAACGGATGCAACGACGAAGACTTATGTGTTGAAATTGATATGCTGCAGGGTAGCCCTCCATATAACTATTATTGGTCAACAGGCGATAATGAGACCGAAGTGTGCGGTTTGTCACCGGCTACCTTTTGGGTAACGGTGGTTGACCAAAATCAGTGCTATATCGATACCAGTTTTGTATTGGAACCTCCTATACTACCCAACATTGATATGCCCGCAAATCTCAGTTTATGTCCGTTCGACACCATTGTGCTCGATGCGGGTTCCGGCATGTTGTCATATATCTGGACCAACGGAGCTACAACGCAAACCATTACGATATGGGAAACGGGCAGCTATGGGGTAACAGTAACAAACAATTTTGAGTGTGAGGCATCGGCTGAAACTGTGGTCACCCAATTGCCTAATATTAATCTTTTTGAGTCGGATACAGTGTACACCTGCACCGGTGTTCCTGTTGTATTAAGTCTTCAGGGTGTTTATGCCTCCTATCTTTGGAGCACGGGCAGCACTTCTTCTCAAACCACGGCATACGGACAGGGGACGTATTTCGTAAGGGTACAACAGGGACAATGCCATTATTACGACACCGTCAGGGTGAAAAACTACCCTGTTCCCGAACTCGATTTAGGGGGCGACAGGGTATTGTGCCGAGGCGACATTATCAACCTGCAGGTTAGCAGTGAGTTCTCCGAATATCTTTGGCACGACGGCAGCACCGAAAATTTCTATTTGGTTGAATTTGCCGGACCTGTTACCCTTGATATTGTAGACCAAAACGGATGTACCGCCCACGACAGCATCTATGTTTCCGAAGCCGAATACCCCGAAGTGGATCTGGGCGATGACCTTGAATTTTGCGACAATATGATACCGCAAATAGATGCCGGCAACTTTGCTACCTATGCGTGGAGCGATGGAACTATACTTTCGTGGATAAGCCCCACCGAAAGCGGAACATACTCGGTTACCGTGAGCAACACAGCCGGGTGCAGCGCTGCCGACACCATAAGCGTTGTGGTATATCCTGCTCCGTCGTTAGAGTTAGGCGACGATATCGAAACCTGTTCCAATAACGAAGTGGCACTAATCGGCCCAAACGGTTTTGCCCAGTATTTGTGGAGCACCGGAGCGACAGCCCCCATAGCCCATGTACACGAATCGGGAGTGTATTATCTGTCGGTAAGCGACAACTACGGGTGCATGGCAGTTGACAGCATTACTGTGGTGATGTTCCCTACCGAAATACCCTATCTGGGACCCGACCGCGTGATGTGCGACAGTTTTCCGGCAATACTCGACCCCGATGGCATGTTCGAAAGTTATGTTTGGAACGATGAGTCCAACGTTTCGTTTTACACTGCTTTCAACGAGGGCTTCTATTCGGTTACCGTAACCGATATCAATGGATGTACATCGAGCGATGGCATTAACATCAGCCATGCTCCCAGCCCATCGATAAGCGAACAATTCAGCGAAGCAGGTATTATAGTTGTTACTGCCGAAGGCGGCATTCCACCATACATTTACTCGGTTGATGGCAGGGTATGGTCGCCCAACGGGGTGTTTGAGCATCTCCTCGAAGACTGGTACACGGTTGAAGTACGCGATAGCAACGACTGCGGCGACACCATCAGGGTACATGTTGAAAACAACATCATCATTCCCGAATTTTTTACTCCCAATGGCGATGGATATAACGACACCTGGGAGATTATCGGAATATTCCGATATCCTGAAGCCGACATCTTAGTATTTGACCGATACGGGAAAAAACTGGCACAATACAAAGGCAGTGATCCCGGATGGGATGGCTACTATGCCCGTCAGCAGGTGGTTGCCGATACGTATTGGTATGTTATCGTACTCAATTCGGAAACCGGTTATAACATACCTTTTAAAGGAAGTGTTACCATTAAACGCTAATTTGTTGTCCTTCGAAAATCTTTTTCGTGTATATTTGCTTTTGTAAAACCATATAGAAATGATGAAATTTGCATTAATATTAAGCGTAATTGTTGCCATAACTATTTGCTACGCTTGCGAAACCTATAACTACGGAGACAGGTTTAATGTAGGCGATCACCGCCAACCTCCCGTAGATACTTTGAAATTTACTGCCGAAGAAAAAGCATTGATTACTGAAGGCGATTCAGCCGTGCGCATGCAGTTAATGTTCCTCAACGAACAACCTGACTCAATAATTCTGAGAAACCGCAGCCGTGAAATACGTTTAACCGAACCCGAACTGGAATTACTTACCGACCGTATGTACAGCACCGTAAGAAATCCACAGAACGCAGGTGTTGGTATTGCAGCCCCGCAAATTGGCATCAATCGTAGGATTATCTGGGTGCGTAGATACGACAAAGTGGGAAAACCATGGGAAGTTTTTCATAACATCTATATCACCGATATGTCGGATACAGTGAAAGCACGTAACGACGGATGTCTTTCTATTCCCGGGGTAAGCGGCCAATCGCTACGCGCCATCTGGGTAGAAGTCGAATATGAATTACCCGATGGGAACCGTCAAACAGAAAGAATTACTCAAGAATATACGGCTCACATTTTTCAACACGAAATCGACCACTTAGACGGAATCGTCTGGCTCGACCGGCGTCCGACTACTAAACTAGTAATAATCGATTCACACCCCAACGAATACGATGGTTTAATAATGCCCGATATCGACTAGGCATTTTGCAATAAAAAAAACGGCAAAGCAAAAACTGCTCTGCCGTTTTTAAATTCACGATTATTACTGAACAATAATATTTAAAGTATGAATACCTTTTTCGGTTTCTATACTCATCAGATAATTTGCCGCAGGTAACTTACTTACATCAATACTGATTTCACCTGCTTCGGCCTTGCAACTGAATACAGTGTTTCCGGCCAGGTTACTTATAGTAATTTTGCTTGTTGAAGCAAGTTGCACATTGATAATTTCGCTGGTGGGATTGGGATATACTTTAAACCCTGCTTTACTAAGCGCAATTACATTGGGTTCGTTGATAGTAACAGTAATTTCGGCGGTAATATTCTGAGGATTGATAATATTGTCGATAAGCTGAAGGTTCCCTGTTAGTGTATAGGTTCCAGGCATATCACCATCGGCAGGATAATCTCCCTGAAGCCATTCAACATTAAGTGTTTCGGTGGTTTCGTCGTCGAGATATACAATGGCAGTGAGCGGAAGCTCCAGCGATTCGAATGCAGTCATGTGGTCAACTTCGAAACCGGCGAAATTTTGCACTGTTACAATGGTTTTATTCGGCACCACTTCTTCGTTTACAACAACTTGTATTTCGGCTGTAATATTAGCAGTATTCAAAATGCCATCAACCAAAACGAGTGTTCCCGTAACGAAATATGAGCCCGGCACACTTCCGTCGTAATCTCCTTGTAACCAAACAAGGCTAAGCTCCTCGGTTGATTCGTCATCGAGAGTAACCACTGCCGTTTCGGGTAAATTAAGGTCCCCGAATTCAGTCATATAGTCAACTTCTATGGGGTTGAAGTCTTGCACCGATACAATCTCACGGTCGGGATTAACTATCGGGTTTACAATTACCTGAATCTGAGCTGTGAGATTCAAGGGATTCAAAATACCATCGACGAGTTGAACAATACCTGTAAGCGTATATGTATCGGCTACATCAGGATTGTAACCACCTTCCTGCCAAATCACCGAAAGATTGGTAGTAGTTGCGTTATCGAGACTTACCTCAACTTCGGCAGGCAGTGATAAATCGGCAAATGCTGTTCCCTGGTTTACCGTAACATCCTGCTGTGCAGCTATCGAAACAATGTTCAAAGCCGGCGGATAGTAGAAACTGAGATTATCGACCGATATCGTACTGCCGTTTATAAAGGTAGTATTATTCATAAGGTCCGACGATGCAATAATCACATTCATGGTGTCGGGTATCTCAGTTGAGGTGTATTCAATTACAATCTCGAATGCTGTCCATGTTGAGGTTGCCTCGCCAAAATACATTAATCCAAAGCCCAGTGTGTCGCGTTCTCCTGTTTCTTCATTCCATTTCGATATTCCAACACCAATTAATGGAGTATCGCCGGCTGCCGGAGTTACTTTATAATAACCTCTTAACGAATATGGCCTGTGAGTGAACGCTTCGCCGCCTGTAAGACTTGCCGATTGATTGGCAATATCTAAATTAAAGTCGCCTAGAGTTAGAATGCCGGGTAAGGTTACCGGACCAACCATAAATATAGTTTTCGTCTGCGTCTCAACCTTAGCTGCAAAACTGCCACTCTGTGCACCGGAAGTAATCTTTGAAACTGTGGTAAACTGCGTACCCAATACGTTTTCGTTCGAAGTATCCCATTCGTTGGGAGTAGTTCCTGTCCAAAGTTCAAAGTCACCATTGGGAACTTGTTGCGCCATAACAGATACAGAAAACAGCGCACATAATAAAAAAAGTAATGATTGTTTCATAATGAAATAATTTGGTTATGGATGCGAAAATACAGTTTATTATATGTGAACCGATAACAACCCACAGAACATTTTGTTAACAACTACAATTGATTATCGGAATATTGGGCAAAAGCTGATAAATAGAAGTATTGCTCTATTAAATATTATACAAATTCAATAGGTCAGCTATTGCACAACCACAAACCTGCCCGACAGCGAGGTATTTGCTCCCCTGAGAATGAAAGTGTACACACCCTGAGATAAGGCAGAAACATTCACCACTACTTCATCGGTTGTTTCCTTTGAAGAGATATTGTTTTCGATTAACACCTTTCCGGCATTATCAATTATAGTTAGAACTAAATCGGTATGCTCGCTAAATCCGGTTCTAATTCTCAAATTCGAGTACATATCAACATAGTAAACGAGTTTCTGCAAACTAACAACACATGCAATTGTAGTAGAATGCACCGAGGAACCATCGAAATCAATTTGTTTTAAACGATAATAGTTTATTCCGGGCACCGCATTCTCATGAATATAATTGTACACATTTGGTACCGGGGAATTACCCGCCCCATAAACAAAGGCCAGATCAAAGAATTGAAAATCGCTGCCGGCATGCTGCACCATAAAGCCCGAATTGTTGGTTTCCGACAAGGTGCTTCATTCGAGCGCCACAGCATCGTCTTGTTGACCGGCACTAAAATGACTTAATTCAACGGGCAAACTTACATCTTTGGTAAGTGAACCTAAAGTGATAATATAGTTTCCGGCTTTTCCCTCCTGATGCAAATTGAGCAAACTTGTAAGCGATCCATTGTCGTGGTTTCCGGAGCTGGCCGAAACTCCCATGTCGTTCCACATGCCATTGTAATAAGCAGCTACTGTTAGGTCGGCAAAACTAAATTGATCGGACTGACCATTAGGACAGTTATCGTGGATACATGTTTCTCCATCCTCGTGCTCGTTGTTGTTCCATGCCAGGGTAATTTGTCCTAGTTCACCTGTTGTACTCACATCCCAATATTCACGCGAACTGACATATACCAAATTGGCCGACATATTACCTCCATGAGACCACCAGTCGTATGGAGGTTCGTCGAAATGGTAGCGCACCGTAGTGCCGGCATTTCCCGATATGGGATATAAGCTTATGGGGGCATATACCGTATAGCTTTGTTCTCCGGCAACATCGCCAATATCTCTGCTAATCACATTACCCACCGGAAATACAAATGCGGCAGAGCCGGTTTTTGTAACAGCTCCATCAACAAAGCTCTGAGGTCCGGAATTCACCAAAACAGCTTCATCTCCAAAGCTTAAACTGTGTGAGCCGGTATGTAGAATCCCGTTTTGTAAATTCAGACTTTGAGTTAACAGTAAATCGTTATGCAAGGGTATTGTTACTCCCGGCTTGTTAACCGATAAACTACCCAATATAGCAGGGTTTGCGAATTTGAGTTCAATGGCTTCACTCCCCAAAATGTTCAGCTGCGATTCGGTGATTCCTTGAATGAGACCCGCTCCATAACTCAGTTCACGATGAACAGTTAGTGTGTGTGAATCTAAAATAATATTACCCCACTGCAAACCAATTGTTGCATCAGAAATAAAATCTGATCCCAAGCTCAGGCCTTCGGCATTATCTACAATTATATCTTTTTGAAACCCACTGCCCGCCGACAACAATCCCGATTCATCGGTAATTGTTTGTAGGGTAGTTCCGTTGAACCTGACTTGATTCAGGTTGTTATCGAAATTAATAGTCCACCCCGAACCATGAAACACCAAATTACCGCCCACAACAAATTCGTTTTCAAATTTTGAAGTGCCCGACCACACCTCGTTGATACTTACACCGGTATTAACAATAAAATCACCACGTATCAAAACCGCCGTGGGGCCCGACACCGCATAGTTTTTGGGTGCCGTGTTGGCCGACAACTCGAGATTGCCAAATGTTTTTCCCGACATCGAAATCTGGAAATTTGCACTGGCACTGGGTAAATCAAATTCGAAAGTGCCGTTTTCGGTGCCCGGTTCTGATGAAAGCTTTTCGGTCATAGCAGCACTCGAACGCATAGTTTTGTGAACATATCTGCCCCCATTTTCGATAATAAAAGGGGGAAACACTCCCGCCTGGGAATAAAACTTCACCGGATCGCCCGAAGTAGCCGAAGAATTGTTGATAAACACTCCACCTTTGCCAATGCGCAATCCGGAACCTCCAGCGGCTAGTTCAATAGCCGGAATGTTGCTATTAGTGTTTGGTATAATTACTGTAATGCTCTTTCCTTCGTCGGGTAAAATACTTATACCTTTAACATTGGGAACCGATTCAGAGTCGATGATAACTTCGTAATCGGAAGCAGGCCCGGTAATGTTGTCGAAAGTAACACTATCAACAGTTTGTGGGAGTATCATGGGGCTCCAGTTGCGGGTGTCTGACCACAGTTTGTTTCCGGTTGTGCCACGCCACACCATTTTTGTGTAGAAATTGTCGTAATACACCGGGGTTATTTGCCTGTCGGTGGGGCCATCGCCCACATCATCGTTGTCGTCGTCGTAGTTGTAAACCAGTGTAAGCATATTAACCGGCCATTCCGGTTCTTCGTTCCCACCAATGTTGGTGTTGGCAAAAATGTAGCAGCGCAGTGTATTGCTTCCACCATTGTCGCGAATTTGTATATTGGCCCAACTTTCGTTATTAGCCGGCCATGTACCCGACGATTTTGTGGCATTCATAATGCGCATCAGCACTCCATCTACTGCTTCGAATTCCTGATCGGTCATGGCATATAATTCATCGATGGTAGTAATATAAGGAAGGGGCAACACTGTTTCACCAAGGCTTACAATTACAACTGGGTTCGATATTGCTGTGAGGTTAGCACGTGCATCGGTTTTATTAATAGTTCCCCCCCTCACCAGCTTTATCTCCCCTTTAATTACATAGTGATGTGATATTTCGGTTGTCGGTTCAAAGTTGCCATCTTTTCTGATGCATAGCCCGGCAGCAACGGCACCTTCGCCTTCTTGAATAAAAAACTGGTCGTAACTAGCAGTGGCCAGCCTGCCTGAAGCAATGGTCGAAGTTCCTTCAACTGCCACCACCATGTCTTTTTTATACAATGCTCCGGTTGAGGTGTTGTAGTGTTTAATGTTTTCGATGGGTATGGTGGTGTATATCACCGGTTGTTCGGCAATGGCTGTAAGAGTGCCTCCCTGAATAGCTGTTGAAACAACAACTGTGTCGATACCATTGTCGGTGATATCGCTTATTTCGGGAGCCTGAAAACTATTGATGTCGATAATTAAATCTTTTGTATTACTGATTTCGGCTCCACTTACCGTGATGGTATTTCCCGAAAGCACAAACGAAGTGCCGGCTACTTTTGCATCACCCGATACACTGATGTCGGAAGAGGAATAGTCGGTAATGCCTGCGGGAAGAACTACCGAAGCATTCTGCAGGTAATCGGCATGCTCGCCACTAATGGTGATTCGCATTTTTTGTCCGTTGCTTTTTCGTTGCCAGATGTCGGAGCCATTCAGCGCATTGCTGCCGTTGTTTATTACAACAGCTATGCCATCGCCATCGGAAGCATTGGTCGAGACACAATTCACCACACCGGGGGTGCCATTGGCCGATCCCAAATTTATCCAGTTTGCAACGGGCAGGTTGTTGCCGCCACAATTGGTAAACTCGTAATTGTAGTCGTGCGGAAATAAATCGCTGCTGCTGCCTGCCTGATCGATTATGTTTCCTGCGGCATCTTCAAGAATCACATAAAAGTTTTCGTTTATCGATGTTCCGAAAGCAAAGTTAGCATCAGGCGAAAGACCTGTGTGTGATGTCCTTATGGCCACCACATAGGCATCGTTTGCAGCAATACTTCCCGAAAGTGTAAGTGTTCCTTCGAGGCTTGCCCCTCCGTAATATTTTAATTTCCATCCGTTTATGTTCATGGCACTGCTGCCAATATTCGAAAATTCAATGTATTCGTTGTTCCAGTCGCCATTGTAACCCTTCCCCGATATTTCGCTGATAAAAATATTGCTGTAGTCGGGTGGTGCAACGGGCACAACGCTGATAACATTTGAATTGCTGCTAACTCCGCTGCAGGTGTTGTATGCCCTTACACGATAATAATAGGAGGTTCCCGATGTAAGTCCGTCAACAAGATAAGAAGTAACATTGCCTACATCTTCGTTTTCGAGAATAAAAACTTCTGCTCCGGCACCATCGAAAGTATGAGAGCCAAGATCGCTAACATTATCGGTATTATATACATCCCATTCTGATTCCAACGTGGGAAATCCCGATGAAGGATTTGTAGTTACTCCCGACAGCACGGTGGATTTACGCACTAAAGTTTTATCAAGAGTAGAATGGGAGCCACTTGTCCATGCTGTTCCGGGATCCTCGCCAATTCTGCCGAATATATCCACATTGGTTCCGGTACTTATTTTATAAAGAGCTACTGCATCATCGCCGTTAAAATTTATAGCAGCATTTGTGGTTGCAGTGCCTGAGTATATTATAGCAGAAGAATTTTTATAAACAATTGTTTCATTATTAGCAAGAGTGCCCGAAAGTTGTATGTCACTTGAGGTGGAAGTTGATCCATTTGCATATAGCCTTAATCGATAATCGCTTAAATCAACTGAGCTACCTGTGCCGTTAAATATTTCTATGTATTTATTATTACTGCTACCTTCAACATACTCCGAAATAAACAAATCGCTGGCTGTTCCTCCCGATTCTAATGTATATACATCGAGATAATACCCGCCGGCACCGCTCACCGCATTCCAGTTGGACGTAAAACTGTCTTCGTCAATATCGCTGGCAGCGGTAGCAACTGGAGTTGCAGGAGTACCACAAACCACCTCGCCATCGCATTCCACTGTTTTTGATACTGCACCGGTGCTGGTAATATTTATAAGCTCGTCGTTGTAGTTGGCAATTGGCAATCCCGATTTTAGCCTGACATATATGGTAGTAGTGGAAACCGATCCACCCGACTGGGTTAGCGTAAGCGATGTGGCATATCCACTTCCGGAACTCAATGATATTTCGTAATTGGTGGGAGCAGCTAAACCTATGTTAGCCGTAAGACTGCTGCCCGAAACGGTAAAATTCTGCGAAGTGCTGGGGCCATTGCCCAGATTATAGGTAAAGCCGGTTAATGCTGTTGTTGAAACAGTAATGGTGGGTGTTGTAACAGTTCCGTTACAAGTTACGGTTTTGTTGGTTGCGCCGGTGCTGGATGCGGTAATGCTTTGTCCGTTGTAATTACCCGCTGATAAGCCGGCTTCTAGTCTAACATATACGGTAGTGTTAGTCACCGATCCACCCGACTGGGTTAGCGTAAGCGATGTGGCATATCCACTTCCGGAACTCAATGATATTTCATAATTTGCGGGTGCAGTCAGGCTGATATTTGCTGTGAGATTACTGCCTGAAACCGTAAATGTTTGCGCAGTGCTGGGGCCGTTGCCAACAATGTAGGTGAACCCCGAAAGGCTTGTGGGAGTTACTTCAATAGTTGGAGAAGCAACCGCATAATCTTTAATGATAATATCGTGAACATATATTGCGGAACTGGGTGATGCCAGCCTGAGTTGTGTGGGAGATGAATTGTTCAGTGTATGCGTATAGGTGGCTCCGGTAGTTCCTATTCCACTAAAAGTGGTAACATCAACCCATGTGCTGCCATTAAATTGTTGCAACTTAACAGTACGACTTGCTCCACCTGCAGCAATCCGAAATTCGGCCACCGAAACCGATGAAACCTGTGGTAACGTGAGAATTCCATTTGCACCCTGCAATTGCACCCGCCCAACAGACCCTGTTCCTGATGCCGATGCCGAAGGTTGCACAATGCATTGCACCATATTAACAGTACCTGCAGAAATAGTCTGGGTATAGGTTCCATAGCTGCCTCGTGCTGTCCACGACTGTATATTTTCGTTGATTACCGTTGTTTGCGACCATGCCTGCATCGCAAAAAACACTGCTGTTGCTATCAGCAACAGTATTCCTTTTGTTATTTTCATAAAAATTGCCTTATAAAAACGCCTTGGTTCAATGGGTTAACAACTTGATTGCAAAAAAGTTGAATCCATCCCAAATAAAATTATAAAGAATTTCGCACACACTTTACAAAGATAGTTACAATACAACGTTACAGGTAAATAAATTATTAAGAACCTGTTAATAAATTTGTATTGAAATGGTTCAATTTCGATTTTTGGGGCAAAGCCTTTTGATTACATTTGTCGGTGAAAAAACTCATTACATGGAATCACCTATAAAATTCTTCTCCGGTTCGGCAAGCCGTTATTTGTCGGAGGAAATCGTAAAATGTTATGATCCCGAAATGGAACTGGGCAAAAGTAACCTCATCCGCTTCAGCGATGGGGAATTTCAACCGAGTTTGAACGAAACCGTGCGCGGTTGCACCGTGTTTATTATTCAATCAACCTGTCCGCCTGCCGAAAACCTCATCGAACTGATGCTAATGGTTGATGCCGCCAAGCGTGCTTCGGCCTATAAGGTGGTGGCAGTGATACCTTACTTCGGCTTTGCCCGTCAAGATCGCAAAGACAAACCCCGTGTTTCAATCGGGGCCAAGGTTATTGCCGATGTACTATCGGCTTCGGGTGTTGACAGGGTGATGACTATGGACTTACATGCAGACCAAATACAGGGCTTCTTTAATGTTCCTGTTGACCATGTTTTTGCCTCGGCCTTGTTTGTACCCTATATTAAAAACCTGAACCTCAGCGACTTGGTAATAGCCTCTCCCGACATGGGAGGCAGCAAACGCGCCAAAGCATATTCTCATTTTTTGAGTTGCAGCATGGCCATAGCTCACAAATCGCGCGAAGAAGAAAACGTGGTGGCCGAAATGAAGATTATTGGGGAAATAGAAGGCAAAAACGTAATTATTGTTGACGATATGATCGACACCGCCGGAACGGTGTGCATGGCAGCCGATATGATGCTCGAAAAAGGAGCAAAAAGTGTGCGCGTTGTGGCTACCCATCCGGTGCTTTCGGGCCCTGCCTACGACAGAATAAACAAGTCGTCGATTTCAGAAGTAATTGTTACCAACTCAATACCCGTTAAACCCCTATCCGATAAAATTAGAGTTTTGTCGATTGGCGATTTGTTTGCCGACATTATTCGCAAGGTGTATACCCACAAATCTATAAGCACTACCTTTATTGTGTAAACGGGTTATCTGCTCAAATAACTCCGATTACAAACCGTACGAAAGAAAGCCTGATTTGTAATGAAAATTGTTTTTTTCTTTTTCGCAAAATGTATTATTTTTGCTGCCCAATTGTCGAATGTGTGATGGGGGTTTGAAAGCAACAGCGAAAATCGCTCGAAATGCGCAAGCTTTAGTAGCACAGCAAAAATAAAAAAAATGAAACATTTTGAGATTACCGGCACCCTAAGGCCTGAACTTGGTAAAAAAGCCACAAAAGCCATCAGAAAACAAGGCGAAGTTCCCTGTGTTTTGTATGGCGGAAAAGAAAACCTTCACTTCAGTGTAACAAACGAGAATTTGAGAAAACTGGTGTACAGCCCCCATGTGTATTTGGTTGACATCAAGATTGGTAAAAACACATATCAGGCTGTGATGAAAGAATTACAGTTCGACCCTGTGAGCGACAGCCTTACCCATCTCGATTTTTTAGAAGTAAGCGAAGATAAAGCGGTTACTATTTCGGTTCCTATCATTATTACCGGACAGAGCGTGGGTGTAAAAATCGGTGGTAAGCTAAATACCTACCAGCGTTTGATAAAGGTAAAAGCTCTTCCACAGCATTTACCCGACTTTGTAGAAATAGATATCACCAATTTGAATATTAACCAGTCGGTTCGGGTAAAAAACATTACAATCGAAAATGTTGAATTTATCGACAACAAAAACAAAGTTTTGGTTGCCGTTAATGCTGCCCGCGGTGTTGATAAAGCTGCTCTTGCCGCTGAAACCGATACTGAAGCAACCGAAGAATAAAGCTTGATTGGCTGCTATATAAAATTGCCATGAAGTATTTGATAGCCGGTTTGGGGAACATTGGACACGAGTACGCAAACACCAGGCATAACATAGGTTTTACAACACTGGATGCACTTGCAGGTGCATCCGGTGTTGTTTTTAGCGACAAGCGATATGGGATGTATTGCGAAACGAAGCACAAAGCCCGGATATTATGCTTGCTGAAACCTTCAACCTATATGAATCGCAGTGGGCTGGCAATTCAATACTATCTGAAAAAAGAAAAACTCGAAATCGAAAACCTCTTGGTTGTTGTCGACGACGTGGCTTTGCCTTTTGGAACCATACGTCTTAAAGCCAAAGGAGGTTCGGGCGGACACAATGGATTGCAAAGTATAATCGACATACTAGGCACCGATAATTTTGCCCGACTGCGATTCGGAATTGGCGATAACTTTGGGCGGGGACAACAGTCGGACTACGTGCTGGGCGAGTGGACAGACGAAGAGCTGGAAAAATTACCTGCAAACATCGATTCGTTATGCGAAGCCATAAAAAGTTTTTGTATCTTAGGCATCGATCGCAGCATGAATTACGTGAACACCAAAACATGAAGAAAAAAACCATCGCACGAAAACACATCACTGCACTGGCAGGAAAGATGTCGCGATGGAAGTCTCCCTATTTTCTTATAGAAAGTTTTATTAAACTGTATATAAGATATTACAAGATACAACTCAACGATTATGATTTCTCTTTCGAAAAAGGAATTAGTTTTCATGATTTTTTTACCCGAAAATTAAAACCCGGGTCCCGAAGCATCACGGGCAACTTTATCTCTCCGGTTGATGGAACAATTACAGCGCTTGGCATTGCCGATTCTTGCAGTAAAATTCCGGCCAAATCGCAACAATTCACTTTCGAAGAGCTAACGGGTTGTGTTATTGAAGACGTATTTCCTATATCTTATGCTGTAATATATCTCTCGCCGGCCGATTACCACAGGATTCACGCTCCTTTCGCACTTCAGGTTTCAACAATCACCCATATAGAGGGCTGTCATTATCCGGTACATTTAAAATCGCAAATGAAGCGCGACAGTTTGTTTTGTCAAAACGAACGAGTTGTGCTGTCGGGCACCTGCGAATACGGGCGTTATTGGTTTGTGCTTATCGGGGCCATGATAGTGGGTTCTGTCTATCTTAGCTTTACCGGTACCCTGCACAGTAAAGACGCTGCATCGCTGTGGGGATGCAATTACCAATTAAACACCGGCGACGAAATCGGGTATTTTGCATTGGGTTCAACCGTAGTGTTGTTTGTTGAGGGAAATAGACTTAAGCATAACTCATCGTTACCGAAACCGGTAAAACTTGGAGATGCAATGGAATAGAAGTTTGAACCCGGCAAACAAAGCCGCAATGCTCTAAAAATTTGGCTGAAGTTTATATTTGTTGTAAAAAACGTCGATAATAGCAACCGCTTCTTCGGCTGTGTCTACCACATGAAACAGATCGAGATCGCTTTCGCAAATATTCTTCTCCGATTTAAGCATTACCTCAACAATCCAATCAACCAAACCCTGCCAATAATCTTTACCAACCATTACAATAGGGAAACGTCCGATTTTCTTGGTTTGTATCAGGGTAATGGCTTCAAATAACTCGTCGAAGGTTCCAAAACCACCCGGAAACACAATAAAACCTTGCGAATACTTCATAAACATTACTTTTCGAACGAAAAAATAATCGAAGGTAACCAGTTTGTCTTCGTCGATGTATTTGTTGGAATGCTGCTCAAATTCTAGTTTTATGTTACACCCTACCGACTTGCCGCCACCTGCATTAGCACCTTTGTTCCCTGCTTCCATTATACCCGGCCCTCCGCCGGTAATTACGCCATAGCCTTTTTTGGTAAGTAAAAATGCGGTGTCGGCGGCTATTTGATAATACTTATTGTCGGGTTTGGTGCGTGCAGAACCGAAAATAGAAACACAAGGCCCTATTTGCGATAAGTGTTCAAAGCCTGCTACAATCTCACCCATTATCTTAAAAATCGACCATGAATCGTTCGATTTTATTTCGCTCCATGTTTTTTGAACCATGGCATCATGTATCATTTGATCTTCGGATGTCATAAAATAATTGTTTTTATTGAATGCATAAAATTACTTTTTTTTCTTGTAATGCAAAATCGCAATTATATCAGTTTTATTAAATCAACAGCCATTTCGCGGCAATTCTGATACCGATATTGCATAGAATCGGCAATAAGCTCGGTGGTTTCCGTGTAGCTATAAGCACCCGGTGGCTTTCGGAATACGGGTTTCTCGCATGCCCTCAGAATAACACTCATCACCTCGTTGCTTATGTTATCGTGAACGGGTATGGGCGCCGAAACCTGCATTTGCACCATCTGAATAGGGTTTATAGATTTATGCGGCGCAATGCCGGCAATATACTCATACAGCATTATTCCCAAACTAAACAGATCGGTGCTGGCATTTACCAGATTCAAATGATTCAGCAACAATTCGGGAGCACTATATTTAATGTTATACGGGATACGGGCTTTCGACCGAATATCGGGAATAATTTGTTGCGACTGACATAGCGCAAAGTCAATAATTTTCACATCCGGAAAATTGTTTTCCTCGTCGGCCGCACGTGTTATAAAAACACTCGAAGGCTTTATGCCGCAATGAAAATATCCGGCATCGTGCACAACAACCAAACTATCGAGCACTGCCACCACAGTTTTAATAATTTCTTTTTCTCGTGTCTGCCTGCTGCATCGGCGCGAACTGATATATTTATGAAAATCGAGACCATCGACATATTCCTGAATTAAAAACATTCCATTGTCGTTGGCAATAAAGTCGATATTTTGAACAACACTGCTGTTGTTTAATTGCACCGAAGCTTCGAGCATAAATCGGAATCTGCTTTCTTCGTTTGACACAAGCCCCTGATGCAATTGTTTGATAATTACTTTTTGCTTTGAGGGCAGCATTATAGCAGGATGCACCTTAGCAAAGCGTCCGTTGCTGATAATAAACTCTTTTTGGTAGGGATAGAACAAATATTGATGCTTCGCCCCCTGAAGCAGCACCGGCTTTTGTGTATCCATTATTTATTGAATTCGTCGCGTGCTCTGCCTCCCCAATGGTCGTCGCTATTCATCTGATCAAAATTGTAAATAGAAGTATTTCGTTTACTTAGCAATCGCTCCCAGTTTGGATTGCGCAATTCGCCCTTCACATCAGAATGCAACAGTTCATACTCCTCGCCGGCGAGTGCCGTATTGTAAAACACAAATTTCTTGTTGTTCTCGTCTCCCACACGATAATAATGCCAAATTTCGTAAGGGTAGGCCGATGGTTCGTGCTTGCTTACATAGATATCGTTCGGGGTGCCATATTTCAGGTACACACGTCCCCTGTCGGTAGCAAAACCTTTGTTGATATGGGTAGAATACCCCTTGTTTACAAAATCGACCTGTGCCTTGTAAATCATCCATTCACCGTTGGGATCTGCCGGTGAACGCTTTGTCCAAAAACTCGAGAAAAAATTCTTCATGGTTTCGTCGTCGGCTGTTTTTGCCTGAAAATCGATAAAATTGACTTCGTTGTTGTTGGCAATGGGACGCAGACTTTGGACGTACATTTTCAAGGTATCGGTATTGTTGTCGATACCCGAAAAACCAAAATATACATCCGACAAATTATCGTTAGTGGCAGGGTTTTTACTCCGTTGAAAAAATGCCTTTTTAACGGCAATCATTTCGTTGTTTTTGTTGCGTAACTCTATCCGTAGGAAGTAATTACCCGAATACAAATCCTGAATATTTATTTCACCGAGAAAAACATTGTATTGTTGTGGGTCGAGACGCTTAAAACGACTGAAATTTTCGAGAAGGCTGCTGTCTTCGAATCGTTCGATACCATAGCTGAACAGGAACGCTTCTTCGGTAAGAATGCTTGTATTATACATCTCAACATAAAAAATCAGACGGTCGGTATTGGCCGGATAAAAATCGGAAATATAGGGAATCATTTTATATCCATGCTTTTCGAGCACAGTGTTGTCGTCAGACACTACATAGTTCTCGATAAATTGCAGGCTGCTGAACGAGAACTTATCAGCCGGATAGTCAACTTTTATAATATCGGCATACACATAGGCATCTTTTGTTGTGTTAAGGTCCTTGATAATTAATTCAAGATTGTATATGCCATTTTCGAGAGGTATTCGCTGTGCATCGATAAAATTAGGCTTAAGCGCAGCCGAATCGCTTACTTCGGGGCTCGACAGTGTGTATTTTCGAAATGTTACGATTTCGTTGTTTTTATAAAACACCATGGTAACCTCTATTTCGGCCTGGTATTTACCATTGCTGTTTTTCGCAAAAACAACCGAACTTCCAATTGTACTTATGAATGTTTCTACATAGGGCCCCTCGGGCGAGTTGTAGGTGTTATACATAAAATACGATTCCAAATTATCGGCCCTGACTGTGTGTATCAAGACAAGGACAAAAAAGAACACGATACTTTTTTTCATTATTATTGGTTTATTTAGTTCCACAATATACTGAATTATTTTATTCCTTCATACATAAACCTCTGAAGAATTGTTAGGAATTCGTTAAAAATCAAATTATTGCTTGCTACAATTTCTTTGCCGAAAACAAAACTGGATGAGCCCGAAAAATCGCTGATTCTTCCTCCCGCCTCAGCAATAATAAGAGCACCTGCAGCTACATCCCATGGTTTTAGGTTATACTCATAAAAAGCATCGATTCTTCCACAGGCCACATAAGCCAGATCGGCTGCAGCCGAGCCAAGCCGGCGGATGCCATGGGTGTTTCTAATTATGTAATCCATCAGTTGAAAACCGGCTTCGTTTCTCGAAAACTCGTTTACGGGGAAACCGGTTACAAACAAACTGTCGGCCACGCTCGGCGACAACGACACTTGAATTCTTTCTCTGTTCAGATATGCACCGCTATCCTTTGAGGCACTGAAACATTCGCGTGAGACCGGATCGTAAACCACACCGGCCAAAGCGGTGTTTCGATGATAGAGCCCAATGCTAATCGTGTAAGGCTGCAGACCATGAATATAATTTGTGGTGCCATCAAGCGGGTCGATTATCCACTGATAATCGGCCTTACGCTGCAACACCGATTGCTCTTCAACAATAAAGCCGGCATCAGGAACTAAAGGTTTTAGAGCATTAACTATCAGTTGCTCCGACTTACGATCGATATAAGTAACCAAATCGTTGAGACCCTTGTGTTCAATATGCGAACGTGTTAGCTTTGTTCTCTCATCAAGTAGCAAGCTGCCCGCATCGCAGGCAATGGCTTCTATTTCTTTTACAAGGCCGGTTAAATTCATGCTGAACTTTCAATTTTTCAAAAATACAGAATTTGTTACTACTGTCAACTACCCAATATCTACTGTCATATTACCACTGTCTGCAATGCCGGTAAGTCTTACCCTGGTTATCGTATTTACCAATTCGCTGCGAAAAGCAGTTTCGGTTTTCAGGTAGTTTTCGGTAAAACCATACATCATATTGTTTTTTGAACGCGATTCCCATAGCACTTTGGTTTGTTGGCCTATCTGGCTTATGCAGAATTTATTCTGTTTTTGATTCGAAAGTTCATGCATCATGCCACTACGGCGGGCTTTTTCGGCAGCACCAACAACAGGAGAAAAACTCAGGGCAAGGGTATTTTCGCGTTCCGAATAGCTAAACACATGTAAAAAAGAGACATCGAGAGATTGCACAAATTGAAACGATTCGTTAAAAAGCGCTTCTGTTTCGCCGTTCACTCCCACTATTACATCAATGCCAATAAAGGCCGCAGGAATTTTCTTACGAATGCCATTCACCAAATCACCGAACTGCTGCCGGTTATATCGTCGACGCATCAGTTTCAGCATATTGTTGCTACCCGACTGCAGCGGAATATGAAAATGCGGCATAAGACACGACGACTGTGCCATGAAATCAATAATATCGTCGCCCAGAAGGTCGGGCTCAATGCTACCGAGCCGAATACGCGGCAGGCCCGAATGTTCAAGTTCTTTCAATAAATCGATAAGGGTATTGTGGGTTCCTCTCCCATAGTCGCCAATATTAACCCCGGTAAGTACAATTTCGTGAACACCCGACGCTTTCATGGTCTCAGTTTGTTCAAGCAATTGATGCATTGATGCACTGCGACTGTTGCCGCGAGCCATTGGAATGGTACAATAGCTGCAGCGGTAACTGCAACCATCCTGTATTTTCAAAAAACCACGGGTGCGACCTTCGTAGCTGCATGCAGGTTCAAAACTATCGCAACACATAGCATCGATAAGCGATTGTTTACCGGTGTTCAACAACACATAATTCGAAATTAGCTCAGCCAGCTTACTTTTCCCGTTGCTTCCCGTAATAAAATGCACTCCGGCTATGCCTGCAATATCATGAGGCTTCAGTTGGGCATAACATCCGGTAACAGCTATCAGCGCATCGCTGTTCGAAGCAATTGCACGTTTAATCGCATTCCTGCTTTTGCTGTTGGCAGCAGACGTAACGGTACAGGTATTGATAATATAAATGTCGGCTTTCGACCTAAAGGGAACCTGCTTAAAAATGCCTTTGTCGAGTTGCTGTAACATATATGAGGTTTCTGAATAATTCAGTTTACAACCAAGGGTGTATGAGGCAATTGTAACGGGTTCTTTCATCGATGCAAATATAGCAGCCATTTGCTAACAGCAGCCCTGGCATAAAACGGCATGTGGCGGACAGAGTATCCGTAAAGGAGAAATCAGACAAAAACCAACAACATCAATTATTCTTCGTCGTCGAATTCATCAAACTCAAGGTCATCATCCTCAAAATCAGAGAAATCGAAATCATCATCATCTTCGGTAATTTCATCAAAATCACCAAAATCAGTATCATCATTAAGCCCGTCTAAATCCTCTTCATCGAGCTCTTCGATACTATCGAAATCATCATCTTCGAATTCCTGCAAATCGTCAAGAAACGGATCGAATTCTTTTGCCATAACATTACTTTTATAAATACTTTGCCGGTATAAATTACGGTGGTAAACTTATTAAAAAAATCAATAATACAACAAGCAAGTTTCAAGATTTTGAGCAAAATAAAAAGATTTATTGAACAATCTACTTTTTGAAGATTTCAGTGTATCAGAAGTCTTAAGACGAATAAATCCATAATTATTTCATAAAACTTCTGATTTATAAACCTGGTTAATACTGACAGATACGTCACATTGAATCTTCGGGACACTGCAAAATGGAGTAAATAACAACAATGCAACAAAGATTTAGTAATAGGGTTAACAAAACAGGCTAAATTGCTATTTTTACGTATTATTTTTGGACACTGTCAATGCGTTATTTAAGCCGAAGAAGAATGATACTTTTTAAGAACAAAGGAGTATTAAAAACTGAAGAGATTCTTTCGGAAACCAATGTACTGGTATCTACACTAAAAAACTATGGTGTGCCCAAGGTGCATATCAGGCGTATTGAATATATTTTTGCAGAAATGCTTACAAATCTCACGCACCACACAGCAGAGCCATACTACAATTATAGTGAAGTATCAGTGAGTTTTCATCTTAAAACCAAAAGCATTACAATATCTACTCAGAATCGATGTAGTTGCAACGAGGCAACGGAACTCCACAAAAAAATCACATATTTGAATGGGCTTAGCGCCGAACAAAAAAAGCACATGTATCTCGACCGTCTTGCAAATGCAACAGCAGAGAAATCGGGAGCAGGACTTGGACTGATAGGTATATCGAGAAAATGTGAAGAATTATATTGTGTAGTGAGCAAACCCGTCAACCACATGTGCACTGTGCAAATAGAAGCGAAAATAAGCGCAAACATTGGATAAAACGCCACAACATATAGCCCGCGAAGCTGCCTCGTTGCCCGATGCACCGGGAGTGTATAAGTTTTTCGACAGCGATAATACGATACTGTATATCGGTAAAGCAAAAAACTTAAAAAAACGCGTTCAATCGTATTTTGCAAAGTCGCAACACAACAATAAAACAACAGTTATGCTGCGCAAAGCAGTTCGCATCGAACATATTGTTGTTGCCAACGAAAACGACGCACTGCTTCTCGAAAACAGCCTCATAAAACAATGGCAACCGCGCTACAACGTAATGCTGAAAGATGACAAGACCTACCCCTGGGTGTGCATCACCAACGAGGAGTTTCCGCGAATTGTTTATACCCGTAACAAGGCCGATTTTATAGGCGAGTTTTATGGCCCCTACACCTCGGGATACACCATAAAAACGCTGTTGAGTTTAGTGAAACAGCTTTATAAACCGCGCAGTTGCCGGTTAAAACTCACTCAAGAAAACATCAACAAAGCCAAATTCGATGTTTGCCTCGAATATCATATAGGCACTTGTTTGGCTCCCTGCGTGGGATTTCAGTCGAAAGACGATTATCGGGCCAATATAGAAGAAGCCCGCAGCATTATAAAAGGACGAATGCTTCATGTAATTGGCTACCTGCAACAGAAAATGATGAGTTTAGCAAAGGAATATAAATACGAAGAAGCCAATCAGATAAAAGAAAAAATAGCCATTATCGAAAGCTTCAAGGCCAAGTCGACTGTGGTAAACAATAAGGCAAAAAATATTGATGTGTATGGCATTGCCCACGACAACCATTCGTATTATATTAGTTATTTGAAAATTATCGACGGAGCCATTGTGCATTCGTTTAATACCGAAGTGAAGCGCCGCATGAACGAAACACCCGAAGAGGTGCTGCTGCATGTTGCCTTCGATATTTGGAACCGCAATCGGAAAGACACCAACGAAGCGGTGGTGCCTGTAAAGCCCGATTTCACCCCCGAAGGGCTGAAATGGAAGGTTCCCACTAAAGGCGATAAGCTTAAACTTCAAGAGCTTGCCCAGCGCAATGCCCGTTTTTTTATGATGGAGAAGCAACGCATTTTAGAGAAACGTGATCCCGAAATTGCCATTGAGAGGAAACTGCAAACCCTGAAAAAAGACCTACGGCTTGCTGAGATGCCCTACTACATAGAATGTTTCGATAACTCGAACCTGCAGGGAACAAATCCGGTAGCTTCTTGTGTAGTATTTCGCAATACACGACCTTCGAAAAAAGAATATCGCCACTACAATATTAAAACGGTATCAGGGGCCAACGACTTTGCTTCGATGTCGGAAATTATTTTCAGACGTTACAAACGACTTTCGGAAGAAGGGGGAGAATTACCCAAGTTAATTGTGATTGATGGCGGAAAGGGACAATTAAGTGCTGCTGTTGACAGCTTAAAAACCCTCGATTTGTATGGAAAGATGGCTATTATTGGCCTCGCCAAGCGACTCGAAGAGATATATTATCCGGGAGACTCTACGCCCATGTACCTTGACAAAAATTCAGAATCGCTAAAAATAATCAGACAACTGCGCGACGAAGCCCATAGATTTGCCATAACCTTCCATCGCAAGAAGCGCGATAAACAGATGCTCGACAATGAGTTGTTGCACATAAAAGGCATTGGCGAAAAAACACTTGGTTTATTACTGAAGCATTTTGGTTCGGCACATAACATTAAACATGCACCAGTCGATGAGCTTAGTAAAATAATCGGTAAATCAAAAGCCCTAATAATTCAAGATCACTTTAAGAAACAATAAAAAAAGAGGCTCTTGCAAGCCTCTTTAGTGTTTATTTCAATTCTTTCTTTTCTTTACGCTTCATCAGTTCGTAGGTAACCGGTGTAGCAATAAATATGGATGAGTATGTACCTATAAGAATCCCGACAATAATAGCGAAAATAAACCCGCGTATTACTTCTCCGCCGAAAATAAAGATGGCCAGCAATACCAGCAAGGTGGTAAGTGAGGTTCCCACCGTACGACTCAGGGTGCTGTTCATGGCGCGATTCATAGTTTCTTTGCGGTCACGCTTTTTAAACTCGTTGAGGAACTCTCTGATGCGGTCGAATACTACCACTGTATCGTTGATTGAATACCCTACCACCGTAAGGATAGCTGCAATAAATGCCTGGTCGATTTCGAGAGAGAACGGCATTATTGAATACAGCAGCGAATATAGCCCGAGCACAATAGTAACGTCGTGAATCAATGCAGCCACAGCACCCATAGAATATTGCCACTTCTTGAATCGGATTAGGATATAAATAAATATTACAATAAGCGCCAGTACAATGGCCACAATCGATTTCGATTTAATATCGTCGGCAACTGCAGGCCCTACTTTTTGCGAACTTTGACGATAGTCGGCCAGGAACTCCTCTTTGCTTGTTTTTTCGGGCAACAATGGTTTTAAGCCAACATAAAGCAACGAATCGACAATTTCGTCGGCGCTGCGGTCGGGAGAGTCAATTAAATATTTTGTAGAAATTTTTACTTGATTAGAAGCCCCAAATGTTTTCACAATAGGTGCTTCGTCGTTGAACATAGGTTTCAACATTTTGGATATTTCCTCGGCAGACACATTTTTGTCGAAACGCACAATATAATTGCGACCACCGGCAAAATCGATACCCGGATTCAAACCACGTGTGGTTAGCGACACAATAGAAATTACAATAAGGAAGGCCGACACAATATAGAATGGTTTACGTCGATCGAGAAACTGAAAGTTCACTTTGGTAAATGCATTGCGGCTTAGCTTTGTTTCGAAATTCAGTTTACGTCCACGTTTTATTGAGGTTTCGAATACCAGACGGGTAAGGAAAATAGCCGAGAACAATGAGGCTACAATACCAATCATAAGGGTAGTAGCAAAACCCTGAATTGGGCCTACGCCAAAATTAAAAAGAATGATGGCAATAAGCAAGGTGGTAATATTCGCATCGATAATAGCCGAATACGCGTTTTTATAACCATCTTTTATAGCCATCGGAAGGGCTTTCCCCGTTCTCAGTTCTTCGCGAATACGCTCGAAAATAAGAATATTGGCATCTACCGACATACCTATGGTGAGCACTACCCCAGCAATACCCGGAAGTGTAAGCACCGCGCCAAACGAAGCCAGCACACCCATGATAAAGAATAGGTTGGCAATAAGAGCCATATCGGCTGTTAAACCCGGACGACCGTAGTACACAAACATGTAAATCAACACAATGATAAAAGCAATGATGAAGGAGTTGAGACCCGAGGTCACTGCTTTTTGCCCCAACGACGGCCCAACAATTTCTTCGGACAGGATGTGTGCAGGAGCGGGCATTTTACCCGATTTAAGCACGTTTGCAAGGTCTTTTGCTTCGTTAATGGAAAAGTTCCCTGTAATAGAGCTGCGACCTCCCTTAATTTCGTTTTGCACTGTTGGGTACGAATACACATAACCATCGAGAACAATAGCAATACTGCGTCCTTTGTTAACACGGGTAATGCGCGCCCATTCGTTGGCACCACGACTATCCATAACCATAGTAACTTCGGCATAAGCCGTTCCCTGACCAAACTCTTCGCGGGCATTGGTTATTACATCGCCACCCAAGGCACAGCCACTGGTTTTACTATCGCGTTTCAGAGCAATAAGTTCATAATAATCGGGAGCGTTTTCAAGTGGTTTAAACGACCAGGATAACATGAGGTCTTCGGCAAGAAATTCACTTATTTTTTTGTCGCGCAATATGCGGTTTATTTTGGCTGTATCTTTAATATGAGCTCTTCCCACAACAGGCCCCGGCATTAATTCACCTTGCTGTGTCATATTAGGAACGAGGAGTTCGAAGAAAGGATTTTGAGCTTCAGCCACAGGAGTTTGTGCTTTTTCGGTTTTTGCCTTAGCTGTGTCGGTGCTTGTATTGGAATCGAGTTTCAACAAATCGTCGTCGTCGAGAATAATGTTTTGGTTATCGGCAGCAGGCACAGGCTCGGAGACTGCAAGCTGCTTAGTTGTATCGGGTTCCTCGGGCATATCGGTTTTTGCCAAAAAGGCATTGATTTGCTCGAGCGATTTAAATACTTCGCTGTTTTCGTAGGTCTCCCAGAATTCGAGTAAGGCTGTTCCCTGAAGGAGTTTACGAACACGTTCGGGGTCTTTGATACCCGGCAACTCAATATGAAAGCGTCCCTTAATGGCAAAATCTTCTTGAATGTTGGGCTGCACCACGCCAAAATGGTCGATACGCTTACGGAGTACTTCGTTGGCATTACCAATGGCTGCACTATACTCTTCGCGAAGATATGCAATTACCTCGTTATTAGTCGACTGAATGGTAATGCTACCCTTGTTCTCGGAAGTAATGAATAACTCGGCCAGTGGTTTTCCCTTTGACACATCGTTGTAGGCTGCCGCAAACAAATTCACAAATCCTTCGTTGCTGGCCACTTGCTTCTGCAAGGCAATCTGTATTGCCACATTCATCAGCGAGTCGTTCTTGTTGTTCGACAGGGCTTTTATAATGTCGGAAGCCGACACCTCGATAGTAACGTTCATTCCGCCCTTAAGGTCAAGGCCCAAATTGAGTTCACGTTCACGCAATTCTTTGTATGTGTAGTTTTTGAACATCCAAAAAACGACTTCCCCCGACAACGAATCGAGGTAGGAACGCTGGATGGAGTCGACAATATGTGCTTTTTCGAGATCATCCACTTTCAGGTTCATTGCCTTGAACTTTGTTTCGGCAAACTCGGCAGCACGATTCGAAATCTGATTCGACCTTATGGTAAACGACAGGTAGTAAAGACAAATCAGCGATAGTAAAACAGCCACCAAAATAACAGCACCTTTATTACGCATTTCTTTTAATTTTTAAATGTTTAAACTTCTTTTTTTAATAGCCTGCAAATATAGACTTTTTTTTAAAAAACACCCAAATCTGTTCCTTTATTTAGACACAAGCTTAACTGCCCTGTTCCAAAGTCAAGTTGAGCCTGATACCGCATCAGAAAATTTGCACCAAGAATCGCCGAAATCTCACGAATATTCATTGCCCTATACATGGAATTGATATGGTCGAACGACATGAACAGTGCCTTTTGGTTCCTGAAAACCATCTTGCCGATTCTGAAGCAATTGATGTTGGCCGAAAACAAATTGTTGATTTCGGCATTAATCCCCGACGATTGGCTCAGTTCAACAACCCTTTCGAACTGCAAACCGGCAAACAGGATGCTGCTGTAATCGAAAACCGACCGGCTCGCCCCTGTATCGATAAGCATATTAATTTTTTTTCGACCCACATAAGCACTCACAAACACATGTATTCCAAAACTATCGACATTCACAATGCGCAGAGGGATGCTATCGTATTGCATATCACTCATGCGTTGGGGTTGGAGTTGTGGTTTCGGCATCTGTATCTGTGTCGGGCTGAGTGTTTTCAGAAGGCTCTTCGTCAGCTTGCTCTGCATTGGTTTCGTCAGTTGCAGGTTGAGAAGCACTATCACCTGAAGATGTGTCCTCAATTGATTTGTCTTCTTTCGATTTACGGCCTAACAATTTATGATAGAAAAACGGGTCTTTGCTTGCCATCATTACCAAAATACTACAAATTAAAATACTAAGCAGAACAACAGCATAACCCACATCCTGAATTTTTTCGCCATAAGGCAATCCCAACTGAAAAGGCAAAGATGCAAGCACTGCTGCCACCAATCCTTTGGGCGTCATAACCGACATAATGCTAATTTCTTTGGGAGAAACACCTTTGCGTACAAACAGTCTTATTCCAATAGGCCTTGCAAGTATAAT
This sequence comes from uncultured Bacteroidales bacterium, assembly GCA_964511665.1. Lineage (GTDB taxonomy): Bacteria > Bacteroidota > Bacteroidia > Bacteroidales > ML635J-15 > JAGOEF01. Next base: position 30,529 of record CAZEHA010000020.1, read on the forward strand.
AAGCACTACAACGAGAAGTGCAAACAAGTACACATCAATACTTCCGAATTTAATACTCACGCCTACATACACAAAAAAATAGGTCTGCAGAATAAATACGATTTCCGAAAAGAAGCTCTTTTCGTTGGTGTGCAACGACCCAATTGGTTGGCGAATAAGTCGCTTAACCAAACTCATATTTTTGATAGATTCTGTATTGCCCAAAACAATCCCAAAACACAATGCTGCAATTCCTCCGTTCAGTTGCAATAGCTCTACAATGCTATACACCACAAATAAAAATGCAAGGCTTGTAAACATAGAGTTTTTGGCACCTCTAATAAAATCGAGTAATAATGACCACAAAAAACCTGCGGCCAGACCAATGAGTGCAGCAAACAAAAACGACTTCCACATCGAATTCAGTATGCTGCCGATATCGAGGGCTCCAACCTTAAGGCCTTCGAGTGCAGCCAAGCCAACTACCAGGCACAGCACATCGCTTAAGGCCGACTCGAGCAATAGCACATTATTGCTTTTTTCGCTCAACTTCATTTGCTTCAGCATAGGAATGACTACTGCCGAAGAGGTTCCACCAATTATAGAGCCCATAAAAACAGCACTCGTCCAATCGAAGCCGAGTAAGAACTTTGTTAAAAAAGATGTAACAATAAGGGTGGCTATAAAGTTGAAAACCGTTATCAATGTAGCTGATGCTATTGCCTTCTTTATTTCGCCAAACTTCAGATTCACACCACTTTCGAAGATGATTACTACAAGGGTTACAGTTGTAAACACACTGCCCACACGACCAAAGAACTGCCTTTCGTCGAAAAAGAACCCGGCAATAATACCAATAAGCAGCAACAGTAAAACATTGGGTATTTTGGTACGGTCGAATATTGCATTAAAAAAATGAGCACAAAATATTAATGCACCCAAAAACAATACTACGAGGAGAATGCTATCCATAAACTAAATATTTTTTTTGACCGGTACAAAAATAATTAAACTTCGGTTAAACCAAATAATCGCGCAAATGTCAAAGTAAATGTAATATTAATTGACAAAAAAATGAAAACAAAACTAATGATTGTAAGTATTGTGCTTGTTTGTTTTACATTAACAAGCCTTGCGCAGGAAAAACCGGCCGATTGCCGGCACGAGAAAAACAAAAAAGAGTGTAACATCGAAGGCCTTACAGAACAACAGAGCGATGCCATTAAAGCAATCAGAACAGAAATGCGCAACAATAACACGCAACTGAAAGCTGATTTAGAAATTAAAAAAGCAGAACTCAACAAGATGTTGCTTCAAGAAAAACCTGCCGAAAAAGAAATTGACAAGAAAATTGAGGAAATCGGCAGTATTAAAACACAAATCATGAAGAACAAAACCCACGCCGACATAAAAATAAAAGCCCAGCTTACGCCCGAGCAACGTATGCAGTACGATATGCATCACACAAAAAAGGGGCACAAACCCCATCCGCAAAAAGATATGCAAAACAAAAAGATGCATAAAGACAACGACTGCCCGCATCACAATAAATAGCCCACTTTGCTGCGGAACTAATAAAAACTGCCTGTTTTTATAAAACTAACGGGCAGTTTTTATTATGTTTGTATCGTAGCTTTGGTTAGGTTTTTGAGCATATAAGTAAGGGCGCATAATTACAGCTTTATGAAATTAATTAGCATAATAGTTATTTTCTTAGTATTCTGCTTAGGCCTACAGGCTCAATGGGATCAAATAAAAGAAGTAGAAATCGGTACCGGAGTTTTTCATGTTGATTTTTCGGGCAACATCTATCTGGTTGATAACAGCAGCATAAAAAAACTCGATTCAGAAGGAAAAACTGCCAACACATACACCAACAGCATGTTTGGAGCCATTCATTCGGTTGATGTAAGCAATCCGTTTAGAATTTTACTGTTTTACGCCGATTTCAACTATGTGATATTTCTCGACAACACATTGAGTATGCTTCGCGACCCTATTGCGCTCGACAATGTGAACCTGTTGCGTCCCGAAGTATTGTGTTCGTCGCAAAAAGGCGGTTTTTGGGTGTACGACGGCATCGATTATCGCATAAAATACTTCAACAATCAACTCGAAAAACAGAACGAAAGTAACAGTATTGTTCTAAAACACAAAAACGACAAACCGGTGTTGCTTGCCGAATTTTCGGATTATATATGCCTTGTGTTCGAAAAAAGCGGCGTTTTTGTTTTCGACAAATTTGCCGGATTCGTAATCAATATTAAAGTGCCCGGTATTAAAGCCATTTACGCAACCGACAATAGTTTTTTCTATATCACCGATTTATTGTACAAACTAAGTCCGATACAAGCCCCAGTTGCCATTACAACCCAAATACCTGAACAGGATTATCGCTACATATCATATACAGGGCAACGACTATATATAGTTTTCAACAAAATTTTAAAAATTTATGCTCCGGTTGAAAACTAATGCATTGCCAATACGTCAAAAAAATATATTTTAGTACGTCTGAAAATTACATATTATGCATATAGCTATTGCAGGAAACATTGGATCCGGAAAAACTACACTTACACAGTTACTGGCAAAACATTACGCATGGTCGCCGCACTTCGAAGATGTTGAAGACAATCCGTATCTCGCCGATTTTTATGCCGACATGCAGCGTTGGTCGTTCAATTTACAGGTGTATTTTCTGAACAGCAGGTTCAGTCAGATTCTCGATATACGTAAATCGGGGAAAACGGTAATACAAGACCGAACTATTTATGAAGATGCATATATTTTTGCGCCCAACCTGCATTCGATGGGGTTAATGTCGACACGTGATTTCGACAATTACTTTTCGTTATTCAATTTGATGAGTTCGCTGGTTCAACCCCCCGATTTGCTTATATATCTTAGAGCTTCGGTGCCCACACTGGTACAGCAAATACAGCAACGTGGCCGCAAATACGAAAACACGATACGGCTCGATTACCTGCAGCGGCTCAACGAACGTTACGAAGCATGGATAAATGGCTATAAACATGGTAAATTACTCATTGTAGAAGTTGACAACACCGACTTTACCCAAAATCAGGAAGACCTACGCAGTGTGATTAATAAAATAGACGCCAACCTGCACGGTTTATTTCAGACCTAAGCCGCACTGCCATTCACAATAAATCAGGCTTGCCTCAACAGCACCATCAACGTAAATGCAAGGTCGGTAAAAATAATTTTAGGATTGCCGTTACGCTCTATATGGTAAGCTGCCTTGTCGAGTTCGTTGGCAATAGCTTCTACGTTATTGTTTGTTATAAATGCAGAGAACTTCTTCGAAAAATCAACTTCTTGTTGAACCAAAAACGACAAATCGGGCAATTTGCTGTTCATTAAAAAATTACCCCGCAACATTCGCAGGGCGTACTCAATAAATTCTTTTTGTTTTTCGCGACCAATTCCTGCCATGTTGCTCACCCATTTCACCATGTCGCCAACATTTTTGGCATAAGCCAAGCGCATCAGAGCAACAAAATTATTGAAGTTGAAAGTAAAATCGTTGCTTGCATCTATGTGGTTGCATGCTTCAAAATAATTTCCGGCCGACATCCTGCACACATCAATAGCTTCTGCTTGGTCAACTCCAAATTGTTTCATCAACCAGGCCGACAAGCTCTCTGAATCGATAGCCGGTATTTTACGGGGTTGTGCTCTCGACAAAATTGTGGGTAAAACATCTTCGTGTGTGTCGGCTACCAGAATAAACAAGGTCTTATCGGGTGGTTCTTCTAAAATTTTAAGAAGCTTATTGGCCGCTGCATTATTCATACGTTCGGGCAGCCAAACAATCATTACCTTATACTCGGCTTCAAAGGTTTTCAGGCTCAGTTTTCTGATTATTTCGCGCGCTTCATCGGCCATAATACTGCCCTGCTTGTTTTCGGCACCAATATGGTTGAGCCACATATTCAGGTTGAAATACGGGTTTTTTAAAACCATTTCTCTCCAGGCATCAATGTATGAATCGCTAACCGAAGCTTTTCCCTGACCCGATATTACAGGAAATACAAAATGCAGGTCGGGATGTACCAGTCGCGAATACTTGTGACACGAGGGGCAGTTTCCGCAACTGTCGTCGGTTTTTTTACCGGTACAACTTATGTATTGCGCATAGGCAATGGCCAATGCCAGTTTACCACTTCCCTGAGGCCCATAAAACAATTGTGCATGACTTACCCTGTTTTCTTTCACAGTTTGAATAAGTTGCTGTTTTACTGTTTGTTGACCTATAACTTCGCTGAACAACATAGTCTTGGTAAGTTTGTGGCAATATAATTAAAAAAAAACAAACCTGTTTGTGAGTTATATCCAAACCGAAAATTAATTGCGTGAACAGTTCAGCAAACAGTGATTGCATTCGGCAAACTCGCCGCGCAGCCTTGAATTCACCAAACCCGAAATTTGTTCCTGAAGTGGCAACACAGGGATTTTTCGCACAATGTCGTCGGCAAAAGCATACATCAGCATCAATCGGGCTTCTTTCTCTGCAATTCCCCTCGATCGCAGATAAAACAATGCTGTTTCGTCGAGTTGCCCAACTGTAGCACCATGCGAGCACTTCACATCGTCGGCGTATATTTCGAGTTGGGGTTTTGTACGCATTTTTGCCGTTGGAGTAAGACAAATATTTTTATTCGACTGGTAGGCTTCTGTTTTTTGTGCATCTTTTCTTACCATAATTTTACCTTGGAATGCGCCTCTGGCATTTTCGTCGAGAATACCCTTGTAGAATTGATTGCTGGTGCAATGAGCTACGGCATGTTCCACCGAGGTATAATTATCGACCCGCTGTTCCCTATCGTTCAGGTACAATCCGTAGAGATTTGCCTCTGAATTACTTCCATTAAGCAATACATTAACATTGTTTCGCAATTGCCCCCCATGCAGCGAAAATGCCAGATTGGTCAATCGGCTGTTTTCTTCCTGATGAAAGTACAAACTCTTGATTACTGCCGAGCGGTCGGGTTCGTTTTGTATTGAATACACTTCGAGTGCAGCATTTTTAGCCACATAGGCCTCGGTAAGATTATTGACCATGTTTTGAGATTTATTCAGAGTGTGGTCGCAAATCATCATTCGCAGCGAGGCATTTTCGCTCACAACAATTAAGTTGCGCTGCATCACAAAACGATTGGTAAACCCATGGGTAAGATTCACCAGCTGTATGGTTTTATCAATTTTCAGGTTTTCGGGAACATAAACAAACACGCCATCGTTGGCAAACATAGTGTTTAGATTTGCAAAACCATCGGCGTTGTGAACATATTGGTTATAATACTTTTTAAATAAATGAGGGTATTGCAACGAAGCCTGATGTAAGCCACAGATAATCATACCTTCGGGCAAATCGAGAACGGTATCGTTCTTTTCGTAGTACCATCCGTTCGACAACAACACAACGCGTGTGTCCATATCGGGCACCCGGCATTGCCAAAAATGATTCAAATCGCCTTGAATTTTTTCGGGCTGCAGCGGAAATTGATAATCGACTGCCAGAAACCCGGAGAAGTCGGAATATTTATAGTTTTCGTCGCTACGATCGGGCAATCCTGTTTTTTGCAGCGCCCGAAGCGCAGCATTTCTGTGTTCGGCAAACAATTCACCATTTAAACCCGATTGAAGTGTTTCTTTGAATTTGGCAATATACTTTTCGGTTAAATTCATCATGATTCAGCGAACTAATTAGCACTATTTTTAATCCATTCGTAACCCTTATCTTCAAGCTCAAGGGCCAACTCTTTGCCGGCGGTTTTCACAATGCGACCTTCGTACAATATATGTACTTTGTCGGGCACTATATAGTCGAGCAAACGCTGGTAGTGTGTAATCACAATGGCAGCATTGGTGGGCGATTTCAGCTTATTCACGCCATTGGCAACAATACGCAGGGCATCGATATCGAGACCTGAGTCGGTTTCGTCGAGAATGGCAAGTTCGGGCTGTAACATAGCCATTTGAAAAATCTCGTTTTTCTTTTTTTCGCCACCCGAAAAACCTTCGTTCACCGAACGGTTGGTAAGTTTCGCATCGATTTCGACCATTTCGCTCATCTCTCGCATGTATTTGAGAAATGCAGCTGAACTCAATGCGTCTTCGCCCCGATATTTCCGTTTTTCGTTGAGAGCGGTCCTCATAAAATTCACCATACTCACACCCGGAATCTCAACAGGATACTGAAAGCTAAGGAATATTCCTTCGCGGGCACGTGCTTCGGGCGACATTTCGAGCAAATCTTTGCCTTTATACACAATTTCGCCGGCGGTAACATTGAACAAGTCTCTACCGGTGAGCACTGCTGCCAAAGTCGATTTTCCCGACCCGTTGGGTCCCATAATGGCATGGACTTCTCCGGGTTTCACTTCCAGATTTAGTCCTTTCAGAATTTCTTTATTATTGATTTCGGCATGCAAATTTTTGATAGTAAGCATAATTAACTGTTTTTATTTTTGGGTTTTTCTGTCAGATAATATTGATTGATGCAGGCGCCGCTGCAACGATTGTTTAATTCCGGGGCTTAGCGTGTCGCTATATTCTTCGAATAGTAATTGCAATTCAGGTTTCATTTCGGGATACCACTCCGATATCCTGATTAGGGTTTTAAATGCTTCGCCGCGAACCGATGATTGTTTTCGGTTTTGCTCCCAAATCGAAAAACAAATATCGGCCAACACTCCTGCCCTAGGTTCGTCGAGTTCACATTTGGCAATAAGCTTCAACAATTCCCGCTGATATCCATCGGGTTTTGCACTTGGCATTAGCTGTATTAAACTATCGAGTTTTTCGGTAAGGCGTTGGTCTTGGTTATAGAAATAATGCCCCAGCAACCAAGCAGCACGCCAGGCTTCGGGTTGTTCGCCACATAAAGCAATCGAAAAAGCCTCATCTACAGCGTCGGAGTGTTCGCTGAGCTTCGACAACGAAATTTCTTTGTGAAATGTTTCGTTGCCGAGCCAATACTTAAAGCCGGTATGCATGGCATTGTTCATCATCCCACACTCCCCTCAAGGCTTATTTGCAATAGTTTTTGAGCTTCAACGGCAAACTCCATAGGTAACTGATTGATAACCTCGCGCACATAGCCATTCACAATCAGTGCAATGGCATCTTCGGTACTAATGCCACGCTGGTTACAGTAAAAAATTTGGTCTTCGCCAATCTTAGAGGTTGTAGCTTCGTGCTCCACCACAGCCGTCTCGTTATCAACGGTAATATACGGAAAGGTGTGTGCGCCACATTTATCGCCCAGCAATAAGCTATCGCATTGACTAAAGTTACGGGCATTTTCGGCATTTTTGGCTACTTTAACCAAACCCCGGTATGAGTTTTGGCTCAGGCCTGCCGAAATACCCTTCGACACAATCAGGCTTTTGGTGTTTTTACCCAGATGAATCATTTTGGTTCCGGTGTCGGCCTGTTGGTGATTGTTGGTTACAGCAACACTATAAAACTCCGACGATGAATTATCGCCCTGTAAAATTGTACTGGGATATTTCCAAGTAACCGCCGAACCGGTTTCAACCTGTGCCCAGCTGAGATGTGAATTATCTCCTTTACAAATACCCCGTTTTGTTACAAAATTATAAATACCACCTTTCCCGTTTTTGTCGCCCGGATACCAGTTTTGCACGGTAGAGTATTTTACATCGGCATTTTTGTGCACCACTATTTCGACAACAGCAGCGTGCAGCTGGTTTTCGTCGCGCATAGGAGCCGTGCAGCCTTCGAGATACGACACATAAGAGCCCTCTTCGGCCACAATAAGTGTGCGCTCGAACTGGCCTGTGTTTGCAGCATTGATTCGGAAGTAGGTACTGAGTTCCATGGGACACCTTACTCCTTGCGGGATGTAGCAAAACGACCCATCGCTAAAAACAGCCGAGTTAAGAGCTGCAAAGAAGTTATCGCCATAAGGCACCACACTTCCCAAATATTTCTGTACTAAATCGGGATGGTTTTGCACCGCTTCGCTAAACGAACAAAAAATGATTCCTTTTTCGGCCAGAGTCTCTTGGAAAGTAGTTTTTACCGACACCGAATCGAACACAACATCGATTGCCACTCCCGACATACGTTTTTGCTCTTCGAGCGGAATGCCCAGTTTATCGAAAGTCTTGCGTATCTCCGGATCGATGTCGTCGAGGCTTTCGAGAGCCGGTTTTTGCTTAGGAGCCGAATAATAAATAATTTCCTGATAATCGATGTGTGGAATATTCAGATGTGCCCATTCGGGCATCGCCATGGTTAACCATTTTCGAAATGCTTTCAGGCGAAATTGGAGCATCCACTCAGGTTCTTTCTTCAATGCCGATATTTTTCGCACGGTATCTTCGCTTAAACCTTTCGGGATAGAATCAGCTTCAATATCGGTAATAAAACCGTATTTGTACTCGCTTTGTGTAACATCGTGCAACAGTTGGTCCTGATTTTCCGGCATAATATTTTTATTTCAAATAAAACAGAGCAACAAAACTAATAAATTTGAAACCCTTTTGTTCAAAAACATTCCTCTTTTTCTGAACAGTTTTTCAATTTCATTGTTCAGAGACATTGTGTTAATCGGGATTATAACTTCGGCTAAATCTCAATAATATAGGCTATTTGCATAATATATTCAGCACGATCGTTTGATTTCAAAAAGTAATCGGCTTTATAAGCAGCTTCTATACCATGCCTGCCAAAACTTAGATTGGCTCCAAGGCTGAATCGCATCATCGGAAATGAAGTTTCATTAATAGAATAAAAAACCTCGGCGGAAACAAAAGGTTTAAAAACACGAGTTATTCTGTAATCGACTTCTATTTCATTTCTTAAATAATTCCTGATTCGTTTATCCTCTCTTATTTGTACCTGATAACAAAGGTTATTGCTCATCCTCACACTATTATTAAACCGTTTGGTGGTGAATTTCAATGCTACAGCAACACGATGACGACTCAAATAATCGATATTCGACTCGGTATACATATCGTGTAATCCGGTACTAAATCGGTAATCTGCTCCAATTCTAGAATAATTATTCAACCGATGTGTTGCTCCCAGTTGCATCAGTAAAACACTATGCGAGCTTACAAACATATCTTTTCGCCATTGCACCTCTCCATTAAATACCTGTTTTTGGGCTGCAAATTCGGCACCTGCCCCAAGTCGTAGTTCCTGAGCCTGCATTGTTGCACACAACAACAACAAAGCAAAACTCAGATATAAACGATTCCATTTTCTCATGGTGCTACAATACATATTTTTTTCGTAACACACATTCCCTGTGTTTCTAACCGTAATATATACATTCCCGATGGTAAATTCAATGGAAGGTATAGTGGCGGGTTATGGCATAGCACATCTGTTTTACCTATCAAAACCCTTCCCTGAATATCGGTAATGGTATAAGATAGATTCGTGCAAGAAAAATTTGGATTTAGGTAAACATGGTCGGTTGTAGGGTTTGGATACACCAAGAACATACTGTCAAAATAATCAAGCACTTGACCTGTAAGCACCACCGGTCGTTGTAATGCGAACACTTTTAACATCTCAATATTTTTTTTCCAGGAAACAACATCTGTGGGTAAGTGCCAGCGATAAATGTGTTCGGCCATAAGCGGCTCTAAATCGCGCTCCATATCACTTATTAATGCAATTACCCTGTTGGGAGCAAATGTTGACGAAAGGTGGCTTAGCAATCGGCCGGTAAACTTCTGTCGGAATTCTGAGTTCTTCAACAATCGCATAAGGATGTACGTGTAATCGTTGTGGAAGCGTGGCTGAATGAAGTCATTTTCGGCATAATCGATTAAATGATTGTAGTTCACTCGTTGCATGCAGGCATCGCAATCGTAGAAAAAGTATCGCCAACGCGATGTATCGCATTCGGTTTTCCACATTCTAAGGTTTCGAAACGGGAAATCGAGGTTGGCAAAATATAACTCTGCACAATAATAATCGATAAGAGCATCCAAATCGATGAACTCGTTTACATATTCGTAATACTCACTACTGTCAAGCTGATGATTATCAATCAACAGCAATAAATTCGAATATTCGTCGTAGTTACCTTCTTCGGCAACAATTCCATCAACAGTGTGTTCAATCACGGTAATTTGTGGAACATCGATATGGTAGTTTGCTGCCACATAATATTCGTCTTGTCGTTCGCGTAAATTATAAATGCCCCAATACTCTCCGTTTATGAGTACAATGGCATTAACTGATGCCATATAATCGCAATTCATGGTTTTAACAAGGTTCTGCGTCAGATGGTCTTTTATTACCGTAGCATGCCAATCTTTGGTTGATCGCAGCAACAAACGCTCGTAATGCTGAATATGCGGTTTGTCGGTAAAAAGTGGATATTCAAACGATTCTTTTCCATACTCTGCTCTTGCATACAGTCGCAACGATTTTTGTGCAGCCTGACGGTTTCCCCCACCATGTATGCGCATCCCTGCATTCTGTTTGATGACATTTACACCCAAACTATCGTATATCTCAACATGCACATCGCGTTCCCACTCTTTGCCACGCATGAAATAGTTCTGATGATTGCCCAACACATAAATACCTGTTTCCTCGTCAAACAAATTGTTGTTGTCGGTAATCAGCGATACTACCGGTAAATTGTAACGATTAATCCAATTGTCGCCTATAAAATATGTTTCGGTAACAATATTACTGGCAGGGCATCCATTGCTGTACACCTGAGCGCGAAACACCTGAGCTTTAATAATATCGTTGCCCGGTTTTACTCCATCTTCGGAGTGTTTTGCGATTTTATTTTTCGATGGCGTTCTGTTATTTAACCATAATGTTGTTTCAATAAAATCATCATCGAAGTCGGGTTCAGAGCCATTCAGGGTGTAATGAATTGTATTGCTTGCATGCATTTTTACAGGCTCGAGCAAAACAGCGTTTTTGTAGAACCCCCCATAAGTATTCAGCAATAAAGTATCCGACAAAAAATGTACTTCAACCGTTTGTGCCGAATTGTTCGAAAAGCCCGGTGTAGGGGTACAAACTATACGATTAGAAATATCAGCATCGAGATAGCAGGCCAAACTGTTGTCGGGCGGCACACACATCGGATGAATCGAATCGATTATAATACCTGTGTTGTTGAACAAATACACAGCTTCTTTCATGGTTTTAAGTTTAAAATCGCTGTGTAGTTCAATACCATGTTTTCGGTTTTTCCCCGAGGCAAACACTATCAGGTATGATTTTGCAGGTATGGTAGTATTCGGAAAAACCCAGCTATTGCTATTATTGTATTTATCGTTTAATCCATACATACCAATATCAACAGCACTGTCGAGAGGGTTGTACAATTCTATCCAGTCGTGAAAGTCTCCGTCTTCATCGGGCAAGCTTGTTTTGTTTACATACATCACTTCGTTTATCACAATGTTCTGGGCTTCCGATTCAACAGAACAGAGTGCAACAAAACACACAACATAAAATATGTAAAAAAGCAAGATTCTCACTGTTTATTCCCGTGTGTTATTGCGAAAATGAAGAAAGCGAAACGACACACCAAGTGTAAGCATTTCGTAGTGAAGCACTTCGGAGTTTTGGTTGTTGCCAAATAATTCATATTGCAGTCTGGCAAACTGATGCCGATACGATATCATAAAACTTAGGGCCGACACTTGAGTAATGTTAATTTGTAGGCCAAGGCCTGCGCAAAAATACATACCGCCCGAAAAAACATACGCATCGTGTAACACGCCGCTCTTGTACCAACCTGGAGCATAACCAAATTGCATATTGATTAGCCGAGCATTATTGTCTTTGCGACCAATGGAACCTGTTATTTCGGCAAAAACCGGAACAAACCTCTCATACTGCAAATGCGAATAGTTTACACCAATACCAGCGTTCACTTTACTATTCAGGGCAATACCTGTAGCCATCACACATTGAAAGCCCGGTTTGTATGCAAAGGCTTCGTTATATACCTGAGCTCCAAATATATAATCGCCGGCTATGCGACTATACCACATTGTTGGTGATGATTCCTGACACATTGCCTCCGAAAGGCAACCCATAAAAAACATGCAAAAAACCAACAACTTCAACCTGTGACTCATAGTTTAATAATCGCTTATGGTAAACTTTCGTGTTATATACCGCACCGGATACCATGCGGCTAAAAATCCGATGAACAACACAGTAACAAAAATTACAACAAAATCGCCAGCCTGAACAATTACCGGATAGGCATCAATAATAAAAGCACCTTCACGTCCCAGCTTTACCAAACCATAATGCTGCTGCAACCAACTGATAAAACCACCGGCAGCCAATCCAATAATTGCACCCATAAGACTGATAAGCATTCCTTCGATAAAAAACACATTTCGAACCTGCATATTGTTGGCTCCAAGGCTTCTAAACACATTAATGTCTTTTTTCTTATCTATTATCAGCATTGTAAGCGAAGCTATTACATTGAAGGAAGCTATCACAAGAATAAAGACGAGGATAAAAAAGATTACCCATTTCTCCGACTTCATCACCTGAAACAAAAACTTGTGTTGTTCGTTACGGTCGGCAACCAAAAAATCTTTCCCAAACAGATTTTGCAGCTGCTTCGAAACTACTGCCATATCGTTATCAGATTTCAGTTTTATTTCGATAGCACTGATGTCATCGTCGTATTCCAGCACTTCACGTGCAAAATCGATAGGCACAATATAGTATTTGTTATCGTATTCCTGTTGCACGGCAAAAATACCATTGGTGTACACATTAGCCGTATTTATCAGGTTAGCAGCATCCGAAAAGTTTCCTCTTATTTCGGCAGTGCGGCTCGGAATATGTACTTTTACCGGCAAAATATAGTCAAGCCCCAGATTCATCGAATATGATATGCCCCTGCCGGCAATACCAAGGGGCACTCCCTGATGCCACAGAGCATAGTCGCCTGCAACTAGCATGCTGTCGATACCAGTTACACTGTTGTAAGAATCGTCTACACCCTTAATAGTGGCTATCATTTGCTGGCCATCGTATTCGAGTAAGGCATTTTCTTCGAGAGTGAGCGAAAAAGCTGCAAGCATCGTGTTTTTTTCGAGTGCATCGAGTTGAGCAGGCAGCGGCGAAAAGGTTTTAGAATGTAAGGCTGTAATTTTAATATCGGGGTCGAATGCGGTAAATAAATTCCGTATTAAACCGTCGAAACCATTAAAAACCGACAAAATAATCACCAAAGCCGCGGTACCAACGGCTACTCCGGCCACCGAAATTGCCGAAATAATGTTGATGGCATTTCTCGATTTTTTCGATATCAAGTATCTGCGGGCAATATAAAACGAGAAATTCAAGGCTGCTACGATTTTAAGGCATCATCGATGCGCTGCATATAATCTTGCGTGTCGTCGAAATAAAAAACCAGTTCAGGAATACGGCGTACCTGATTCTTAATTGAATCTCCCAACATTTTACGTATCAAGCCACTGATTTTTCGAATTTCGGCAATTGCCGCATCGGCATTCTGCGAAGGGAAAACACTTACATACACTTTTGCAAGACCCAAATCGGGACTCATCCTTACCATAGTAACGGTAAGCATGATGCCGGGCAGCCAATTTCGGGCTTCTTTAAGAAAAATATCGGCCAACTCTTTCTGCATTAATCTGGCCATTTGGTTTTGTCGTTTTGTTAGCATGACACAAAATATTTGCCCAAAGTTAATATTTTTTGCATGACTATATACAGTGCCCAAAAGCAACTCACAGCAAGTTTCAGGCTGTTACCCCATAAACGACCAAGCAGTTGTAGCAAGCCTACATCTAAATGCCTGAAAACAAAAACAGTAACAATCAAATGATTATGACTGCAAAACGACATTTTCAACTTAAATAATTACTATATTTGCGGCTTAATTGTAAGATATGACAAAGAAACGCATACAAGAAGAAGAAGAAATCCTGTTACAGGCTATTAACGAAGCCATTTTAGATAAAAAAGGTCAAGATGTAGTGAATATCGATTTACGACAAACCGACGCAGCAATAGCAAGTCATTTTGTCATTTGCAGTGCCGGTTCTACCATTCAGGCCAAAGCCATTGCCGAACACATCGAGCGCAAAATACGCAGCGACATTCGCGAAAGGCCATGGCACAGCGAAGGTTACGAGAATTGCGTTTGGATATTACTCGACTATGTGAGTATAGTGGTACATGTATTCGAAAAATCGACCCGCGACTTCTATCACCTCGAAAAACTATGGTCAGATGCAAAATTCACTCACATTGGCGAAGATGGTAAACTTATTGCAGCAAACTAAAACCTAAGATTTTTGTTTCACATAAAACAGATTATTTTTTAACGAAATGTCAGAAAACGAGAACAAAGGATTTAACCGCCCTGAACGGGAGAATCAGCAAGGAGATAAAAACCCCATGAAGCCCAAAATAGGCAACTACTGGGTGTATATTGTTATTACCATTGCTCTTATAGCATTTACTTTCATCGATTTTGGGCCTAAGGCCAAACAAACAAACCGCAGTACTTTCGAGTCGCAAATGGTAGCCAATCGCGATGTTGCCCGCATAGTAATTGTCAATCGCGAAAAGGTAAATGTGTACATCAAACCTGACAAGTTGGCAGAAGAGCGACACAGTCAACTGAGTGGCGGAATGGGCTCACCCTCATCGGCAGGTCCACATTACTATTTCGAAATTGGCGATGTTGAAACATTCGAGCGTCAGCTGGCCGAAGCGCAAAAAAGCTTTGCTCCCGAAGAGATGATAACTGCCGAGTACAAAACCGAAAGAAATTACATAGGTGAAGTATTGGGTTGGCTTCTACCAATAATTTTACTGGTAGGTTTATGGTTGTTTCTTTTCCGCAGAATGAGCGGCGGCGGTGCAGGCGGTAGTCAGATTTTTAACATCGGTAAATCGAAAGCACAACTCTTCGATAAGGAAAAACACGTAAGCACCAATTTTAACGATGTGGCAGGTCTCGAAGAGGCCAAGGTGGAGATTATGGAAATTGTTGATTTTTTGAAAAACCCAAAGCGATATACCGAACTTGGCGGCAAAATTCCTAAAGGAGCCCTGCTGGTAGGTCCTCCCGGAACCGGAAAAACACTTTTAGCAAAAGCCGTTGCTGGCGAAGCCAATGTGCCATTCTTTTCGATGTCGGGTTCCGATTTCGTAGAAATGTTTGTGGGCGTTGGAGCATCGCGTGTTCGCGACCTTTTCAAGCAGGCCAAACAAAAATCGCCATGCATTGTTTTTATCGATGAAATCGATGCCATAGGAAGAGCACGGGGACGCAATCCCAACTTTGGCTCTAACGACGAGAGAGAGAACACGCTGAATCAATTACTTACCGAAATGGACGGCTTTGCCTCTAACAGTGGCGTAATTATTCTGGCTGCAACCAATCGGGCCGACGTACTCGACAAAGCACTGCTTCGTGCCGGCCGTTTCGACCGACAGATACACGTAGAGCTTCCCGACATAAAGGAACGGGAAGACATTTTCAAAGTACACATCAGGCCACTGAAGCTTTCGAAAGATGTGAAATTTAGTTTTTTGGCCAAACAAACCCCGGGGTTTTCGGGAGCCGACATAGCCAATGTTTGTAACGAAGCCGCTTTGATTGCAGCACGCAAGAATAAGAAAAAAGTTGAGAAACAAGATTTTCTGGATGCTGTAGATAGAATCATTGGCGGCCTCGAAAAGAAAAACAAAATTATCAGCCTTAGCGAGAAAAAAACAATCGCCTACCACGAAGCCGGTCATGCCAGTGTTGGATGGTTGCTCGATCATGCACATCCATTGCTTAAAGTTACCATTATACCCCGGGGAAAAGCACTGGGAGCTGCCTGGTACTTGCCCGAAGAAAGACAAATTACCACTACCGAACAAATGCTCGACGAAATATGCGCTACCCTGGGAGGCCGTGCTGCCGAAGAAGTTTTCTTTGGGAAAGTGTCAACCGGAGCACTCAACGACCTGGAAAGAGTTACCAAACAAGCCTTTGCAATGGTGGCCTATTTTGGAATGAACGAAAAAGTGGGTAACCTGTCGTACTACGACAGCACCGGGCAAAACGAATTCAGCTTTAGCAAGCCTTTCAGCGAAAAAACTGCCGAGTCGATCGACCAAGAAGTAAAACGCATTGTTGAAGAGCAATACAACAGGGCCAAGAAAACCCTTCTTGAGAACAAAAAAGGGGTTGAATCGCTTGCCGAGCAGTTGCTCGAAAAAGAAGTGATTTTTGGAGACGACCTCATCGCAATTTTTGGCGAAAAACGAGGCAAAACTGAAGAAAGTAAGCAAAGTTCGGAACCCGACGAGAGCCCCGAGGATGATTCCGTGGTTGACGAAATTGAGGTAACAGAATCCCCTGAGAGTGAAAACTCCGACACTACAAATGAAGAAACAAAACATGATGACGCCTGATTGGGTACCCATATATTCAACCGGCATTGAGTATCTGGCCGAACTGCTGCATCAGGTACTTAGCGACAATGGCATAGAAAGTGTTATAATGAATAAGAAAGACACCGCCTATCTTTTTGGGGCCATCGAGGTTCTTGTGAAAAACGAAGACTACAACAGCGCTATACAAATTGCCAAAGAATTTGAAGAAAATACCCGCCTTGAGTAGTTTGCCGGTGAGGCTGGCCAGTGGTGCTGTTTTTACCGGTATTGTGCTCGCATGCATTCTGATTTCGGAATACACGCTTATAGCCCTGATGGCTTTCTTCATGTTTGTTTTACACCACGAGTTTCTGAAAGCTCTTTATAAAAAAGCGACTCCCTTCGCCTATATCGCATCGCTGGTTATATCACTTTCGGCACTTGTTGCAGTGTTTATTTATTCGAAAACAGGAACCGGCAATTTGTTGCTCAGTATTCCGTTGCTCTTGTTTTTTGCTTTTCCGTTTTTGTACATACTGAAAAACCGGCAATCGGGAACAACAGGCTTAGCGGTGTTAATGCTGTCGGTGATATATTTTGCCATACCCTTGGCAATGGCTGTTCATATTGGTTTTACCGAAATTCCATACGCTTACAGCGAGTACTCGGGGTTTAAGCTCATGCTGGTATTTGTGCTGATATGGTCGTACGACAGCTTTGCATACCTCACAGGATGCAGCATTGGGCGCACAAAACTGATGCCGGCGGTTTCTCCAAAGAAAAGTGTTGAAGGGGTAATTGGTGGAACACTGCTAACCATTGCATTAGCCCTTGCAGGTACATTTATAACCGAACAGATTAGCATTACCGATGCATTAGTATTACCCATATTGGTATGTGTGTTTGGCACTGCCGGCGATTTATTTGCATCGTGGCTGAAGCGCAGTGTCGATATCAAAGATTTCGGGAATATTATGCCCGGACATGGAGGCATGCTCGATCGCCTCGACTCGTTTCTGTTTGTAATGCCCTGGGCATGGGCCTATTTTCAATTCGTTTAGTGCTAAACCAAAGGCACTTTCAAACTGAAACCAAAACGCATCCGTGGCATTTGTGGATAGGGCGATTTTACATAATCGAACAGATTGTACTCAACAAAAAACGAAAAAGGGGCATACCCCAGCTTCAACATTGCCGAAACATCGTTGTACCGGTGAATGCGATGTGTAACCGTTCTTTCGCTTCCGTTAACATAGGTGTAATTAAACATGAGCGGGAAATGGTACACCGCTCCCACATCAACAAACCAATAGTTCAAAGGAGCGGTGCGCAAATTCTTATTCGCCACCCGTAGAAACAAGGCTTCGCTAAGCGTCCATTTAAAAAAACGTTCTTTCTGATGAATGGCAACCGTAATATCGAAGTCTGGTTTTACCTTATAGAAATAGAAACCGGTGCCAACTCCATTCACCAGTGCGATATGCCTGGCAAGAGGAACTACAATATTGTAATCGTATCCTAACACAAATTCTCTTTTGATGGGATACTGACTATCTTCAAGTATAGGATAAGCCAACCTGAAAGGCCAGGATAATTCAAGATACACCGGATGCTCGGTAGGATTCAGTAAATTTTCGATTTCTGACGAAGGCCATGTTAACACCAAATAATTGGTTGCCCCGTTCTCGGCAACAACATCGGCAAACAACCACAATATCTCCTGATTCAGGGTAAGCTGTAAGGTATATTTTCCTTGGGGAATACCCGAAAAACACAAATAATAATCGAAAGGCTCCGACATTATCAGCGTATCGTTTCTTAGCAATTCTACCATTAGCTCCATATTGCTGTCGAGAATATCGTCAACATTATTAAAACTGATGTCGAGCCTGCCACTTTGTGCCACCATTACAAGTGAAAAGAGGCTCATCAACAAACAAAAAAAACATTTCTTCATGCTAGTTATTTTTTATTATCGAAACTTTACACCTACCCTATTTGAAAAACACTCTAATCGCATCCCAAATATAACCACTTTTTTATCGATTATATTGTGTTTTTCATTTTAAATCGGCATGACAATTAATCGATATCGAAATAACCAAAACAAGATAATTTGTTATCATTCTAAAAAAAATCATCGTAATTTTTCATATTTCATAAGTTTCTGTTTATCTTTGGGTTGAAAACAAAAGACGAAACATCATGAAAAATCTTAAAACAGTATTAATCATTGTTATTGCAAGTTCTGTAATAATATCGTGTACCCCAACAAAACAACTAATTGGGGAAAAACATAAGTCAATTTCGTTTGCTCTCGATAATCAGGTAGATGGTACCAATGGAAGCGCCATTGCTTTTCATCCGGGAAAAAAGCTCTACTACGCTGTTATTGCAGGTAACTCTGAATTCCCCCTTGAGATTTTCAATTCATCGGGCGATTTTGTTTTATCGACCCAAGCCGGGGTCGATTGCAGGGGTTTATGGTATAACACATCATCGAAATGCCTTGAAGCCAATTCCTATATGAATGGTGTATTTAAAATAAAATTGGCCGATGATGGTGTTCCGAACGGTGAAATAGAGGAATTTATTTCGGGAAACACGGTTCCCTCCGAAAATGCCTGCGCCGAATACGATTTCAAAAACAATCATTTGCTGTATTATCATGCAGGGGTATTATATAAATACAATTATGCCGATGGCAGCCTTGTGAAAGAAATGGCACTTGATTTACCCTGCAGCGAATACGAAATCAACAGTACTTCATTCATATACACCGGTTACAAGGGCTTAGAAATAGGGCTGCTCAATTGTCAGAAAAACGAGATTTATTTTTTCGACATAAAAGACGGAAAGTT
Organism: uncultured Bacteroidales bacterium; assembly: GCA_964511665.1. Classification (GTDB taxonomy): domain Bacteria; phylum Bacteroidota; class Bacteroidia; order Bacteroidales; family ML635J-15; genus JAGOEF01. The sequence continues at coordinate 49,797 of CAZEHA010000020.1, forward strand.
TACCGAAACACTGAAACTGCCCTCCGGTATAAGTCCCAGTTGCTCTTTTAAATTCGACTTTGCCAACGACTATGCCTTCTTTTATGATGTAACCACCCGCACCTGGACAGGGATTCAAATATTTTAATATTTTTATGATATTCGACTTTTTATATGCTTACAATCCTGTAATTTTAGCCTTATTGGCAGGATTGTTCACTTGGGGTATGACTGCTTTTGGTGCCGGACTGGTGTTTTTCTTTAAAACCATTCACAAAAAAGTGCTCAATGCTATGCTCGGTTTTGCGGCAGGTGTAATGATTGCAGCCAGTTTTTTTAGTTTGCTGCTACCCGCTATCGAAATGCAGGAACAAAGCGGAGGCAACACATGGCTGCCTGCAGTTGGTGGATTTTTGACAGGTGGGGCTTTTTTATATCTCATCGACAGGTTGTTGCCACATTTACACATGGGGCTCGACACAAAAAACGCCGAGGGGATTAAGACATCGTGGAAAAGAAGCACACTGCTTATTGTGGCCATCACACTTCATAATATTCCCGAAGGTTTGGCAGTTGGGGTAGCTTTTGGGGCACTGGCCAATAATCCCGATGCCGGTATGCTTGCCGGAGCAATTGCATTGGCAATTGGTATAGGGTTGCAAAACTTTCCGGAAGGAGCAGCCGTGTCCATTCCACTGCGGCGCGAAGGTTTTTCGCGACGAAAAGCTTTCTTCTACGGGCAGTTAAGTGGGGTTGTTGAACCCATTTCGGCAGTACTGGGAGCCGTAGCTGTAATTGTTATCAGCCCCATATTACCCTTTGCATTGTCGTTTGCTGCAGGCGCAATGATTTTTGTGGTGGTCGAAGAACTTATCCCTGAAGCTCAAACGGGCAACGAAACCGATATTTCGACACTGGGCGCCATGATTGGATTTGCTGTAATGATGATGCTCGACGTGGCACTGGCTGCTTAGACTTACAGTGAAATAAACTACTCAAAAACCACATCTCGACCTCGTTTGTAACGAGGTCGCATTTATACTAAGCATTTAGAATGCGTCGACTACAGTGCATCAGAAATGCACCAATAAATAAGTCCTCGTTACAAACGAGGACTAGACAACAGAAAGTTGTGGAAATGATGAATGCTGAGTAGTGAAGCGCTAATCGAATTTGTCACCCTGAGTAGCGAAACGAAGTGAAGCGCTAATCGAAGGGTGACTGCCGAAGTCGGTTTCTTCATCCCCTGCCTATGCTTCGATTAACGTTCCGCTGCACTCCACTACTCAGCATGACAGGGGCGTTTGTCACCCTGAGTAGCGAAACGAAGTGAAGCGCTAATCGAAGGGTGACTCCGAAGCCGTTTCTCCTTTAGTCCCTTCTGTATTCTGTCTCCTGTATTCTGTATTCCCAAATATTATGGCTCCTGCAACGACGTGCTTCCTCACTATTTAGTCAATCCTTAACAATTCAAAATTAGGAAATCTTTTTTCTTGAATAGCG
>CAZEHA010000021.1:0-50468 GCA_964511665.1 uncultured Bacteroidales bacterium
AATTTATTTTCGGTTTCCTTCAAATTACTGATATCGAAATAGAGAAACACCAACTGGTTTTCGTTGAACCTAAAAATATGTAGCTCGACGAACTTGTTCATGAATTTTGAGACAAATTCAATTTTTCGGGCTTCACCGGTCTTCAGCACTTCGTTGCATGTATCAAAAATAAGAGCCGCAATGGTTGTATCAACAATCTCGGTGAGTGTTTTTATTTCGGTAGAAATACGGTTTAAACGCACCACTGCTTCGGCTGCCTGATTAATTTCGATAAACCGGAGATCGACAAGCTTGTTTTTTTCGTAAACAGCTTCAAGCAAGAGCATGGGTTGCGATAGTTTCGAAATGATACGGAAATATTTTTCGCTGGCAAGCTTCATCTCTTCGTTTATTCTCTGATAGTTTTCGGTAAGCTGAATGTTAATCTGTTCTTTCTGGCGCAGTTCATCAATTATTAAATTGCGCTTTTTCAGCCGGCGATATATGGCAACAAAAAGCAAAACTGCAACCAGCAACACATACAGCCATCCTTTAAGCGTTTGATACCGAGTTACTACAACCGGGTCGTCGGACAACGAAAGTATCAATTTATCGCTAAACGAAATATACAATATACTCAACACCAAATATACCAGAGGGATGGTAATTGCACTGATGATTGAATTCGTCTTCTTCATAATTGCTAATGGCAAAACAAAAATAATGATTAAACTGTCAATATAGCTATTGAACCGAAAAAATGAGCTCATGAAAGTATAATTATCGTATGAAATTATCGGAAGATTAATATTTTCGACATTTGAAATGAATTGTTAATTTTACCGCAAAAAACATGAGGATTGCAATACTTGGATATGGAAAAATGGGTCGGGAGATCGAAACTATGGCTTTGGAACTGGGTCATAGTATTACTTGCATAATTGATGTTGCCGATATTGGGTTAATGCAATCAGACGCTTTTACGCAAAGCGACGTTGTAATAGAATTTACCTCGCCGCTTTCGGCACCCGATAATATAAAACGATGTATTGATATGGGCATAGCTGTTGTTACCGGGTCAACAGGCTGGTACAACAGATTATCGGAAATAACCAGCTATTGCGAACAACATAAAGGATGCATGTTCTATGCTTCGAACTTTAGCATTGGCATGAATGTTTTTTTTGAAATAAACCGCAATCTGGCTCGCTTACTTTCAAATCACAACAACTACAATGCCCGATTGGAAGAAACACACCACTTGCAAAAACTCGACAAACCCAGCGGTACAGCCATTTCACTTGCCAACGATATTGTAAGCCAAAACAAGCAATATGTTAAATGGTCGTTAAATATGGCTGATGATATATCAACATTGCCGGTGTTTTCGTTTAGAGAAGGAGATGTTACCGGACAACACAGCATAGTTTGGGATAGTATGGTAGATACAATAACCATCAGTCATGAGGCAAAAAACCGTAAAGGCTTTGCCATGGGCGCCATTATGGCTGCTGAATTTTGCATTGGCAAACAGGGCGTTTTTCAAATGAGTGATTTATTAAACAGGCAAAATCAATAATATGGCAAAAACATTAAAATCGGCAAAACCCGCAAAAAAAACCTTGTGGACAACCATAAAAGCAACGAAATTTGGCCGTTTCATCACCAACAGGTATTTTAATTTTGCACTTACTGCAGTGTCGTACATACTTTGGGTGATTTGGCTCGGCAACTACTGGTGGCTCTTTGGCTTGATTATTATTGTTGATATTTATATTACAAAGCGCGTAAGGTGGGCATTCTGGAAACCGCGCAAAGACAAAAAAATGGGAGTAATAAAACGCAAGACCCTTGAATGGGTCGATGCCATAATTTTTGCCGTTATTGCTGCTACTTTTATAAGGATTTTCTTTTTTGAAGCCTTTACAATCCCCACCAGTTCGATGGAAAAATCGCTGCTGATAGGCGATTATCTCTTTGTAAGTAAGGTTGCCTATGGCACCCGTGTTCCCATGACTCCCCTATCGTTGCCTTTTATGCATCACACACTATGGCTTACAAAAAAGACCCCCTCGTTTGTTACCTGGATTGAAACCGAATACCGCAGATTGACTGGTTTTGGCGAAATACAACGCGACGATATTGTGGTGTTCAACTACCCTACCGGCGATACGGTGGTGGTGCAAAATCAGGCTCAGGGGTACTACGACATCATATTGGTGATGGCCGAAGACCTAAAAATGCGCGACCTGAGTTCCGAAAAACCCTTACTTAGCGATGCTGATTATTATAAGCAGGCACGTAAACTACTTTGGGAAAACGACACTATTGATATTGTTGTCCGCCCTGTTGATAAAAGAGAAAACTACATCAAGCGCTGTGTAGCTGTGCCTGGCGATACACTGGAAGTAAGAGAGGGAGAAGTGTTTATAAACGGCAAACAACAAAAAAACATCGAAGGGAAGCAGTTTAATTACTATGTCAGTTTGAAAACTGAGCAAACTAACATGGGGAACTATCAGGCGCAGTCGGGGCTGGATGTAAATACGCTGAAAAGCTTTGACATCAACTACGAAGATATGAATGTGATTGTGCAGACACATCGTGGGTTCGAGCTGAGAAACTACTTGTTTGCCGCAAACAAAGGCATCCCCATGACCAATCAACTTATCATGCCACTTACACAGTCGAGCCTGAACAAGGTAAGAAACCTGTATAGCGTGGCGTCGGTTACAAAAGCATCGCAGGAGAAAGGCGAGCGGAATTACCGTATATTTCCACATCATCAATCGTACAACTGGAACGAAGACTGGTTTGGTCCGTTGTGGGTTCCCAAAGCCGGTGTAACAATACCTCTCGACACCGCCATACTTCCGCCTTATGAACGCATCATTGGTTATTACGAAAACAATACTCTCGAAGTGAAAGGAGATAAGATATTTATAAACGGTAAAGAAGCCAATGAATACACATTCCGAATGAATTATTACTGGATGATGGGCGACAACCGGCACAACTCCGCCGACAGCCGTTTCTGGGGTTTTGTGCCCGAAGACCATGTGGTGGGCAAAGCATCAATTATTTGGTTTTCGAAAGACAAAGAGACCGGTAAAATACGCTGGAACCGTATATTCAAGAAGATACACTCTATGTAAATGAGGCGCAGTATTGTAATAATAATAATTGTTGTTGCTGCATTCTCACTGGGTTTTTCAACATTTTATACTGTTTCGATAATTGATGGAGATAATCCCGACAATAAGCGAGAATGGGTTATTATCAGAAAAACAAGAGGAATAGATCGGTTTTATGCTTCGCTTCTGCCAGACTTACACATTATCGAAAGGGGCGACCGTATAGCGTTTGCCGACCCACAAGTGCATGATACCGGCTTAAAACAACGCGAAGTACTTGTACGAAGGGTGATTGGCCTGCCGGGAGATATAGTAAGCATTTCGGCAAAGAAGGTAAGTGTAAACGGTAAAGTACTGAACGAGTGGTACCCGTTGTTTTTTGAATATCGGCTGAGCGTGGAAGCCGGTTTTGATGAGAATCTACTCAAAAACAAATCGATTTATCATATCGACACCATCTCAACGGGTAGGGCCTATAACATAAGCACCGACCCCGAAACTGCTGCAGCCCTGGCTTCGGAGCAAGGTGTTGTAAATATCAGGCAGGTAAGCATTAATAAAGGCGAAATGGTAATGGATTATTTTCCGAAAGACCCGCACTTTTTGTGGAATAAAGACTACTTCGGGCCGGTTGCCATTCCTCAACAGGATGTTACCATTATGTTGAACTACCGAAATGCAGGTGCTTACCGCAAGATAATTGACGTGTACGAAAACAATGAATTGCTGGTAAGTCAATCGGAAATACGCATCAACAATCAGGTGGCAGATAAATATGTATTCGAGCTCGATTATTACTTTGTAATGAGCGACAATCGTGATGGTGGCATCGATTCGAGGCATTTTGGTTTTTTACCGCAAACAAAAATCATAGGGAAAGTTGTTTTTTAATGGAACATAACAGGGTAATTCTAAGTACAGCCTATTTTGCACCGATACAGTATTATTCGAAACTGTCGTTGTATAGCCATATAATTATTGAGAATTGCGAAACCTATCCGAAACAAAGCTACCGAAACCGCTGCTATATACTCAGCAGCAACGGCCCCTTGCCACTAAGTATTCCTGTTGACAAAGGCATTAGCGGCAAGCGTACAATAAGCGATATCACCATCGACTATAGCTCGCGCTGGCAATCGATTCATCTTCATGCACTAAAATCGGCCTATCGCAACTCGGCCTATTTCGATTATTATATCGATGAACTGATGTGTTTCTTTTTGAATAAAGAGAAATACCTCATCGATCTCAACACTAATATTCTTGAAAAAACAATGGAAATCGTTGGGATGCAGCGCAACCTAGAATTTTCGGGAACTTACCGGAAACAATGGTCAGTATGCGACGATTTCAGAAACAGCATCCATCCCAAACCCCAATACAACAGCATCGACAAGCAGTTTTGCGCAAAGCCATATTATCAGGTATTCGGCGAAAGACAGTATTTCGCTCCCAACATGTCGATACTTGACCTCATATTCAACGAGGGGCCTTTAAGTCTTCAGATTATCAGAGACTGCTCCCGCCACAATGTTTAGGAAAAGAGAATGTAACTAATTGTTTTCTCTTACTATGCTAATTGATTCAATTACGTCGCCCTGTTCAATTTCGTCGATAATATCGAGACCTTCGAAAACCTTGCCGAAACAAGTATGCACGCCATCGAGGTGGGCGGTATTGCGGCGGCTGTGGCAAATAAAGAATTGAGAGCCTCCGGTATTACGGCCGGCATGAGCCATCGATAGCACTCCGCGTTCGTGAAACTGTTTTGGAGCCGATGTTTCGCATTGAATTTTATATCCGGGGCCTCCGGTTCCAACGCGACGATCGCCTTCGGTTTTCGAAAAAGGACAACCTCCCTGCACAACAAAATCGGGGATTACTCGATGGAAACGCAGTCCATTATAGAAACCTTCTTCGGCAAGTTTAATAAAGTTTTCGGCAGCAATCGGTGTTTCAGTCACATAAAGTTCAGCTTTCATCAAGCCTTTTTCGGTTGTAATTTCTGCTATTGTCATAATGATTAAGTTTATTTTCCTGAATCGGTCCAATCGGCATATTCAAACTGACAATTGGCATAGGAATCGTCGATAAAAATGTAGGTTATTTTAATTTGTTTTGCTATCCAGTTTTTAATGCGCTTCAGCTGCTCTGCTTGTAATGCATACTGCGATAATTCCTGAAAATCGTCGTTTAGGTTGGCAACGTGTTCGTCAACTTTTTTATCGAGTCGAACAATTTTAAACACTTTTTTTCCTCTGTAGTCGGTGGTTTCGAAAACTGAGCTCACCTGAGCTTCGTTTAGTTGATTCAATATTTTCAATGTGCTTGGGTCGATATGTTCCTTCGGAAATTTCGAATTGCCCGTGTAGGGGTTCATGGCTATCCCTCCGTTCTGTTTCGAATCGGTATCGTCGCTATATTTAGCAGCTGCTTGCTGAAAGCTCAACGAGTCGGAAGAAACGTAGCCTGATACCGTTTCTAACTCGGCTTTAGCCTTTTTCATATCTTCGTCAGAAATTTCGGGTGTTATAAGAATATGTCTTACATTCACCAATTCGCCTCTTCGTTCGATGAGTTTGATAATGTGATATCCAAACTCTGTCTCAATAATTCGCGAAACATCATCGGTGCTCTGAAGGCTGAACGCAACTTCGGCAAATTCGGGAACCAAATCGCCACGACTCACAAAGCCCAACTCTCCTCCCTTCACCGCAGAACCCGGATCTTGTGAGTATAACACGGCAAGGGTTGCAAAATTATCACCTTTCACAATGCGTTCGCGCAAGTCGTTCAGTTTATCGTAGCTATATTTTTTTTGCTCGTCGCTAACATCGGGATAAATTATTATCTGACTGAATTCGTAGCTGGCCGGAACCTGTGGCAGACTATCTTTGGGTATGGAGTTGTAGTAAAATCGCACATCGGATGGACTCACTTTTATGTCGGCCGTTAGTTTCTGCTGCATCTTTTGAACCAGCAGCTGTTCTTTGATGATATTTCTAAACTCGTCTCTTATTTCGCTGATACTTTTGTTGTAAAACTCTTCCAGTTTTTTTTCGGATCCCATTTGATTGATAAAAACACTGAGACGTCGATTCAACTCTGTGTCAACTTCCTTAAAAGTAACCTCTACGCTATCTATTTTCGCCTGATTCAACAAGAGTTTCTGAAACAGCAACTCTTCGAGAATCTCACATTTTAAATCGACACTATTGGAATAGTAGTTTTGACTCATCAATTGTATGTACTGGCTTTCGATGTCGGACTTTAGGATGTGACTATTACCAACCACAGCAACCACCTGATCGATAACCTCCTGCGATTGCAACTGCGACATCGGGAGTAATAGTGTTAAAAATATCAATATTTTATTTTTCATAAGCATCATTTTTTAATATAAACCCGTCCACTTCCTTCTGCTTTAATATATAGCTGTTTCCGATACATGGCCATAAAATCACGGGCCCGTTTCTGAAGAATTGTTTTTCGAATATCGTCGTAGAGAACCTCTACCGGTGGATTTGTTCCTACGGGTAACAAATCGTCGATTTTAATGATATAACGGAGGCTATCGTCGAAACACTCATACATTTCGTTTATCTCTAATACTTCGGGTGCGACATTGGCCTCACATGGAAAATACCGGTAGAATTCGTTCAGTTTCATCCATTTGTCGATATACACAATATTTAAACCTGCTTTCTCGCAAAACTCAAAAAGCTCTTCGATATCATCCGATTCAGTATCACGCATTGTTTTCATAACATCAGTGTAATCGAAAACACGCACATCGAAAATAATAGCATGCAGTTTTATCACAGGCTGGCTTAAAGCAAATTGATGCAAATATTGTGAATAGTATTCATGTATTTCGTCGGTTTTAACCACAGTATCGAGTTTACGCGCCTGCAATTGTTGTTCGAAATGATAGGTATAAAGCGACATACGATAGTTTTCGAGTTTCTCGTATATTTCAGCAGTGTCTGAAATATTTGCCTTTGCTTCGTTATAGAACAATTGCTGATACACCCAATCGTTGATAATTTTCGCAGCAAAAGCAGCACTGTCGGTTTTCGATAAATTATGGGGCATTAGCTTTTCAAGGTCTGATCTGAATAATTGTTTATCGTCGACGCGGGCAAGCAGTGTATTTTCCGGTTCCTGCTGTTGCCTGCACGACATTACAAAAATCAATAACGCGAAAAGCAGAAATATATTATAAAGAGCAAAACGATGCATATATAATTATTAGACCTTAACGTGCTACCGACTTCAGCACATCTTCGTGAAGTACTACCTTATAGCGTGATCTCAGTTTTTTTATCCATGCTGTTTCGAGATAGTTCTGGTAATCGGCAGTAATTATTCCCCTGGCTTCGTCAATGGTCTTGGGCATGGGTGCTATCACCTGAACACTGGCAAAGTTTAAATCGTCAATCTTCACAATAGCCGACACACCGGGCTGTTCAGGCAACTGGCTCATTGCAACGATTTTATCGACTTCTTCGTTCTGCCCTTTTGCAAAACGACCGTTGATTCCAAGCACTACTGTGTTACTATCCTTTTTATTCAACGATTTTGTAATTGCATCGGTGCTGCTTCCCTTTTGCAACATCTTGTTCAGTTTTGCTGCGTTTTTCGCCGAGTTGCATGTATATTTCTTCACTTCGTAACGCATACCCCACATATAATTCGTTTTATTGTTCTCGTAGAAATCGCGTAAGCCTACGGTATCGGTAACTGCTTTTGTCCATACCAATTGATCGGTCAGCTCGAACAATAATATTCCATCGTGGTATTCCTGCATCAAATATTTGAATTGCGGATATTTCAATTCCAGCCTCGACTGCTCGTAATCGACAATGTTTTTATCGACAAAACTATTGAATGCGTTATCAACAAAACTCACAATAGGTTGCACGGGTTGTTTACGGTTCATTCGGTCGAGAAACTCGGCAAAATCGCTTTGCAATAGTTTCGCATCGCCAAACTCACAGATCACATTATTCAAGGCAAGTGCTTCTGAGGCATCCCAGGTTCCCTCGAAAACCGAATCGGTTACCAGCTTATAGAACGCAGCCACAGCTTTATTATCATATTTAAAATTATACTCTTTCTTCAGGCGATCGATAACCACGGTTCTGCTGCGTGATGCCCTGGCAGAATTAGAAATTTTTGATTTTATTTCGGCTTTCGCTTCATCGAAAGTCTTTATATCTTGTTTTTCTAATACCTTAATAATATGCCATCCGTAGGAAGTTTTCAAGGGTTCCGAAACCTGTCCAACGTGGTCGAGAGCAAAAACGGCATCTTCAAAATTACGTATCATTTTTCCACCTACATCAATCCAACCAAGGTTGCCTCCGTTGTTGGCGGTTTGCCTGTCTTCGCTGAATTCTTTAGCCAATTCGCCAAAATCTTCTCCTTTTTTAATACGCACCAATACTTCAACTACACGACTCTCGGCCTCGGCAATTTGTTCAGGGCTGGCATCGCGTGGAACCATAATCATAATATGAGCCACCTTATAGCGTCCCTTGGCCGGTCGTTTGTTTTCCACTTTAAGAACATGGTAACCGAAGCGTGTTCTGAACGGCTGTGAAAAAGAACCAACCGGGGTGTTATACATTTGCGATTCGAACTCGTACACCAATCCGAATACAGTGCGCCATCCCAATTCACCATTGTTATGTTTCACCGATTCGTCCTCGCTGAGTTGTTGAGCCAGGCTCGAAAAATCGCTGCCCTTGCGCAACTGGTTGTACACAGCCTGAATTTTATTGTAAGCAATCAGCGTATCTTCGGGCGAAGCATTCTGATCGACCTTGATAAGAATATGACTCACATTTACGTCGTATTTCATGCGCTCGTAGGCTTCGGCAATAAGTTCTTCTTCAACCGATTTGTCGGTAAGGTAAGGTTGTGCAAGTTGCTGCCTGTATCCGTTGAGTTCGGTAACAAACGATTTTGTGGTGTCGAGCCCGAGTTTTTCGGCTTCGATAACTTTGAGTTTAAAATTGATGAACAAATCCATATAATCCATCATGGCCGAAAAGCTCATGGCGTTTTCGTCGGTATTGTTTTTCTGATAGATGTGCAGAAACTCGTTCACATCAATTTTATGGTCATCAATTTCGAGCAAAACAGTTTGCTGCGCAACAGCATTGAAAAAAAACACAATGCCAATCGATACAAAAAAAATCAGTTTTTTCATAATTATCTATTCTTTAATTTAATTAATTATCGCGTGTATAATTGGGGGCTTCGCGGGTAATGGTGATATCATGTGGATGCCCTTCGATGATGCCCGAATGTGTTATTCTTACAAATTTGGCGTTTTGGTGCATTTCTTCTATGTTTTTGGTGCCGCAATATCCCATTCCCGAACGTAATCCGCCAATAAGTTGGTAAATAACTTCACCAAGAGTACCTTTAAAAGGCACCCTTCCCGAAATTCCTTCGGGGACGAGTTTTTTAATATCATCTTCCATATCCTGGAAGTAACGGTCTTTGGAACCTTGTTGCATGGCTTCGAGTGAGCCCATTCCTCGGTACGATTTATATTTTCGTCCGTTGTATAATATGGTTTCACCCGGCGACTCGTCGGTGCCTGCAAACAGCCCTCCTGCCATAACGCAATGAGCACCTGCAGCAATGGCTTTCACAATATCGCCCGAGAAGCGGATACCTCCATCGGCAATAACAGGAACGCCAGTACCTTTCAGGGCCTGGGCAACGTCGAAAATAGCTGATATTTGCGGTACACCTACTCCTGCAATAACACGGGTAGTACAAATTGAACCGGGACCAATACCTACTTTTACGGCATCGGCGCCATACTTCACCAAATCTTTAGCAGCATCTCCGGTAGCAATATTGCCCACAACAATATCGATATCTTTATAGCGTTTACGGGCAGTTTTCAGCATTTCGATAACTCCTTTGGTGTGCCCGTGAGCTGTATCGATTACCAAAGCATCAACATTTGAATTTACCAGGGCATCCATACGGTCAACAGTATTGGCAGCAACACCCACTGCGGCCGCAACCCTCAGCCGGCCATTTTCGTCTTTGCAGGAATTGGGACTGGCTGCCGCTTTGGTTATGTCTTTGTAGGTTATTAAACCTATCAAACGATAGTCTTTATCAACCACCGGAAGTTTTTCGATACGGTATTTCTGAAGGATTTCTTTGGCTTCTTCGAGATTGATATTTTGGTTGGTTGTTATCAAATTTTCGGATGTCATCACTTCACTGATAGGTCGCATCATATTGTTCTGAAATCTCAGGTCGCGGTTGGTAACAATTCCTTTCAGAATCAAATTATGATCAACCACAGGTATCCCGCCAATATGGAATTCGCGCATCAAACTAAGGGCATCGCCCACTGTGGCCTTTTCGTTGATGGTGATAGGGTTAATAATCATGGCATTCTCGGCTCTTTTCACAGCTTTCACTTGCCGAGCCTGCTCTTCGATGCTCATGTTTTTGTGTACAACACCTATTCCACCTTCACGGGCTATGGCAATAGCCATCTGATACTCGGTAACGGTATCCATGGCAGCGGTAACAATAGGAGTATTAACCCGAATATTTCTAGAAAAATGCGATTGGATATCAACCGTATAAGGAAGAACCTCGCTGTAGGCAGGTATCAACAACAAATCGTCGAATGTAAGCCCCTCGGAAACTATTTTATCAGAAAAAAAAGCCATATTGCAACGCTTTATTAAAATTTCACGAAATTACAAAAAAATGTTGTTTCAGCACATTTTGATATTAATTTTGTTAAAAACTAAGTGATTGTAGCTTGAGTGAATACAGAAGCATATTAACAAGATACTGGGGGTTCAACCGTTTTCGGCCTTTGCAAGAGGAGATTATAAAGTCGGTAGCAGCCGGAAACGATACCTTGGGTTTACTGCCAACCGGTGGTGGAAAGTCGATAATATTTCAGGTGTATTCGCTATCGGTGGAAGGGCTGTGCCTGGTAATTACCCCCTTAATAGCACTTATGAAAGATCAGGTTGAAAACCTGAAGAAAAGAAATATACGAGCAGCCGCCATTTATTCGGGAATGAGTCGCGACGAAATCGACTTCACTTTTACCAACGTAATAAATGGCGATTACAAGTTTTTGTATATCTCACCCGAGAGACTGCAAACACAGGCTTTTATTGCGCGTGTTCCCTATTTAAAAGTAAACTTATTGTGTGTTGACGAAGCACACTGTATCTCACAATGGGGATACGATTTCAGGCCTTCGTACCTCGAAATAGCAAAAATCAGACCCATGCTACCCGAGGTTCCCATTCTCGCACTTACTGCAACCGCTACGCCCGAAGTGGTAAGCGACATTCAGAAACAATTACTGTTTACAAAAGAAAACGTTTTCAGCCAGAGTTTCGAACGCAAGAACCTTACCTATACGGTGATTCAAACCGAAAACAAAATAAAGCATCTGTTCAAGATTGCCTCCACCACCGAGGGCACAGGCATTGTTTATGTTCGTAATAGAAAAGGGACCAAAGAAATTGCTCTGCAGTTGCAGCATTATAAAATATCGGCCGACTATTACCATGCAGGCCTGAACCCCGAAATCAGAAGCCAAAAGCAAGACGAATGGCAAAAGGGGAAAACCCGCATTATGGTGTGCACCAATGCTTTTGGCATGGGAATAGACAAACCCGATGTTCGCTTCGTTATTCATATGGACCTTCCGGAATCGCCCGAAGCCTATTTTCAGGAAGCCGGAAGGGCTGGCCGCGATGGCAAGGAATCGGTTGCGTATCTGTTATACAGCCCGGCTGACCAAACAGCGGTAAAACAACGAATCAGCCGTTCGTTCCCCGAAATAACATCAATAGTAAAGGTGTATGAATCGATAAACAACTATTTTCAAATACCCTTGGGAGCCGGAAAAAATATGTCGTATGAATTCGATATGTTCGATTTTGCAAAAAAATTCGGCATCGATGTTCTTACCACCTACCACAGCCTTAGCACCCTTCAATTAGAGGGCTATCTTGAATACAGCGACGCATTGAGCAATCCGAGCAGGATTATGTTTACCGTGAAACGTGATGAGTTGTACGAATTTCAGGTATCGCAACGCAACTACGACGATTTTATTAAGCTTTTGCTGCGCAACTACACAGGTGTATTTACCGACTTTGTTCATATCAGCGAAGAATATCTGGCCAAAAAGGCTTCTACCACACCGGAGGTTATTGTTACCTACTTAAAAAACCTTCAGGCTATGCGCATCATAAAATACGTTCCGCGAAAGGTGAAGCCGGTAATCACATTTCTTTCGGAACGACTCGACACTAAGGCATTGCTTTTCGACAAGAAGAGATATGATGAACAAAAAGAACGCTACATCAATCGCATGCAGGCCACACTACAGTATGCGTCGTCGAACAATAAGTGCAGAAGTTTGATTTTACTGAGTTATTTTGGGCAAACCGAAGCCCAGCGCTGTGGTAAATGTGATGTGTGCCAGCGACGCAACGAGCTTTCGCTAAGTAAATACGAGTTCGACATTATTCTAAACGAAGTAAAGGCAATTGTTCAGCAGAAACCAATTTTTCTGAACGATTTGCTGGGAGACATCAAACATAACGAGAACAAAGTTATCAAAGTAATTCAATGGTTGTTCGATAACGAAAAAATTCATTACAACAGTCAGCAGAAGCTGGAGTGGAATTAATTCACTTGTGGGTGGCTTTTGGTTTTTTAGCTTGGTTTTGGCAAGCATAAGCAAGCGAGGTGCTTCGAGTGCCTCAGCAGCCTCAGCCAGCAAGCGTGGACGCTTTAATGCATGGTGAAGTTTTATAATGCAGCAAGCGTGGTGCTTCGAGTGCTTCGAGTGCCTCAGCAGCCTCAGCAACTAATCTTGCTGCATGGGAATAGTATCATACGTATCACCTGTATTGGATACGCATGCAATTAGCTTTAGTGTTTCACAATCTTTAATGTGCGCGACGATTCGGCAGTTTTCACATGCACAAAATACACGGCGGGTGGCAGGCTGCTTCCATCGAATACTGCATGGAGCGCACCATTCTCTACAGGGCTGTCAATAACCATATACTCTTTGCCCAGTGCATCGCAAACACGTATAAGCGCGTTCCCGTCCTCGTAGCCCTGACCCTTCAGAACAAATTCGTCTCTAAAAGGATTGGGATACACCGACAAGTTGTTTGTTTCGGTGTCGACACCTTCGCAGACAACCGAAATTGCGTTATAGTATTTGCCGGTGCCATCGATATCGACCTGTTTCAGTCGGTAGTACCCAATGCCATTTACCGGTGCGCGGTCGATAAAATTGTAAGTTATCGGGGTGGTGCTGTTGCCTGCTCCTTCTATACTGGCAATTGTGTTGTAAACTACGGCATCAGCCGAGCGTTCTAACACAAAATACCGGTTGTTGGTTTCGGTGGCGGTTTGCCATTGCAACTCAACACCCTTACCTGAACAATCCCCTGTAAACGACACAAGTTCAACGGGTAGCGGGTTTATATTGTTTTTAGATCCAAAACTAACCGGACTATAGGATGAAAACGCAAGGGTTGAAGTTATTGACCCCTGAGCAAGACTACCGGCAACGGTGCCTCCCATATACTCCCAGCAATCGCCCGACCAGTGAGCTACCGCCAAATCGGAGAGACTGGTTATACCACTTCGGGCAGCATCGAACCAGAAAATGGTAACAGCAGGAGTAGAATTTGTGGTTGTAAGCTCCCAATGTTCTATGCCACTTGTGTGATGCATCTGGCTTTCGTCGCACATATAGGCTGCTGTCCAGTTCAGAGGTCCCGGCGCAAAATTATACTCGGCAGTTATTGTAGAATTCAAAACCGGTGCTGCAACACCAATAGGAGCCCATACACTGCCCTCTCCGGTGGGAAAAATAAACGACGAGGTTCCTGTTTTGGCCACCGGCCCATCAACATACGAACTGACTGACCCATAGTTGCTGGTTGCCGCGCTTCCGAAACTCATTGAGCCGGTACCTGAAAAATACGCTACTCCATTTTCGAAATCGGCATCGCCATTAATAATCATAGGTTCGTAAATAGCAATATCGGCAGATCCGGGTGAAGTATTGTTGAATATTACACCATTGAAACTGCTGGCTCCTGCATAAATAGACTGCGGTGTAGATCCATTGAACATAACCTTCCCAATGCCGGGAATATAGCTTCCTTTGTTATCCCAGGTGCCGCTCAGGTTCCAGTTATGGTTATTTGCCGAAAGTGTTCCTCCCGCATCGATTGTGAGGTTGCGACTTCCCTGCAAATCGGCAAGTAACATAAGCGTTGGATTGTTTACGCCGCTGATAGCAACATCGTAAACCGGCACAGCACTGTTCACCCTGAATACAGCAGAAGCCGGGGTAGCAGCGGTTCCAAAACGGAAAGTTCCTCCCTCAATACTTTTCACTCCGCTACCCGATAGTATATTCAAATCGACAGGACTTGCATTGGTGTTCGGGTTCACAAAATTGATCACAGGGTTACCACTGATAGTGATACCCGCTGTAGCTACCATATTAAAACTCCCGGTGGTTGCTGTATTACCCACGGTACACAAATTGATAGTGCCTCCGGTGATGCTGGCAAGGGTATTGGCTGCCGTAAACATCAGCCTTCCGGCGATATTCATGGTACCTCCACTAACAACAAAAACTGAATTCGAACGGTTCTGCCACGAATTGCCAGCGGCTGTTCCAATATTCACAGTACCGGAATTTAGCCTGAAAAATCCGTCGTTATTCAGTGTGGCATTGCCTCCGTTTATTATTCCATTGGTAACCTCAATACCCGATGTTGCTGTAATAGTTTGAGCAGCATTGGGTAAATTAAGAACACCTCCGCTGTTTATTCTCAGCAAACCATTGGTGAGTGTTAAAGCTGTGGTTGATGTATTACTTATGGTAACCGGGCAAATAATAGCCAAATCGAGGGCCAGGGCTGTGCCTTTATTTAGTGCAATACGGAAAAATGTGGTTGACGAAGAACCTGTAATTTGCGCCGAAACCATGCCGTCGAAAGTAACAGTGCTTCCACTACCGGCACTAAAACTGCCATTGTTTATCCAGTCGCGTGCCACACTCATCGAAAAAGCACCGGCAGCCAGATTACACGCATTGTTGATTGTGATGTTTCCATCGATATCGATATCGCTGCCAAGGCTTGAATTGTCGGCAACTATTACGTTATAAAAGGTTTTTATTCCCGGGCTTGTCGAAGTTATTGCCGAGGCTGCTCCGTCGAATGTTACCGTGCTGGTGTTGCAGGTAAACGAACCTCCCGTGTGGTTCCAGTTTCCGGCTACAATCATACCCAGCGAACTGCTCACTGCCAGTGTGCCGGCGCTGATATCAACATTGCCATCGACATCGAGACTGTAGCTTGAAATACTTGCTGTTCCTCCCGATTTATTAACCAACAGGTTGTTTACTGCTTTTCCGGCACCCACACCGCCCGAGTTGATAGTTTGGTTGCCCGATCCATCAAGTATCAATGTTCCGGCTCCCGGATAGAAAGTACCATTGGAGGTATGGCAGGTATAGTTACTGGCCAAATAGATGTCGCGATTGTTACCATTAACACTGCCCCTTGTAAAAGCTAAGTTATTGTTCACATCGATATCGTTGGTAGCTATATTAACCACCTGAGCCGCTGCCCCCTTGTTAACGGTTAGGTTATAGAAGGACTTACCGGCTCCGGTTCCTCCGGTATTAATAGCTACCGGTGTAGCAGAACCATCGAAAGTAACCGTACCCGTGCCGGGAGTAAAGGTGCCGTTGTTTGTCCAGCTACGGGCAACTGTAATATTGAAATTATTGGTGGTAAGTGAGTGGCCAGGGTTAATAGTAATATCGCCATTTATGTCGATGCTGCTATTCATGAATACCGGGCTGTTTACAATAACATGATAAAACGCACGTGTTGATCCGGACGTTGACAAGATATCAGATTGAAAATCGTCGAAACTTACTGTGCTGGTATTACATGTAAAAACGCCTGCGGTATGCGTCCAACTTCCATGAAGAAACATAGTTAAAGAACTACTAATTGCACACGTACCCGATAAAATACTAAAATCATTACCAATCTCTATACTATTCGTAGAAACAGTAGCGGTACCCGACGGCTTATTGATTACGACATCATAAAAAGCCTTACTCGCTCCAACACCTCCTGAATTGATTGTTTGTGTTCCGGTTCCATTGAATTCAACAGTGCTTAAAATTGATATTATTGTACCTGTGTTAGTGTAATTCCCTTTAATCCGTAGCGTACAGTTGCTTATGTCGACAATTCCCGCAGCATTATTGTTGGTAAAATTTGTACCCACATTCACTTCGTTGCCTCCAAGCAACATTACACCTGTAGAATAATTCCGCAAATATCCGCTTATGCTAATAGGGGATCCGATTGTAAAATTACCCGTTGTATAAAAATCGAGATTATGCAGGCAAATACCCGGATTGGTAGTTGTTAGAATACAATTGGAACCTCTTACATAAAATGTTCCATTGCTTGCTGCTGTAATCTGTCCATTGATAGCTGCTGTTTTGGAACTGCCATACCAGTGAAAATTGTTGTTCATATTCATAACGCAACCCGATGCGATGGTAAGATTACAGTTTCCGGTGCGCACATATACAAATACATTTGCTCCTGTTCCAGTGATAGTTTTATCGTTGGTGCCTTGAATATAAAGTTGCTGAGATGTTTTTGTTCCAGAAATGGTTCCTCCATTCAGTGTGATGGTTTGTCCGTATACATTCAGAATCAATGTGGTTCCCATGTTTAATGTACCCGATGTCATTATATAGTTGTTGCTTACTCGTATTTCGTTGGTGAGTACAGTTTTTATTCCGCTTGCATTGAGTTCTAAATTGTAAAAATCGTGTGTTCCCACAGTTACTCCTCCTGAGTTAATATTGGCATCGCCACCGGCAAGGACAACAGTGCTTGTATTTTTCACGAATGTACCGGCATTGGAATAATTGCCGTAAATGGTGAGCACATTCGAACCTGAAATGGTGAGGGTTTTACCTGATTCGATTGTTAGGTTATTTACCGAGATGGCACTTGATATTACCGGATCATTCGAAGTACATGTATTTGTTTTTACGAAGACATTGTTTGATGCTCCGGGCAGTGCAGAGGGAACAAAGTAACTGCTGCCATCGTAAACCAGCCAGTTGGTAAGTGTATTCCAAGCTGTGCTACTGGCACCATACCACACATAATCGCCGGCACTAAGATTCACTGTGGCAGGGTAGCCGACTTCTACAGTAACACCCACACTGGCCGTGCCCCAACAGCCGGAGGTTGAGTATGGTCTCACATAATAGGTTGTTGTTGTTGTTGGCGACACTATCAGTGTTGCCCCCGAGCCAATGCTTGTACTTGTTCCCGTTGGAGATGTCTGCCAATAGTAAGTAACGCCTGCAGGTGGAGCATTGCCCCTTGTAAGTGTTGCCGAACTACCCAGGCAGATTGTAGTTGCGCCTGTTGGTGTAGCAGGTACACGTATGGTTGTAAAATCAGGGTTGAAAAGTGTCCACCCCCTATAGTTGTTACAGTTATCGGAAGTGTACATCGAAATTTTGTTATCGCCTACCCTTTCGAGGTAATCGGCATGTGGCCGAACCGTAAACACAACCGTACGCTGATTGCCGACTACCGAAGTGGTGGCACTTACCAAAGTAATTCTTGAACCACCCCAGGTACTCGATTTCGACACGTAACCACCACCGGTACATGCCATTTGATTTTCGGTATGAACATAGCTTGTAGGATGCCAGGCAAAATAACCACCGGCAGCAGAAGATCCCAGATGATAATTAACCAAAGCCATCATACCGTAGGTGCCACCGAATCCACTGCGAGGCTCGGTCGACACAATGGTAATGGTGTAGGTATTGGTTCCATCGGTACTCCAGCAGTTTTCGTTTACGCTTATCGTATCGTGTGTGGGTGCGGTATTGTCAACTTTTACCCACACTCCCAAATCGGTATACCCTACTCCATTATTTAACACATCATATAAGAATGTATGCAGTTTGTAATCGTTATCGGGACAGGTCGTTTTTATATTTGAATTCCAGCGTAATGTCAAATCATTGTCGGTGCAGTTACCATCTCCATCAACACACGATACTCCGTTGATGTCGATATGTGTATCGTACACCATCCAATCGCTCAGGCTGCTACCATAGGCCGAACTTGATTTAATTTCGGCGGGTGGTCCGCCACAACCGTTGGGATTGCAATCGTTTTGATTAAACGAAAAATACTGACGGTAAACTTTACAGTTGTCGCTGTGTGTAATATCGATTTTAAAGTCGTTTCCTCCCTTAACCCAAAACACTGTGGACGATTCCTGATATGCATATCCCGATATATTGGAGTATCCCACATAGGTAGGGGCCACATTGTCGGTAACCGATGAGCCGCTTGCCGACCACGCTCCGGCATTGGCTACATTATCGTTAGCCCTAACCCGTATATACAATGTTCGGCCACATTCCCAGGTTCCACTGCCCGAAGTTCCTCCGGTAAACCAACTGTTCCAGGTACTATTGTCGTAGCTCCATTGCCATTCGTAACCACTGGCATTTATTCCCGATTGACCGTCGGTGCAAGCCGAAATCGTCCAAGTTTGATTTACTGTACCAGACCCCGAAGCACAAACAGGCGTACCCGGTGTTGAAGGTGACGTGTTATCGAGATACACATCGAGACCGGTATCGGTATAGCCAACTCCATTCCATGTTTGGTCGTACATATACACAGTTACGTGATACCAACGGCTTACCCCTGAGCCGGCAGTCACCTGCCAGCGTCCGAGCACATCGAGACTACAGTTTCCGGGCGACTGACATGTTACTGTTTGAATGTTCAGATATTGGTCGTCGGTCAAACCTTCGGAATAGCTGCTAAAAGTGCCTCCGCTAGAAACACCATATGGGTTGGCATACGATTTAATGTTTCCCGAAGCAACATCCCAGCTCCCAAAATTCCCCACTGCACCATAGGTAAATTCAAGGTACTGAAAATTTGAAGCGCAGTTGTCGGAATGCGATACATTGGTGTAGAACGTGGTTCCACTTTTCACAAAATACGTATTACCACTAACATAATTCGCACCTGTTATTGTAGTACCCACATAAACCGGGGCTGATACATCTCCTGCTGTGGTAACATTCAGGGTAAGACTACCGGTAGGACCGGCCGAATAATAGCTTCCGACCGAGATGTAGTAAGTATTTGAAGCAACAGCATTCCAGGTAACCGATGAGTATATACCACAAGCGTCGTCGTTGCAGGCAACATGGGTAAGAGAGCCGCAACTTCCTGTAAACACCGCTATTTCTGTATCGAAATTGGTACCTGAACAGGTATTGGCCGTTATAGAGCCACACACTCCACTTATAACGTACCAGATGTTTTTATAAGGCCCGTCGCATGTTGAGACCGGAACATCGTCGGTTGCAAAGCTAGTGTTTGCAACAGGACTTGTATAAGGCAACGATGCAATATTAATAGCATTGGCACAATTGTCGTTTGCGGGGGGCATACCCCTGTATGCCAATGTATAAGCCCCCCCTGAACCTCCCGTGCAACAACTATTCACTTCAATATAATAAGTCCCTGTTGAAGGGGCAGTATAATCGATTTGTGAAAGTAAACTGCAATAATCGTCGTTGCTTACCACATTTGAGCACGATGAGTTATACAATCGCAAATATGTATCGAAACCTGCAGTGC
The DNA here is from genome assembly GCA_964511665.1 of uncultured Bacteroidales bacterium. Taxonomy (GTDB): domain Bacteria; phylum Bacteroidota; class Bacteroidia; order Bacteroidales; family ML635J-15; genus JAGOEF01. The sequence goes on from CAZEHA010000021.1 coordinate 19,913, forward strand.
CCCCCCCCTCACAAAAACTAAATCGGTACGAAAGTCCTTGAGTCATATCGACACGGTATCGGGTGCAACCGCCTATGGCAAATGACGAAGATATTGTTTGATAGGCCGCAGTAGGCGTTATTTGAGAATCGTATGACGGACATGCAGTACAAGTGCCCGGTGTGTATTTGTAAGCCAAAGTATAAGTACCTCCACTACCACCTGTACAGCAGCTATTCACCTCAACATAATATACACCAGTGGTCGAAGGCGTATAATCAAATTGAGATAAAATACCGCAATAATCGTCGTTATTCAAAACCACATTGCATGATGCATCGTACAATCTCAAATATGTGTCGAAACTGGCAGTGCCCCCTCCCTCACAGAAACTAAAGCGATATGGTGTGCCTTCATACATATACACATAATATCGAGTACATCCTCCTATGGCAAACGAACCCGAAGCAGTTTGATAGCTTGCGCTTGGATAAAGAGCTGATGTATAGTTAGGGCAACTGGTACATACTCCGGGCACATACCGGTAAGCCAGTGTATAGTTGCCGCCTGAACCGCCTGTGCAGCATGAGTTTACCTCCAGATAATGGTATCCGCTAGTAGATGGAGTATATGATATTTGCGAATAGATGCCGCAATAATCGTCGTTGGCAGCAACCTGTGTACAAGAGGAATTGTAAAGCTTCAGATATGTGTCGTAGTTTGCAGAGCCCCCTCCTTCGCAGAATGTAAACACATATTCGGTACCTGCATACATATACACTTCATACATCTTGCAGCCACCTGCAACTATTGATGAGGAACTTGTTTGATAGCTGGAACTTGGCCAAATTGAAAAATCGTAAGATGGACATGAAACACAGGATGCTGAAGCAGCATACATTGCAGTAAATGAGAATGTGTAACTCGATCCAGTTCCGCCATAATAATCATCAATCATGAGATCTGCAAAACCGGTAAAAGGACATGACCATGGACCATATTTTGCACGATAACTGGCACAGCCCCCATCAACATACCACTGATACACACAACCCGATTCCTGATACATCGCAAAATCAGAGTCGAAACTTGCAGAAGCACCGTTGTCGCAGCAGCTATATGAATACTGATAGCCATTAGTGTGATAATTGTATGGCAGACGACAAGGCCCGTAACTTAAGTCGGAAGAATATAACGCACCCCAACTTCCCGCTCCAACATTGAATGATCCATCCCATGTTGAACATGTACCCGGACAATCGTAAACTTTGGGGCTGCTCTCGAGTTGTCGTGTAGCAGGTGTTGACAAAGCAAACCGGATATGAGCGGGTACAGAAACTTCGAAATAATCGAAAGCATTTGTACCCATGCAAAGATTGATATTGTTTTGATATACTTCGGCTGCGATGCTTAATGCCTCAGCCTTTAACACTTCGAGGCGTGCAGTAAGTTGAAACACCGACATACCCTGCAAATTGAATTGCTCCAATATTTCTTCGCCGGGATTTATGCCATTTAATACGTATTGTATGGTTTTGGCTTCATCCCATTTTTCCATTATCTGATTCCAATATGTTGACCCTCCGGCTATTAAATCATTGTATACATTACACACTGTAACCGGATATGCACGCTGCTGCTGCTTCATCCATTCAGCATCGAACCTGACATGTACTCTGATGCCTTCGGGAACAAACTCAACAAAATAATGTGCTTTAATGAAACCGGAACCGTTCACTGCATTCAGATTAGAAAAACTGAGATCAGAGCATGAGGCATCTTTAGCTACCATGGGATAGATGTAGTAGCCGTTGCCGCTAGATTCATCGATTATTGCAAACGATTCAGCCGAAAAAGCTGTTGCCATTTTATCTCCTCCCCGATACACCGACCAATTTTCGGGAAACACAATGGTTTCTGAAAACTCAACAGCAGAACCTTCGGGAGCCTCTGCAACCCATTCGGGCAATTGAGTAAACACATATTGCATTGCTACTCTTTCCGATTCAACTGTTACACTGCACAATACTCCGGGAAACATGTTGTTGTAAATAATTGAATTCTTCTGGATTTCGCCCTGTGTTAAAAGAAGATTCTCTTGCGAAAAAGAACCATTATAGTGTATGCCTGCCGATGGGTTCACCCATTTTTTATGATACTGCCCTCCAAAAATCATTAAATAACCCGTATTACCCGGCTTATCGGGCAAGTAGGTATGGTAGGAATTGGTTTTGTTACTGTAAGCATATTTATTAAGAACATTGTGGTTTACGTCCTGATTGAATCCAATATCGGTAACAATGTCCTGCCAGGCCCCGGTTTCATCGCGATAGTGAATTGCACGCGGCGAAGTACGGCGTTCATTTAATCGTTGGTCATCTCCCTTTAGAAAATATTTATGAATATCGGCGCGCTGCTCCAAGATTTCGTCGGTGGGCGAAAAACCATAAAACAAACCTCCTTTTTCGAAACGCTTGTCCGATTCAGAATAATTACTACCGGGTATAACTTTTGTGTATGAGTCATGTTCGGGAACCATTTGAATTAAATCGCTGTTTTGGTGCTTAGCATCAATTGCAACCAAACCGTTTCCTGTTTCAACAGGTAGGTTTTGAACGCTTTTTGTGCATTTACCCGAAGGCAGGTTAGGGTCTTGGGTTTTGTTGTTATCGGTAATTACAGCCTGAGCAGTCGAAACCTCTGAACTTAGCATAAATACTAAGCTTAGACCAGCTATAAACCGGCATATTAATTTCGTTGATGTGTTTGTGGACATAAGGGTAAAATATTTTGTCAAATTATTTGTCGTTTTGGTTTTAAAGAAAATTATGAAATTCTAAAATCACATGCTTTTATTAACAAGTAAATATATAAAATAATTTAAGACAAAATTTTTCAAATGTATAATTTACAACTAGTCAATTTAAGCATTTTAAACTTCCTTAAATGTCTTTAATATAATTTATTTTCATTATTAAACAATTTTACAAGCTATTTTCGTCCAATATTTTTGAATCAAATCTCTATTTAGAGTAAATAAAGGAGTGCTAACTACTTATTTTAATTGAATAGTTTATTCACATCAGCAACAATTTGCGGATAGTATCTACGACTTAATGCAGCATATTCGTGAGCACGGGTTACATCGCCATTTTTTAAACTAATTTCGGTTAAATAGTAATATGCAAAACCCAAATCTTTCGACAACTGTATTGAAACATCGAGTATTTCGCTGCAGAACCTACTCATATCTTCGTGTTTGAGTATATTTTCGAGTTTCGCCGAGAACGATTGCATACAGTCGGTATAATTATGCATTACCGAAAAACGGTAGGCTTCAATCAGGGCTTCGTCGTAGTAATACTCAAGCGACTTAATATTGTTGATAGAAGTTTGAATATACAATATTGCCAGGCTATCGTTGCCCAACTGATAAGATAAATAGCCGGCTTTTCGGTAAACATATGGATTCGCCAAACCTTTCTCAATGGCAGTGCTGTAGTAATCAAGTGCTGTTGCCGGTTTCTTCATTCTATCGTACAAATCGCCCATGTTCTGATAAAAAACTCCCTTCAAAAAATCATCGGGATTTCTCGTAATGGTTTTTACGAACAATTCTTCGGCAAGAGCATAATTACCCAAATACATATAGGCAATACCCATGTTCCCCAGGGCATCGACATTGGTGGAATCGATTTTTACGGCAGTGGCATACAGTTCTATGGCCTTTTCGAAATGCCCCTGATACATTTGCACATTTGCACTTTCGACATACGAATTCGACTCAACCAACCTACCGGGTTCAGAAAGCTGTTTCAGCCAAGCAGGCTGCAGCAGGGTAAGTAAAGCAAATGCTAAGATAAACAGCCATATCGAAACTATTAAAACAAACACAACAAGATGCTGCTTCACGGTAGCCGTATGTAATAATGCTTTTTTCATCAGCTGTTGTGGATAATAAATAAAACCTGTTTATTCTCTCTAATCAGTCGGTTGTAAGTTTTTATGGCATCTTTGTTAGGAAGTCGAATAACCTGAAATATTTTCGAATGAAAGTAATTGGCATTGAATTCGAAAAGTTTTTGCTCGTTGAAACCTTTACCTCCCTGCGACTTTGAGCCGGTTCCAATCAGCAGAATGCCCGGGTCGATATGATGAATTTTTTGCTTGTCGCGCATATTAAAACTAGTCTTTTTATCAACAATTCTAAAACTGCCATTTTGATAAATCATCAGATCGAAATACACAAATGGAATACCTTTATACACAATTACACTATCGGTGATGCGCTTTACAGGAGCATTGCCCGAAAATTGAGCATAGGTAACATAAACCAAAAGAAACGCAAAGACAAAACGCAAAAGCCATCGCATTACCAATTGATTACCGGCATGTATGCCCAACCAAATAATCAAATATGCGGGAATGGCAATTAGAAATACATATGGCCACAAAGCAGCATCGCTTAGCGTTGAAGACACCTGAAGCAAGACCAGAGTAAAAACAGCCTGATGAAACAAGAGGGTGAAAGGCTGCTTCACATAATTAGACAACTTTTTCTGCCTGATTGCCACAGGTTTCATAAATACACCATTGAGCAGCACAAACTGAACAAAGCATTGCCCCACAAGTACACCCCACATGTCTTTACCCACATCCGACAAGTCGAACACTCGATTACTGATATAAACCTGTATGACTTCGTCGAACAGAGATATGCAGAAGGCGTACAGGAATGTACGCAGTATTATTTTTTCGGGTGGCAATTGCTTATCGGAAAACTTAAGGTATGCCAGATATGCAAAAATACCATAGGCAATATAATGCCAGTTGTGTTGTAAATCGTAAAACTTATGGTTGAAGTAGTAATCGCTTATTTTTTGCCCTGCAATTAACAGAACTACTACCAGCGCTATGCCAAACAGCTTTTTTGTGTTGATTTTTCGTATGGTAAATGCAATAACTGCAACTAGACCCAATGTTGCAAGCATCACAACGTAAGGTATTTCGGCACCAATCAGAATAAAATGCGCACGCGAAATGCTACCAATAGCTTCCTGCAAATAATTCATCAGCATTAGAAACGGAGTAACAATAAGCAATAGCGAGTAAAGACTTAGATTGAGACCCGGTGATATTTTCAATTTCATGCTGCAGTTGAGATCAGATTTTAAAAATAATAGTATTTTTTGATTTATACAAATGAATACATATTACAGCATAAAACTTCAGCAGAACAAAAATGATATATCATTTCGATGCTGATTAGAAGGTGAGTGGTTTATTTTGTTAGAAGCAGAGCAGCAAGCGTGGATGGTGTTGCAGCAAGCGTGGTGCTTCGAGAACCTCAGCAACTAAGCTTGCTGCATTTACTGGCGTGGACGCTTGCTGCAATCTGGCTGCAATTTGGAAAACAAAACATATAATGCCACTGATACTTGTCGTACTACATCACTGTTGCATAGCGAGAAATATTCTTTGTTACCAGATCACAAAGTCGTTGGTCAGGTTTTCGCGCCTCGATGTGGGCTGTTGACGACCATTGCTGAGTCGCCTCACCTCATCGAAAATAAAATTACGTAATTCCGATACCGAAACCTGTCCGTCTTTGTTTTCATCGGCACGGTTCTTTTTAAAGGCCTGCATGAATGAATAGGTAAAAATACCATTTTCGATATCTTCGTTTTCGAGGGCATAGCCTCCACCTGCAGCAGCAGAGATAACCACGGCACCGGTCCCTTTACGTAAATCAGCAAACATAATCCGCATCAACTCGAACGAGTTATGCAAGCCGGTTTTAGGCATGGTTTCGCCACGGGTTTCGAACATGGTTACGCCTCGTTGGTTGTCGCCAATTACGTTTTCAACAACAAACTCATCGTCTTTATCCACTTCGCCCGAGTGGCAGGCATCCATAAGGAATAATTTATTACGGGCAGGTATTCCGTCGAGCAAGCCTTCGAGTTCTTCGTAGTTCAGACCACGCTCGGCAGGATTTTTAAAGTCGATATCGCTGGTGGCAAAGTAAAAATCGAGGTTGTCGTCGAGCAAACCGTGGCCGGCAATATGAATAATAACATAATCGTCAACATGGCTTTTCATCAGTCTTTCTTTGGCCATGAGCACATTTTCGCGGGTACAGCTTGTATTAAAGAATGAATCTACATACATGCTATTGTAGCTGTTCTTGCGCTTATTAAACAAATTTACAAATCCTTTACCATCGTTTACCGTGTAGCGCAAATTGTATTTTGCATTGCTATACTCAGCCACTGCAATCGACACCAGATACAAGTCGGGTTTACGTTTCTCGGGTATTTCGAAAAACACTTCGAATTCTTCTTTCAGCGATTCCACACCAATACTGTTGAGGCACGAAATCTGAATTATGTTTTGCCCTTCGGAAAGAGGGATGCTTACATCGGTGCTTACATCTTTTGCGTTTTTATTGCGCAGCGACATACCCAGAGTACCGTACAATGGCACATCGTTCACCCAGACGTTGAGTCTGTCGAGCTCGTGCAAGCGGTCGCTCATGGCAATTTTAAGGTTCAGTTGGCCTGATGTAGACTTATAGTTAAGCTCTTTGATATTTGTAATTTCGAGCTCGGGTAAATTCATTTCGCCCTTGAGCATAGCCTCGGTGAAGCCAGATTTGCTGAGACGTTTCAAATATGCTTTATGATACAGGGCAATAATATCGGGTTTAAAAATACCCAGTTTTTCCATAACCAGATCGGGGCGGTTATATTTCAGGTCGAACTGCTCGGCAGGTAACACCCTTCCGTTGTAGTTAAATCCCATTCCGGTAAGGGCATCGCCCTGCGCCATATAGTAGTTGTCGGGTGAAACAAACACCAGTTTTCCCTGATCGACCACGTACACTGTCATAATTTTCTCACCGGTTTCGAGATTCCAGATTATCATCGAAGCATCTTCGGCTGCACTAATCAGGTAGTTTTTCTCGCGAATAATTTGTATATCGTTAATATACCCCCTGTGCCCTTCGTATCGCACTGTTTTTCCCATTCCTGATTTACTGATTTCGAATCCGGTACAGGTAAACACATCGGATGTATTCATATCTTTTTTAATCAGATATGGTGCCGACATCGATTTAGCATTGTGCGCTACCATAAGCAAGCAGTTTGGATAGAATGCATGCCCCGATAAACCCGAGCGCACTGTTGCTGTGGTGGTTTCGTCGTAACCGGTGAGGCTAAGCTTAAAGCCCCGTGCTACATCGTTCGACTCACCCATTCCCCAAAATTCTTTTTCGGAAGTAAAATATAATTCATAAAAACGAAACGTATTATTCTTCTTCATCAATCCTGCATCGGCTTTCCGTTTCTTGCGTTTTTCTACCGTTTTTTCAAGATTCAGATTCGATATCGACGACACCTTCATTACCGGATTAGAATTACCCCATTTCCCACCTGAGTAGGCAATTTGTTTGCCGTCGGGACTTACAGCCACCGAGTACACATTTTCGTCGAAAAACAATTCACCATCGTCGCTTTTCGTGGCACGTGCCTGAATGGCCTTAATATTAAATGTCTGGCTAAGCTTAGAAGTGTTGGGATGCAACATAAAATATTGCAAGGGCATATTTTGTTCAAAATCTACAATAGCAGCACGGTTATCGCCACCGGCTGTGGCAACACACATTTTGTTAGGTGTAAAGCTCACATCGTTTATCCGGCTTTTGTGCGTATTAATTCCCTCACAAGTAATTTTATCGTCTTCGAATACCAGCAAATACGCATAACCCAGTTCATCGCCAAAAGCAATTCGTTTTCCATCGGGGTGCGAATCCATAGCATTTACATTGAAGCTACGTGGTATCAGGCGCTTTTCGAACTTGATTTCGGGCAAACTCCATATACTTATCGATCGGTCGGCTGAAGCAATAGCAACAAACTTACCATCGTCGGAAAAATCGATATCGGTAATATCGAGCAGATGCATACGTTCGCGTATCCGAACCTTAAGAGTGGGATTGCAGAAGTAAAGCCAACCTCTCTCATCGCCAGCAATTACAAGACTGTTATCGTTGCTGACGGCCACCTGCGTAAAATGCACATAAACATCTTTATTTATTAGCGATCGTGCGCCTTTTCGCACTGTGGTATTTTTTATTTTATATCCACCATCATCGGATATGTTAGCAAACGATTGTGCACCCGACTGAAGGGTCAGCGAATTCATGTCGAAAGCATAGAACTGCCCCATATTATTGATGAGCAGCTTATTTCCATCGAATTTTAGTTCGCTGATACCGGCCTTACCGGGAACTTTAATCTTATAGAACTGCTTACCCGAAATTACATCGTTTATTACCACATCGTTGTTGGCATCGGCACTGGCCAGATAACGACCTGTGTTATCCCAGTTTATACAACGTATTTCACCCGAATGACCGGTTTGAACCACAGGAACTATTTGCTGTGCGTGCAAACTCATACTGATGCATACGGCTATGGCTGTGAGTATATTTTTCATGATTATTGCTTTTTATATTGTTGTAATACTCTGGCATCATCTTCTTTGCCGAATGGCAGCAAGTACGATATACCACCCGAAAAATGTCCCGAAGGAAAAGAATTGTTCAAACCCTGATTCAATCGGCTGCGATAGTAAAAAACATTCACCACCAAAAACCTGCTCAGATATACATCGAAGCCAATTCGTGGCGATATGCACATGCCCGGGTCGGACGCTATTGCAAAGATTGAGTTATCAGAATAGTTAGTATCGTAGATAAACTCAGCCGCATAGTCCAGTTTATCTTTGTCGGTAAGTGATGTTTCGGTGGAAACCGGAATTTTAAGGTCCAAACCCCCACCAAGGGCAAAATGCAATTTGCCAATGAAGAAATGATATCGGTAGTGCAAGCCAATTTGCGGCATGATGATAAACGACTTGAAAGCAATGGAATCGTTTAAACTACGACCGAAAGGAACGTTTTCGTCGGTTCCGAAATCGAGTTTCCAGCTTGCTGTGGTTAAATCTACAGCCGGCAACAGCGTAAAACGGTGGCGCGAATATCCGTATTCGAGTGGAAAACCGAAAAACAAACTACCCGATGTAGCCTTATCGGCAACAGCTCCGTAAGTTGTATTCTGGTAGGTGACACTGAAATCTTCGTTACTGCTCAGAAAGCCGTAGGAATAAGCTACTGCATAGCCCCTGATAAGCCGCTGCGAGCTCACCGACAAACTGACAAACAGCAGCAAGACGATACATATTTGTTTCATAGACATTTTTTTAGTAATAAACCAATAAAAATACAAAATTATGTATTACATTTGCAATACGAGCCATGAATTTTTCAATATTGTTCTGAAATGTATCTGATTACAGCCATTATTGATATAACTACTAACCAAAACCAAGCTATATGAAAAAATTTATTATTGCAACAACTGCACTGTGTATGATAGTTTCTGTGGCCTCTGCACAGGGTTTACACTTTGGCCCCAGGCTGGGTATGAGCGTATCAAATTTCATACATTTCTCTGAATCGAGCGATATACAAACACAGAGCAAACTGGGATTACATGTTGGAGCTACCGCTGAATTTGAGATTCTTAGTTTTTTGTATGTCAGCACTACCCTATCTCTGTATCAGAAAGGGAACAAAAACGAGTACCCTTTGGGCACATCGAAAAGTACTTTCAGTTTTTTAGATTTGCCAATAGAAATTGGTTATAAAATGCCAATTGGCAATATATCGGTTTTTGGGCAAGTAGGTCCGTTTGTTAGTGTTGCCGTTGCAGGAAGGGGACGTTGGATTCCCGATGAAAGCTACTCCGACGAGACCTCATCGTATTCGTTATATGAATACGACAACTACAAGCGTTTCGACACGGGTGTTGGTCTGGCTGCCGGCATCGATTACAAGAACTATCAGGTCAGGTTTAGCTATTCGTTTGGTTTTATTAATATTGAGGGACACAGTTCCTATTCGGCCCAAACATCGGCATTCAGTGTAACCGGAGCTTATTTTATCGGTCGGAATTATTGATTTATCAATTCATCGTAAACGGGTATATCGTTCAAATACACGAAACGGTTAGTTTGTTTGTGCATGCAGATATGCTGAATGCCATTACTTATTAATATGTATTTAAGTTGCATGTCGTAATTATATGCCATAATCTGGTCGAAAACCTGTTGGCTCAGTATTACCTCAGGAGCCTTGCATTCAACAATCATCAGCGGCTGAAGATTGCGATTGTGAACCACAGCATCGAACCGACGTTGCAAACCGTTGATATCGAGCGACTTTTCTACAGCAATAAGCGACTGTGGGTAATGTCGATGGTTTACCAAAAAATGCAACAGGTGTTGCCTTACCCATTCTTCAGGGGTGCATGCTACATATTTGTTTCTGAAAATATCGAAAACTTCAATTCTGCTGTGTTCGCGAATAGTAAGGTTTGCCTCCGGAAGGTTAAGTTCCCTCATTTCTTTATTCCTTACGAATGAGTTTTACATCGATTAAAGGATCATCGCTTTTATTGTCGTTAAACCAAACGTACATTTCGTTGTTTCCATAGCGCATATAGGTAATTGCATGAGGAAAATCGGTAATAGGGTTCACAAAAGTCCATTCGAGACTATCGGGTTGTTCAGTTAACGAAAAACCGGCAAACACCCGTTTTGTGTCCATGCTGGCATGCATAAAATACACAGGTTTACCATCGACACATTTAATGGCCATTTCGTCGAATTGAATGGTATCGTTGCTGACAAATCCATAGGTTCGGCCAACAAACAATGTATCGCCCATATTTTTCCATTGCTCGAAACTGGGGACACCATTGTTTTGAATTTCCCAGGTTCCCAATAACCAATAGGGCATCGACTCCCTGCATTGTGCCAGCAGGCTTGCATTGTAGGTAAGAACCATCAGCAATATAAAAAACAGTGCTCTCATTTCTTTAGGTTTTCGATGTGTACAAAGATACAGAAGTTTTTTTCAACCAACAAGCGACCAATCTTTTGATATCTACAGCACCCGAATGCACGGTTATGGTTTTAGAAGATTTATATCGCCAACCAGCTCTAATCCGGCGTTTCTTCCAGTGCCGCTGAATACACTCTCTCCGGTTTGGTTTTCGACAACAATTTGCAGCTCAGCATCGATGCTTTCGTGAATCATTCTGCTCATTTCGCCAGCAAGCGGAGCCTTCAACTCACCCGAATTCTTCGAATGTCCGTTGACAAATATTTTTAATCTCGAAGTGTGTATCGCAATATTTATTCTATTATCTGATTTTTCTAATTTCGAAATTTTGGCACCTGTATAAGTAGCAAAAGTAATAGTTTTGCCTTGATACATGAGGAAACCTAAGAATCCGGTAAAAGTTTTGCCAATCCATGGTATTCGAGCTACCGATAACATAAACGAGGTTTCTGACATTTCGAAATTATTGGTTTGCATCCAAATCCATGCCTTTGGCATAGAGCTGCCCCAGTCTTTCTCTATATATCCCAGTCCATCATCAAAATTCAACAGCTCGGCATTGTGGTGTATGGTGCCCCGAACAGTATGACACATACTCACCAAGCCATGATAACATTCCATGAAAGGAACATAGCGATACCAACCCATAATTCCGGGACGCACGAAGCCTGCCCTGTATGGATGCAAATTGCCATACTCGAGTTCACCCCTTAACGCGCATTGTTCGTTTTTAAGATTCAGCACACATTTTGTTGGCGAAAAATAGTTTTCGGCAACATATACCTCGAAGCCATGTTTCGAAAACCTAAAAACATCCGGTTTAAAACTGAAATAATATGTTTCGCCGGTTTTACCGTTGATAGCCTGAACAAATGCATGGGTATTGTTCTCGGCAATAGCAATACCGGGAATAAACGACCAAGTGGTATTGCCATCGGCACTCACATTTTTAAAATACCAACCCTCGAAATAATTCTTATTTGCGCGATTGCCCTGAAAATACGTAGGATTCCATATTTTTAGCAAATCATACCACGGCGACCGCAAGGGGCGTTGGCAAGTGGCAATACTATATTTCGCATATAGGTTTTCTTTCAAAATCTCATATTTATAATAATCCGATTCAGGATAAATCGAAACAATACTATTCTTCTTGTTGAAGCTTAGGTATTTCTCCTCCCATACCAAAAGGATCGTAAACACAACGGACCGACATACCCGAATTCTGATGCAGCTCATAAAAGAACACTTCCTCGGAATCGTCCTCCATCCTTACACTGTAGGCCTGAAAAGGTTCTCCCCAGGCCGAAGTTGTCCACCACAAACCGGCAGTGTTCACATACTCAAAACTGCCATCTGTGTTACGAATACCACCGGGCAAAGCGCTAAATCCGGTTTCGTTGTTAGCTGTGTTAAACACGCCCCAGTGCAATGGGCCGGCTTCTTTTAGTTTTGTAGCAGCCGTCATTTCGCCCCCAAGATTCCACATAAGATTCTGCCATGCCATGTCATCGGACACGATCCATCCTACCGGACATGGGTTTTTGTCACCATTATACATTGGCGATAAAGCAAACCAATTGTATAATACTCCGTACTCCTCGCCAAAGCTAACATAATCGTTGTTGTAGTATGTGTATCCGGGAGTCATCAATCCTTGCCATGCAATATTGTCGGTAACCAGCGGAATAGGTGTGCCATCGTTGTACTTTGTAGTTTTCAGGTTTTCGGCCAGCCAAATCTGATTGCCAATAACAACAAAACCGTATGTATTTCCATCACCATCAATCGGCATTGGAATTGATTGTGTAGTAGCGCTGAGTACATTACCCAATGCCATTCCCTGAGCATTGTAAGCAAATGCACGGATATAGTAGGTTGTACCCGGGTATAAGCCTTGAATATCAGAACCAAACCAACCGTCGAAAGGCCCATATTTCACAAAGCCCGTCATATTGTCGAAATTTACATTGGGGGTGGTACCATAGATAAAACCTTTGTTAATGATATTGGTACCTCCTGTTTCGTTTACGTAGCCTTCGGCATATATAGATGTAAATTCATTGGTTTGTACCATTGTGGTAGATACAGCAGGAATGGTTGAGAATTCCTGATTCTTGATACAACGAATGGAGGCCCCCATGTTTTTATCGTAAAAATTATACAAAGCATCTTCGGTGGCATTTTGAAGGTTAAGAGCATACCCAGACCAATCGTCATATTCGGAACTAAACCACCAATCGCCTGTGTAACCCAGGTTCATAAAACTACCTGCCTGCCGTTGTCCTCCCGGTAAGGCAGTAAACGAATAGCCATCGAATGCTCCGTTGTTGGGAATTTGCCAATGTGCTAAACCAGTTTCTTTGAGAGCTCCTCCGGCTATAGTTGAGCCACCTATATAATTAATCAGTTCATCCCATTCTGCATAGTCTGGCACATGATATCCTGCGGGGCAAATATTGCGGCCACCAGTAAGAACCATATCAGTAGAATAAAAATTGTACATGGCACCATAAACGTCCCAATTACTGATAGAGTCGTTATTATACCAGCAATAAGCCGGATTGATATACATTTGCCATTGTTGATCGTCAACAATTTTAGTCATTGCTGAACCATCGCTGTATTTATTAGTTCTTAGGTTTGTACTGAGCCATTCCTGCGAACCAATTACCACCGAATTATACACATTTCCTGCTCCATCAATAATTCCCATATTCGCAGGAGTAGTAAACGAAAGCTCATCGCTATAAGCTATTCCGATAGTGTTGGCAGCATAGGCTCTGATGTAATATGTAGTAAGCTCCTGCAAACCACCAATAAATGCAACAAATGCTCCGGATTCGCTTCCTTTAACAAAGATATTTTCGGCATTGCTAATGTTCACGTCGGGGGTGGTTGAAATAATCACTCCTTTCTCGATGATTTGATACAAATCGCTTTCAACGGTACCACTCAGCGAAGCCGACTCGAACGTAACATTTGTCGGTGTTTGAATACTGATAGATGGAGGCAGCGCCATTACATGATTTTTCACACAACGCACCGATAATCCATCGCGCACGGTATTCGAATAATTATTGAGGTATTCGGAGAAAGCACTCATGTTTCTAGTTGTCACAAAATCGTTCATCAAAGCTGTTGATGTCCAAAAATAGGTTTCGGTAGTAATGTCGGAGTAACCATCGCTTGAAAGTCTGATACCGGCCGGCAATGCACTAAATCCATAATCGTCGGTGCCTTCACCTCCCGATTGCCACAAGGTGGTTGATTTCAGTTTCATCCCCGCATTCCAATCGCCGCCTACTTCGTTCGAAAGAATAATCCAGTCCCATTCATCGGGAACATGCCAGCCTTCGGGGCACAAGTTCTTGCCACCATTCTTGGCGGGATTGGTTGCATAATAATTATACAGTGCACCATAGCTTGTTCCATAGGTAACAAAATCGTTTTCGTACCAGCAATATGCAGGTGTTAAAAGAGTTTCCCACTCAAACGGGTCGGGTACGTTAGCAATGGGCGATGCATCGTTATAAGAAGTTGTTTTCAGGTTTTCGGTAAGCCATTTTTGAGCACCAATGCTAACAAAACTATATTCATTACCATCACCGTCGAAAATTCCGAGAAACTCAGTTGTAGTAAAGCTATAATCTTCGCTATAACCCACTCCAATAGCATTAACAGCAAAAAAGCGCACGTAATAGGTTGTTTGATCTGCCAACAAATCAACAGGAAAACTAAACTCTTGCATGCTTGCGTGAGCCATATAGCTACCCATATTTGCTTCTACACTTGGTTCAGGGCTGGTTGACCATACCACACCGGTATATTGCAATGGATATCCACCCTCGCTAATTAAGTTTCCGGTACAAATGGCCGATTCGTAGCTAATATTAAATACACTTTCGATCTCGACCACGGGAACCGAACTAGCTTCGGGATTTTTCATGCAACGCAACGATGCTCCTGCTGTTTTAGGAGCCTCTCCCCCCACGATTTCGGAAGAAAAATCGTCAATTCCCAATATAAAGGTCATGTCTTCTTCGTTTACCATGTTCATCCAGAACATGGTTGCCTGATACACATTACTAAAACTCTCAACAGGTTTCGTACCCTGTCCACCGCCAAAGACCATACGACCGCCGGCAGGAAGAGCTCTGAAGCCATAGCCATCGGTACCCGGATACTCCATCCACAAGCCGGTTGATTTTAGTTTTGATGCAGCGTTGTAGGTTCCTCCGGCAAACATTACCAATGTCATCCAGTCGTTTTCGGTAGCCAGGTGATATCCTACAGGACACAGATTTTTTCCCCATGTTTTGGTGAAATCAAATACATAGCCGTTGTACAAGGCTCCAAAAACAGAACCGTATGTCTCATAATTGTTTTCGTACCAGCAATAAGCAGGTCCATCGAAGGACTCCCAATCTAAATCGTCTTCAAAATTGCTTAGAGGTGCATTATCGTTGTAACTGGTAGTCATCAGGTTTTCTTTAAGCCATACTTGCGTGCCAATGGTAACCGCAGTATATTCATTGCCATCGCCATCGTAAATACCCATATCTTCGGTGGTAACAAAGCTTATTTGATTGCCATAACCAACGCCTGTAGCATTCACCGCAAAAGCCCTGACATAATAAATAGTTTCAGCCTGTAATCCTGTTATATTACTCACAAATTCGCCTAAACCTGCATCTTCGTTCAAATACATATTACCCGATTCCATAGTGGGGTTTTCGGTGGTTGACCACACTATACCACGCTTGGTAACCGGATAGCCTCCCTCGTCGGTAACATTGCCTCCCGACAGGGCAACTTTCCAGGTAATATCTGTTGCTTCAGTAGTAGTGAGTACGGGAACAGAGCTAGCTTCGCTGTTTTTTACACATCGTACCGAAAATCCACGATACTTTTCAATATCGAAGTCATTAAATAAATCAGATTCGGTGATATAGAAAGCTCTGGCTGAGTCAGAATTATGTTCAAGCTGAGTCCACCAATAACCGGCAGTTGTCATATCGAAAAAAGAGTCTTCCAAATCGCGCATTCCGCCGGGCAAAGCTGCAAATCCTAAATCATCGGTACCTTCGCCACCTGCCATCCACAGGGTAGTTGCTTTTAAAGCCTGAGCTTCGTTCCCTGCAAATCCATTGTCGGTGAGATAGTTGTATAAAACAAGCAAATCGACAGCTGTTGCAACATGATAGCCCGAAGGACAAATATTTTTTCCTTTGGTGATAATATAATCGCAAGCATTGAAATTGTACAATGCACCATAATCGATACCGTAAGGATCGTATAGGTTGTTGAACCAGCAATAGGCTGCATCGGGTGAGTAATCCCAATCGTACGACATTTCGTAATTAGCAATGGGGCTGGCATCGTTAAACGATGTTGTGGTAAGGTTGGTACTCAACCATGTTTGGTCTCCAATTACAACCGGCACATACACATTACCGTCGCCATCATATGCATTGGGGTCGTCGGCAGTTACAAACTCAAGCACATTACCGTAGGCAATTCCAAGAACATTCACGGCATAGGCACGTACATAATAGGTTGTTTGTGGCTCAAGTTCAGTAAGTGCGGCATTGAATACACCTGTTCCGCTACCATCATTCGTAATATCGATAGCCGTAGAGATGTCGGGATCGGGGTTGGTCGACCACAGCACACCACAACGGGTAACGTGATATCCACCGTTTGCTGTAATTTCGTAGTCGATATCTGCAGTGTATGGTGTAATATTGTTCACTACTGTTGTCGACAATATTGCAATTGTGTTGCCTACAGTGTTTTTCACGCAACGTAACGATGCGCCATTTGATTTTTCCGATTCTCCAATATACACATCTTCACCAAGGTTTGTAAGTTGAACACGCCATCCCATTTCGGGAGAAAACTCAACAGGTATCCACCAATTGCTCTGTTCTGTAATATAGCCAAAAACACCATCAAAATCTCTACTACCACCGGGCAATGCAGTGAAGCCACTTTCATTGGTTGCTCCTGTGTTCGGGTCGAGCCAGTGGACAGTTCCGGCTTCCTTCATTTTTCCGCCTGCTAAAGCCATTCCTCCTAACGCATCTATCAATTCTGTCCATTCTTCATCACCGGGTATATGCCAGCCGTCGGGGCAAATATTGCGGTTGCCGTTTTCGATATAATCTACTGCATAGTATTTATATAAAGCTCCATACACACTACCATAGCTGACATAGTCGTTTTCGTACCAGCACATTGCCGGAGAGTTGGAATTGGCCCATAATCCGGCATCACCAATTTCAGGAATGGGTGTATTATCAGAGTACTGGGTCACGGCAAGGTTCTCGCGCATCCAGCACTGGCTTCCGATGCTAACAGTTTGGTATTCGTTGAGGTCGGCATCGGTAATGGTTCCACAATTCAAGAAATCGGTAGTAACCGCAACCTCGTTGTCGTAGGATGTTCCCGATTCGTTTGTGGCAAAAGCCCTTACATAGTAGGTTGTTACAGGTGTGAGTCCTGAAATTTCGCAAACAAACTCGCCATTACCGCTGCCCTGATTTACCAATCCTTCGTTGTTGTCGATATCGGGTGAGCCTGTAGTATTCCATACCACACCGCGAGAACTTACCAAAGCGCCGCCATTATTAGTAATAGAAGCTGTTACAGTAAAGCCGTCGAAATCGATGTTTGAAATACTTGTACCCTCTATGGTGGGGGTATTAATTGGAATCTGGTTTTTCACACATCGAACTGAGAAACCGTAATTTACATCAGCCAAATCGTGATACACCATTCCACCCGCTGAACCTATCATTACCGACCATGCATTCAAGTTGCTTTCGCCATCGGAATCGGCGCTCCACCACCACACAGAACCGCCTAAGTAGTTAAAACTATTATCGGGTGAACGTTGGCCTCCGGGCAAAGCTGTAAATCCGCTGATGTTGGTTCCGGTATTGTTTTGATTCCAGCGATCGAACCCTGCTTCCTTCAGAGCGTCGCCGGCTTCTTCCATCCCGCCCCATTCTTCAATAAGAGCCATCCAGTCGTCGTTATTGGCTACATGGTAACCGGCCGGACAAATATTTTTACCACCATTAGTTGCCGTATCTATAGCACCCCAACTGTATAGCGCTCCATAGGTATCGCCGTATGTAGCCTCATCGTTGTCGAACCAGGTCATGGCAATTACTCCTTTGGTATTCCAATCGCCGGTATTCACAGGAATGTCGGTATTGTCGTTGTATCTGGTTGTTTTCAAGTTATGTGTAGTCCAAAAATCGGTTCCTACTCTCAAGGTGGTGTACACGTTTCCATCAACATCGGCAACGGGAAGTCCGAATTCGGTGGTAGTAAAGCTTAATTCGTTGCCATAACCAACGCCCAAAGAATTGATAGCAAAAGCTTTAACAAAATACTGTGTTGATGGCAGCAAACTGTTTGCCTGGCTTGTAAATGTACTTGTGCCGGCTCCGGCAAGCGACATTCCCTCGGCATTGTTGAGGACAACACCTGCTGAGCTTGACCAGATAACCCCGGAATGTATTACTTCGTAGCCTCCATCGCTTATAATATTACCACCCGAATAGGCCATGTCGGGCATTACGCTGTTAACAACTTTGGTTGTTACCACAGGAACGCTTGCACCTGCATTATTCTTCACGCATCGTAGCGACAATCCATTGTTCTTTTGCAAACCACCTTGCCATGCATTCGACTCATGGCCATACAACTGACGTGTATAAGCAGCCTCGGCCAAATATTCGGTAAGCGACCACCATACAGCTGTTTGCCCAATATAATAGAACAGACCATCGTCGTAGCGATTACCGGCAGGCAAAGCAGTAAAACCCGACTCATTGGTTCCATCGGAATTCGTTGTCCAATGTACAGTACCCACTTCTTTCATCTTTGCTCCGGCTACCAACTCACCACCAAGAAAATCGATTAAAGTAGTCCAATCGGTTTCATCGGGTATATGCCAGCCTTCGGGGCAAATGTTTTTACCACCATTCGACAAATAATCGACTGAATACCAATTATATAAAGCACCATATACATCTCCATAGCTAAGTTGATCGTTTTCGTACCAGCAATATGCTGGTGTTGTTAGTTCTGTCCAGCCAAGATTATCGGTAATCTGGCTTATTGGTGTGTTGTCGCTGTATTGAGTTGTTTTCAGGTTTTCACTCAGCCAGCGCTGATTACCAATAACAATTTGTTCATATTCGTTTCCATCGGCATCGGTAACAGTGCCTAGGTCTTCGAGTGTTTGAAACGAAACCGTTTCGCCATATCCCACACCAACGGAATTGACAGCAAATGCCCGAATATTATAGTCGGTTAGGGGCAGTAAACTAATTATATTGGTTGAATACACGGTGCTTCCTTCTACAACCAAAACAAAGCCTTCGTTATTGGCCAATGTAGGCTCTTCGAGCAGATTAGAAGAATATACAAAGCCTTTGTGCAACACCGCGTAGCCGTTTTCGGAAATAACTTCACCCTGTGCAATGGCCGAGCTTGTGGTTATGTTATTTACTGTAACAGTTTCAACCGTTGGCACTTGCGATCCTGCATTGTTTTTTAAGCAACGCACCGACATTCCATCGTTTTTGGTGTTCGGATCATTCGACATAGCCTCGGTATTAGAAGCCGCATCAACATTCCATGCTTGAAAAGCATCAGCAGCAGTTGACGACCACCAGAAACCCACCTGATTAATTTCGGTAAAATCAGGATCAGAAATTCCACGTCCACCACCAGGCAAGGCCGTGAAGCCGAATTCATCGCTTGCTCCTAAATTTGGAGAAGACCAGTTCACCGTACCAACTTCTTTGAGTTTCCCTCCGGCAAGCTCAAATCCACCGGCATAGTTGGCAAGCACAGCCCATTCATTGTTAGTAGGCACATGCCAGCCTTCGGGGCAAATATTTCTTCCTCCATTCGAAATATAATCAACTGCATACCAGTTGTATAATGCTCCGTAGATTGATCCATAAGTAACAAAATCGTTTGCGTACCAACAGTATGCAGGGCCGGTGAGTGTTTCCCATTCATTCAGCAAGTTAACCATGTCGATAGGGTCGCTATTGCTGTATTTGGTTGTGGCCAGATTTGCGCCAAGCCAGCGCTGTGTTCCTATCGAAACCTGAGAATATGTATTGCCGTCTCCATCGGTAACAATACCAAAATCTTCGAGTGTTGTAAAACTAAGTGTATCGCCATAAGCAACACCATGTTCGTTTTCGGCATAGGCTCTTAGGTAGTATGTTGTAAGGGGTGTTAAGCCTTCAACGCTACTTTCGAAAACTCCTAATCCCGAACCATCGTTGGTGATGCCATCGTTATCGCTAAGCGATGGATTATTGTGTGTAGCCCACACCACGCCTCTTGCACTAACAGGCGCTGCACCCTGAGAACTTACATTACCGCCCGACATGGCCGAAAACGCTGTAACATCGATAACGGCAGAAGTGGTTACTTCGGGCAAAAGACTAGGGATTGTATCTTCGGAAGTAATAAACTCAATTTCGTTTCCGTAGCCATAACCGGCACTGTTTGCGGCATAGGCACGCAGGTAATATGTAGTTTCGGGCTCAAGTTCGGTAATCTCATCCGAAAAACTATTTTCGGTCGATGCATTCGAAGTAAAACCACTGTTATGTACAATGCTGGGGTTGGGCGTTGTGCTCCACACCAGTCCTTTTTCGGTAATCTCGGCTCCGCCGTTGTTTGTAATGCGACCACCCGAAGAAGCCGTGTTTTGGGTTATATCGCTAACAGAGTCGGTAACGAGTTCGGGAGGGTAATTCATAATGCAACGCACCGACATACCCATTTTTTTACGACCATGTTGCCTGAATATCTCTGTTTTATCGTATTGAAGACCACGGCTCCATGCATTCAAATCGCTAAAGCCGGTTGAAGTCCACCATGTAGCATTTTTGCCATCGTAATAAAACTCACCGGCAAAGTTACGTATTCCATTGGGAACGGCTCCAAACCCACTTGCATTAATATCGTTTCCTGTATGACTTATCCAGTTTTCGGTGCCGGCTTCTTTTAGCATATTGCCATATCCCTGACCACGCCAATCGTCAGTATCGGTTTGCGCTTCGCTCATTCCTAAAGACATTTCGAGGCGTTGCCATTCAAAATCGGCCGGTGAATGCCACCCTAAGGGACAAATTTTACGTGAATCAACCACTGCGTACCAATTATACAATCGTCCCATGCTGCCATCGTTATCGTAGTTACAAAAAGCGCCCGATTGCAATGCAACCCATTCTTCTACACTTGAAACCTGAGGGATAATCTGCAGGTTTGCATAAAAAGAGGTATTCAGATTTTCGGCCATCCAGATGTGCTCTCCCATAGCCAGTGTGGCATACATAAATCCTTCGGCATCGAGGCAATCGACAAAAACAAAATCAAGTTGACGTTCGGGAGTGCTTTGGTCTGACGCAAACAGTCGGAGTGTTTTTATGGTGCGGTGCCCCATGTCGGAAAACGCTTCAAACAACAATATATCGCCATAGTTATAAGCTAAATCGCGTGTACTTTTTGTAGATATTACCTCTTCAACAAATTGCGGAGCTTCGTAACTGCCTATCTTTTCGATGCTCATACCCTGCCCGGGGCTTCCCAAGCCAACTAATTTCCCCGAATACATAAAGGTTTCGGCCATCACACTCAGGTTATACACTCCGCCCGAAATTCCGGTAAGACTAAAAACATGAACCGCTTGCGTCAATTGAACACCTTGCCTTAACACTGTTTTGCCACTGACATCGCTAAGCTCGATAACTACCGGCCCGCTATTCTGAGCAAAAAACTCGATTACACACGACGACTCTGCCGGATTGGGATATATAAGGAGCGTAGATCCCGTCTGCGCAAACCATCGTGAACCCGATAAGGGCACCAGTTGCAGGATGTCGTCGCCGGCAATGCTAAATACTGTCCCCGAACTCAGGTTTTGTACTTTTACACTGTCGATTATCTGTGATTCTCCGGTGGCCGAAAAACCAATCCGGAAATCTTGTGCCCAAAGGGTATAGCAGCTAAATACTATGGCTATAACACATACAATTCTGTTCATGTACTTTTTATTATTTTATGAAGTATGTTAATGCAATGTTCCAAACCGAATTACGTGCTGTGATGGTTTCGTTGGGTTTAATATCAACAAAGCCTCGCGCATAAGAAACAGAAACACGATAGTTGGCATATTGCATTTTTAATCCGGCGCATATTCCACTATCGAAACGTTTATAGGAATTGAGACCATCGCCAAAAAAATCGCTGCCGTCGTCGATATAGGCATCGTGGCCATGCTCCTCGAAGTTCCACTCGAAGTCGGGTTCCACATCGGGGGCAACGGTAAACGATTTTGTTCCTATAAGCGCAACACTGGTATAGGGCCCTACCATGGCTGTAAACCTAAAATTGCCCAGTGGAATTTTGTAACCGATATTCAGCGGGATATCTAAATAACCAATCGACGCTTTCGAAGTGGCAAACTGGTCTTTTATTTTGTCGCCCTTTTGTAGGAAGCCAATATCGGTGCCCACCGACAAAAAACTGAGCACTTCGTATTCAACCGCCACACCCAGTTGGAATCCGGTTTTCATGTTTTTATTCAAGTCGCCTGCCCAATCGTTGCGTTCAACAATGGTGGCCATACTGGCACCGGCATACACACCATAGTGGAGACCCTGAGCTTGTAATGCAATACAACTCAGGCAAATTGCTACAGACAAAATAACTCTTCTCATAGAATTGAGGTTTATATGATTATCAAAAGTAATAGTTTTTACAACATAAAGTTACTTCAAAAACATTTTTTTTAGCTGCCATAATACCTCTCGAAATACAAATGTGCAACACATTATTCCACTATCACGATGTCATCAATTTGCCATCCGTAACCATATCCATTCATATTGGCAGAGGTGGTTCTCCAACGAAAACGAATACTGACATCAGGTTGGTTGGCGGCATAACTGCCAATAGGTAAAACAAAGTTGTAATTACCATACATATTCGATTCCAGTTCGTCGTTAATTTGAATCTCAGTCCAGGAACTCCCCTGATTTATCGAAATATCGATGTATGAATATGCAGCATTCAGAGGTTTGTACATTTGTGTAAATTTAAGTACCGGATTACTCACTGCTGCCAGGTCGATATTATCAAATTGAACCCATGTGTTACACTGCTGAAAACTGGCTCCCAATAAATCAGCGGTACCATCGACCCATGCCCACACACGATTGCCGATGTATGGCACATCCTGGTTCGACCATACACCCATAGGAATAAAGTAATAGTTACCCTCGGTGCCCCATTCAGCAGGGTGTGCCAAAGTATCTGTTACATTCCATGTTTTTGTTCCCTCATCACTGCCCATTGTCCATATCTCAGTTCCTTGAAAGTCGCACGACCAGATAATGGTTTCGGAACCAGTACTAAAACTCTCCTCCTGCCCATAGGCAGTGCCGGCTTCGTTGGTTGCAAAAGCGCGAACATAGTAGGTAGTAGCCGGCGAAAGACCGGTGATTTCGCTCACAAAAGCACCTCCTGCGGCTCCATCATCGGTGTAGCCTTCGTTATTGGTGAAGCTTGGGTTTGGAGAAGTGCTCCATACCACACCCCTCAAATTGATATAGGAGCCGCCGGCGTCGGTAATGTTACCTCCGCAAGTAGCTGTTGTTGAGGTTATGTTGGTAACCGCGTCGGTGCTTAAGGTGGGCAAAGTAGCCTGAGATTCTTCGTTTTTTATGCATCGAACAGAGAAACCCAAAGCCTTCCCATAATTAAAACTAAACCGACTAATTCTGGTATCGTTAAAACTCAATCTTCTATCGTAAACATATGTTGCTGACTCTTCTGTAGTTGTCCACCAAATGCCAACATTGTTGATATCAAAGAAATCATTACCACCAATATCTCTGTATCCAGCGGGTAGTGCATTAAAATTACTCAATCCAAAGTCTTCATCCTGATCCAATAATCCGTCAGTCCAAAACGAATTTCCACCGGCTAACTTACTTCCTTCGTTAACACCTCGAAATCCGGTAGCATCAGCATCAACCTGAAGCATTCCGAAGTGCAACTCCATTTCTTTCCACTCTGCATCGCTTGGCAAATGCCATCCATCAGGACAAACGCCCTGAATACCACTGGGATTGTCGGCAGAGCTACTTTGCCCCGCCATTGCAGCAGGCCAATTGTAAAGCACACCAAAATCGCTGTAATTTGAAGTTAGCTGAGCTTCAGAAACAATGGTTCCATAGTAACCATACACATAGTAGTATTCAGTCACACTTGAGGACGATGTAGGAGCCACTACACTTGGCAAGTATTTCAGGTTTTCGGCAAGCCAACATTGGTTGCCTATTTGAACTGTACTATACATATTCCCGTCGCGTGAGTCGACATATGTTTCGCCACAAACAAAACCGGCACTTAATGTGGTAAACTCGATAACATTTCCATAGGTGGTTCCTGCGCTGTTGGTGGCATAAGCACAAACGTAAAAACTGGTTGATTGCCCCAAGCCTGTAATGGTGCTAGAAAACTCTCCGGTTCCCGATCCGTCGGTAGTGTAGCCCTGGTTGAACTCAAGACTGGGGTTCGAAAACGGAGTCCATACCACACCACGCGCAGTTACCGGTGCACCGCCATCAGAAATAACATTGCCTCCCGATTCGGCTGAATTATCGGTGATATCGCTAACTTGCAAAGTAACAACTACCGGAGGTGTAACAAGAGCACCGGATGTAGAAAAAGTTTCGATGCTGCCGTATCCTACTCCAGCTTCGTTTACGGCAAAGGCCCTGTAGAAGTATTCACTACCGGGAGTCAAGCCAGGCAGAAGAAGTTCAAAAATATCGTCATCGCCATCATACAACACTGCTCCCTCGTTTGTTTCGAACAATGGAACAGGATTTTGACTCCACACAACTCCCTTTTCGGTAACTTCGGCACCTCCGTTGTTCAGCAATTTCACGCTCACCACAACGCTGGTGTCGGTTGTTTCGTTAACAGGTCCCGTGATTATTTCGGGTGGATAGTTTTTGATGCAACGAACTGCGAGACCCATATTCTTGAGTCCGTCTTTTCGATAGACTGCATTGCTGTCGAATTGCAATGCCCTGCACCATGCCGTGTTGTCGCGATTTTCGGTTGCCGTCCACCAAACCGCATTTTTTCCTGAGTAGAAAAACAAACCTGCAAAATTTCTCATTCCTGCCGGCCTGGCCGAAAAACCACTTAAATTGATATCGGTTCCGCTTTGGCTGAGCCAGTGTTGTGTTCCCGATTCTTTCAGCAATGCTGCCGTACCTTCGCCCCGCCATCCATAGGCATCCTGCTCATCGGCCGACATGCCAATATATGCTTCGAGGCGTTGCCATTCGAAGTCGGCCGGAAGGTGCCATCCATCAGGGCATATTTTTCGGCCGTCGGTAGCAGCGTACCAGTTATATAAAGTTTGTAGCGAAGCATTGTTGCCGTAATTACAACAGGCAGCTTGCGAGCTTGCTGCCCATGCGGTGCTGTCGGGAATGTTTTCGATAGTACTGCTGTCGCTGAACCATGAGGTATTCAAATCTTCGGCCATCCAGAAATGCCCACCGATTTTCACAATACTGTACATATACAGTTCGGCATCTACGCAGGAGTAAAAACCAAAATACACAGTATGATCGGTTACTGTTTCGTCGTCGGCAGTAAGTTTCAGAGTAGCAATAGTACGGTGGCCATCATCGGAAATCGCTTCAAACAATAAAATATCGCCAAAGGCATACTGCATATCTATTGTGCTTTTGCCCGAATAATGCGCTGTTGCTCCAGTATTTTGCTGTTGAGTATTTTCGGCAACAATTGTTTTTCGCAAGCTAGGTTGATTGCTGCGGCCTGTTCCTACGATTTTGGTCTGATAGATAAACGAATCGGAACGGATATTTAATACGTGCACGCCACTTCCTATGCCCGATAGTGTAAACCTGTAATAGGCATCATTCAAAAACTCTTTGTGTTGCACCAGAATTTTGCCTCCCACATCAGATATTTCAATAATAGTGAATGCAGGCTTTGTAATGATAAAATCGATATCGCACTCGAACTCGGTCGGATTGGGATACACCCCTGCCATGGCGAATTCGCCAGATACACGGCGCAGCGATGAAGCCGGTACTAGATGCAGAATATCATTACCGGCAAGTCGCAATTCAGTTTCTGAGGACAAGTTCTTCACAAAAACGCTGTCGATATTGTTGGTCTCGCCAAAGCCCTGAAAATCGACATTAAAATTCTGAGCTTTCACACTGCCTGTCAGCAGTATAAATACAGCAACAATTGGGGCAAATTTTTTCATCAATACGGTTCTTACAGTTTTAGTTAAAACAACATAGGCAGCAAAAAGACATGTAACAAGCAATAACTCAGAATCAAAGAAATGATAGGATAAAAATAGTATTTCCTTTTAATAAAAACAAATTCATATAAAAAAAGCCGCAAAATGCGGCTTTTCCTATCTATTTTTTCTTATCCTGCTTTGGCTCCGTTTTGGGCTCAGCGGGTTTTGGAGTTTCTTCTACCGGCTTATATTCGGAATATTGTTCGCTTTGTGTTTTGCCTTTTAAATATTCGGGCAATTCCATGCCTGCCATTTTAAAGAGGTCTTGCAAAGGAGGTATTGACCCGAACATTCCCGACAAGAAATTGGCAGTGGCGGGTGATTTACCGTCTTTGCCACTCGACATACCGTCCCAAACCGTGATTTTGTCGATTTTGAGGTTGCTGATAGCCTGCACCTGCGATTTCACGATATCGGGTAATTTGTCGGCAATCATCAGCATTACCGCTTTTTGCGGGTCGCTGCCGGCAGCTTTCACCAGTTTTTCGAAACCATCGGCCTGTTTGGTGAGGATTTCGTATATACCTTTGGCTTCGGCTTCCATTTTCATAAAAATGGCATCAGCATCACCTTTGGCATGACGGCGTGTTTGCTCGGCAATGGCTTCGGCTGCAATTTCGATTTTCTCTTTATCGATTTTTACCGGCACAATAATGTCGGCCTGACGGGTTGCTTCTTCTCTTTCGGCGCGCACCTTTTCGGCAGCTCTTTCGGCGGCATACGATTCTTCGAGAGCACGGGCAATATTCACTTTTTCGGCAGCCACAGCCTTACGTTCGGCATCGGCTTCTTTTTCGCGGCGGTTCGAGTTCGAGTTTGCAATATCGATAGAGGCTGTGTTTTCGCCATCAACAGCTGTAGCATTGGCCTGCGAAACCTGAATACGTTGGTCCATGAGGGCATTGGCTTCACCCACCGAACCATCGCGGTTTTTCTCGGCAACACTCTTTTTGGCTTCGTTAATTGCCTTAGCAGCAGCTTCTTTACCCAATGCTTCAATATATCCGCTTTCGTCTTTTATGTCGGTAACGTTCACGTTAATCAGTTTCAAACCTACTTTTTTCAGTTCCTGTTCCACATTCGATGCCACATTGGCCAAAAATTTGTCGCGGTTCGAGTTGATTTCTTCAATATCCATAGTGGCCACTACCAAACGCAACTGACCAAAGATAATGTCTTTGGCAAGGTTGCTGATGTCTTCGCGGGCCAAACCCAGCAAACGTTCGGCAGCATTGCTCATAATTCCGGGTTCGGTAGAAACACCCACGGTAAAAATTGAAGGAACATCTACACGGATATTCTGTTTACTAAGCGCCGAACGCAGATTGATTTCGATACTTATGGGCGTAAGGTCCATAAATTCGTAATCTTGAATCACCGGCCAGATAAACGAGGCTCCCCCGTGAATACATTTCGATGAACGACTTTCTTCCTGACCTTTTCGCCCAACCTTGCCATAAACAACCAGAATGCGGTCGGAAGGACAGCGCTTGTAGCGGCGAAGGAATGTAACAATCAGTATAAATACAAATAGTATTGCTGCACTGACAAGAATTAAGAAATACTCTTCCATAGTTTTATTTTTTAGGGTTTATAATTTTGTTACCAATAATATTTCGTTATTAATTACATCGACAACTTTTACCATGCTGCCATTTTTCAGTTCTTCGGTGTCGTCGGTAACCGCATCGAGGGTCTGAAAACCGTGGAAGTTGAGTTGCACCTTTCCGGCTGAGGCACGTTGAGCTGGTATATTCAAATATACCGTAGCCGTTTTACCTATTGCATTTTTTAGTTTCATACTGCCATCCTCGGCCAGTTTACCCATATAATAAATAAGCAAGGCCATAATGAGCATCATGAGCAAACCTGCTACAACCGAAATAATAATAGTGAGGATAGTTCCAATACCGGCAGCCGAACAGGCAATACCTGTCCAACTGAAAATTGTAAAGAACCCCACCAGATTTTTGATACTGATAAACTGAAAACCGATACCCATATCGCTGTCAACAGCCACATCGGCATCGCCGGTTGAAGCGGTAGAATCGAAATCGCCGCCGATTAAGGTCATAATCAATTGAAAAATGAAAACCAAACTGAAAGGTATAGCAATGCACCAATACAACTTTTCGGCTATGTCCATAGCCTGCCACCAGGTTTCGATACTTAACATCATAGTTGCTCGTGTTTTAATTAGACCGATAAAAGTAATAATTTTGTTTAGCTTAATGCAACAAAACACTATAAAAGAATGTTAAACACAGAAGCTTTTTATTAACAATTGTTTACATTATTTTTATAGCATAAATTTTTTCATTGATGAAAGCGGTAATTTTAGGAGCAAGCGGACTCACCGGATCATTTCTCACACAGCAACTTATTGCCGACGAGAAGTTTACCGAAATTGTGGCCCTTACACGACGGCATCTCAATATTCAATCGCCGCGGCTTACCAATCATGTAGTCGATTTTTCGAAACCGGAGCAGTGGGCAGGCTATGTTGTTGGCGATGTATTGTTTTTGTGCATGGGCACTACCCGCCGTGATGCCAAATCGAAAAAAGCGCAGTATGAAGTAGACTATACTTTTCAGTACCAAGCAGCAAAAGCAGCAAAAAACAACGGAGTTACCGGTTGTGTTATTGTCAGCTCGATGGGTGCCAATGCAAAATCGGTTTTTTTCTACACCCGCATGAAAGGAGAACTCGACGAGCGCATCAGGCTAATGGAATTCGACAATTATGTTATTCTGCGACCCGGTCAAATAGAAGGCAAACGGCATAAGCCGCGCCTGGCCG
Source organism: uncultured Bacteroidales bacterium (assembly GCA_964511665.1). Taxonomy (GTDB): domain Bacteria; phylum Bacteroidota; class Bacteroidia; order Bacteroidales; family ML635J-15; genus JAGOEF01. Next base: position 49,079 of record CAZEHA010000021.1, read on the forward strand.
AAAGCATAGCAGTAAGCATAATGCATTGCATGAATCGTTTCGGTATTCTCAGAAAATACACCCCCATTCATGCCCAAAAGCTGGCCACTGCCATGATTAACGGGGCATTGCTACGCAGCGGCACACAAGTTTTTACGCTCCACGAAGTGCATCAACTATCGGAAAAAACTTCACCATAACAACAATTGTTGAATTTTTCTAAACACATCGCATGAAACCATCATTCATTATAATTCCGTTACTTATTCTGAGCCTGAGCCTTCTGAGCGATTGGTACGTGTTACAGGGTGTGAAAACCATAGCATCACGATGGAGCTCTCCGGGCATTGCAAAACTTCTGCGTACCATTTATATTTCGCTTAGTACCATGATATTGGCCGGATTGTTTGCCGGCATCCTTAGTATGTCGGGGAAAGAGGCATTCACATTGCTTTTTCGTATTTTTCTAAATGCTTTTTTGGTATGGACTGCCGCCAGGTTGGTGTTTATACTGGCATTATCGGCCGAAGACCTCACACGCCTGATAAGAGGACTAGTGTTGCTAATACAACATAAAACCTTTGTTTTACCCCCGCGACACATGGCAGTAAGTATAAGTGCAGCTACACTGATGCTTGCTACCATTCTTATTTTTATTCATGGAATTGTTGTGAATAAGCATAATTATAAGATACGTTACGAGACAGTTATCTATCCTGATTTACCCGAATCATTCGATGGAATTACTATTGTTCAAATATCCGATTTTCATGCAGGAAGTCTTACAAACATAGAAGCAGTGCAAGCAGGTATCGAAAAAATCAAGGCATTGCAACCCGATATACTTGTGTTTACAGGCGACATGGTAAACAACCTTGCCGATGAATTTGCTCCTTTTGTTGATCTGTTTTCGGCAATAAACCCGCCTCTCGGAAAATATGCCGTATTAGGTAACCACGACTATGGCGACTATGTGCCTTGGAAACGTGAAGAAGACAAACAGAAGAATCTGGCTAAGCTGATTGCATTTGAGGAACAAGCGGGTTTCAACGTGTTGCTCAACGAGGCCGTGCCCGTAGTTTTGAACAGCGACACTTTATATGTAGCCGGTGTAGAAAACTGGGGGCATAATTTTGTGAAAAAAGGCAATTTGAGGCAAGCTCTTCAACAGCTGTCGCCGAGCGATTTTATCATACTGCTATCACACGACCCTTCGCACTGGGACGCTGAAGTAAAAAACCATGAGTACAACATTGCATTAACACTGTCGGGGCACACACATGGCTTTCAGTTTGGGATAGAAATCGGCAAATTCAAATGGAGTCCCGTGCAGCTTATGTATAAATCGTGGGCTGGGCTTGATGAACATCGGGGGAGGCACCGCTACATTAACCGTGGTTTTGGATATATT